>JAJXUD010000025.1 GCA_021783235.1 Myxococcales bacterium | reverse complement strand
GCGCCGCTGGCGGAGCCGGCGCGGCCGGGCTGGGCGGCGGCGCGAGCGGCCCGACGGCCGTCGGCGCCGCGGCGGAGGCGACCTTTTCGCTCAGGACGGCGGGGGCGGCGACCTTCGTGCCCGCCCGGCGGCCCAACCAGTAGGCGCCGCCCCCAATCGAGGCGGCGAGGAGCGCGAGCAGCGGGTAAGGAGGGGCCGAGCGGGGCTTCGGTTCGTCGAGCACGCCAAACTCCGGTCTCAGAGGTGACTTCGAAGCGAACAGCGCGCGCGGGCTACGACTTCCTTCCCTTGAGCAGATCGCCGAGCGTTCCGAAGCCGGGGGCCTTGCCGCTGCTCTCGAGATAAGAGGCGACCTCGGCCCGCTCCTCGGCCTGGTCGGCGGCCACCTTGCTCAGCCGCAACCGCCCCTTGGCGTCGATCTCGATGATGGCGGCCTTGAGCTTCGTGCCGGCCGGGTGGCTTCGACGCAGATCGGCCCCGCGTGGCGTCCCGAGCTCCGCGGCCGGAAGGAGACCCCGACCGCCCGGCCAGCGGACGAAGAGGCCGAACGACTCGACCTTGTCGACGGTCGCCTCGACCACGTCGCCGACGCGCGGGGCCGCGCCGCTGCTGGCGGGTGCCGGCTGGGCGGCCTCCTCGGCGCTGATGGGGCGAAGCGCGATCTTGCGCGCTGCCCGATCGATCGCCTCGACCTCGACCCAGATCGCCTGCCCCTCGGCCAGGGCGTCCTTCGGGTGAACGGCTCGGTGGCCATCCGGGCTCTCGAGCCGCGAGACGTGGACGAGGCCGTCCACGCCGGGGAAGAGCTCGACGAAGGCGCCGAAGGGCTGGAGGCGAACGACCTTGCCCGGGAGACGCTGTCCCGGGACGAGGGCATTGCCCTTGTCGAGCCACGGATCGCTCTCGAGCGCCTTGAGCGAGAGGGTGATCTTCTCCGTCTGGCTCCCCTTCCCCGACTCGAGGCGCAGTACCTCGACGGTCACCCTCTGGCCGGGCTGCAGCAACTCGCCCGGGTTCGCGACGCGCCGGTGAGAGAGTTCGGAGATCGGCACGAGCCCTTCGAGCCCGCCGAGGTCGACGAAGGCGCCGAAGTCGCGGACGCCCGTGACGGTGCCCTCGAGCCGCGCCCCGACGACGAGCGTGTCGCGCAGCGCCTCGGCCTTCTCGGCGGCCTCCCGTTCGAGGAGCCCGCGGCGGGAGAGGACCACGTCGCGATCCTTCAGCTCCGCGACGAGGAACTGCAGCCGCTGGCCGACGAGGCCCGAGAGATCCTGCACGAAGCGCAGGCTCGCCTGCGAGGCAGGGCAGAACGCCCGCTGGCCGCCGCCGAGGTCGACCTCGAGGCCGCCCTTGTTCACGGCGGTCACGGTCCCCTCGACGGGGATGCCGCTCTCGCGCGCCTGCTGCAGCGCCTCGCGCCGCGCGCCCTTCGGGATGGTCAAGGTCAGCCAGACGCCGTCCTCGAGCGAACGGACGTAGGCGTCGATCGTCTGTCCCGCGACCTGGCGGACGTTTCCGTCGCCGTCGCGCAGCTCGCGCACGTCGATGAGCGCCTCGACCTTCCCGCCGAGCTCGACGAAGGCGGTGTCCTTGCCGATCTGAACTATCTTCCCGACGACGCGCTGCCCGGGAGAGAAGCGCGGCCGTCCGGTCTCGGAGCGGGCGAAGAGCTCGGCGAAGCTCTCGGTCTCGACCGGCTCGGGCAGCTCCGGGGCCGGAGGGGGCTCTGGGGGGCGCTCGACCCTGGGCGCGCGGAAGACCTTCGCGGACGGAGCAGGCTCGGAGGCGTCCTTCGGGGGAGCGGCCGGGGGCGCCGGGCGCTCGTGGCGCCGGATGCCGACGCCGCCTCGCCGCTCGACGATCGGGCCCTTCGGGGGAGCCGCCTCGGCGGCCGCCGGGCGGCCGGGCGCCGCCTCGGCAGGCGGCCGCTCCGGCTTGCGGGCGCCCGCCGGGATGCCGAGCCGGGCGTCGCCGAAGGTCTTCGGGTGCGGCCGCTTCTTCCCACGCCCCTGGTCGCTGCCGCCGTGGCCACCCTGGTCCGTCATGTCGCTCCTTCGCGCTCCCCGCAAGAGAGCGCACCGTATACCCGGCGGAGACGGACGCGAGCAAGGCAGGCTTCCCGCCCCAGATCCGTCCGTAGCGAGAGAATGCCCTTGGGTGCCGCTGCGCATTTCTCGGCCGCGCGGGCAGAGCGGCCATCCGGCCGGCCGGCTGCTACGCCGTCTTCGGCAGCGCCGCGCTCCCGTTGAGCGCCTGGACCACGCCGGCGACCTGCGCGAAATTCGAGAGGGCGAAGTCGGGATCGGCTGGAGCGCCCCCGCCCTCGGGGCCCGCGAGGTGGCGGCGAGTCGCGCTGCGGGCCGAGATGGTATCGAGCCGCTCCCGGTACTCGAGCGACAGGTAGGTCCCGTACTCTGCCCAGGCCCAAGGGCAACCGACGGCGCGCGCCGAACCGCCGTCCTTCCAACGGTTGTCGCCGACGACCAGCGCCTCCCGCGGCTCGAGTCCGAGATCCGCGAGGACGCGTTCGAGGCCACGCGGGTCGGGCTTCTCGTGCTGGGCCGGCAGCTCGACGAGCGGAATGCGCGCGCGGTAGCGCCCCTCGCTGTCGGCCTGCCGAATCCGGTCGTCGACCCACTCGGGCAACGGGTAACCCGGCAGCGTGTAGACCGCCTCCAGGAGCTCGTCCAGCCCGATGGCCCGCACCCGCGCCTCCGCGGAGTTCCGGGGGGCATCCGTCAAGCCGACGACCCGAAGGCCGAGCGAGCGGAGGGCCTGCAGCCCCTCGATCGCACCGGGATAGGGCTGGAGGTACTTGCGACGGGCGGCCGAGAAGGCCTCTTTCGCGGGCGCGATGACGAGGGCCTGGAAGCTGTCGAAGTCCCCGTTGAACTCCTGGAAGATCCGCGACTCCTGGATGGCGAAGGCGTAGTCGTTCGTACCGACCCGCTCGTAGACCTCCTTGAGCGACTGAACGACGCGGATGCGCGGAAAGCCGGTGGTCTCGCAGAGCGAGTCGACCATCGCCTCGAGGGCGGGCACGATGTAGTTGACCCAGGAGTAGAGCGTGTTGTCGAGATCTGTGACGACGGCCCGGATCATTTCGCGCGGGAGGTAAGCAGAAGCCCCTCGCGGGCGCAAGGCGCTCCCGCGGCGACGCCTCGGCCTTTCGAGGGGGAGCCCAGTTGAGCGACGGGGGCTCGCTCCCGTAGCATGGGGAGCAATGCTCCGTCGTGGGATCCTCGCCCTCTGTCTCGCCTCGGCCGCCTTCACGGCGGGGAGCGCCCTCGCTCAGAAGAGCGCGGCGGCCCTCGTCCACCGGGGGGACCTGGAGCTGCGGCGCGGCCACCCGGCGAAGGCGCTCGAGGCCTACCAGGCGGCCCAGCAGGCGAGCCACGACCCGGCGCTGCTGCTCCAGATCGGGCTGGCGTACGAGCGGCTCGGGGATCACGAGAAGGCCATCGTCGCCTATCGCTCGTACCTGCGGCGCGTGCCCGGCGGGTCCGGACGGCCGCTCGCCGAGCGGCGCCTCGCCCGCCTCGAGCGCGCCCTGCGAGCTCCGCAGCGGCTCGGCGCGGTGTCGCTCACGCCGGCGCCCCTGGCGGCCGCTCCGCTCACCGCGGCCCCACTCACGCCGCCGCCGCTCGCCCTCGTGCCGCTCGAGCCCGCGCCCTCGAGCGCCGAGCCGCGCCCTTCCTGGCCACCGGTCGCGGCGGCGGAGCCCCCGTCCCCCGTCGCCTCGGCCGCGGCGACTGCCGGCCACGGCGGGCGGACCTTGCTGTTCGCGCTGGGCGGCGCGGCGTTGGCGCTCGCGATCCCGGCCGCCTATTCCGGCGGCTGGGGCATCGACGCCCTGTCGATCTCGTCGCACAACGAGGCGCTGGCCTCGCAGTCCGCGCAGCGCGTCTACCTGCCCGAGCAGCGGAGCTACACGATCCAGGCGGTGTCTTGGCTCTCGGTCGCGGCGATCCTGGCCGCGGGCGGCGTCTACCTGTTGGCGACCGCTCCCGGCTCCGGCGGTTGAGGCGACCGCGACGCTCGGGCAGCCTTCGCTCAGGGGCAGAGAAAGGTGCAGACCAGAAGGCAATTGGTTCCGGAGCCGCTTCCCGCGATGGAGAACCCCCAATTGCCCCCGTTGGGATCGCAGTAGGCGTCGTCGGCCGTCCCGGGGCCGCTGGCAGCGTTGCCATAGGGATCCGTGAAGTTTCCGTTGCAGGTCGACGCAGAGACGATGCCGACGCAGGCCGTGCCGATGCCGAGGCCGCCGCTCGGACTCCCGCAATCCGACGCCGCGAAGGTTCCGTGGTGCGCGCCGTTCGAGCCATGGGCGACCGAGCAGTCGTAGATCTTGCTGAACTGGGGACTTCCGGTGGAGCCGGTGGCGCCCGTCGCGCCCGTCACGCCAGTGGCTCCCGAGGGGCCAGTGGGCCCATTCGAGCCCGCCGCGCCGTTCGTCCCGTTGGTGCCGTTGGTGCCGTTCGTGCCATTGGTGCCGGACGGCCCCGTCGGACCGGTCGGCCCCATGGGCCCTGTCGGGCCGGAAGCGCCCGTGGGGCCGACGACCGTGCCGCCGTCGAGCACCAGCACGGCACCGGTGGGTCCGGTCGCGCCGGTCGCCCCCCGAGGTCCAGCGCTGCCCGAGCCGGCCGGCCCCGTCGCTCCTTCGGAGCCCTGGGGCCCGGTCGGGCCGGCGGTGGGACACGCGGCGAGGAGGAGAGACGCCGCCACGGAGAGGGCGATTCGACGCACCATGCGGCCGATTCTATCGGATCGGCGACCGAGCGCCTAGCGGCGCGCGTGCGCGGCGGCCACACGAGCAGCGGCCTTGCGGACCTCGGCGGCTTCGCGGCGGAACGCGGCCTGATCGGCGTGCTGCAGAGCGTGCATCCGCGCCACCGCGGCGTCGTGCGCCCGAACGGCCTCGGCGAGGTCGATGGCGGTCGCCTCCTCCGCAAAATCGGCGAGGACGGTCACCCGGTTCTCGGCGACCTCGCAGAAGCCGCCAGCGATGGCGTAGGTCTGCTCGCGGCCCCCGGCGACGTAGCTGAGCGCGCCGGCGGAGAGCAGGGTGAGGAACGGGGTGTGGCCCGGCCGGACGCCGAAGCCGCCGCCGATCCCGGGCGCCCGGACCTCGTCGCAGGCGACGGAGAACGCCCGCGCCTCGGGGGTCACGATCTGAAGCTGCAGCTTCTCGTGGAGGAGATCCGACATCGCGCCCTCGGTCCCTTACGCCTGGAGCTTCTTCGCCTTCTCGATCGCCTGCTCGATGGTGCCGACCATGTAGAAGGCCTGCTCGGGGAGCGCGTCGTGCTTGCCCTGGACGATCTCCTTGAAGCCGCGGATGGTGTCCTGGAGCTTGACGTACTGCCCTGGCGTCCCGGTGAACACCTCGGCCACGTGGAACGGCTGCGAGAGGAAGCGCTGGATCTTGCGGGCCCGCGACACCGTGAGCTTCTGCTCCTCGGAGAGCTCGTCCATGCCGAGGATCGCGATGATGTCCTGGAGGTTCTTGTACTCCTGGAGCAGCTCCTGGACCTGGCGGGCGACCGCGTAGTGCTCCTCGCCGAGGACCTGGGGATCGAGGATTCGGCTCGTCGAGTCGAGCGGGTCGACCGCAGGGTAGATGCCGAGCTCGGAGATCTGCCGCGAGAGCACGGTCGTCGCGTCGAGGTGGGCGAACGTCGTCGCGGGAGCCGGGTCGGTGAGATCGTCCGCGGGGACGTAGATCGCCTGGACGGAGGTGACCGACCCCTTCTGAGTCGAGGTGATCCGCTCCTGGAGGCCGCCCATCTCGGTGGAGAGCGTCGGCTGGTAACCGACGGCGCTCGGGATGCGGCCGAGGAGCGCCGAGACCTCCGAGCCGGCCTGGGTGAAGCGGAAGATGTTGTCGATGAAGAAGAGGACGTCCTTGCCCTCTTCGTCGCGGAAGTACTCGGCGATGGTGAGCGCCGAGAGCGCCACGCGCGCTCGGGCACCCGGCGGCTCGTTCATCTGGCCATAGACGAGCACGGCCTGGCTCTTCTCGAGCTCCTTCGTGTTGATGACCTTGCTCTCCTGCATCTCCCGATAGAGATCGTTGCCCTCGCGGGTCCGCTCGCCGACGCCCGCGAAGACCGAGAAGCCGCCGCGCTCGACCGCGACGTTGCGGATGAGCTCCTGCAAGAGCACCGTCTTGCCGACGCCGGCGCCGCCGAAGAGGCCGATCTTGCCACCGCGCGTGTAGGGGGCGAGCAGGTCGATGACCTTGATGCCGGTCTCGAAGGCCAGCGTCCGGACGTCCTGCTCGACGAACTCGGGCGGCGACCGGTGGATGGGCAGTCGGCGGGTCGCCTTGACGGGCCCGAGCTCGTCGACCGGATCGCCCACGACGTTCAGGATCCGCCCGAGCGTCTCCTTGCCGACCGGCACCGAGATCGGCGCGCCCGTGTTCTTGACCGGCTGGCCGCGCACGAGGCCGTCCGTCGAGTCCATCGCGATGCAGCGGACGGTGTCCTCGCCGAGGTGCTGCGAGACCTCGACCACGAGGTTGTCCACGCGCGCGTCGATCGCGGGGTTCGTGATCGTGAGCGCGTTCTGGATGGCGGGCAGCGCCCCGGGGGGAAACTGGACGTCGACGACGGGGCCGACGACCTGCGTGACCTTGCCCGTGGCGTGGCTGATGGGGGTGGCGGACATTTTCTCTCCTACTTCAGGGCTTCGGCGCCGCTCACGATCTCCATCAACTCCTTCGTGATGTAGGCCTGGCGGGCGCGGTTGTACTGGAGGGTGAGCCGCGAGATCATGTCGTTCGCGTTCTTGGAGGCGGAGTCCATCGCGGTCATGCGAGCGCCATGCTCGCTCGCCTGCGACTCGAGCATCGCCCGCCAGAGCTGCATGGCGAGGTGCTGCGGCAGGAGCGCCTCGAGCAGCTCGCGGCGGGTCGGTTCGTAGAGGTATTCGACGGGCCGAGCCGCGCCCGGCTCGACGGGCTGCGCCGCGATGGGGAGGAGCTGCACGAGCGAGACCCGCTGCGAAATGGCCGACCGAAACTCGTTGTAGAGCAGGAAGACCGCGTCGAGGTCGGCGTCGACGTAGTGCTGGATCAGCTCCTGCGCGATCCCCTCGGCCTTCGCGAACTCGAGCTCCTCGAAGATTCCGACGTAGTCCTTGCGGATCGCGAGGCGGCGTCGCCGGGCGAACTCGCGGCCCTTGCGGCCGAGCGTCGAGATCTCGATCCGCTCGTAGGGCTGGCCGTCGAGCCCCCGCCCCTCGGCGACGAAGCGCTGGGCGCGGCGCAGGACGTTCGAGTTGAAGCCGCCGCAGAGCCCCCGGTCCGAGGTGAGGAGCACGAGCTCGACCTTGCGCAGCGGGCGCACCGCGAGCAGCGGGTGCGGCGCCTCCTCGGCCCCTCCCCGGGCGCGCGAGGCGAGCGAGGAGAGGACCTGCTCCATGTGCTGCGCGTAGGGCCGCGCCTGGACGATGGCCTCCTGGGCGCGACGCAGCTTCGCCGCCGCGACCATCTTCATGGCCTTCGTGATCTGCCGGGTGTTCTTGACCGACCCGATCCGCTTGCGAATGTCTCGCAGCGAGGGCACGCTAGGCCGCCTCCACGCCCGCGGCAGCGACCACGAAGACGTCGCGGAACTCCGCGAGCGCCCGGTCGAGCAGCCCCTTGATCTGATCGTCGAGCTGCTTCTTCTCGAGGATGGCCTTGCCGATCTCGGGGTGGCGGCCATCCATGAACTCGGTCAGCTCTCTCATGTAACGGGCCACGTCGGCCACCGGCACCGGGCGGATCCAGATGCTGCCGGACGGGTCCTTGCTCGTCGCCGCGTAGAGCTGGATGACCTGCTTCTCGACCGGGATGGGCTGGTACTGCCCCTGCTTCAAGACCTCGACGAGCCGCTCGCCGCGGGCCAGGGTCTCCTGGGTCGACTTGTCGAGGTCCGAGCCGAACTGCGAGAAGGCCGCGAGCTCACGGTACTGCGCGAGGTCGAGGCGGAGCGTTCCGGCGACCTGCTTCATCGCCTTGATCTGCGCGGAGCCGCCGACGCGCGACACCGAGAGGCCGACGTTGATGGCCGGCCGGACGCCCGAGAAGAAGAGATCCGTCTCGAGGTAGATCTGGCCGTCGGTGATCGAGATGACGTTCGTCGGGATGTACGCCGAGACGTCGCCCGCCTGCGTCTCGATGATGGGGAGGGCCGTGAGCGATCCGGCGCCGCGCTCGTCCGAGAGCTTCGCCGCCCGCTCGAGGAGGCGGCTGTGCAGGTAGAAGACGTCGCCCGGGTACGCCTCGCGTCCCGGCGGCCGGCGCAACAGCAGCGAGAGCTGCCGGTAGGCGACGGCGTGCTTCGAGAGGTCGTCGTAAACGATGAGCGCGTGCTGCTTGTTGTCGCGGAAGTACTCGCCCATCGTCACGCCGGAGTACGGCGCGAGGAACTGGAGCGGGGCGGGATCGGAAGCGTTCGCCGCGACGACGACCGTGTACTCCATGGCGCCGACCTTCTGGAGCCGATCGACCACGCGGGCCACCGTCGACTGCTTCTGCCCGATCGCGACGTAGATGCACTGAACCCCGAGCCCCTTCTGGTTGATGATCGTGTCGATCGCCACGGCGGTCTTGCCGGTCTGGCGGTCGCCGATGATGAGCTCGCGCTGGCCGCGGCCGACGGGGATCATCGCGTCGATGGCCTTGAGGCCGGTCTGGAGCGGCTCGTGGACGCCCTTGCGGGCGACGATGCCGGGCGCCTTGATCTCGATCTTGCGGCTCTCCTTCGAACGGATCGCGCCGCGGCCGTCGATCGGCTCGCCGAGGGCGTTGACGACGCGGCCGAGCAGCTCGGGGCCGACCGGAACCTCGGCGATGCGGCCGGTCCGCTTGACGGTGTCGCCCTCCTTGATGTGGCCCGTCTCGCCCATCAGCGCGACGCCGACGTTGTCCTCCTCGAGGTTCAAGACGAGGCCGCGCGTCCCGCCTGGGAACTCGAGCAGTTCGCCCGCCATGGCGCCCGCCAGGCCGTAGACGCGGGCGATGCCGTCGCCGATGGAGAGGATCGATCCGGTCTCGGCAACCTGAATGTCGTTGCCGTAGCCCTGGATCTGCTCACGGATGATGCGGCTGATTTCGTCGGCTCGAATTTCCATGGATTCTCCGTCCGCTCAAACGTCCCCGGGGCAGTCTCCCGATCAGTCCCGACCGAGCTCGCGCCGCAGCTCCTCGAGCCTCGCCTTCACGCTCCCATCGAAGAGGAGGCTCCCCACCTGCGCCACGACGCCGCCGATCAGGGCCGGATCGACCCGCGCCTCGACCACCACGTTGCGGGCGACGGCCGTCGAGAGGACTCGCTCGAGGCGTGGCGCCAGCTCGGGGGGCAGGGGCGCCGCCGAGGTGACGCTCGCGCGGGCGCGCCCGGCGCGCTCGTCGGCCAGCGCCTCAAAGGCCCGAGCGATGGCCCCGACGTGATCGAAGCGGTCGCGCTCGACGAGCAGCCTCGCGAGGCTCCGCACGAGGGGCCCGAGCGAGAGCGGCCCGGCGAGCGCGGCGACGACCGCCTGCCGCCGGCTCCGATCGAACGCGGGGTTGAAGAGGACGTCCCGCAGCGCAGGCGAGACGTCGAGGGCAGCCCGCAGCCGGGCGAGCTCCGCGGCCGCCTGGTCGGCGGCGGCGGCGTCGGGGCACGCCTCGAGGAGGGCGCGGGCGTATCGGCGGGCGATGGAAGCGTTCACGTGGGCGCGGCCATCCCCCCGCACCGTGGGGGGATTCGAGCGCGCGTCAGCTATCACGCGATGCCGAACCGCGTCAACGAGCGAATTTCGCCGGGGGAGGCGAGGGTTCCCCGATCGTGGAGATCAGAGAACTCCTCGGGGCGATGGACGTCTACGACCCGTACACGTCCGGCCACGGCGAAAGGGTCGCCGTTTACGCGCGCGAGATCGCCCGAGCGCTCGGCTTCTCGATCGATGAGCAGCGGCGCGTGCACTGGGCCGGCCGACTCCACGACATCGGTAAGCTCTGGGTACCGCTCTCCGTGCTCCAAAAAGCCGACGAGCTGACGCCGACCGAGCGACGCGTCATGCAGACCCACGCGCAGAGCGGCTTCCAGATCCTGAGCGAGAGCGGGCTCGAGGACGTCGGCCGGATCGTCGAGCAGCACCACGAGCGCATCGACGGGCAGGGCTACCCGGCAGGCTGCCTCGGGGATCAGATTGATCCGATCGCCCTGATCATCTCGGTCGCGGACACCTACGACGCCATGACCAGCGACCGGGTCTACCGGCCCGCGCTCGGCCGCGCCATCGCCATGGCCGAGCTGCGGCGAGTGGCCGGGACCCAGCTGGACGCCCGCGCGGTCGGCGCCTTTCTCGATCTGGCCCTCTCCCGCGCCGAGTCGAAGCTCGGACGCGCGCCCGGCCGACGGATGCTCGAGGAGCCGCTCGGCGCCCTACCGGGATGCTGAGGCGTTCTGGACGAAGCCCGCGCTAGCCGAAGAGCTCGCGGACCTTCTCGAGAAAGCTCTTCGACTGCGGGTGCGTCTCCTCGCCCGAGAGCTGGGCGAACCGCTCCAGGAGGTCGCGTTGCTCGCGCGTCAGCTGGGTCGGCGTCTCCACGGTCACGCGCACGAGCTGATCGCCTCGCCCATGGCCATTCGTGCTCGGGATCCCCTTCTCGCGCAGCCGAAAGACACGACCCGTCTGGGTCGCGGCGGGGATCTTCATCTTGACCTTGCCCTCGAGCGTCGGGACGTCGATCTGAGCCCCGAGCGCGGCCTGGGCGAAGCTGATCGGCATGTCGCAGACGACGTTCTGGTCTTCCCGGCGGAAGATCGGATGCTCCCGGACGTGCAGCACGACGTACAGGTCGCCCGGGGGCCCGCCCCGCTCTCCGGGCTCGCCCTCGCCCGAGAGGCGGATGCGCGACCCCGTCTCGAGGCCGGGGGGGATCCGCAACGACAGCTCGGCCTCTCCCTCCACGCGGCCGTGGCCGCGGCAGGCGTCGCAGGGGTCGGCGATCACGCTGCCCGTCCCACCGCAGCGGCTGCAGCTCCGCGCCACCGCGAAGAAACCCTGCTGGAAGCGCTGCTCGCCCGTGCCATGGCAAGTGGGGCAGCTGGTCTCGCGCCCGCCCTTGCTGCCGCTCCCCTGGCACTTCTCGCAGCGCTTCGGCCGCGGCACGCGAACCCGGGTCTCGCAGCCAAAGGCCGCCTCCTCGAAGGAGACCTCGAGGTTGTAGCGAAGATCGGCGCCCCGGTTGCGCGGCGCGCCGCGGCGGCGCTGCCCGCCCATCCCGAAGACCTCTCCGAAGATGTCGCCGAAGATGTCGTTGATGTTGCCGAAACCACCGAAGGGGAAGCCATCGCCCGGGCCGCCACCCGCCCCGAGCCCGGCGTGGCCGAACCGGTCGTAGGCGGCGCGCTTCTCCTCGTCGGCGAGGACCGCGTACGCCTCCGAGACCTCCTTGAAACGCTCTTCTGCCTCGGCGTTCCCCGGGTTCTTGTCGGGGTGGTATTGGACCGCGAGCTTCCGGTAGGCGCTCTTCAGCTCCTGCGGCGTGGCAGTCCGGGCCACTCCGAGGAGCTCATAGTAATCCTTCTTCGTCGCCATGGTTTCGGGGCCCGCGCGCAATATAACCCAGCGCCCCCGCTTGGCAATTCTGGACGATGAGGCGGCCTAGCCGCTCTTCTGCTGCTCGGTCGAGTAGATGGCCTCGGCGATCCGGTAGGCGCTCCCCTCGAGCCGCGCGATCGCCTCCTTGAGCGCGGCCATGTCCTCGCCGGCCATCTGCGCCTTGAGCGCCTCGAGATCGGAGCGGATGTCCTGAACGTCCTCCGGCGTGATGAGCGAGGCGTACTCCTCGAGGCTCTTCTCCGTCGTGTAGATGAGGCCGTCGGCGTTGTTGCGCAGCTCGGCGAGCTCTTTCTTCGTCTTGTCCTCGCCCGAGTGCTTCTGCGCCTCCGCGATCATCCGCTGAATCTCGACCTCGGTGAGCCCCGAGGAGGCGACGATCCGGATCTGCTGCTGCTTGCCGGTGCCGAGATCCTTCGCCGAGACGTGGACGATCCCGTTCGCGTCGATGTCGAAGGTCACCTCGATCTGAGGCACGCCGCGCGGCGCGGGCGGAATGCCGACGAGCTCGAAGCGAGCGAGCGTCTTGTTGTCCGAGGCCATCTCGCGCTCGCCCTGAAGGATGTGGACGTTGACGAGCGGCTGGTTGTCCGTCGCCGTCGAGAAGACCTGCGACTTCTTGCAAGGGATGGTGCTGTTCTTGTCGATGATCTTGGTGAAGACGCCGCCGGCGGTCTCGACGCCGAGCGACAGCGGCGTGACGTCGAGCAGGAGCACGTCCTTGACCTGCCCCTTGAGGACGGCGCCCTGCACGGCCGCGCCGATGGCGACGACCTCGTCCGGGTTGACGCCCTTGTGGGCCTCCTTCCCGAAGAACTCGCGGACCTTCTTCTGCACGCGCGGCATGCGCGTCATTCCGCCGACGAGGATCACCTGCTCGATCTGCGAGGTGGTCAACCCCGCGTCCGCGAGGCACGTCCTACACGGTTCGAGCGTCCGCTCGATCAGGTCCGCGACGAGCTCCTCGAGCTGTGGCCGCGTCAGCGTCTCGACGAGGTGCTTCGGTCCCGTCTGGTCGGCGCAGATGAACGGCAGGTTGATCTCGGTCTCTTCGGCCGACGACAGCTCGTGCTTCGCCCGCTCGGCGGCCTCTTTGAGTCGCTGGAGCGCCATCCGGTCCTTCTTGAGGTCGACCCGGTTCTGGTCGAAGAAGCGCTTCGCGAGCCAGTCGATGATCCGCTGGTCGAAATCCTCGCCGCCCAGGAACGTGTCGCCGTTCGTCGCCTTCACCTCGAAGACGCCCTGGTTCAGCTCGAGGACCGAGACGTCGAAGGTCCCGCCGCCCAGGTCGTAGACGGCGATCTTCTCGCTCTTCGCGCTCTTCTGCCGGTCGAGCCCATAGGCGAGCGCCGCCGCGGTCGGCTCGTTGATGATCCGCAGGACGTTCAGCCCGGCGATTCGGCCCGCGTCCTTCGTGGCCTGCCGCTGCCCATCGTTGAAGTACGCGGGCACCGTGATGACCGCCTCGGTGACCGGCTCGCCCAGGTAGTCCTCTGCCGTCTGCTTCATCTTCGTCAGGATCATCGCGGAGATCTCGGCCGGGCTGAAGCCCTTCTGCCGTACCTCCACCCAAGCGTCGCCGCCCTCGCTCGAGACGACCCGGTAGGGCACGAGCGATGCCGAGCGCTTCACCTCGGGCGAGTCGAACTTGCGCCCGATGAGCCTCTTGACGACGTAGATGGTGTTGTCGGCGTTCGTGATCGCCTGGCGCTTCGCGATCTGCCCGACGAGCCGTTCGTCGGTCTCGGTGATGGCCACCATCGACGGGGTCGTGCGGCTCCCCTCCGAGTTCGGGATGACCATCGGCTCGCCGCCCTCCATGACGGCGACACAACTGTTCGTCGTGCCGAGATCGATGCCGATCACCTTGCTCATGAGGCCTCCCCGGGGTTCTCTTTCGACGGCGCTGCATCGGTCGATTCGCTCGTCGGGGGCACGGGCGCCGTCTTGGGAGCGGCCGCCGCGACCGCTACCAGCGCCGGCCGGATGAGTCGATCGTGGAGAAGATAGCCGCGGAGGACCTCGCGAACCACGGTCCCGGGAGGAACCTCGTCGGTCGGGATCTGCTGCATGGCCTCGTGCCGCATGGGATCGAAGGGCTCACCGTTGGCCGAGAAGGCCTTGACCCCGAACTTGCCGAGCGTGTCCTCGAAGAGCCGGCGGGTGGCCTCGACCCCCTTCTTCAAGGGCCCTTCGTCGATCGGGAGACTTCGGCCCGCGGAGCCGTCCGCCTCCGTGCCGGCAAACTCGAGCGCTCGGTCGAGGTTGTCCAGAACGGGCAGGAGCTCCTTGAGCAGCTTCGTGACCCCGAACTTCTCCGCCTCCTCCCGCTCGCGCAGCGCCCGCTTCTTGTAGTTGTCGAGGTCGGCGGCGGCCCTCAGGTGGCGCTCGTGGGTCTCCTTGAGCCGCTCCAGCGTCTCACGGGCCCGCTGCGCGGAGACCTCCAGGGTGGCACGGACCTCGGCCAGCTCCTTCTCGAGCGCCTCCACCGACGTCGCCTCGACGGTCGGCTCGTTCGCCGGCTCGCGGGCGGCGTGCGCCGAGCCCGAGTGGCGCTGGACGCTCTCGAGAGCCGCCCGAACGACGTCGTCGGCGACGTCCGCCTGGAAGGACCCGGCCGGACCGGATGCCGTCTCGGCCGGAGTTTCGACGGGAGCTTCAGCCTTGTCTGCGGGATCGCTCACCGAGCCCGCAGTCTGGCACAGCCCGAGGGAGTCTGGCAATGGTCCGCCCCCCCAAACATCCGAGATCACTCAGAGGCGTGGCTGAGGACCTTCGAGACCGTCCGGGCGGTGAAGTCGACGAGCGAAATGACCCGGCCGTAGTCCATCCGGGTCGGGCCGATGACCCCCACCGCGCCGAGCACCCGGCCGTCGACCTCGTAGGGAGAGGTCACGAGCGCCACGCCCGCCTGCTCCCCGAGCGGGCTCTCGGAACCGATGAAGATCTGGAGGGAGCCCGCCTCGACGGCTCGATCCAAGAGCCGAAGGAGCCGCCCCTTCTCCTCGAGCGCCTGGAAAAGCGACCGCATCTGCCCGATGTCGAGCTCCGGCTGGCCGACGAGGGTCGCCTGCCCAGCGAGGAGGAGATCCGCCCCCTCGGCGTCCCCGAGGAGCTGCGCGACGAGGTCGAGGGCGCGGGTGACGAGGCCGTCATAGCGGGCTCGCTCCTGGGCGACCTCCCGCGCGAGCCGCTCCCGAACGGCCTCGACCGAGAGCTCCTGCTGGAGCAGCGCCGTCAGGGTGCGCGAGGCGTGCGCGAGCTCCTCGGCGCTGCCGACCAGCTCCGCGTCGAGCAGCTTGTTCAGGATGCGCCCCTCGTGCGTCACCGCCACCGCGAGGATGCGGCCGTCGGAGAGCCGGACGAGATCGAGCTGGCGGAGCCGCGTCGCCTCGGCCCGGGGCGTCGCCACCAGGGCGGCGTGGTGGGAGAGATCGTGCAAGAGCCTCGAGGCCTCCTGCAGGCTCGCGCCGGGCCCCGCGCCCACGAACCGCTGCTCGATGAGCCACCGCTCCGGCGCCGGGATGGGCTCCGGAGCGGGCACGGCGAGCAGCGAGTCGACGTAGTAGCGGTAGCCGAGGTCGGTGGGCCGGCGACCCGCCGAGGTGTGGGGCTTTTCGAGTAGCCCCTGCTCCTCGAGGTCGGCCATGACGCTGCGGACCGTGGCGGCCGAGACCTCGCAGCGGGGCGCGACCGCCTGCGAGCCCACGGGATCGCCGCTCCGAACGTAATCGTCGACGATGGCCCTCAGGATCTGGGCCTCGCGCTCTCCCAGCGCCCGCTTCGTCGTCGCCGTCATGGCGGCTGAATTTTAGCCCCTGGCGGCCCGTTTTCAAGGCGAAGGGCCGCCGGGGCCGGAAAGCGAGCGCCCCGCCAGCCCTTGCGCCAGCAGCCGCACGACCCCAAGATGGCGACGGAGGGCCATGCCATGGGCTTTCGCTTCCGCACGGTCAAGTCCGCGTTGTTGGGGCTCGCGCTCGGCGCCGCTCCGGCCGCGGCGGCGATGGATCTCGGCGTCGGCCTGGAGGGGGCCGCGACGGCCACGGGCGTCCGCGGCCTCGGGGTCACCGACAGCTCGGCGGGCAACCTCGGCGTCGGGCTCATGGTCGAGGAGCGCTTTGATTTGACCCTCGCCGAGCTCGAGCTCTGGGAGGACGTCCAGACGCCCATCCCGCTCCAGACCGGCGGGAGCTTCGCGGCGGCCTACGTCCCGGCGGAGCTCGGGCTGCGGATCGGACTCGGCGTCGGCCCGCTCCGGCCGTTCGTCGGCATCCTCGTGAACGACCTGGTCCTGAACGCCCGCCCGCCGGACGGCCCGGCACCGAGCCCCATGATCTTCGGGGCCGGGGGCGAGCTCGGCGCCGACATCGTCATCCTCTTTCTCAGGATCGGCCTCGACTTCCGAGGCTTCGAGACGCTCTCGAACCCCGTGCAGGGCTCCTCCGCGCCCTACGGCGGCTTCGGTGTGCAGGCGCTCGTCAACGCCCGCGTCTCGTTCTGACTAGCGGCCCGGAGCGCCCGCCCTTTCGAGGCGGCCGAGCAGCTCCTCGAGCGCGGCCTCCTCCCGTCCGACGTCGAAGCCGACCGCGCGGGCGCCGTCCAGGAGCGCGAGGCAGAACATCGCCATGTCGACCTCTTCACGGGTCACTCCCTCGTCGGCGTGCGAGTCGAGGATGTGGCGCAGCTTGCCCGCCACCGCGGCGAAGTCGCGCAGGCAGACCGCCGAAGGCAAGCTCGGGAGCGGCCCGGTGTTCCGCACGTCGGGCGCGAAGGCGAGGCCCGCCGAGGTGAGCGCGATCGAGCGGCCATCCTCGAGGGCGAGCGCGAGGTAGCTCTGCCCCGTCTCCCGATTCCGCCGCTCCTCTGCTCCGACGATGGGCCCGAGCGCGACGGCCTTGCCCGCGAAGACGTCGAAGAGCGTCCCCGTGGGGCGGCCCGCGAGGGCCCCCGGGCTCGGGCTCGCTCCAGGGCCAGACGCGAAGCTCGGCCCCGAATCCGGCTCGAACAGCAGCGCCCCCGGGTGGGCCGAACACCAGCGGCGGATCGTCTTTTGCGCCTCGGTCCGCTCCATGATCCCGAGGTTGCCTCCCGGGCGCCGGCCGTGCAAGCTCTCGCCGTCGATGCGCGCCTTCTTGCCGGACCTGCTCTACGCCGAGGGTGGCTTTCGCCGAGGGGCGGCGCTCGTCGTGGGCGACGACGGCCGGATCGCCTCGATCGGAGAGCCTGGCAACTGGCCCGTGGAACGGCTCCCAGGCAAGGCGCTCCTTCCCGGCCTCGTCGACGCCCACTCCCACGCCTTTCAGCGCGTCCTGCGCGGCCGGACCGAGCAGCGGACGAGCGCGGGGGACGACTTCTGGAGCTGGCGGGAGCAGATGTATCGAGCCGCGAATCTGCTCTCGCCCGAGGGGATTCGCGACGCCTCGCGCCTCTGCTTCCTCGAGATGTTGCTCTCGGGCATCACCAGCGTGGGCGAGTTCCACTACCTTCACGGCGGGGCCGACCCAAACGAAGGGGCGCTCGCGGCCATCGCCGCCGCCGAGGAGCTCGGCTTGCGGATCACCCTGTTGCGCGTCGCCTACGATCGGGCCGGGCCCGGGCGGCCCGCCGAGCCGGGCCAGCGCCGCTTCTGCGACGGCTCGCCGGACGCCTACCTCGCCGCCTGCGACGCGCTCGCGCGTGAGCTGCGGGATCGACCGCTCGCCACGCTGGGGCTCGCCCCGCACAGCGTCCGGGCGCTCGGCCGCGAGTGGCTCCGGCCGCTCGGCGAGTACGCCGCCGCGCGCCGCCTGCCCGTTCACATGCACCTCTCCGAGCAGCCGAAGGAGGTCGATGCCTGCCTCGCCGAGCACGGGCGGCGGCCGGTCGAGCTCGCCGAGGACGAGGGGCTCCTCGGAGAGCGCTTCACCGCCGTCCACGCGATTCACCTCTCGGAGGGCGAGATCCAGGCGATCGGGCGGGCGCGCGCCCACGTCTGCGCCTGCCCGACCACCGAGCGAAACCTCGGCGACGGCGTCGTCCCCGCCGATGCGCTCCTCGCCGCGGGCGCGCCGCTCTGCCTCGGCACCGACGGCCAGTCCGACGTGGACCTCCTCGAGGACGCGCGCGAGCTCGACTACCACCTGCGGCTCGTCCGGCTCCGCCGCGCTCCCCTGGCCGAGCCCGGCTCAGGGATGGCGGGGCTCGCCGCGCGCCTCTTCACCATCGCCACCGAGGAGGGCGCCCGCTCGCTCGGGCTCGAGGTGGGCGCGCTCGCCGCCGGGAGGCCGGCCGACTGCTTCACGGTCGATCTCGCGGACCCGTCGATCGCCGGGGCGGGAGACGACGACCTGCTTTCGGCGATCGTCTTCGGCCTCTCGCGCCGCGCCGTGCGCGACGTCGCGGTGGCGGGCCGCTTCGTCGTGAGAGACGGGCGCCACGCGCGCCAGGCAGAGACCGTGCGCGCCTTCGCGCGCCTGCAGGAGGAGCTGTGGCGCGGATAGATCCGAAGGAGCTCCTCAAAGCCCTCGTCGGGGTCGATTCGGTCTCCCATCTGCCGAACGCGCCGCTCGTCGACCTCTTGGAGGACCGGCTGCGGACGCTCGGCTTCGCGACCGAGCGCTTCCCCTACCGCGACCCGCAGGGCGTCGAGAAGGTGAACCTCGTCTCGCGCGCCGGCCCCGCGCGCGAGGGCAACGCCGGTCTCGCGCTCGTCGGCCACACCGACACGGTCCCCTACGACCGAACCTGGGGCGCGGCGCTCACCCTGACCGCGAGGGACGGGAAGCTCTACGGCCGCGGCGCCTGCGACACCAAGGGCTTCATCGCCTGCGCGCTCGCGGCCGCCTCGCGGGTCGACCTCCGGGCGCTGCGAGAGCCGCTCTTCGTCGCCCTGACCGCCGACGAGGAGGTCGGCTGCCTCGGGGCGAAGGAGCTCTTGCGGCGAGGCGCTTTGCGGCCGCGCCACGCCATCGTCGGCGAGCCCACCGAGCTGCGGCCCATCCGCGCCCACAAAGGCTACTGCCTCGGCGAGATCGTCGTCCGCGGCGTGGAGGGGCACAGCGCCTACCCGGCTCGCGGCGAGTCGGCCATCTTCGGCGCCGGGGAGCTCCTCCGTGGTCTCGAGGCGCTCGCCGCCGAGCTCGCGCGTGGGGGCGACCCCGCGTTCGACCCGCCGCAGACGACGCTCAACGTGGGCCTCGTCTCGGGCGGCAAGGCGAAGAACATCGTCCCCGGCGAGTGCCGGCTCACGCTCGAGTGGCGCCCCGTGCCAGGCGACCGGCTCGACGCCGTCGCGGGCCGGGTTCGCGAGCTCTGCGCCGAGCTCGTGCGGGCCCGGCCCCGCCTCTCCGCGGCGCTGAACGTCTCGCGGACGGACGCCGGCGCGAGCACGCCGCCCGGTGCCGAGCTCGTCCGCTTCCTCGAGGAGGAGAGCGGCAAGCCCGCCGGCGCGGTCTCCTTCGGCACCGAGGCGCCCGAGCTCGCCGCCCTCGGCGCCGAGCCCGTCATCTTCGGCCCCGGCGACATCAGGGTTGCCCACCAGACGGGCGAGTTCGTGCCCGAGGCCGACCTCGAGGGCTGCAGCGCCATCCTCGAGAGGGCGATCAGCCGCTTCTGCGGTTCGTAGAGACCCTTCGCCGGGTCGGGGCTATGGCGAGCGGGCGAGGAGCGCGCAGGCGGGAGCCTCCTCGCTCTGGTCGGCCGGGGGAACATGGGCGCAGATCTGCCTCTCGTAGCTCGCGAGCAGATCCGGGCAGTCGGAGACGCCCGAGACCCGGTCCTCGTGGGCGCAGCGCTCCTTCAGGATCGACGCGAGCGCCCGGTTGGCCAGGGCGGCGTCGGGGGGGGTCGCGAGCCCGGCGAGCTCCGGCAGCTTCGCGAGCGTCTGGCGCAGCGGACGGCGGACGCCGTCGAAGTCGGCGTAGCTCCGGCAGACCACGGCGGCGCGGCCGAGCAGGCGGCGGACGTAGATGGCGAAGACCTCACGCGCCTCGTCGAGGTCGCCCGTCCGGGCCTGTCGCTCGCCGATGAAGTCGACTGTCCGCGCCGCCCGTGCGAGGTCCTCGCAGTCGGAGGTCCCCGAGAGGGCCGAGAGGATCGCGATCACCGCCGCCCGGTGCTCCTCGGAGAGGCCGGGCTGGTTGTCGTGGCGCAGCTCCTCGGCGAGCGCCGTCTCGAGCATCAAGGTCGCCTTCGAGTTGTAGTCCTTGTCCGCGACGAACTCCTGGAGAAGCGAGTAGCCGACGAGCCGCTTCGCGGGGTTCGTGGGATCGGTCGCGAGCGCGCTCGTCTCGAAGAAGGCCCGGTACTTGTCGGAGCGCTTGGCGCGCTGGAACTCCTGCTCCCAGCGGGCCTGGTCGGCCCGCTCCTGGGTGGCCTGCTGTTTCCCCGTCTCGTAGATCTGGTAGGCGTTCACCACGAAGCCCGCCACCGCGACCACGCCGACGAGGCTCTGAAAGCTGACCGAGAGCACCGAGGCGCGCTTGTGCCGCTCGTGCCGCAGTTCGAGGATCTCCTCGGCGAGCTTGAGCCGAGAGAGCTCCTCGCCCGCGGCGGCGTCGGCGAGGGCAACGGGATCCTCGGTGAAGAGCGGCGGCTCCAGGCGGGCGCGGTCCATGGCGGAGACGTTCTACCGCGCTCGGAGCGCGCGGACCAAACCCTGCCTCGAAGCTCCGCACCCGTCGCGCGACGAGTCCG
Source organism: Myxococcales bacterium (assembly GCA_021783235.1). GTDB lineage: Bacteria > Myxococcota > Myxococcia > Myxococcales > JAKAPL01 > JAJXUD01. Next base: position 37,820 of record JAJXUD010000025.1, on the reverse strand, counting down.
GAATCAGGAATGCGGGGGGATTAGCGCTCGACGTCGAACGCGACGGAGAGATCCAGCGCTGGACCCGCGCCGCGCTGGACTCGGAGATGGAGCGTGACGCGACGCGACTCCCAGGCGGGCTGGAAGAAGACGTAGCCCTCGCGCCTCCCGCCAGGGGCAATCGGCCCTTCGCGCAGCGCGTGGTCGAGAACTCGGCGGTAGTCACGGGGCCAGTAGTGCTCGCCCTCGGCGGGCGACAGCTCGCTCTCGGGCAAGGCGCGCCCCCCCGGCTCACCGATGTCGCCGAAGAGGCTGCGCCCGCCCAGATCGAAGAAACCGTCCCCTCCTCCCGCCGTCGGCGCACCGTAGAGCGTCTCGAGTAGGTCGATCGGCGGGACGACCGCGTGCGCTCGACCCGCGTCGTCCACGAGCGAGAGATCCCCGTAGCGCAGGTCGATCGCCCCGGCACCCTGGTTCATGACGGTCACGAAGACCGGCGTCGTCGCGCTCGCGACCTCATCCGAGTGGCGCCAGCCCGACGCAGCGAGCAACACCACGCCCCCACCGCGGGCCATCGCGGCCCCCGCGGGCCCCTGCCGGCCAATCGGGACGAGGTGGGGGTGAGCGCAGGCGGCGAGGAGGAGCAGCGAGAGGGCGGTACGTCGGGGCATGTGGCCTCCGGATGTTCGGTTGGCAGGCAGGCGAGTATCCGATCGCACGGCGTTGCACCAGGGGGAACGAACGCCGGGGACGCTTCGACCGGGCGGTGGACTCGAGCGTGGCCCGGCGCGCCCTTGGTGAACGCGGCCTCGGCGGGGCGAGCCTCAGTGGTTTGCCCTGCCGACGAGCAGCAGGCAGGGGAGGCCGCCGTTCGAGAGCCGGTGGCTCTCCTCGGCCGTCCAGCGCAGTTCGCGCCCGAGTTCGCCCTCGGGCACGAGGACCGCCACCCGCCATCCGGGCAGGTCGGCGAGCGCGCGCCCGAAGGCGCGGTAGAGGCGCGGCAACTCCCCCCGCTCGCCCACCCTCTTGCCGAACGGGAGGTTCGAGGCGAGGAGCCCCGCGGCGGGGCGGCCCGGCCAGTGCGCGGTGGCGTCGTGCCGGAACCAGTCGACCTCGACGCCGGCCCGCCGCGCGTTGCGCCGCGCGGTTCCAAGCGCGCCCGCGTTGAGATCGCTACCTCCGACCGGGGGAGCGCCGGCCGACCGTTCGCCGGCCCGCGCCACCTCGAGCTCCCGCGCCCAGGCGACCCGGTCGTGGCAGGGCCATCGCTCGAAGGCGAAGCCGCGCGCGACGCCGGGGGCGCGCCGGCGAGCCATGGCGGCGGCCTCGATGGCGAGCGTCCCGGAGCCACAGAAGGGGTCCCAGAACGGCTCGCCGCCGTCGTACCCCGCAAGGCGGAGTAGCCCCGCCGCGAGCGTCTCGCGGAGCGGGGCGCGCGACCCCTCGAGCCGGTAGCCGCGCCGGCTCAGCGGCTCGCCCGACGTGTCGAGGCCGAGTTCGAAGCGGCCCTGGGAGATCCGCAGCCGCAGCGACGGCCCCGTCCCACGCCCATCCGCGGGCGCGACGGGCGCGAGCGCCCGCTCGAGGAGCGGCCGAAGGCGGCGCTCGGGAAAGCCCGGCGCCCGCGAGAGGATCTCGAGCTCGAGCGGCTCGCCCGGCCGGCGATACGGCCGCAGATCGATCGCGGCGACGGCGTCGGCCAGCGCCTTCGGCGTGCCGAGCGGAAGCTCGGTGAGCCGCAGCGAGACGCGGCCCGCCGTCCGGAGCCAGAGGTTCGCGCGACGGACGAGCCCCTCGCCCCCCTCAATCTCGACGCCGCCGGCGACGCAGCGCGGCTGCCCGAGCAGGCGAGCCTCGCGCTCGAGGGCGGGCTCGAGGCCGGGCGCGCAGGCGGCGAAGACGACCTCGGTCAGACCCACCCCGCCGTCTTACCACTCCGGCGCGCGGGTAGGGGTGCGGCGCCGGGCGCGCCGTCCGGGGCTAGACGAGCTCCAGACGCAGGTGCTATGGGACGCGACGGAGATATGATTTGAGCAAGCTCTCGAAAGGAACGGCGATGTCCCCCGACACCCAGGTGGCCACCCCCAGGCCGACCCCGAAGTATTTCACCTCTCACCAGGTTGGCGATCTGCTCCAGGTGAACCCGTCCTCCGTGGTGAAGTGGATCAATGACGGGCTGATCTATGCTTTCCGTACCCCGGGTGGCCACCGCCGCGTCGCAGCCGACGAGGTCGTTCGCTTCGCACGCCACCACGGGATGCCCGTGCCGGAGGAGTTGCGGGGCCTCGCGATCAGCCAGGTCCTCGTGGTCGACGACGATCCCCGCTTTCTGTCGGCGCTCGCTCGTGCATTCAAGCCGTTCGACGACGAGGTCTCGCTGCGGACCGTGGAGAACGGCATCGACGCCCTCCTCCTCGTCGGCGAGATCCGGCCAGACGTGCTGATCCTCGACCTGCGGATGCCCGGGCTGAACGGTTACGATCTGCTCGAGCGGCTCCGAGACAATGCCGCCACGCGGAACATTCAGGTGGTGGTGGTGACGGGCGAAGCGGACGAAGCGACGGCCGTGAAGTGCAAGGAGATGGGCGCGGTCGCCTGCCTTGTGAAGCCGGTCAAGGTCCAGACGCTCCTCGACACCATCCGCGATCTGCGCCGCACCCGCCTCCGCGTCCGCTAGCCGCCCAAAGCGAGCGTTTCGCCCTCTCCGCCGCCCGCTCGGATCGCCTCGGTGCCCCCCGGGGAAGTCCAGCTTCGCCCGGTTCGAGCGCGCACCCGCTCGGCCCGCGGTCCACGGACGCCGGTCGCCGCCCACGACGGACTGGTCCCCGAAGGTCTCCTGGAATAGCCTCCGCGCATGCCCACCCTCGTCCTCGTCCGCCACGGCCAGTCGATCTGGAACCTCGAGAACCGCTTCACCGGCTGGGTCGACGTTCCGCTCTCCGATTCGGGCCGCGAAGAGGCGCGGCGGGCGGGCGAACGATTGCGCGGCTTCCGCTTCGAGGTGGCCTACACATCCGCGCTGGGCCGCGCCCAGGAGACCCTCGCCATCGTTCTCGCGGCGGCGGGGCTGAAGCTGCCGGTGATCCGCGACCAGGCGCTGAACGAGCGCCACTACGGCGACCTCCAGGGGCTGAACAAGGCGGACACCGCGGCGAGGTACGGAGAGCAGCAGGTGAAGCTCTGGCGCCGCTCGTACGACGTCGCCCCGCCGAACGGCGAGTCCCTCGAGATGACCTCCAAGCGGACGCTGCCGTTCTACGAGCGGGCGATCTTCGGCGACCTTCGGCTCGGCAAGAACGTCCTCGTGGTCGCGCACGGCAACTCGAATCGCTCGATCGCGATGAAGCTCGAAGGGCTGAGCCCCGAGCAGGTGGTCGGCCTCGAACTCGCGACCGGCGTCCCGATCGTCTACGAGGTGGACGGCAGGGACGGCCGCATGCTCTCGAAGAAGATCCTCGAGTAGCCGCGAGGGCTCATCCCGGCGACCAGCGAAGCGAGATGGTCGTCGCCGCCGCGCCCGCGGCGACGTAGACCACGTCGTTGGGCCCCGGCTGCCACTCGACCTTCCCCCCCGCTCGCCGGACGACCAGCTTGAGCTCGTATGCCGAGCTCGCCGGCAGCGGCACGTCCGCGCCGATCCCGACCGCCCGGAGCGGGCTCCACGATCCCAGCTCGGGTGCCGAGCCGGCGACGGCGACGCTGTCGCCCGTCCGGAGCGCCGGCAGCCCCTTCGCCTCGAAGCGGACCGGGCGGGGGCTCGTGGCGAGACCGAGCGCCAGCCGCTGCCCCGCGCGCGCAGCAGCGGAAACCGCCACCCGGATCGCGAGGGAGCCCGCATGCGCCTCCCAGCGTTCTCCCCAGTCGCCCACCGACGCGGGAGGAAGCGCCTCCCCCGGGCCGCGCGCGAGTTCGACCCAGACAACCTGACCCGAGGCGACGCGGAGCAGCTGGAAGGAGTCCCGGTCGGCCGAGAGCACGTACGTCCGCCCCACCGCGAGCGCCGGGTGGGTGGCCCGAAGCCGGTCGTAGCCCTCGAGGAGCAGCCGCAAGGGCGAGGTGACCGGGAACACGAGGTCGCCCCGGTTGGCGGGATCGACGGCTCCTTCGAGCCCCGCCTCCGTGCCGTAGGTGAGCGACGGGATCCCCCGCATGGACAGGAGCGCCGCCAGCGCCAGGGCGATCCGCTGGTCGTCCCCACCGCAGGCGGTCGCGAGACGGGGGAGGTCGTGGCTGTCGAGCAGCGTCACGAAGCGGGTCTGCGGCGGCTCGAGCCGGTCGAGGCCCAGCCGCGCGGCGACGGCCCCCACCGGCTCGCCGCGACAGATCGCCCCGACGAGGGCGGCCTGCAGCGGAAAGTCGAAGAGCGCGCCGAAGCCGCCCGCGCGAGCGGCCGCGGCCAGCGCGGCCGGGTCGTATTCGAGGTCCTCGCCGAGGAGCAGCAACCCGGGGAAGCGGGCCCGAAGCTCGCGGTCGAAGCGCGACCAGAAGGCGAGCGGGATGTGCTTGACCGCGTCGAGCCGCAGGCCGTCGGGCCGGACGCGCTCCACGAGGTCGGTGACGGCGCGCACGAGGTAGGCCGCGACCGCGGGCTTTTCTTGCGCGAGATCCGGCAGCCCGGCGAGCCAGCCCTGCTCCACCTCGGTCGGGTTGCCGTAGTCCCGTAGCGGAAGATCCGGGTGGAACCAATCCGGGTGCTCGCGCAGAAGCGGCGAATCGGGCGCGACGTGGTTCAAGACGACGTCGAGCACGAGCCGCATCCCACGCGCGTGCAGCTCGTCACGAAGGGCCCGCAGCTCCACCTCGCTCCCGAGCCGCGGCTCGAAAGTGCGAAGATCCTCGACCCAGTAGCAGTGGTAGGCCCCCCAGCTCCCGAGCTTCTCCTCGCGGCAGCGGGAGACGGGCGACAGCCAGACGGCCCCCACACCGAGCGACTCGAGATCGCCGAGGTGGCGGCGGAGCGTCGCGATCGAACCGCCGTGCCAGCCGGCCGGATCTGCTCGATCGGCGCCCGTGGCCTGACCGCCGCCTGGGGCGAACCGGTCGAGCATCACGAAGTAGAGCGGCCGCGCCTCCCAGGGAGGAAGCGGATCGGGGGAGAGGGGCTCGCGGCGGGCCTCGGCCTTCGTGGTGCCCGGGTGTCCCGCGAAGTGCTCGTCGAGCAGCTGGCCTACCCGCTCCGAGATGTCGTCGGCCGCGTCCGCGAGCGCCTCGCGCTCGCCCTGGTACTCCTGGATGAGGAACGAGGCGACCGAGAAGGTCCGCTGCGTCTGGCCCGCCAGATCGCCCACCTCGCCCAAGGTGAGGCGCGTCGCCGTGTTCCACTTCCAGCCGCCCGCCATCTCCCCGAAGTAGGTCGTCGAGAGCTCGACGAGGAGGAACTCGCGCCTGGGGCCGATCGCCTTGCCGAGGAGCTCGACGCGGCTGCGCGTGTCCTGGGCTCCGAGCAGCGGCGCGAGCGCGTCGACGTTCAGCCGTTCGGGCGAGAGATTGCGACGCGAGAGCTCGGCCTCGATGCCCTCCCGCAGGGCCCGAGGGACCCGGTCGGCGATCACCTTGCCCTTCGCGTCCCGCAGGATGACCAGCGTGATGGGAAGCTTCGCGTCGAGGCGGACGATGGGGCCACGATGGATGCAGCCGATCGCACAGGCGGCAGCGAGCGCGCCGCAGACGAGCCGGGCGCGCGCGCTCAAAACCAGCCCTCCGTCTCGATGCCGGCCACCGAGTGCCAGTGCTGCTCGGGGCCGACGAACTGGTTGTACTGGTTCAGGTTGTTCACGTAGCCGCTCTGGAAGGCATCCTGAGCCGTCGAGTATTGCAGACCATAGAGGAACCGGAGCGAGGGACGATTGTAGATCCCTCGGCCATTCGGGTTGAAGACGACGCCCCACTTGCCCTGCCATGTGTCGCGATAGGGGCTGTCCCCGAACTGGAGCCCCAGCGGATCCGAGACGCCGTAGTCGTTCTGGAAGATCGAGTCCTGGTGATCCCGGAAGAGGTTGCCGTTGAGCGAGTGCTCCTCCGCGAGGCTCGTCTCGAAGAGAAGGTGGATGGTCTTCGTCAGGTAAGCCTGGAAGCGGGCGACCCCAGAGATGAAGGTGTAGTTGTCGTAGCCTGCCACCTGCGTGTTGGCGTAGTTCCGCTCGACCCCGTAGATCCCGGCGATGGCGAGGTCGAGCCGCCGCGGCCAGAGGGTGAGGTTCGCCTCGTTCCCCATGAAGAGTTCGTAGTCCTGATCGGTAAGATCGTGGATGTACACGTTGTACGTCTGGCCATCGTAGAGCTCTTGGTAGGAGGTCTGGGGCGGCTGCTTGAGGTAGTGGATGAAGAAGTTGTCCCATTGCAGCGGCCCGAAGCCGTTCACGCCCGCGTAGCCGACGAGCTTCCAGTTCTGCGACGAGCGCGGCTGAGGGTTCGGGAAGAGGCTCGGGTTCGGCTGGATCGTGCTCGGGAGCCCCTGGAAGTAGCTCTGCGCCGCGGTATGTCGATAGAAGTCGATGTAGCTCACGCCGGGCGTCTGGTAGGGGCCGTTCTGGTTGCCCGGGCTGTCCGGCTCGTAGCCGAACTGGCCGCCGCCCGCGATCTGGAAGTGCTTGCCGAGGTGGAGGCGGAGCCAGCCGCCCCCCGTGAACACCGTGTCGTAGTTCGCCCCGTGCAGATCCCAACCGGCGTCGCCGAGGCCGACGAGGAGCTCGAGGGTTTCGGTCCGGTAGAACGCCGACGCCCCGGCGACCCCGTAGAAGAGGTCGTCTGGGAACATGTCGTAGAGATCGATGTCCCCAGGCTCGTACCAGATGATGCCGAGTCGCCAGGTGACGTTTTCGAGGAGCAGGTTACCGACGTCGACGCCGAAGTTCGTGATGGCATAGTTCGCGAGCGATCCGTTCCCCGCGTCGGTGCCCAGGAAGGAGTCGCCCTCGACGCGCAGGGTCAGCGCCGCCCAGGGCTCGGTGGAGGACGGCCGATCGGAGCCGACGAGCATGAGCCGACCCATGAGGATTCCGTACGGCCCCTCGTTCAAGAGCCGGCCGTTGAGAGTCGACAGGCCGAGCCGGCCGTTGCCTCCCTGGAAATCCGTGAGCGCCTGGAGACGCCAGTAACCGCCGATGCTGAAGCGGCCGCTCGACAGCCCGAGCTCGTCGTAGGATCCCGCGAGATCGGCTCGGGCGACGCCCGGAGCGAGGAGGCAGGCGCAGAGGCTGCACAGCGGGAGGGTGTTCGACGGGCGCCCGAGCATCGGGCGCAGTCTATGCGAAGTCGCCCGCTGGAGGGGCGATCACGGAGCGGTCGCGGGCGCGCCCTCGAGGATGACGATGCTTCTCGGCTGGGCCGTGTACGAGCCGCCCGGCACGGGCACCGGGCTCTGGACCGAGGCGTTCTCGCTCTGGTTCGGATCGAGACCGGAGCCTTGGAAGTACGAGGGCTCGTCGAAGGTCGTCTGCGTGTCGACGAGCCGGACCCAGCTCCCGCTCGCCGGCAGGGTGAAGGTCGTTGGGCTCGGCTCGAGGTTGAGGAGGATGTCGAGCTCGGGCCCGAGCGCGCTCGGCGGGTAGTGGATCGCGACGTGGCGGCTTCCCCAGTTCGGCTCCTGCCCGGCCGTGCTGTCCTCCCAGGAGATCTGCGCCCCGGCGCCGTAGTCCGGCGGCGCGAGCGCGTAGGAGAAGCGCTTGCGCAGCGCGATGAGCTGCCGGACGAAGTCGTGCATCCGGCTCTTCTCCGGGGCCGCCTGCCAGGTGCCCCAGTCGAACCAGTTGTAGGGGTTGTCGGCCAGGGTGGAGTAGGCGTTGTTGTTGCCGAACTGGGTGCGCATCCACTCGTCGCCGCCGAGGAGGAGCGGCGTGCCGTGCGAGATCATCATCGCGACGAAGAGGTCGCGTATCAGCTCACGCTTGATGTCCTCGTTCGCCTGCCCCCAGTTGCGCGAGTTGTTGCTCGCGTCGCTCCACGGGTCGTTGCTGTTGTGATCGCAGAGCGCGGTGTTGGCCGGCTGCTGGCAGCAGCCCGGGTTGATCGGCCCGCAGCCGTTCACCTGCTGGTCGAAGGAGAGGAGGTCGTACATCGTGAAGCCGTCGTGGATCGTCACGAAGTCGTACGAGTGGTACGGCTTCCGGCCGTTCGGCTGGAAGAAGTCCTGCGAACCATAGAGGAAGAAGCCCGCGTTCGCGCCGTTCTGAGGCGTGACCGTCGTCCAGGTCGTGCTGCCGAGCGACCAGTAGGGCCACTTGCACGCCCAGTCGTTCGCGTCGAGCTGGGCGCAGCTCCCGCCGTTGCCGCAGACCAGGGGGACGTTCGGGCAGGTCCCCGACTGGCTCGCGTCCGAGGTCCCATCCTCGTTGATGAACTGCCGCCACCAGTCGCGGAAGGAGCCGTTCCACTCCCCCCAGCCGTAGCCCGGCAGCGTCGACGACGACGGGAAGTGAGCCTGCTGGTCGCCCGGCCCGCCCGCAGACCAAGGCTCGGCCACGATTCGGATGTTCTGCTGGTGGAAGAGCGGGTCGTCGGCGATCTGCTGAAGCACGCTGTGGGTCGGGTCCCACGCGTTGTAGTTCATGTCCGGCTCGCCCAGGCAGGCGCCCTCGTCGAACCGGAAGCCGTCGACGTGCATCTCGGTGACCCAGTAGTGGAGCGAGTCGACGATGAGCCGGGTGATGGGCGTGTGGTTCACGCGGGTGTCCTGGCCGACGCCCGAGTTGTCCCAGTAGGTCTGGTTGTCGGGGCTCAGGGCGTAGTAGGCCGCGTTGTCGAACCCTCGGAACTCGAGGATGCTCGCGACCTCCTTCGGGTCGAAGTAGAGAAGGTTCGGCGCGCCGTCGGGCAGCGGAGGCACGTCGTCCTGCTGCACCTCCTGCCGCCAGAGCCCGCCCTCGCCCGTGTGGTTGTAGACGACATCGAGAAAGACCTCGATGCCGTACTGGTGGAGCTGGTCGACCATCCACTTGAACTCGTCGATGGCGCCGGCCGGGTGATCGGCCTGGCAGGCGCCGGTCTGCGGGTCGCAGACGGACGCATAGGTGAGCTCCGGGAAGAAGAAGCCGATCGTGTCGTAGCCCCAGTAGCCGCCGTCCGTCGACTTCGCCATGGCGGGAAGGAACTCGACCGCGGTGATCCCGAGATCCGCCAGGTAGCCGGCGTTCTCGCCCACGCCGCGGAAGGTCCCGGGATGGAGCACCCCGGAGGCCGGGCTCGCGGTGAACCCCTTCGGGTGAACCTCGTAGACGATCTGGTCCTGCCAGCGGTGGCCCGCCATGTTCGGGTCCTGGCGCGAGACGAGCCACTGGGACTCGTGGTCGCTCCACTGGTACTGGCTCTGAATCGTCAGCGCCTTGCCCGCCGCCTGGAAAGTCGAGGTCGCCCGATCCGGTCCGCTCGCCGCGCTCCCCTCGGCCCAGTCGAAGTCGCGGTGCATCATGCGGGCGTAGGGGTCGAGCAGCAGCTTGTTGGGGTCGAACCGGTTGCCCGAGGAGTCGACGTCCGCCTGGAAGCCGGCGATGGTGCCCGGCTGCCAGCTCGGATCGTACGGCCAGTTGGGCCCCCAGGCGACGTAGCCGTAAGGCTGGTTCAGGCCCACCCCTGAGACGAAGACGTTCCAGACGTTCCCCTGCGGCTTCAGGTCGAACTGCCGCGACGGCAACTGCGACTCGGGATCGTCGAAGAGCAGGAGCTGCAGCTTCGTCGCGTTCTCCGAATAGACGGAGAAGTTGACCCCCTGGTCCACTTGGGTGGCCCCGAGGTGGTTCAGCGCCGCGACGTCCGCGGCCGTGTAGCTCGGGGCGAAGTCCTGCGTGGCGTAGAGGTGCGTGTAGCCCTGCGGCGAGCAGCCGAGGACGAAACCGCTGAGGAGGACGAGAGCCTCGAGCCGCCGCACCATGGGAGGTCGATCTACGCTCAAACGAGCGACCCTGACAATCCCGCGCCTGGAACGGCTTGCCTCCCTGGTCGGCCACCGATCGCTCCCTCGGCGATCCGAGACCCCCGGGGGATCTCGCCCTCCGGCCAGGCGCACTTCCGCTCCGCGGCGCGCTCAATACACTGAGGGGCAAGAGGACCCACATGACGCTCTCGCCCATCCTCGCCCTGGCGTTCTCATTCGGGGTCGCCGCCCCTTCAGGCCGCATCGTCGTCAAGCTCGCCACCCTCGCGCCGCGCGGGTCGCCCTACCACCAAGTCCTCGAAGAGATGGCCCAGAAATGGCGCGAGGCCTCCGGCGGCACCGTGGAGCTTCGGATCTACCCTGGGGGCGTCGCGGGCGGCGAAGGCGACATGATCCGAAAGATCGGCATCGGCGAGCTGCAGGCCGCGTCGCTGACCACCGTCGGCATGCACGACATCACGCCCGAGCCCGCGGTGCTCGACGTCCCAGGCCTCATCGCGACCTCCGCCGAGCTCGACAGCGTGCTCCCGAGGATCCGCGGCCGGCTCGAGCGGGCGCTCGCGGCCCGCGGCTTCGTCGTCGTCGGCTGGGCGACGGTCGGCACCGCCCGCTTCTTTTCGGTGAATCCGCTCCGACAGCCGGCGGACGCCAGGGACGCGAAGCTCTACTCCTGGGAAGGAGATCCCGGGAGCGTCGTCGGCTGGGAGGCCGCCGGCTTTCGGCCGGTGGTCCTGAGCGCCACGGACATCACACCGTCGCTTGCCACCGGCATGATCGACGTTCTCTGCGAGCCGCCCCTCTTCGCCCTCGTCTCTCGGACGTTCGAGCGCACTCGCCACATGCTCGACTTCGACTGGAGCCTCCTGAGCGCCGCCACGGTGGTTCGGTCCCGGACCTGGGAACGCATCCCACCGGCGATCCGGACGAAGCTCCTCGCCATCGGCGAAGCGACGGGCCAGGAGCTCTCCGCCGAGGCGGAGCGGATGAATCAGCAGGCGATCGCCGAGATGAAGCGGCAGGGGCTCGTCGTCGACGCGCCGGCCGATCCGGCGGCCTGGCGGATCGCCGCCGAGCGGACCTGGCCCGTGATCCGCGGCCGCGAGGTCCCCGCGGACCTCTTCGACGACGTCAGGCGGCTCGTCCAGGAGACCCGCGCGGGCCGGCCGGTTGCCCCAGGCGAGCGAGCACCCTAAGATCGGCGGCACGGCATGGCCGCGTCGCCCACCCCCCACGCGTTCGACCTCCCGACGGTGGTCGCCTGGCTCGCCGACGCAAGGCAGCGGACCCTCTCACTCGTCGAGGATCTCTCGGACGAGCAGCTCGTCGTCCCCCGCATCCCCATCGTCAACCCGCCGCTCTGGGAGGTCGGCCACGTCGGCTGGTTCCAGGAGCGTTGGCTCTCCCGTCACGTCTTTCGACTGCCGCCTCGGCGCGGGAACGCGGACGCGCTCTACGACTCGAGCCGCGTCGCGCATGACCTCCGCTGGGAGCTCCCGCTGCCGGACATGGGAGAGACGCTCCGCGATCTCTCCGCCGGGCTCACCGAGCTTCTCGAGCGGCTCCAGCGGCTGGAGGACGAGCCCCCGTGGTATTTCCTCCTCCTCGCGCTCTTTCACGAGGACATGCACGGGGAGGCGTTCGCCTACACGCGTCAGACCCTCGGCTATGCGGCGCCGGCGCCGGCGCCGGCGCCGGCGACCGCGGCGCCGCCGGCGGTGGCGCGGATCGCGGGCGACGTCCGGATCCCCGGCGGCCGCTTCCGCCTCGGCTCTCCGCGGGAGGAGCCGTTCGTCTTCGACAACGAGAAGTGGTCCCACGCCGTCGAGCTTTCGCCCTTTTCCATCGCCCGGACCGCCGTCACCCAGGCCGAGTTCCTCGAGTTCGTCGAGGCGAAGGGTTACCAAAGAAGGGAGCTCTGGAGCGAGGCCGGCTGGCGCTGGCGATCGGAGGCCCAGGCCCTCCACCCCGTCTACTGGCGACGCGAGGGGCGCGTCTGGCGGCGGCGCCACTTCGACCGCTGGCTCGATCTCGAGCCTGATCTGCCGGCGCTCCACGTGAGCTGGTTCGAGGCCGATGCTTACTGCCGCTGGGCCGGACGCCGACTGCCGACCGAGGCGGAGTGGGAGCTGGCCGCCATCGGTGAACCGGGGGCGCCGCCCGACGCCGCGCGGCGCTTCCCCTGGGGTGACGGGCCGCCCACGGCGGAGCGGGCGAACCTCGACGGCGCCAGCGGCGGGCCCGTCTCGGTCCATGCGCTCCCGGCGGGAGACAGCGCCTTCGGCTGCCGGCAGATGGTCGGCAACGTCTGGGAGTGGACCCAGAGCGACTTCGCCCCGTACCCAGGCTTCGCGGCGGATCCTTACGAGGACTACTCGAAGCCCTGGTTCGGAACCCACAAGGTGCTGCGGGGAGGCGCGTGGGCGACGCGCTCCCGCCTCATCCGGCCCCGCTACCGCAACTTCTACACGCCGGACCGGCGCGACGTCCTCGCCGGCTTTCGCAGCTGCGCCCGATGACCCTCCACCTCGTCACGCCGGCATCCTACGACTCGCGCAGCGGCAACCGGGTCACGGCCCGACGCTGGGCCCGCCTGCTGCGCTCGCTCGGCCACCGCGTCGTCGTCGAGACCGAATACCTCGGCGGGCGGGCCGACGCGCTCATCGCGCTCCACGCCGTCAAGAGCCGTCCGTCCGTGCTCCGCTTCCGCGATCGGAATCCCCACTCCCCCCTCGTCGTCGCGCTCACCGGAACGGACCTCTACTGCGGCCTCGGTCGCGGCGGGACGGAGTGCCTCGCGCTGGCCGATCGCCTGGTCGTCCTCCAGCCACTCGCGATCGAGGCTCTGCCGCCGGAGCAGCGCGCCAAGGCCCGCGTGATCCTCCAGTCCGTCCCGACCCCGGCGGGCCCGCCGCCGGCCAGGGGCTTCGACGTCTGCGTCATCGGCCACCTGAGACCCGTCAAGGATCCGCTCCGGGCCGCCCTCGCGAGCCGGCGGCTGCCCAAGGCCTCCCGGCTCCAGATTGTTCACCTCGGCGGCGCGCTGGACGAGGCGCTGGCGCGGCGGGCGCGAGCCGAGGAGCGTCGCAACCCACGCTACCGCTGGCTCGGCGAACGCCCCCGCTCCGAGACTCTGCGGCGGCTCGCGCGAGCGAGAGCCCTCGTCCTCAGCTCCCGCGCCGAGGGCGGGGCGAACGTGATCTCCGAGGCGCTGGCCATGGGCACTCCCATCCTCGCGTCGCGAATCCCCGGCTCCGTCGGCCTGCTCGGCGCCACCTACCGCGGCTATTTTCCCGTCGGCGACACCCGGTCGCTCGCGCGGCTGCTCGCCCGGGTCGAACGGGACGACGCCTTTCACGAAGCGCTCGCCCGCCACTGCCGGCGGCTGCGCTCCCTCGTGGCCCCCGCACGGGAGCGCGAGGCCTGGCGGCGGCTCCTCGGGGGGCTGTGAGGCCGGCCGTGACGACGACCGGACGCTTCGAGCTCGCGGCGGCCGAGGCCGTCGACGGCGGCGACTTCGCGGCAGACGTCCGCGCGGGGCTCGAGGCCCGTCCCAGGCGGCTTTCCTGCCGCTGGTTCTACGACGCCGAAGGGTCGCGCCTCTTCGAGGCGATCTGCGGCGTCCCCGAGTACTACCCACCCCGCGCGGAGCGGGAGATCCTCGAGCGCCGCGCCGCGGAGATCCTGGACCGCGTCGGGAGCGTCGATTCCGTCTGGGAGCTCGGGAGCGGCAGCGCCGTCAAGACTCGTCTGCTCCTCGAGCCGCTGCTGCGCGAGGGTCCCGCCACCTACGTCGCCGTCGACATCTCGCGCAGCGCCCTCGAGGAGAGCGCCGCCTCGCTGCTCGGCAGCTACCCTTCACTGCGCGTCCTCGCGGTTCACGGCGACTACGAGGAAGGGCTTCGTCGGCTCTCCGGCTGGGCTCAGCCGAAGCTCCTCCTCTGGCTCGGGTCGAACGTCGGCAACTTCGACCGCGCCGAGGCGGCCCGCTTCCTTCGCCGCGTCCGGGAGGCGCTCGGGCCCGCCGACCGGCTCCTGCTCGGGGTGGACCTGCGCAAAGAGAGAGCCACCCTCGAGGCCGCCTACGACGATGCCCAAGGCGTCACGGCGGCCTTCAACCTGAACCTGCTCGCGCGCATCAACCGCGAGCTCGGCGGGCAGTTCGACCTCGCGGGCTTCCGCCACCTCGCGCGCTACGACGTCGTGCGCGGTTGCGTCGACATGTTCCTCGTGAGCCGGCGCGCGCAGCGCGTCCGCATCGAAGGGCTCGACCTCGAACTCTCGTTCGAGCCTGGCGAGGAGATCCACACCGAGAGCTCCCACAAGTACTCGCGCGAGGAGCTCGCGGAGCTGGCGCTCGCCTCAGAGCTGCGGATCGACCGGCTCTGGACGGACGACGACGGCCGCTTCGCCGATCTCCTGCTGGCGCCGTCCGACGGCTGAACGAGCCTCGAGGCGGGCGAGCCGGTGCGCGGCCCAGAGCGCGGCGCCCAGGGCGCCGGCGTGGACCGAGTGCGCGTGGGCGACCACCTCGAGCGGCGCGCCGCCGTCGTCCTTCAGCGCCCGCTCGATCTCCGCCCGAAGGCCGACGTCGGCCGCGAGCCCGCCGGTCAGCACGACCGGCGAGGGCGCCTTCACCATCCGCAGGAGCTTCGCGAGGCGCTGGGCGATCGACTCGTGGATGCCCCGGACGATCTCGGCGAGTGCGATGCCACGCGAGACCATGTTGATGACGTCGGTCTCGGCGAGGACCGCGCAGATCCCGCTGCAGACCTCCGCGCGCGGCGCGGTCAGGGAGAGCGGCCCCACGTCCTCGAGCCGGATCCCGAGGTAACGGGCGATGTTCTCGATGAACTGGCCGGTGCCGCTCGCGCACTGGCTCGTCATGCGGCTGCCGAGCACGCGGCTGCGGCCGTCGATCACGAAGACCCGGGCGTGCAACGCGCCGAGATCGGCCACGGACCGCGCCGCCGGCAGGAGCATCGTGGCCCCGCGGGCATGGGTGGTCATGCCGTAGAAGTGGCCGTCCCGGAAGGCCACCGAATCGCCGTCGCCGGTCGAGGCGACGTAGGCGACCTCCCGCGCGGTCACCCCCGCGGCGCGGAGGGCGCTCTCGTAGGCGAGCTCGGCGACGCGACCTGGATCCCGGCGCAGAAGCCGCTCGCGGTGGACCCCGAGCAGCTCGGGCTGACGGCCCCCGTCGCTGCGGACCACCGCCGCCTTGACTGCCCCGGTGCCGACGTCGACGCCGGCGGTGACGACCTCACCCATGGCTCAGCTCCCGACCGGCGGCGCCGCCGCGGCGCGCTTCGGCCGCTTGGCCACCGGCAGCCCCTCTCCGCCGCCCCGCTTCGCGAAGAGGGCGGCGCCGAGGGCGCCCGTGTAGATGGAATCCGCGTGGATGTTGATGGTGCGGGCCCCGTAATGCTCCTCCACGAGCGCCCGCAGCTCGTGGACGACGGCGGCGTTCTTGGCGACGCCACCGGTGAAGGTGAGCTGCTCGTTCACGCCGCCGGATCGCGAGAGAAGGCTCATGGCCCGCAGCAGGATGGCCCGGTGGAGTCCGAGCAGGATGTTCTCCCGCCGCTCCCCGAGGGAGAGCAGATCCCGCAGCTCGACGCCGGCGAAGACCGTGCAGGTCGACGAAATCTTGACCGCCCGGGTCGCCGAGAGCGCGAGCGGCCCGAGCTCGTGCAGGCCGAGGTTCATCTCCTCGGCGATGTAGCCGAGGTAGCGACCGCAGCCGGCGGCGCAACGGTCGTTCATCTGGAAGTTGAGGACGAGCCCCTTCGGGTCCAGCTGGATCGCCTTGGTGTCCTGACCGCCGATGTCGAGGACGGTGCGCGTCTCGGGGTAGAGGGCGTGGGCACCGAGCCCATGGCAGAGGATCTCGCTGCGGATCTGCTCCTTCGGGAACGGCAGGAGCTGGCGGCCGTAGCCGGTCCCGACGTAGCGACCCACCTCGAGCGCCTTCTCGTCCAGACCTCGCCAAGCGTCCTCGAGCAGGGTCCGCTCCTTCGGCTCTAGCCTCGCCCGCGCGAGAGCGGTGCCGATGCGCGCCTGCGCGGGCAGCGGCGCCTCCTCGTTCTCGACGGCGACGATCGCCTGGTCGTAGGCGTTGACCGCCGCCTCGTACGACAGCGCCCCGCGCTGCGCAGCCTCCGTGGCGTCCGCGAAGAAGCGCGCCGACACGACGTCGCGGAAGAACCGGCTCCGGTCCTCGGCGAGCGGAGCGAAGACCCGGTCGGCCTCTCCCTCGATGGCCTCGAACAGCGACCGAACCGCCTTCGCGTCGGTGGGGCTGCCGCCCTTCTCGGCGTTCTGCGCCACCCGGGCGCCGAGGGCGTGGAGCCGCTCGACGCAGCGGGAGACGACCCAGGCGCGGCGCAGCTCGGCCGTGAGCCGATCCGTCTCGGGCCCGATCCGCTCGGCGAGGCCACGCCCGAGCAGCGCGAGGCGCGCGTCATCGAGCGCCTCCTCGCGGGCCACCGTGGCGGCAACCTCGTAGTTCGAGCGGGTGTTGGTGAGTCCCTTGCCGAGGATCCCCTCGCGCTCGTCGAGCACGACGGCCTTGCTCGTGGTGGATCCGAGGTCGATGCCGACGAAGAGGGCCATGGCTCAGGCGCTCGCCTTCCGCTGCGCGATCATTTGCAGGTAGCTCTCAATCCGGTTCTTGATGTTCGCCTGGCTGTAGTAACGAGGGTCGACGAGGTCGGTCTCGATGAAGCCTCCCGGAACGCCGGTCCGCTTCTCGACCTCCCGCATCATCACGAGCTGCCCCACCGAGAACGAGTTGCAGCTCTTGAGCGAGTTGATCACGAACCCGTCCGCGCCAAAGTCTCGAACGTAGGAGGAGAGCAGCTCGACCCGGGCCGTCAGCGAGTGGTTCGTGTAGCAGCCGAGGCAGTAGTCCGCGAGCGAGAGGAGCGGGTCCCGATCCTGTCCATGCCGGAAACCCTGGTCGTAGAGCCCCCCCACCTTGGTGTAGCTCGAGGCCACGACCACCGCCCCCTCGTCGTAGAAGATGCGCCAGAAGTCGCGGAAGTGGGTCCAGTTCGGGGGGCCCTCGACGACGATCCGGAAGCGCTCCTCGGCGAGCACGCCGTTCGGCATGACCGGCCCCTCGCGGCGCGCCAGCCGCGCGGCCACCTCGCCCCGAAGGTCGTGGTAGTAGCCCTCGCAGTCCTCGGTGCCGCGAAAGGCGGTGAAGATCGGCCCGACGTAGTAGACCCCGCCGAAGTAGGCATCGATGGGCGACGGCCGGCTCTTCGCGCTGTCGAGCACCCAAACGAGGTCGTCCTCGGCCCTGCCCGAGCGCCGCAAGAGCTCGGCGAGCTCGTCCAGATCGACCTTGCGGCCCGTCACCTTCTCGAGCTTCGGAATGACCTCGGTGGCGAGCTGCTTCGCGACGTAGCGACGCATGTCTTCGGTCACCGTCCCGTCCGCCTGGTAGGGGACGTGGAGCATCGCGATCTCGCAGCCGTACTCCTTCTGGAGCAGCTCGAACCACTTGAGGAACGTGAAGCAGCCGGTGTAGCTGAGCAGCAGGAGATCCGGTGGCGGCAGCTTCTCGCCGGTGGGCCCGATGTTTCCACTCGCCAGCATGCCCACGTCGCACTTCACGTACGAGCAGACGTCCTCGTTGTGGCCCAGCCGTTCCGCCTCGCGCACGAAACCGTCGCTGCGCTGGCGCATCGCCGACTGGAGTGCGTTCACCTCCGGGTAGACGCCGAGCGCGCCGGCAGCGCGGATGAGCTCGGTCAGGTTTCCGGGGACGAAGGTGTAGACGACCTTGCGGCCGGTCTCGCGCGCGTGGGCGAGCTCCGAGAAGTAGCCCGCGAGCATCGCCTTCTGGCGGTCCATGCTCGCGTCCTTCTGGACCGTCGGGCTCGCGTCCCTCTGGACGACCTGGCTGGCCGCGCGAGCCAGCGGCGCGGGGGGCGGAGCGGCGTTCGCTGTCGCTTCGGTGATCGGAAGCTTCATCCTTCACCCCAGAGCTTGATCGAGTCGGAGAAAGTGCCTGCCTGCTCGCGGATGGCCTGGAACTGCCCCGTGTTCTCCGCGTACTTGAAGGTGATGAACGGGATCGAGGCCTCACCGAGCGCCTTCTGCAGCGGCGGCTGATCGAGGAGGGCGGGGTCGCAGAAGGAGGGCGCGGCGAAGATCACGCCGTCCGCCCGCTTTTCTCGAACCTGACGCACGAGATCCTCGCCGCGCAGGCCATCGGGCTGGTAGCGCGTCGAGGCCACGACGCTCCGGTTCAGGTAGGCGAGGGCCAGCGAGGTCAGCGGGTCGCCGCGATCCTCCGCCTCGGTGGGCTGGATCCAGCGCGCCCCGAGGAAGAGGTCGTCGTCCACGACGTAGCAGCCGCTGCGCTCGATCGTCCGGAGCAGCCCGAGCGGCGGCTGCTCGCAGAACGCGCCGGCGATCACGACCCGGATCCGATCTTCGGCCTTGCGGCGCCTCCGGGTCGCGGCGGCGGCGTAGGCCCGAACCAGCTCCGTGTGCTCCTCGACGTCCAGGACGGCCCCCGCCCTCACGACGAGGTAGCTCTCGTCGAGGGGAACGAGCCAGGGCGCCTCGGCCCGAAGCTGCCGGAGCGTGGCGAGCGCCCGCCGGTTCTCCTCGTACAGCCGAACCGACGTGGCGAGCGATTCGGTCGTCGGCGCGTTGCCGCCGGGAAGCCGGCCGAGCTCGGCCCCGAGCGCCTCGAGGTCGCGCCGGTAGAACTCGCCCCCCGTGCTCGGGTCCATCGCCTGGGGAAGATCCAGGTAGCGGACGTACTTCCCCGGGAAGAGCAGCTGCCAGATTCCGGAGAGGTTTCGGATGACGTCGCACGTCGAAGGGAAGACGAATCCGTCGAGCGCCTCGAGCCGACCCTGAAGCCCGAGCTCGACCGTCGAGCGCGGCAGGTGGCAGATGTAGCTCTGAAAGCAGGCGTCGCCCTTGACGATGTCGATCTGGTCACCGCCGCCCAGGATCGAGACCGGGAGCGCGCCAGAGGCGTGGACCAGCTCGCGCGGCACATAGATCGGCAAGAGCCCGATCGCCGGCCGGCCCGGGTGGGAGGCCTGCCAGCTCTTCACCGCCGAGAGCGACAGATCCGCGTAGAGCGCCTCGCAGCGCCGCACGATCTCGTCGGCTTCAGTCACGTTCGAGCTCATGACGCGCCTCCGGTCTGCCAGCGCGGCGGCCGCTTCTCGAGAAAGGCTGCGATCCCCTCGATCCCGTCGGGGCTCGCGGCGAGTTCGGTCAGGTAGAGGCTCTCGAGCTCGCCGATCCGCTGGACGGCCCGGGCGGCGTGTCTGCCGCGGGCGGCGCGGGTGGCGATCCGAAGAGAGGCGGGCGACAGCTCGAAGAACGACTGGCGGGCGAAGGCGAGCGCCTGCGCGGCGGGATCCTCCTCGGGGCCGCAGAGCTCGTCCACGAGCCCCGCGGCGAGCGCCTCGGCGCCGGTCAGGGACCGGCCGGTGAGCAGCATTAGATCCGCCGTCGCCTGCCCCACCCGCGCCGGAAGGAGCGCGCTCCCTGCGGGCGCGAAGACCCCGAGCTTGATCTCCGCCTGGCCGAGCCGCGCGCCCGGGTGCGCGAAGATCCGGCTCGCCCCCAGCGCGAGCTCGAGCCCGCCGCCGAGGCACTGCCCGCGGATCGCCACGAGGGTCGGCAGGGGGAGCTCGAGCAGCGTCTTCAGCATCGCGTGGAAGCGACGGAGCATGCCGTGGAGCGCCGGCGGCCGGTGCTCCTCCACGGAGGCGCCGAAGGAGAAGTGGGGGCCCGCGGCGTCGATGAGGACGCAACGGGCGACGGGCTCGCTCGCCGCCGCCTCGAAGGCCGCCTGGAGCTCGGCCGCCCCGGCCCCGTCGATGACGTTTCCCTTGCCCTGATCGAGGGTGACGCGGGCGAGCCGCCGACCCTCCTCGAACGAGAGTCGGACGCTCATCCTCGCTTGCCCCCGGCCTTGCCGCCTTCCGCGGACCGAGGCGCGATCGCCGCGAACATCTCCTCGTCCCAGACCTTGCCGGCCGCGAGCCGCTGCCGCAGCAAGACGAAGTCGATCTCCCGGGACTTGCCGCCACTCTGGAACGCGGTGAAGCCCGCGCGCCCCTCGGTCAGCATGTTCATCGAGAGCCACGCCCGGCTGCTCTCGTGGTTGCGATCCCAGTGCTCGAGCTTCTTCTTGCGGAGGGACTCGACGGTCTTGATGGAGCACTCCGGAAAGGTCATCAGGATCTTGGCGCAGAGCCGCTCGACGGCAGCGTCGAGCGGGGCGAGGTCGATCTCGCCACGCTCGAGCAGCGCCTTGCCGGCGGCGAGCGCCTCGCCTTCGCGCGGCTCGCCGTGGACGACCCGCCCCGTCTCGTCGACCCAGCGATCCGTGACGACGAGCGGGTTCGGAATCAGCTTGCCGTCGACTCGCAGCGCCGGCACGACCTCGGTCAAGAGCCCGAGCCGCGCGGCCTTGTAGGAGCTCCACGGCTCGCAGGTCACGCACGACTCCATCGCCCGCTCGATGCCCACGAAGAGGTGGAGGAAGTCCGTCGAGCCGCCGTCCGGCGCGCTGCCGTGCTTCGGGCCGGCCTGCCCGAAGCGGGCGAGGTCCTGCGCGACCGAGAAGTCGCAGGCCATGCCGATCTCCTGCCCGCCGCCGACGCGCAGCCCGTTGACGCGGCAGATCACCGGCTTGTCGCAGGTGAGGATCCCCGTCACGAGGTCGTTGAAGAGGCGCAGGTACTGGCGATACTCCTGCGGCCGCCCCGCGTAGACCTCGGCGTACTCCCGCGTGTTGCCACCCGCGCAGAAGGCCCGCGTGCCCGCTCCCGTGAGCACCACGCAGACCGCCGCGCGGTCGTTCGAGGCGCGCCGGAACGCCAGGATCAGCTCGCGCAGGGCGGCCGTCGTATAGGCGTTCATCTCCTTCTCGTTGCGCAGCGTGATCCAGACGTGATGGAGCCCCTCGGCCTCCGAGCCGTCGGGACGGCGGGCGGGCCGCTCCTCGTAGCCGATCTGCTCGAAGGCGAGGTCGGCGCGAACCAGATTGTGATCATTCAGTGGCACGGGCAACTCCTGCTGGAGGCGGGTTCAGGCTCCGGGAACGAGCACGACGCGCTCGGACACCTCGCCGCGGTGCACGGCGTCGAGCACACGTGGCGCTTCTCCCATCGGCTCGCGCCGCACGAGCCCACGGACCTTCACGGTCCCCTGCGCCACGAGGTCGAGCGCCTCCGGGTAGAGCGAGGGCGCGCAGCCCCAGTTCCCGTAGGCGGTCGCATCGAAGGCCATCAGGTTCGAGAGGCGCAGCGACGAGGCCGAAGGGGTGTACCCCACCACCGAGATCGAGCCGCCGGTGGTGAGGAGCGACCAGGCGAGCTCCTGCCCCGCGACCGAGCCGCTCGTCTCGAGGATCCGCCAGCCGTCCCCGGCGGCCCCGGTCTCCGAGCAGACCCGCCGCAGCGCCGTCTTGAGCTCCTTGGGCCCGAGCTTCGCCGAGAGCGCCGAGAAGGCACCGTGACCGAGCGCCCGCTCGAGCTTCGCGTCCGAGACGTCGATCGCGACCACCACCGCGCCCATCGCCCGCGCGATCTGCACGGCGTAGATCCCGACACCGCCCGCGCCGACCACGACGGCGAGGTCGCCCGGCCCTACCTGGGCGCGGCGAATCGCCTGCAGCGGCGTCGTGACCGCGTCGGCGACCACCGAGAGCTCCCAGAGCTCGAGCCCCGCGGCGCCGATCGGCCCGCCGCCGGAGCCGCCCGGGGGATCGATCGCACAGAGGGTGTCGGCCGGGACCTCGACATGCGAGGCGAAGCCGCCGTCGTCGTCGTTGCCCGGCATCTTCGAGGCGCGGCACGAGGTCGCGCGCCCCGCCTTGCACCAGCGGCAGACGCCGCACGGCGAGACTGCCGGCACGAGGACCCGGCGACCGAGCCAGGCGGAGCCGCCCTCGCCGGCCTCGACCACCACGCCGGCAATCTCGTGGCCGAGCACCAGCGGAAACGGATGCTTCGTCGGGACGCCGTCGTAGAGGTAGCCGAGATCGGTGTGGCAGACGCCGCAGCCGGCGACCTCCACCAACGCGCGGCCTCGCCCCGGCGACGTCGCCGGGCGCTCGAACGACTCGAGCCGCCCCGGACCCACCGCCTTCCAGCCCTGGACGAGATAGCTCATCTGGCCGAGCCTACACCGGCCCGTCGAGCATCGCATTGATCGCGATCAATCGACCTGCCAGCCCGTCGCCGCCGAGGGCAGCGGCAGCCGCGCTTCCCCGCGCGGGCGCCGCTCCGGCACCTCGCGTTCGCTCCCTGGCGCGCCCAGGAGGATTTGAACCTCCGGCCTTCGGATTCGTAGTCCGACGCTCTATCCAACTGAGCTATGGGCGCAATGTCGGCCGTCGAAACAGAACCAGTCGCTCCGTCTCGTCGGCCTTCAACTGCGTTTCTGCAACTGCGGCGGAGAGGCAGGGATTCGAACCCTGGATGGAGCTTTTGGCCCCATACTCGCTTAGCAGGCGAGTGCCTTCGGCCGCTCGGCCACCTCTCCTTTGGAGGTCGGGGGCCCGTGCGGGCGGCCTGCGGCCGTCCTCCGATGCCCCCGCGCCCCGCGCGCTCGCCGGGCGAAGCCCGGCTCGCGCTTTCTCCTTGCGGAGCGCTTCCTTCTATTCTCATTTTTCCGAGCGGCGGAGGAGGCAGGATTCGAACCTGCGGGACGTTTCCGTCCAACGGTTTTCAAGACCGCCGCCTTAAACCGCTCGGCCACTCCTCCAAGCGCCTGACGGCCTTGCGACCGCGAGGAACGCCGTTGCTATCGCTAGTGCCGGGGCGAGTCAACGGCAACCGCGCGGGCGGGCCCTACTTCGGGATGGGCTCGAGGCGGCGCAGCCCCCCCATGTACGGCCAAAGCGGCTCGGGGACGTCCACGGTGCCGTCCTCTCGCTGGAAGTTCTCGAGGATGGCGACGACGGTGCGGCCCACCGCGAGCCCCGAGCCATTGAGCGTGTGGACGAGCCTCGGCTTCTCGCCGGGGGAGTCGCGAAACCGGATCTTGGCGCGCCGCGCCTGGAAGTCCTCGAAGTTCGAGCACGAGCTGATCTCGCGGTAGGCGTTCTGCCCCGGCAGCCAGACCTCGAGGTCGTAGCACTTGGCGGCGCCAAACCCCATGTCTCCCGCGCAGAGGAGCACGACGCGATACGGGAGGCCGAGCCGCTTCAGGACCTCCTCGGCGTCGCGGGTGAGCGCCTCGTGCTCCTCGTAGGAGCCCTCCGGCCGCGCGAACTTCACGAGCTCGACCTTCTGAAACTGGTGCTGCCGAATGAGGCCCCGCGTGTCCTTGCCGTAGCTCCCAGCCTCCGACCGGAAGCAGGGAGTGTAGGCGACGTAGCGAAGCGGCAGCTTCGATCCCTCCAGGATCTCGTCCCGGTGCAGGTTCGTCACCGGCACCTCGGCGGTCGAGATCAAGAAGAGGTCGTGGCCCTCCACCGCGAAGACGTCCTGCTCGAACTTCGGGAACTGGCCCGTGCCGACGTAGCTCGCCCGGTTCACCATGAACGGCGGCAGCACTTCGAGGTAACCGCGCGAGGTGTGCAGGTCGAGCATGAAGTTGACGAGGGCCCGCTCGAGCCGCGCGCCCGCGCCGCGGTAGACCGCGAAGCGCGCCCCTGCGAGCTTGACCGCCCGCTCGAAGTCGAGGATGCCGAGCGCCTCGCCGAGATCCGAGTGCTCCTTCGGCTGGAAGGAGAACTTCGGCGGCTCACCCACCGTCCGGACGACGACGTTCTCGCTCGCGTCCTTGCCGTCCGGAACGCTCTCGTGCGGCAGGTTCGGCAGCCGGAGCAGCTCCGCTTCGAGCCCCTTCTCGACCTCCTCGAGCCGCCCTTCCTTCGACTTCGCCTCGTCGGAGAGCTGGCGCAGCTCGCCCCGCAGCTTCCCCATGGCCTCGGGATCCTTCGCGAGCTCGCGGACCCGCTGGTTCGCGGCGCTCTGCTTCTGCCGCAGCGCCTCCACCTCGACGTTGAGCGCCCGGCGCTCCTGCGCGAGCTTCGCGAGCGGCTCGAGGTCGAGCCCGCCGCCGCGCCGACCGAGCCGCCGCTTCACGTCTTCGAGGTTTCCGACGACCGTCTTCAGATCGAGCATGGCGCGCGAATCTAGGGGCCCGCTCGAGCAAAATCAACGTCCGAGCCGCTCGCCGGCGCGGGCCAACCGGCTCACCCGCACGTCGGGTCCGAGGCCGATCCCGTCGCCCTTCGGCTCGCCGCCCGTCACGCGGACGACGTCCCCCCGCGCGAGCTCGCCGAAGACGCGATTCTCCTCGCCCACGTGCTTGTCCTGCAGCGCGAGCCCCATCCGGCCGTCCGGACCGCAGCCGATGTAGCGGCGCCGCCCCTTCCCCGCGAGCGGCTCGGAGACGATGCGGAAGACCGTCCCCTCCGGCGCCCGCTCCCAGCCCTCACCGGGCGGCGCGAGGGCGAGGTAGCTCATCTTGAGCGCCTCCTTGTGCAGCCCCGCCTCCCGCGCGATCTCCGCGACGAGCCGCGGCGGCTCCCAGGGCCGCTCGGCGTGGCACCAGTCGGTGGGGCGCGAGAGCGCGGGGCAAGGCCCCCGGAAGAGGCAGGGGGCCCGAACGGCGACCCCCTCTGCGACGAGGGCGTCGCGCAGCTCGAGCAGCTCGCGCGAGGTCTCGCGCAGCGCCGGGTCGACGAGCAGCAGCGTCCCCCCGGGCCGGACCCGCTCGAGGAGCGAACGCGCGAGCGCGGCGCGGCGGGCAATCCGGTCGGGCGCCCCGCCCCAGAGCTCGTTCAGGACGTGCTGGGCGACCAAGAGGTCGTGACGCCCCTCCGGCGGCGCGCCGCCGCTCCAGTGGAGCACCGTGACGTTCGAGCGAGCCTCGCGCGCGAGCGCCTTCGCGATCCGAAGCGCCCCCTCGCTGCGGTCCGCGACGAGCGCCCGCTCCGCCCCCGCGCCGAGCGCGGCGAAGGCCGCCGGCCCGGGCCCGCCGCCCAGGTCGAGCAGCTCGCGGGGCCGCGACGGCAGCTCCGCGAGCAGGCTCGTCACCTGGGCGAAGGAGATCGGCCAATAGAAGAGGAGGTAGGCCCCGAGCAGGCCCGGGTCGTCGAAGTAGCGCTCCCCGGCGAGCGATCGTTCGCGCGTCAACCCGAGCGACAGGCGTCGCACGCCCGCGCCGACCGTCTTCAGCTCGTCCGAGGCGAGGCGATCGCGCGGCCCGCCGGGGCGACCGGGACCGCGCCGCCGCGCCGAGCGCCAGACGTCGAGGAGCCGCGGGATCCAGGGGTCGAGTGGGGTCATGGCTTTGCAACGCCGCTGCGATCGAATAGAAGCCACGTCCCGGGGGGTGACGTCCACCGGGACGTCCGCCCGCCGACACCTCGAGGTCGCCATGCGTTCGCTCCTTCTCGCCGCCGTCGGCGCCACGCTCCTGCTCCCGGTGGCCGCGCGCGCCCAGGCGACTCCCGACGATCAACAGTGGCTCGCGCGGATGCAGTCGCTGATGAAGGATCCCTCGCCGCAGGCCGCGCGGCAGCGGGCCACCCTCGCCTACTGGGCGCTGACCCACGACGCCGGCCGCTGCGAGCGGCTCCGGATCGACCCCAATGCCGTCCGCCTGCAGGGCCAGAAGGACGTCCTCGAGGCCGCCCGCGGCGCCCCCTCGGACCCAGCCGTCTGGAAGGAGGTCCAGGCCTGGGTGGCGCTCGGCGGCCTCGCCCCCTCGACCGGCGCCGCGACGACCTGTCCCGCCTTCGAAGCCCAGCCGCGCCTCACCATCGCCGGCATGCTCTGCGGGGACTTCCGCCGGCAGATGGGCGACGCCCCAGGCGCCGTCTCCGCCTGGCGCCGGGCCCTCGACGTCGCCTCCGACCGGGGCGCGGCCGTCGCCCTGGTCGAGCGGATCGACCAGACCAGCGCGGCGCCCGGCCGCGACCTCGCCGGCGTCTCGCCCGCGATCGTCCAGGAGGCCCGGGCGGACGAGCAGCGCGCGGCGGCGCAGACGCAGCAGGCGGCAGGCTCGATCGCCGCCTGCCAGAGCGCCTGCCTGTCGAGGGCGAGCCAGTGCCGCGCAAACGCCGTCGTCGACGTCAACAACGCCTGCACCACGGAAGAGACGCGCTGCGATGCCGCCTGCGCCCAGACGAACGGGGCCTCGGCCCCGGCGCCGGCCCAGCCGACCTACGCGCCGACCTACGCGCCGGGCTACTACCCGGGCTATTACCCCGGCTACGTCGCCCCGGGCTACGGCGTCGGCGTCTACGTGAGCCCGCCACCGGTGTACGTGCCCTGATCGCGAGGCTGCTGCCCAGCCCCCCCGCTCACGGCGAGCCCCACCCAGAGCCAGGCCGTCGGCGGGAGCTCAGCCCACCCGCAACAGCTCTTCCACCTCCTCCGCCGTGAAGGCGGCGCCGCCGCCTTCACCGGAGAGGAGCCGGCCCGAGACGTCGCGCTTCTTCTGCTTGAGCTCGAGGATCTTCTCTTCCACCGTGCCGCGCGCGACGAGCCGGTAGACCGACACCTCGCGCGACTGGCCGATTCGATGGACCCGATCGACGGCCTGATCCTCGACCGCCGGGTTCCACCAGGGGTCGTAGAGCAGCACCGTGTCCGCCGTGGCGAGGTTCACGCCGGTGCCGCCGGCGCGCAGGCTGATGAGGAAGACGTCGGCCGACGGCTTGCCCTCGACCCCGTTGAAGCGATCGATGATCGCCTGCCGGTCGCGCGTGCGGCCGTCGAGGTATTCGTAGGGAATCTTCGCCCCGTCGAGCTCGCGCCGCATGAGCGAGAGCATCTCGACGAACTGGCTGAAGCAGATGACGCGGTGGCCGCCGTCGAGCGCCTCGTCGAGGAGCTCGCGCCAGAGCTGAAGCTTCGCCGAGTCCTCGGCCGAGGTCTCCCGCTCCACCTTGAGGAGCCGCGGATCGCAAGCGACCTGCCGGAGCCGGAGGAGCCCCGCGAGGATGTTCACCTGCGAGCGGGCCACGCCGCGCTCCTCGATGGCGCCGAAGACCTCGCGCCGGACCTCGTCGAGGACCTGCCGGTAGATCTTGCGCTGCGGCTCGGTCAGGTCGCAGACGACCTCCGCCTCCTGCTTCTCCGGCAGCTCGCTCAGCACGTCCCGCTTGAGGCGTCGTTTCAGGAAGGGGCGGATGCGCAGCGCGAGACGGCGCTGCGCGGCGAGCGCCGCCTCGCCGACGGGCCCCTCGTAGCGGCGCCGGAAATCTTCCTGCCCCCCGAGCAGCCCCGGAACGAGGAAGCGGAAGAGCGACCAGAGATCGAGCGGCCGGTTCTCCACGGGCGTCCCCGTGAGCACCACCCGGAACTTCCCCGGCAGCGCCCAGGCCGCCTGCGCGGTGGCCGACGACGGGTTCTTCACGTGCTGCGCCTCGTCGAGGATCACCGCCGACCAGTCGACGCCAGCGAGCTGCTCGGCGTCTCGGCGCAGGAGGGCGTAAGACGTGACGACCAGGTCCGCTTCGCCCGCCGCGGGCAGCTTTCGCTTGCCGCCCGAGAAGGCGATGGCGCGCAGCGAGGGGGTGAACCGCTCCGCCTCGCGCAGCCAGTTCGGCAGGACCGAGGTCGGCGTCACCACCAGGGCGGGCGCCGTCTCGCCCCTCTCCTTCGCGAGGAGCAGGTAGGCGAGCGCCTGGATGGTCTTGCCGAGGCCCATCTCGTCGGCGAGCAGGGCGCCGAGCCCCCGCTCCTTCAGGAAGGCGAGCCAGGAGTAGCCGGCCGCCTGGTAGGGGCGCAGCTTCCCCGCCAGTCCCGCCGGTGGCTCGAGCTTCGGGAGCGCCTGCCCCTCGAGCGCCTGCAGGAGCGCCGCGGCCTCGGGCTCGAGCTTCGCCCCCGCGCCCACCGCCGCCACGAGCGCGCCCAGCACCCCGGCGAGCCAGGGGGGCAGCTCCGTCCGCCCGGGGGCGAGCAGCCCGTCGGAGTCGTCGAGCGCGGCCAGCACCGGCCCGACCGCGGCCCGGTCGATCGGGGCGACCGACCCGTCCTTCAGCGTGACGTGCGAGAGGCCATCCGCGAGCGCCGCCCTGAGCACGTCGACGTCGACCTCGGCCTCGGGGTGGCCGAGCCGCAGGTCCACCTCGAACCAGCCCTTCGCGCCGAAGCCGACGCGCAGGCTCGCGGTCACCGGCTCGTGGCGCACGCGGAGCCCGACGAGTCCCGGGGGAAGCCGGCGACGCCAGCCCGACGGCAGCCGCCCGATCCCGTTCGACCAGAAGCGAAGCGCGGTCTCTCCCTCGGCGCGGAAGGCGCCATCCTCCCAGACGAGCCCCGCCTCCTCGAGCCGCTGCCAGGCCTCGCGCTCGAGCTCGGCGTCGCGCAGCAGCACGAACGGCTCCCCGCTGACGCCGATCCGGACCTCGCTCGGCGGCGAGGCGACGCCGGGGACAATCTCGACCGCGATCCCCTCGCCGTAGCGAGCCTCGATCCGCACCGTCGCGTGGCCCAGATCGCCTTCGCAGACGAGGTCGATCTCGGGTATTCCGCCCACGGTGGCGAGCAGCTCGGCGGGGGAAGGCGCCTGCGCGCCGGTCGCCTCCGAGAGCCGCGGCAGCCATTCGCCGAAGGCGCGCGCGAGCTCCGCGGCGCGGCACTCGACGTCCGGCGCGGCCCGCACCCGCCCGAGCGCCGCGTCGGTGAGCCTCGGATCGAGCGGGTAGAGCACGTCGTCCGCGAGCGCGAAGCGGGCGGTCCCCCCGAGGATCCGGACCTTGGCGAGCGCCACGGTCCGCTCGCCGCTCTTCGGTGAGAGCGAGGCCCGCATCCGGTACGGATCGCCCGCGCGCTCGGGCTTCGTCACCGCGATGCGCAGCCCGAGCGGCTCCGGCCAGAAGCCGAGCGGGATCTCCCGCCGATCGTCCGCGTAGATCGCCTTGCCGCGCAGCGCCGCCACCACGTCGCCCGCGCGCGAGAGCTCGACCCTCCGGCCGCCGCTGGCCTCCGGGAAGAGCGCGAGCAGCTCGGCGATGCGCCGATCCTCGGTGGGGAGCGCCTCGTGCACGCTCGGATCCGGCGGGATGCCGTTGTCGACCCGGAGCTGCCGGATGAAGGCGGCGTCGCCCTCGATCGAGAGCGAATAGTAG
Organism: Myxococcales bacterium; assembly: GCA_021783235.1. GTDB lineage: Bacteria > Myxococcota > Myxococcia > Myxococcales > JAKAPL01 > JAJXUD01. The sequence continues at coordinate 8,886 of JAJXUD010000025.1, read as the reverse complement.
AGCGGGATCGCGATCTTCGGGGCCTCGGACGACAGCCAGACCAGCGGCGAGGGGAGTCGCTCGGTGGGCGGCGGCGCGGACGCCGCCGGGTTCTGCTCGTGCAGCGTGTAGAGCAGCGCCGCGACGTGCTTGCAGTGACGCCTCGCGCCGGCCCAGCCGGGGCAGTTGCACTGCGAGACGAGCAGGTTCCCGTCGCGCCTCACCCAGACCTCGTAGGGGCGCGGGCGGCTCCCCTGCACCCGGGCGCGAACGCGATCGCCGTCCTCGCGGACGTCGGCCACGGCGCCCTCTCGGCTGTACGAGCGCCCTCGCCGGAAGGTCGGCTCGTCGAAGAGCGTCGTGAGCTCGCTGTCGGTGACCAAGATCATTTTCTTTCGAACCGCGGGACCCCTCAGTCTACCTGGCCTCCCCCGTCGGGGACAACGAATGAAACGTGCGCAGCGCCGGCCCCACTCCCGAGACCGTCCCGGGGACCGTGACGGACGGCCGAAGCGGCGGTAACTTCAAACCATGGGCGACTGGCGCGACAACCTGCTCGTGGACGAGGCGCGGATCGCAGAGCTCGTCCGCTCGGCCAAGCGGGTGGCCGTGCTCGGCATCCGTCCCGAGAAGAACGCCGACCGGCCAGCCTTCTACGTACCGGCGGCGCTGGCGAGCGCGGGCGTCGCGATCCTCCCCGTCCCCGTCCGGCCACCGGGCTCGGAGACCATCCTGGGAATGCCCATTTACGCCTCGGTCGCCGCGGTCCCGCCCCCCGTCGACATCGTCGACGTCTTCCGCCGCTCCGAGGACGTTCCGGCCCACCTCGCGGACCTCCTCGCGGCCCGGCCGCGGTCCGTCTGGTTCCAGAGCGGCATCCGCAACGACGAGGTCGCCGAGGCCCTGGCCCGCCACGGCATCCGGGTGGTCCAGGACCGCTGCCTCATGGTCGACCACCGGCGCTGGGCGTGACGGCCGGAGAGAGACCGAACGTTCGAGCGTGAGCTTCTCCGCGAGATCGGGTATACAGGCTCGGCGGTGCCCCGGCGGGCCCGCTCTTCAGGAGGACGAACGTGGCTTACATCGTGGCGGAGCCCTGCGTCGCCTGCAAGTTCACCGACTGCGTCGAAGTCTGCCCGGTGGACTGCTTCTACGAGGGCGTCAACTTTCTCGTGATTCACCCGGACGAGTGCATCGACTGTGGCGCTTGCGAACCCGTCTGCCCCACCAAGGCGATCTTCGCGGAGAGCGACCTTCCCGACAAGTGGAAGGAGTACGTCGAGCTCAACTCGAAGTACGCGACCGAGTGGCCGAACATCAACGAGAAGAAGGACGCGCTCCCCGACGCGGAGGCGCTCAAGGAGAAGCTCCCGAAGCGCGACATGTTCGACACGAAGCCCTTCGCGGGCTGACGGCCGATCGAGCGGGGGGCCCGTGCCCCCCGCTCACTTCTTCTCGTAGCAGCGCCGGCAGAGCTTCACCCGCCGCGCGTCCGGTCCGAGCCGCACCTCGCGCCAGAGATCCCCGTACGGCGCGCGCGCCGGCAGCCAGATCACCGACTTCGCGAGCAGCTCCTCGAGGTGATCCGCTGCCTCGAGGCAGACGTCGGGGTCGTGGAGCAGCCCGTCCTCCACGGCGAGGAGGTCCGACTCCTCCGCCAGCGCTTCGAAGTCCTGCGGCGAAACTCCGAACTGCGCCACCAGGGCGGCGACCTTGAAGTCCATTGCGCGAAGTTAGCATGGGTCGGCGCGCGCCCGGTCGAGATCCGCTATCATGCCGTCGCATGCGCCGGGGATCGCTCGCCGCGCGGCTCGTCGCCGCGAACCTGGCGCCCGCGCTGCTCACCCTGGGCGCCGTCGGCTTTGCCGCGTGGACCGTGGCGCGCCGCGGCCTCGAGGCCGAGCTCGGCCGCCGGCTCTCGTCGGTGGCCGGCGCCGCGGGAGCGGGGCTACCCGTCGATCTCCTGCTCGCGCTCCAGCCGGGCGACGAGGGGACCCGCACCTACGCCCGCGCCCGCGACGAGCTCGACCGCGTGGTCCGGCTGGACGAGCTGCGCCGGCTCGCGATCTTCGGCCCCGACGGCCGCGTCGTGGTCGACACCGCCGGCACCCCCATCGGCGCCGAGCTCCCCGATCTGGCCCGCGACCGGCTCGAGCTGGGCCGGCTCTGGCAGGGCCAGCCGACCGCCTCGCGCGTCCTCTTCCGGGGCCTCGACGGCAGGGTCTACAAGTCGGGCTACGGGCCGATCTCGCGAGACGGCAAGGTCGTCGCCGGCGTCCTCGCCGAGGGCGACGCCGCCTTCTTCGCGGTGCTCGGCCAGCTCCGCGGCCGGCTCGTCGCGGTCGGCCTCCTCGGCGCGCTCTTGGTCGTCCTCGTCTCGCTCCTCCTCGCCCGCGCGCTCTCGGGCCCGGTGGGGCGGCTCGTCGAGGCGGCGCGCCGCATCGGCGCGGGCGACCTGTCGAGCCCGGTGCCGCAACCCCCGAGGCCGCCGCCCGGCGACGAGCTCGCCTTCCTCGCGAGGACGCTCGAGGAGATGCGCCGCGCCCTCGAGGATCGCGACCGGCAGACGCAGCTGATGCTCTCCGGCATCGCCCACGAGGTCCGAAACCCGCTCGGCGGCATCGAGCTCTTCGCGGGGCTCTTGCAGGAGCGGCTGCCGGCCGAAGGCGAGGCGGCCGATCAGGTGCGGCGGATCCAGCACGAGCTCACCTACCTGACCCGCGTGGTCGAGGAGTTCCTCGACTACGCGCGGCGGCCGAAGCTCTCGCTCGAGGCCATCTCGGCGCCCGACCTCGCGCTCGAGCTCGCCTCGCTCATCGAGCCCGAGCTCGAGCGGCGGCGGCTGCGGCTCACGACCCAGCTCGCCGACCCCGCGCCGTTCGCGGCCGATCCCGGCCAGCTGCGGCGCGCGCTGCTGAACCTGCTCAAGAACGCCGCGCAGATCTCGCCCGAGGGGGCCGAGATCCGGCTCTCGTTCGAGCGGACGGGCGAGGCCGTCCGCTGGATGGTCGACGACGCGGGCCCCGGCGTCCCCGAGGAGAAGCGGCAGGCCATCTTCGAGCCGTTCTTCACGACCCGCGAGAAGGGCACCGGCCTCGGCCTCGCCTTCGTCCGCCGGACCGCCGAGGCGCACGGCGGCGCGATCCAGGTCGATCGCTCGCCGCTCGGCGGGGCCCGCTTCGAGCTGACGCTGCCGGCTCGGCTCACAGATTCGCCGGGTCCGGAGACGCCGGGGGGGCTTGGCTCGGCGCGGCTCCCGGCGCGGGCAGGCTCGGGAGCTGATCCGTCGGCGGGAGCGAGAGCCCCTGGTTGATCGATTCGTCCGGCGCCAGAAACACGCCCAGCACGTCGCGCAGCGTGAACCGGCCCCCGTGGTCGTCGAAGAAGTTTCCCATGACGCTCCCCCGCTCGTTACTCACGCAGCGGCCGTTGATCTCCCTGTAGCCCTCCTCCGCGCCCGAGGCGTGGCCGAGCTCGTGCATCGCGACGAGCGGCCGCGTCGCGGGATCCGCGGCGTCCGACCGCAGCGCGATGTCGCTCGTGGCCGGGGTGAACGCCGAGCGCTGCGGGTCGCTGAAGTTCGCCTCGACCGGATTGCGCCAACTCGGAACGTCGCTTCGATCCGCGTAGGTCTCCACGTTGACCTCGAAGTGGATCTTGTCGTTCGAGAGGGCCGCCGCCCCCGCCTGGTACGCGGCCGCCACCTCTCCCGCGTTGGCCCCCCAGACGCCCAGCGTCGCGCGGACCGTGAGGACCCCCGTCGTCGGGTCCCAGATCCGATCGACCCAGCGCCCGTCCTCGTCCGTCCACTCCGTCGGCCGACCGCCCGCGTAGCCGTACGGGTTGCAGAGCTGCGGGTTCTCCACGCACTTGCCCGGGTGGGCGAGCAGCGCGGGATCGGGCGTCAGCCACTGGGCCGTGGCGGGGTCGTACGTCCGGTAGTGAAACTGGACGAAGCCCGTCTCCTCGTCCCGCTCCTGGTCGAGGAAACCGCGCGGGATCGGCGTCCCGCTGCTCTCGAGCACGAGCCCGTACGCATCCTCATGCGACCGCCAGACCTCGCGGCCCTGGTCGTCCAGCGCGGCGACCAGGGACCCCTGCCGGTCGTGAACGTAGACGAGGTAGGCGGGGGGCCGCTCGCCACCGCCGCAGGCGGCGAGCGTGCCGAGGAGAACGAGGGCGGGCCAGCGAGCGCGCATGCGAGCCCCTTCAGCAAGGCTCGGGCCAGCGGCGCCGCCACCACGGTTCGCGTGGTTATGGGAGCTCGGGCGCCAGGGCCGGGTCGCGTTTCGCGACCGCGGGGGCGCCTTCGGCGACCGCCCAGGCTACCGCGACGTGCAGAGCTGAATCTGGACGTTGCAGGTGTAGCCGGGGATGGCCCCGCAGCCCTGCGCCGGCGTGCCGGCGTCCGGGCCGATGCCCACGCAGCCGCAGAACATCATCGGCGTGCCGCTCGACACCTCGGCCTGGCAGTACGGCTCCGCGGCGGGGCAGCTCGAATCGCTCGTGCAGGTCTCCGCGCAGTAGCCGCTCCCCGACCCCTCCGGGAAGTGGCAAGCCTGCCCGCTCGGGCAGTCGCTCGTCTGCTGACAGCTCTTGTGGGTGGGTCCGCTGCCACAGGCGAGGGCGGCGATGGCGACCGCGGCGAGCGAACCGAAAAGAGCCTTCATGCTGCCTCCCGGAGAAGAACCGGCGGTCGGTTTAGTCCGTTTCCAGCCGCCAGGCAAGCGAGCCGGAGGCGGCCGATCGACTCGGCCTCACCCGAGCCGCTGCGGCGACCCCGTGCGCAGCGACTCTTCCATCGCGAACGTCGCCTCGGTGGTCCGGCAGAGCGAGGCGAGCGCGATTGGCGATGGCCCACCGCGGGCCACCGCGTCCACGAACGCCTGCGCCTCCGAGCGGTGCCCCTTGTCCTGGCCCATGCTGCGCGCGTGGCTCCGCCGGCCGCCGCGCGAGATCTCGAGCGAGCGGAAGTCGTCGAGGACGCAGACCCGCCCCGCGCCGACGACCTCGAGCCGCTCCTTCGGGTACGACGGATCTCCGCCCGCGGCGTAGACGATCGTCCCCACCGAGCCGTCGGAGAAGGCGAGCGTCGCGACGAGCTCGTCGGGCGATCCCTCCCCGCCGCCCACGGCCTCCGCGTGGACGCGGGTCGGCAGCCCCCCCGAGAGGAAGGAGAGCAGATCCACGAAGTGGCAGACCTCGCCGACGATCCGGCCGCCGCCCACCGCGGGATCCTGGAGCCAGCTCTCCCTCGGCACCGGCCCCGCGTTCACCCGGTAGGAGAAGACGAGCGGCGCCGTGCGGCCGTCGAGCTCCTCGGCGAGCCTGCGCGCGAGCGGCGCGAAGCGGCGGTTGAAGCCAGCGAGCAGGATTCCGCCGCTCCGCTCGGCGGCCCGTCGAACCGAGGCGAGCCCCTCGGGGTCGAGCGCCAGCGGCTTCTCGACGAAGACGTGCTTGCCGGCCTCGAGCGCCCGGACCGTCTGCTCGGCGTGGAGCTGGTGGCGCGTCGCCACGACGACCGCGTCCACCGCGGAATCGCGACAGAGCTCCTCGAAGTCGGTCGAGGCCTTCGCGAAGCCGAGCCTCTGGCCGAGCTGCCGCGCGCTGACGCCGTGGGCCGAGACGATCGTCTGCAGCCGCGCCCCCTTCGCGCGCGCGAAGGCCGGCCCGAGCACCCCGCCCGCGAAGCTTCCCGCGCCGGCGAGCCCGATCCGCACCCCGCCGCCGCGCGCCGCCCGCGACGGCACCGACAGCTCGACGGTCTTCTCGATCGGCCGGTCCTCCGGGTAGGTGAGCAGGATGCCGAGGTACGGCTCCTTCGTCTCGCCCGAGAGCAGCGCGTAGGCGTCCTCGGCCCGCTCGATCGGGAAGCGGTGGCTCACGAGCGGCGCCACGTCCACGCGGCCGTCCGCGCAGAGCTCCAGAAAGGCGCCGAAGTTGCGCTCCTCGGTCCAGCGCACGTAGGACGGTGGGTAGTCCTGCCCGTGCTCCTCGTAGGCGGGATCGTAGCGGCCCGGCCCATAGGCGCGCGAGACGAGCAGCGTGAGCTCCTTGTCGTAGTAGGGGCGCCGCGGCACGTCCATGCGCACCGCGCCCACCGCCACCACGCGCGCCCGGTCGCGGCAGATCTCGCCCGAAAGTTCGATGGGGTCGTTCGAGTCGGTGGCGGCGCAGATGACGGCCGCGTCCACGCCGCGCCCCTCGCTCAGCGCCGCCGCGGCCCCGGCCACGTCGCCGCCCCGCAGCAGCGCCCGCGAAGCGCCCCCCGCGAGCGCGAGCTCCACCTTCGCGGGGTCCAGGTCGACGCCGAGCACCTTGCAGCCGGCGGCGCGCAGGATGCGCACCGCGAGCTGGCCGATGAGGCCGAGCCCGATCACCGCGACGCTCTCGCCGAGCGCCGTGCCCGCGGTGCGGATCCCCTGCAGCGCGATGGCGCCCACCGTCACGAAGGCGGCGGCCTCGTCCGAGAGCCCCTCGGGGATCCGGGCGCAGAGCCGCGCCGGCACCGAGCAGACCTCGGCGTGGTTCGCGTGCTTCGCTCCCGCGCAGGCGACGCGGTCGCCGGGCCTGAAGCCCACGACCCCCTCGCCCACCTCCAGCACCACGCCCGCGCTCGAGTAGCCGAGCGGGAGCGACTCGTCGAGCTTCGACCAGACCGTCCGCGCGGTGGCGAGGACGCCGTCGCGCGAGACCTTCTCGACCACCTTCTGCACGAGATCGGGCCGGTCCTGCGCCTTGCCGAGGAGCGACTTCTTGCCGAGCTCGAGGACCATCTTCTCGGTGCCCGCCGAGACCAGGGAGGCGCGGGTGCGGACGAGGAGCGTCCCGGGCTGCGCCGAGGGGGCCGGAACGTCGGCGACGACGAGCTCGCCGGTCCGGTAGGAGTGGAGGAGCTGTTTCACGGCCGTTAGCTATCGGCGGCGGCGGCGAGCCCTGTCAAGCGCGGGCGGCTTCGGGTAGACCTACCGCTCTACCTTCGAGCCGACTCGGAGCGCCCCATGTCGAAGAATGCCGTCCTCGTCACCGGCGCCAGCCGCGGCATCGGCCGCGCTGTCGCCCTGCGCTTCGCCCGCGACGGCCACCCCGTCGTCGGCACCTACCGGCGCGACGAGGCGGCCGCGATGTCGCTGAAGGAGGCGATCGAGGAGGCGGGCGGCGCCTGCGAGATGGTCGTCGCCGATCAGCTCGAGCCCGAAAGCCTCGCCGCGTCCGTCGAGCGGGTGCGCGAGCGCTTCGGCCGCCTCTCGGCCTTCGTGGCGAACGCCGCCTCCACCGCGTTCCTCCCGCTCATGGACACGAAGCTCCACCAGATGGACAAGACCTGGAACGTCACGGCGAAGTCGCTGCTCTACGGCGCCCAGCTCTGCGCGCCGCTGCTCGAGGGGGTGGGCGGAGAGCCCGGCGGCAGCATCGTCGCCATCTCCGGCATCGACAGCCAGCAGGTCCTGCCCTTTCACGGCCTCCTCGGGGCCTGCAAGGCCGCCATGGAGGTGCTCGTCCGCTACCTCGCGGTCGAGCTCTCCGGGCGCCGCATCCGCGTCAACGCCGTCAACCCCGGCTTCCTCGACACCGACTCGAGCCGCTTCTACATGAAGGACCGCTTCGAGGAGGTCGTCCGTTGGACCGCCCAGGTCACCCCCGTCGGCCGGATGGGGACGCCCGAGGACATGGCCGAGGTCGTCCGCTTTCTCTGCGCTCCGGAGAGCGGCTACATCACGGGGCAGACCCTCACCGTGGACGGCGGCCTCCAGTGCGCGGCCTTCGCCGCCGTCTCCTCCGGCGCTTGACATACTCGGATCCCGTTCTAGGTTCCGAGCACGGACGCGCGCCCGTCAACAGACTTGAGACACAGGAGGAATACCCCATGGCTGACGTGACACGCTGGTCGCCTGGCCGATACGAGCTGCGGCGGCTGCAAGATGAGATCGACAACTGGTTCACGACCCGTTGGTCCGGCTTCGGCGGGCCCGAGGCCACGAGCACGCTGGTCTGGCCCCGCGCCGACATCTACGAGGACGAGGAGGGGCTGCAGCTCAAGTTCGAGGTGCCCGGCCTCGATCCCAAGGACGTGAAGGTGTCGCTCGTCGAGAACACCCTGACGATCTCGGGAGAGCGCAAGCTCGACCACGAGGATCGCAAGGAGAACTACCACCGGATCGAGCACACCTACGGTGCGTTCGAGCGGAGCTTCTCGCTCCCCACGAACGTCGACACCGAGAAGGTGCGCGCCGACTACAAGAGCGGCGTGCTGCAGGTCTTTTTGCCGCGCAGCGAGCGCGCGAAGCCCCGCTCGATTTCGGTGAAGGTCGAAGGCAAGTAACGAGCAGTTCGCCCCCTCCCCCGAACCATCGGGGGAGGGGGATTTCTTTGATCTCGAGAGGGCCGCCCCGCCCGAGCAGCCTCACGCAGCGCGGCCGATGTCGAAGGGGCGAACGCTCAGCCTTGCTCTTCGAAGAGTTCGGCGAGCGTCCTCGCCGCCGCCGCGCGGGCGATCCAGCGATCGAGCGTCGCGAGATCCCGACAGGCGAGGATGCGCTCCCGGGCCTCGCCTGACGGGATGAGCTGGCGAGCCGCCAGGAAAGCCAAGAGCGCCTTCGCTTCGCCCATGGCCTTGCCCTTCGCCTCGCCCTCGGCCTCGCCTTCAGCCCTGCCCTCGGCTCGGCCTTGCGCCACGTACTTGCGGGCGAACGCGTTCTTGTACTCGGGAATCGGCTCCATCTTCGCCTCCATCGTCTCTCGCTCCCGTTCCCCGAGGTTCTCGAGGATGAGGTGAGTATATAGAGCTTGTCGGGCAACCGGATCGAGCAAAATGGGCGAGCGGCGGCGGCATCCGGACGAGCTATTGGCTTCGGGTGAACTGAGGTCGACTTGGGCAGCGGGGCTCGACGCTCGCCCGATCCACTA
>JAJXUD010000024.1 GCA_021783235.1 Myxococcales bacterium | reverse complement strand
CCAGCGGCTCCGGCAACCAGGGCCCGTAGTTCCTGGTGCGGCACGGCGCGGTCCGTGCAACGTGCGGGCTGCCCACGGGATGGCAGTCGGCGGGCCCGGGAGAGCGATCTCCCGGGCCCGTGTCGTTGGGAAGGCTCCCGGGGAGCGACCCAGGGCTTCATCGCCTGCACGCCGAGCGCTGGTGCAGGGGTCCCTCGCGACCTTGCCGAGGCCCTGGGGGCGCCGCCTGCCTCTGCCCCGTCGAGTGTCCCCCCCCGCGGCCTCTCGCGTCCGAGGTTGCGCCTCAAGACGGGTCCGACAGCTCGCCGACGAAGAGGATCGTGCCGGTGGGCAGGTCGCGCAGCACGAACAGGAAGGGGTGAGTCGCTTCGAAGGCCGTCGGCGAAATGACGGCGGTCGGCTCGGTCGCGAGCTCGGTGGCGGCGGCGGCGACGGTGCCGCTCTCGTCGACCTCGACGACCGTCTGCTGCACGAACGAGTCGACGTGCAGCCCGAAGAGATCCGCGGCCGGCACCCCGAGCGTCACGAGGGCCGGCTCGAGGTCCAGGCGCGATTGGACGGTGAACCGGGGCAGCGTCACCGCCACGGACGTCGGGCTCAGGCCCGCCACCCAGCCCGCGAAGGCCTGGGCCGTGAATGAGCTCCGGAGCTGGGGCAGACCGGAGACGGCATCGGGCAAGACGATGTCGAGCGCCAGCTGCTGGCCCTGGTAGGGCAGCTCGACGATGGCGAAGCCCTGCGGATGGGCGTAGCCGAACTGGTTGGTCTGGGCCATCAGCGGCACCTGGAGCTGCGTCGAGGCCGCGGTCGTGAACGAACCGGTCTGGGTGGCCGAGGCCGGAAAGGCCGACGCCCACTCTCCCTTGAAGGAGACCACGTCGACATCGACCTGGTCCGTCGCGCCAGAGAGGTCGCCGGGCTGCAGGAGCGTCGGGACGAGACCGTTCGTCTGCCTGGACGCCCAGCCGTTGACAACGGTCACGGGATCGCCCTGCACCGTCTGCACCGTCATCCCGAAGTCGGCGTCGACCTCCGACGTCGACGGGGGAGTCCCCGGAGCGAGCAGGAAGATCGCGTTCGCGACCGTGAGCTGGTTGCCGTCGCTCTGCCCGTCGGTGACCAACCGGCAGTCGATGTCGGCGAAGGCAGCAGGCGCGTCAACGGTCGAGACCGTCAGCCCGAGCGCCAGGGCCTCCGGGTCGGTCGGCGAGACCGGCATCGACGCATAGGCCCAGTCGACGATGGCCGAGACCCCGAAGGGCGAGAACGCCAGATTGCCTCCGCCGGCCTGCTGCGAAAGCGGGGCCAGGAGGCTGGTCGCAAGCTCGCCCTGGTCCGCCTCGAGCGTCGGGACCGCCCCGGAGACCGGGATGGGAGCCGAGCAGCTGGCTGGCGGCTGAGCTGAAGTCTCGCAGGCCCCGGAGGACGGATTGGGAGCCGAGCAGGCGACGGACGAATGCGGTGAGGTCTGGCAGCCGAGGCCGAGAACGGCGAGGGACGCGCAGAGGGTCAGCTTGGTCACGAGGGTCTCCGGGGCGACGGGGAATCGATGCCGCTCAATTGAGTAGAGAGCAAGGCGAATGCCAGCGACCGCCCCGTGCAAGCTGCCGACATCGCGAAGCAGCAGATCAATTCGATCTCAGAATTCTGAGCTCCGACGTCAGGCAAGGGGGCATCGCGCGGGAGCATGACCCGCATCGGCGCGCCGCGGCGAAGCGATCCCGCCAGCGGCGCTCTTCGCTCACTTGAACTGGCTCGTGAAGCAGACGTTCGGCACACCGCCGCCGCCGCAGATCCCCCCGTCGCAGCCGCCGCAGTCGAGCAGGCCGCCGCAGCCGTCGCCGGCCTCGCCGCAGTCGTAGTGAAGCGAGGTGCAGCTCTCGGGCACGCAGCCCGAGCCGCAGACCCCCGGGACGCCGCCCGCGCCGCAGCTCCCGGCGTCGCAGCCGCCGCAGTCGATGGCCTTGCCGCAGCCGTCGCCCTGCGCGCCGCAGTCGAAGCCCTGCTCGGCGCAGCTCTTCGGCGTGCAGCTCGGCGCGCTGCAGACGCCGGCCGCGCAGCCGAGCCCCGAGCAGCAGTCGGCCGTCGCCTGGCAGCCCGTGCCGGCGGTCCCGCAGGGGGTCCCGCAGAGGCCGGTCGAGAGGCAGGCGAGCGGGGCGCAGCAGTCGCCGCTCGACTGGCAGCCGCTGCCCGTGAAGCCGCAGGCCTGGGCGGCCGGCAGGCAGCTCGAGCCGCCGTCGGCCTCGCGGCAGAGCAGCCCCGAGCAGCAGTCGATGTCGCCCTGACAGCCCTGACCCGACCCGACGCACGGCAGCGGGGCCCACTCGGCCTTGTCGTTCTCGGTGGTCGGGTCCTGGCCGGGAAGCCAGAACGAGGGGTGGGAGGGGTCGCTCGACGGCGTGGGGCTGTCGTCGACGGCGGTGATCCAGATCTGCCGCTGGTTCTGCCCCGCGGTCACCCAGCCGTAGTCGCGCAGGGAGAAGAAGGCGAGCCAGTGATAGCCGCCCTCCTTGAACGGGGAGAAGTTCGGATACCAGTTGCGCGGGTCGGAACCCTCGGCCGCCGCGAGCTCGATGGGGGCGCCACCGGCCGCGGGGACGAGCTGCAAGGTCGCGGGCGGCACGTTGCCCGGCACGCCGCAGGCGACCTGGGGGCAGGTGGTGGGGCAGGCCGCCGAGCCGTCGGAGCGGGAGCAGGGGCCGCGGTTGAAGGCCACGAGCGCGTCGTCGATGGAGAAGGTCGGGTGGAAGTTCGCGAGCGCGCTGCCGCTGACGCCGCTCGGCACGAGCACCCCGGGGTTGCCGAAGGACTGGCCCGCCGCGCTCCAGGGCACGGTCATCAGATCCGATTCGTCGAAGTCGACGTCGTAGCTGAAGTGCGAGGGGAGCCCCCGGGCGAAGAGCACCGTCTTTCCGTCCGGCGACCAGGCGGGGTGGCTGCACGTCGACCCCGGGCCGCAGCCGATCGAGCCCAGGTTGCCCTGCCCCGAGCCGGTGGGGACGGGGGCGCCGCTCGCCGTGTCGCGCAGCGTGAGCGAGCCTTGCCAGGTCGTGAGGAGCCGGCTGCCCGTGTCGTCGAACGCCGAGAACATCCAGCTCTGCGAGCCGCCGGGGAGCGTCGGGACGACGGGGCTCTGCGCGAGGTCGAGGAGGGTCCCGGAGCCCGGCTGGGCGGCTCCCCAAAGCTCGGCGGACATCTGCGTGCCGTCGCGGCTGACCGTGTGGCAGGCGATGCAGTGATCTGTGCCGTCCGAGGGGCTCGGCGGCGGGGTGTAGAACGCCACCGGGCTCTGCGAACCGGCCGAGAGGCGCAGCACCTGCCCCGCCGAGATGGCCCAGTAGTAGATGGTGCCGGCGAAGCGCGAGGCGGCGAGGGTGAGGGTCTGCTCGGTCGCGCCGTAGACGGGCGCCCCGGCCACGCCGGAGCTGCCGGCGAGGTCGAGCGTGACCGTTCGCCCCACGTTGCTCTCTGCGAAGTGGGCCCAGCTCTGCGCGTCGGGCTGAAAGGCCGGCTGCGCGGGGCTGGCCGGCGAGACGTAGCCGATCAGCGTCGCGTAGGCCCCCGTGAGCGTCACCCGGTAGAGGCCGTTGCCCGCGCCCGGCCGCCACTGGAAGTCGAGCGGCTGGAGGTTGACCGGGATCACCACCCGGTCGTTCGGGTAGAGAAAGGCGGGCGAGCTCGATCCGCCTGCGACGGGCGCCGAGGCGAACGCCTGCGGCGCGGAGGCGGGGGCGCCCGCGAAGACGGTCTCGGTCACGACCACGCTGAGCTGCGCGACGCCGACGAGCCCCCGATAGCCCGCGCTGACGACCAGGGCGCCGCCGCGCGGCCCCTGGGCCGAGACGAGGCCCGTCGTCGTCCCCACGGAGGCGAGGTCCGGGCGGCTCGAGATCCACGAGGCGGTGACGACCTGCGGCGCGCCGCAGCCGGAGACGACCGCCTGGAGCTGGAGCGTCGCGGGCGCGCCGTTCACGACCTGCAGCGTCCCGGAGGCGGGGGAGATCGCGAGGGTCCCCTGGCAGCCCGGGCCGGCATCGGCAGCGCTCGCGACGCCGTCCCCGCAGACGTTCGGCAGCCCGGCGCCGCCGCAGATGTTCGGGGCCGTGCAGCTCCCGCACTGGAGCAGTCCCCCGCAGCCGTCGCCCACGGCGCCGCAGCCGGCGTCCGCGGTGGCGCAGGTCAGCGGCGTGCAGCTTCCGGCGTTCCCGCCGCAGACGCTGGGCCTCCCCGCGCCGCCACAGATCTCGGGGGCGGTGCAGCTCCCGCACTCGATCACGCCGCCGCAGCCGTCTCCGATGGGGCCGCAGTTGGCTCCCGCCGAGGCGCAGCTTCGCAGCCCACAGCCGCCGTCGCTTCCGGCGTCGCGGCCAGCGCCGCCGTCCTCCGCCGGCCGGATCGCGCCCGCGTCGCCCAAGCCGCCGTCTCCGCCGTCGAGCGCCGCGGTCTGACCGCGGCACTGGCAGCCGGCGAGCGCGGCGAGGGCGAGAAGCGCGAAAAGCGCGCCCTCGGCGCACGAGCTCAGGCGGATCGATCGCATGCCCCACGCTACCACGCGCGGCGCGCTCGCGGGGGGAGGAGGCCCCGCGGCGCGCAGCCAGCTCCGTCCCTGACGAGCGAATGCCTTGCGCCCCAACGTCCGCGCCGTCGAGAGGGCAGAGTCGTGGTAGATCGGGGCGCGCGTGCGACGGAGGGCTCGTAAATGGATCGGGTGATCGTCGTCGGAGGCGGCATCGCGGGGCTGTCCGTCGCCTGGGCGCTCGCCCGCCGGCGGCGGGAGGTCGTGCTCTTCGAGCGCGAGGGGCAGCTCGGCGCCGGCTCGAGCGCGAAGAGCGCGGCCATCTTCCGCCTCGCGGTGGCCGAGCCCGAAAACGTGCGCCTCGCGCTTCGGGCGCGGGAGCTCGGCCGGCGCTTCTCGGCCGAGGGCACGGTGCGGCCGCTCGGCGGCCTCTACCTCACCGACGACGACGAGGAGCGGCGGCGCATCCTCGACGCGGCGGCGATGGCGGGCGTGCGCGAGGCGCGCGCCGACGAGCGAGCGGCGGGCCTCGCCCCGCGCGGCCGGCCGGCGCTCTTCTCGCCCGACGACGGCGTCATCGACGTCCACGCGCTCGTGCAGGGGCTCGCGCGCGAGGCGAGGGAGGCGGGCGCCCAGCTCCTCGCCAGCACGGGCGTCGACGGGCTCGACTTCGCCGCCGGACGGGTCACGGGCGTGCGGATCGGCTCGGAGACGCGGCCGGCCGAAACGGTCGTCGACGCGACGGGCGCCTGGAGCCCGGCCTTCGTTCCGCAGAGCAATGCCGGCATCGCGCCCGCGCGGCGACACCTCTTCGTGCTCGACCGCCCACGGACGGCCTCGCCGTACCCGACGGTGGTCTGGGATCTGACGGCGGGGATCTACCTGCGGCCGGAGTCCGGCGGCCTGCTCGTCAGCCCCTGCGACTCCGATCCCATGGCCGCGAGCGATCACGTGCCGACGAGCCGCGAGGTGGCTTCGCTGCTCTTCTCGAAGCTCGCCGGCTGGGCGCCGGCGCTCGCCGAGGCGCGCGTGCGCAGCGGCTGGGCAGGGCTGCGGCCGCTCACGCCCGACCACCGTTTCGTCGTCGGGCTCGACCCGCGCCTGCCGGGCCTCTTCCGCCTCGGCGGCTTCGGCGGCCACGGCATGACCGCCGGCGTCGCGGCGGGCGAGCTCGCCGCGGCGATCCTGTGCGGCGAAGATCCCCCCGACGCCCGTGCGCTCGCCCCCGCGCGCTTTCGCTGACGGCCCCGTCGGGGCTGCGGGAGTGAGGACCCTCCGGTACACCCGAACGAGCCGTTCGTTCCGGCCGGTCGGGGGGCTAGCTTCTCGGCGGCGCCGTGTCGTCCCCCCCCGAGGACCGGGCGGACGGAGCGAGGCGCGGGAGGCGTCGGTCATGCTGAAGGGCTTTCGGCAGTTCTTGATGCGCGGCAGCGTCGTCGATCTCGCGGTGGCGGTGGTCATGGGGGCGGCGTTCGGCGGCGTCATCTCGGCGCTCGTCAAGGATCTGCTCACGCCGCTCATCGCGGCGATCGCCGGCAAGCCAGACTTCTCGGCGCTCTCCTTCGAGCTGAACGGCAGCCATTTTCAGTACGGCGACTTCATCGACGCGCTGATCGCCTTCTTGCTCGTCGCGGCCGCGGTCTACTTCGCCGTCGTGCTGCCGATGAACGCCCTCACGGCGCGGCTGCGGCGGGGCGAGGCGCCCCCCGACCCGACCAGCAAGAAGTGCCCCGAGTGCCTCAGCGAGATCCCCATCGCGGCGCGCCGCTGCGCCTTCTGCACCGCGGCCCTGTCCGCCTGAGCGGCCCTCTTCCCCGCGCTGGATGGGGCTCTCATCCAGCAGCTTCGACCTTCGAGACGGCCTGGATCTGCGGCCGCCGGCCTCCGACGGCGCGCGCCCCCCCCCGGATTTCAGGGCCGCGGTCGCTTCCCAGTCCCTTTGGCGGGCGCGCGCTCCACCTCGTCGAGCGTGATCGCCTCCACGCCGGCACGCTCGTAGACGTGCCCCTTTACCTTCACCCGCTCGCCGACCAAGGGAAGCAGCTTCACGTCTGGGCGCTGGGTGTGGTGCGCGTGCGCCATGTTCACGTCCACCGGAGCGAGCCCGTAGACGAGCCTCCCGCTCTTCTCGTCGAGGATCGCCGCGGGGCTCCCGCCCTGGAGGACACAGACCTTCGCGCACGGCTCGTGATCGTCGCCCCTGCCTTCGTGGATGAGAAAGCAGCTCGTATCCACGACCTCGCCGACGATGACCTGCTCGGTCTCTCCACTTTGAACAGGGAACGCTGGGGACGCAACCAGCGCAGCAGCGATGATCATGACGGACGCCGGCACCTGACCTCCTCGGTATCCCGTTCCCCTAACGAGACGCTGCTTCCCATGCAACCGATCGTGAGGCCGCCGGGGCCGGGTGGCCTGGCACTCGGAAGATCTCCACCACCTCGTCGCCCTGGGTCGTGCGGGCGCCGGCGCTGGTGGGATCCCCGAAGGTCTGGATGACGTCGATCGCGGCGGGGCGTCGGCACGAACGAGCCCCCTCGAACTCGCGGACCAGCATCCCGAGATCCCCGTCATCGCTGTCAGGGCCCGACCCGCTCCTCGCGGCGACTTGAGCCCCTTCCCCTTCCCTGATTGAGTGGCCGCCGCGTCCATGGCCTGCCTCTTCATCTTCGTCGACGGCGTCGGGATCGGCCCCGCCGATCCCGCGCGCAACCCGCTCGCGCGAGCGGCGTTCTTGCTCTCGCAGTTCGAGGACGGATCGGGTACGCCGCTGCCGGCCGAGGGACGGATCGACGCGCTCGACGCCGCGCTGGGGATCCCGGGCCGGCCGCAGTCGGCGACGGGCCACACGTCGATCCTGACCGGCGAAAACGCCCCGGCGATCCTCGGCCACCACCTGCTCGGCTTTCCGAACGAGCGGCTCCGCGCGCTCCTCACCGAGCGCTCGATCTTCACCCGCCTCGCTGCGCTGGGGCGCCCCGCCCGCTTCCTGAACGCCTACCCGGTGGCCTACCTGGACGCGCTCGGGCTGCCCCACGCGCCGCTCGAGGGGCACGGGGAACCCGGCCTGCCAGAGAAGGTGAAGCGGCTCCGCCCGGCGGCGGCGCCGTTCGCCTTCGCGGCGGCGGGGGGCCGGCTCGCCACCTTCGACGACGTCCGCGCGGGCCGGGCGCTCACCCACGACCTGACGGGCGAACTGCCGCGACGGCGCGGCCTCCCGCTGCCGGACCGTTCTCCCGAGGAGGCCGCCGACATCGCCCTGCGCGAGGCGGGCGGAGCCGACTTCACCCTGTTCGACTTCTTCCTCACGGACGACGCTGGCCACGCGCGGAGCTTCGAGCTCGCGGCGGCGGCGCTTCAGCCCCTCGATGCGTTCCTTCGCCGACTGGCCTCGCGACTGCCCACGGGCCTCTCGCTCTTCGTGACGAGCGATCACGGCAACGTCGAGGATCTCTCCTCGCGCAACCACACGCTCGCGAAGGTGCCGCTGCTTCGCTTCGGCCCGGCCGCCGCCTGGCCCGCGCCGGAGCGGATCGACGGCCTCTTGCCGCTCTTCTTGCGCGCCGCGGGGGCCGCCGGGTGAGGCGGCTCTCCCCAGCACTCCTCCTCGCCGCGGCCGCCTGCGCCTCGGCGCCGCTCGGGCCGCCGCCGAAGCCGATCGAGCTCGGCCACGGCGTCCTCTCGGTCGAGGCCGAGAGCGCCGAGGACGCGGCGGAGCTCGCCGTGGTGGCCCGGGCGGCCGAGCAGGCGCTGCCCGCGCTGGAGCAGTTCGGCAAGCCACAGGCGCCGGTCCGCGTGCTCCTGCTCCCGTCCCACGCCGCCCTCGAGCGGGCGACCCACCGCTACGGCTACCGCTGGCTGCGCGCCTGGTCGCGCTTCGACGTGGTGCTGCTGCAGAGCCCGCGGACCTGGGGGCTCTTTCTCGGCAGCGAGGGGCAGATCGCCCGGCTGCTCACCCACGAGCTGACCCACTGCGCGATGTTTCAGGCGGCGGGGACGGCCCGAAGCTGGACCCACGAGGAGATCCCGCTCTGGTTTCGGGAGGGGATGGCGAGCGTGGTGGCCGGCGAGGAGGGGCGCCGCTGGAGCGCGCGGGAGCTCGGCGAGACCCTGCGCGAGAGCCCGCGCCTCGATCCGCTCTCCGCCGGAGAGGCGATGCAGCGGGAGGATCCGGCGTTCGTCTACTCCGTGGCCCACTGGGCCTACGTCCTCTTCGAGCGCCGCTTCGGCGAGCAGGGCGTCCGCGCGCTGCTCGCGCTGCTGCGGGAGGGGCGCGACTGGGCCGACGCCTTCGAGAGCGTGAGCGGCGAAAGCGAGCGGGCCTTCGAGCGTTCGTTCGTTCAGGAGCTGACGGCCTTGCGGTGAGGGGCGGCCGCCCCCACCCTTCTCTTCGGTGGGGGACGCCGGCGGTGGGGACCATCCCCACCGCCGGCGGGGCTTCGATGGGCGCGCGAGGAAGCTGGGTGGCGGTCTGGATGGTGGGGGGCGCGCTGCTCGGGGGGGCGGCGCCGGCTCGCGGGGCGGAGGTCGTCTCCGTTTCGCGGGCCGGTTTCGTCTTCGACGCCGGGACGGTGGACGGCCTCCGGGATGGCGACCGGGTGACGTGGCTGCGGCAGGTGGAGGTGACCTTTCCAGACCACGCCGTCGCCGCCCGCGCGCCGCTGGGCAACGCCGAGATCCGGAGCATCGGTCGATCGCTCGCCCTGGCGCGGCCGTTCCGGCACACCGAGGCGCCGCGGCTCGGCGACGAGGTGAAGCCGTGGCCGCGCGCCTCAAGGGTCAGCTCGGCGGCGGCCTTTCCGCCTCCGCCTCGCCCGCGAACGGGTGGGGCGCGATCTCCCCCATCGGCCTGACGAGCAGCGGAACGCCGATCTCGTCCGCGAGCCGCTGGCAGGCGTCGACGTCGAGGCCCGGCAGCGCGACGACGGTGGCCCGGGCGCGACCGCCACGCCGCTTGATCGAGCGCAGGAACTGAACGGCGGCCTCGTGGGCGGTGGCACCGTAACGGTTGGGGCAGATCCGGGCGTAGGTGGCGCCGTCCGGCGCGTTGAGGCTCACCGAGACCTCGTCGAAGTGCTCGACGACCTCGCGCGTGACGTCGTGCCCCTGCCGCAGGCTCGCGAGGCCATCGGTGTTGAGCCGGAGCGGAATGCCCCGCAAGAGGCGGCGGGCGAGCCAGGCGAGCGCCTTCGCCTCCTCCCAGCGGAGCGTCGGCTCCCCCATGCCGCAGAAGACGATCTCGGCGGGCAGCTGCTTTCCGAACGGCCAGCCGTCCAGGATCCAGCCGATGACGTCCCGGCCCGTGGGCTCACGGGAGAGCCGGAGGTCGTGGCCAGCCGCCCTGAAGTCCCCCTTCGTCCGGGGGCAGAAGGTGCAGGCGAGCGTGCAGCGATTGGTGAGGTTGACGTAGAGGCCGTCGTCCAGCCGGTAGAGACAGGCGGGATCGGGCTGTCCGGAGGGCGTCGCTTTGAGCATGTTTTAGACCCATGCAGGAAACGCTCCAACGGGAGGAAACCATCCCCGGCGGGGTCGGCGGCGCAACGGCTGCGCGGCCCCGATGCCCTCGCGCAGACCTTTCGCGGCCCCGCGCTTCAACTCGCGGTCGCGAGGAGCAGCCGCCCGCCCGCGCGGCCCGAGCCGAGCTCGAGCCGGCCCTCGGAGCCCACCGTCCAACGCTCGCCCGTGTGGGCGTCCCGCAGCCGCGCCCCGGCGGCGCCCGGGACGGCCGAGAGGTCGAGCTCGTCCCAGCCCGCCGACGACCGATCCGCCACCGCGACGGCGAGCTCGCCCGGGAGCGCGCGGACGACGACGAGCCGGTCGTCCGACGGAGCGAGGAGCCAGATCGATCCCCGCTCGAGCGCCGGCGAGCCACGGCGGGCGGCGAGCGCGGTCTTCATCCAGGCGAGGGCCTCGCCATTCCAGCGGTCGGCCTCCCAGGGCATCGGCCGCCGGTTGTCCGGATCCGCTCCGCCGAGGAGACCGACCTCGTCGCCGTAATAGAGGCAGGGCACGCCGGGCGCGGCGAGCTGGAGGACGGTGGCGGCGCGGAAGGCGGCCTCGCCGGCGACCGAGCGGAGGCGCGGCAGGTCGTGGGTGTCGACGTGGAGCATCGAGCGGCCGGCGGCCTGCCAGCCGATCCCGGCCACGGCCTCGCCGAGCTGCGCCACGACCTCCGGGGCGCCGAGCGGCGCGGGCTCCCCCGAGAAGTCCTCGCCGGTGAGCCAGCGCCAGACTGGAAAGGTGAAGCCGTGGTACGCCATGGCGCCGTCGAGCCGCCGCGGGCCGACGATGGCGGAGGGATCGAAGAAGTGCTCGGCGAGCAGCCAGGCATCGGGCCGCTCCTCGCGCAGACAGCCGCAGAGCTCCTCCCAGAGCTCGCCGTGAAGTTGAACCTCGCCGTCCCGCCCCACCATGTTGGCGGCGTCGAAACGATAGCCGTCGGCGCCGAAGGGCTCGCGCAGCCAGCGGCGCAGCGGCGCCCCGGGGCCCCGGTAGAGCGCCTCGCGTAGCTCGGCCGATCGGAAGTCGAGCTTCGGCAGGAGATCGATTCCCTTCCACGACCGGTAGCGGTCGGGCCAGCGCTCGAAGGTGAAGAAGCGGGCGGAGGGCGAGCTCTCGCTCTGAAAGGCGCCCGGCTCGGGGAAGAGCCCCTCGCGGTTGAACCAGCGGTGGCCCGCCCCCACATGGTTGACGACGACGTCGAGCAGGTAGCGCAGGCCGCGGCGGCGCAGCTCGGACGAGAGCGCGGCGAGGGCCGCGTCGCCGCCCAGCGCGGGGTCCACCTCGCCGTGATCCACCGTGTCGTAGCGGTGGTTCGTGAGGCTGCGGAAGATGGGGTTCAGGTAGAGGCCGCCCACGCCGAGGCTCTCGAGGTGGTCGAGCCGCCCACGCACGCCCTCGAGGTCGCCGCCAAAGAAGTCGAGGCAGCGCGCCTCGGCCCAGGGGAGCGGCGCCTCGCGCCAGCCGCGCCGCACCACGTTGCCGAGCGAGCCGCGCCGCTCGCCGTGGGCCGGCGCGAACGCGCCGCCGCCGGCGAAGCGGTCGGGGAAGATCTGGTAGAAGACTCGCCCTGGGAGCCAGGCGGGGCCGCCCTCCCCCGCCCGCAAGAGGAAGTCGCCCGAGTCCGCGGGGACCTCGCGCCGGGCGCCTCTGGCCGTGAACCACCAGAGCTCGCGGCGGCCCTCCCGCTCGACCGAGAGCCGGAAGCGGTAGCGCGCCTCCGGCCAGCGCCAGCGGAGACGGACCGAGAGGCGCCGCAGCCGTCCGACGCTCTCGCGGGGCTCGAGCGGCCAGAGCTCCTCCTCGCCGTCCGGGGCGGCGCGAAGCTGCGCGCGGACGACCTCGGGGCCGGCCCAGAGCGACAGCTCGACCTCGGCGCCGAGCGCCGGGTCGGGCGGAGAGACCAGGGCGCCGTCGTGGTGGGCGGTGGGGGTGCGCACGAGACCGGCAGTCTACCCGAGTGCACGCCCCTGGCGGGTCTGCTAGAACGCCGGGGCCATGAGACAGTCCAAGCTCTTCGTCCCGACCCTCAAAGAGACCCCCGCCGACGCCACCGTCGCGAGCCACGTGCTCCTCTTGCGGGCGGGCTACCTCCGCCCGCTCGCGGCGGGCATCTACAGCTACCTGCCGCTCTTCCAGCGGGTGATCCGCAAGGTCGAGAGGATCATCCGGGAGGAGATGGCCGCCATCGGCGCCCAGGAGTTCTTCCTCCCCGCGCTCCACCCGGCCGAGATCTGGAAGGAGAGCGGCCGCTGGGAGGTGATGGGCGACAACATGTTCCGCCTGAAGGACCGCGGCGGCCGGGACATGTGCCTCGGGATGACCCACGAGGAGATCTTCACGGCCATCGCCCGGGACGAGCTGCGCAGCTACCGGCAGCTCCCGCAGGTCTGGTACCAGATCCAGACGAAGTTTCGCGACGAGGCCCGGCCGAAGAGCGGCGTCCTGCGGGTGCGGCAGTTCACGATGAAGGACGCCTACAGCTTCGACCTCGACCAGCCCGGGCTCGACAAGTCCTTCGAGGACGAGCGGCGCGCCTACTGCCGCATCTTCGAGCGCTGCGGCCTCAGCTACGTGGCGGTCGACGCCCACAGCGGCGCCATGGGCGGCAGCGCATCCACCGAGTTCATGGTCCGGACCGACGCGGGCGAGGACGACGTGGTCCACTGCGCGAGCTGCGGCTACGCCGCGAACGTCGAGCGCGGCGAGAGCCGCGGCCCCAGCTCGGCCGCGAAGGGCGGCGTCGCCGGCCCCACGAAGGCGTTTCCGACGCCCGGCGTGAAGACCATCGAGGACCTCGCGCGGCCGCCGCACGGAAAGCCGCCCGAGCAGCAGCTCAAGACGCTCGTCTACTGGGCCGACGGCGCGCTCGTGATCGCGGTGGTGCGCGGCGACGACGAGCTGAACGAGGCGAAGCTCCAGACGGCCTCCGGGGCACAGGTTCTGCGGCCGGCCCACCCGGAGGAGATCCAGGCGGCGCTGGGCGCGCGGCCGGGCTCGCTGGGCGCGGTCGGCGTGCGGGCGGGCGAGCAGGAGAAGATCCGGCGGATCTTCGTCGATCGGACGCTGGCCGGCCTCTCGGGGATGGTCACGGGCGCGAACGAGGACGGCTTCCACCTGGAGGGGGTGGACGTCGCCCGCGACCTCGCCCAGGGGACCCTCGCCGATCTGCGCAAGGCGCGCGCCGGCGAGCGCTGCCCCCGCTGCGAGGCGGGCGCGCTCGACGTCTACAAAGCGCTCGAGGTCGGACACATCTTCAAGCTCGGCACCAAGTACTCCGAGGCGCTCGGCGCCCAGGTGCTCGACGCCCAGGGCAAGGAGATCCCCATCGTGATGGGCAGCTACGGCATCGGCGTCGAGCGGATCGCCGCCGCGGCGGTGGAGCTGCACCACGACGCGGACGGCATCCGCTGGCCGGCCAGCATCGCGCCGTTCCACCTCTCGCTCCTGCCGCTGCAGCAGCAGGACGCCGCGGTGGCGCAGGCGGCGGAGAAGCTCTACGAAGACCTCGGTGCGGCGGGCATCGAGGCGCTGCTCGACGACCGCGACGAGCGGCCCGGGGTCAAGTTCAAGGACGCCGACCTCGTGGGCCTCCCGTTCCGGATCGCCATCGGCAAGAAGTCGCTCGCCGAAGGCAAGGTGGAGTGGAAGGCCCGCGGCGACGCGCAGGCCGAGCTGGTGCCGCTCGCCGAGATCGTGTCGAAGGCGAAGCAGGCCCTCGGGAAGGCCGGGGCCTTCTCGATCGTCGGATGATCGAGCTGCGGCTCATCGCGAGCGCCGAGCCGGAGGCGACCCTCGCCCTGCCGCGCGAGGCCTCGTCCCGCGCCGGCGTCGAGGGCGCGGCCGACCGGCGGCTCCTCCTCGAGCGCGGCCGGGTGGTCGCGACCGCCGGCGAGCGGCCGTTTCTCGCGGGCAGCTTCGAGACCCTCTCGCCGGGCGAGGTCCTCGGGCTCGCCTCCTCGGGGCTGCGCACGGGCGAGCTGCTCGCCCGCTCGGGGAGCCGCCAGACGCAGGTCCAGCTGCTCGACGGCGACGTCGTCGGCGCGAGCAGCACGAACGCACAGCTCCGGCTCGGGCGGGTGCTCGTCGAGCGGAGCTGGGTCGACGTGGCTGCGCTCGCCGAGGTGGAGCCGCTCGTGACGCCCCAGCGCCGCCTCGGCCGGCTCCTCGTCGAGCGCGGCATCCTGGCGCCCGCCGAGCTCTACCGAGCGCTCAGCGTCCAGGCGGAGGAGATCGTGCTCGATCTGCTCGGCTGGGAGGCCGGGGAGTTCCTCCTGGTCGAAGGGGCGCTCGCGCAACCCACGCACTTGAAGCTCCAGCGGCGGACCCGCGAGCTCTGCGTCGAGGGCGGGCGCCGGCAGGCGGAGACGCTCAAGCTGCGGGCCGGCCTGCCGGCCGAGGCGCGGCTGCTCCAGCCACCCGAGGCCCGCGCGGGAGCCGGCGGGGCCGCGGATTGGGTGACCGAGAGCGCGGCCGCGGGGCTTGCCGTCGGGGAGGCCTGCCGGCGCTCGGGCCTGCGTGAAATCGAGGCGCTGCGAGAGCTCGCTGCCGCCGTGGAGGCGGGCGCCATTGGCCTGGCGCCGATCTCCGAGACGCCGCGCGATTCCCAGGCCGCTCCCGCGGACCCCTTCGAGGCGTACGGGCAGGCCTTCCGCCGCCTCTTCGCGACGCTCCGCGCCGAGACCGGGGTCGCCCAGGAGGGGCTGAACAGCTTCTTCCTCGAGCCCCCCGTGGGGCTCGGCAACCTGCTCGATGGGCTCGCCTTCGGCGAGGACGGAGACTTTCCGATTGAGGAGCTGCGGCAGCGCGCCGAGCAGGAGCGGCCGGGCCCCCGAGGCCGCGCTCGCGCGCTGGAAGCGCTGCAGGCGCTGCTCTCGTTCTGCCTCTTCGAGTGCCGCAACGTCCTGCCACGGCCGTCCGCGGATCGCGTCGCGGCCGAGGTCGCCCAGCTCTGGCGTGGCGGCGTGCCGTGAGCGCGAAGCAGCGGATCGTCGCGGCGCTGGACGTCCCGGGCGCCTCCGAGGCCGAGGCGCTCGCGGAGGAGCTGTCGGGCGAGGTCGGTTTCCTCAAGATCGGCCTAGAACTCTTCTGCGCGGAGGGGCCGCCGCTCGTTCTCTCGCTAGCGAAGCGGGCGCCCATCTTCCTGGACCTGAAGCTTCACGACATCCCGCAGACCGTCGAGTCGGCCGCCCGCCAGCTGGGGCGGCTCGGGGTCGCGTTGCTGACGGTGCACGCATCGGGCGGCGCGGCGGCCGTCGAGGCGGCGGTGCGCGGGGCGGCGCGCGGCGCCTCGGCGGCCGGCGTCGCGCCGCCGAAGATCCTGGCCGTGACGGTGCTGACGAGCCTGGACGCCGCCGCGCTCGCCTCGATCGGCTTTCGAGAAGAGCCCGAGCGGACCGTCCTCCGACTCGGCCGGCTGGCGCGCGAGGCCGGGGCCGGAGGGCTCGTCTGCTCGCCGCTCGAGGTGGCTGCGCTGCGGCGGGAGCTCGGGGGCGAGCCACTGCTCGTCGTTCCCGGAATCCGGCCCGCCGGCGCCGCGGCCGGGGACCAGGCGCGCCGTGCCACTCCCGGCGAGGCGATTCGCGCCGGCGCCGACCTCCTCGTGATCGGGCGCCCCCTGCGCGACGGAGGAGCGCCCCGCGCAGCCGCCCGTCGGCTCGCCGAGGAGATCGCCGAGGCGGAAGGCCGCTTGTGAGGCGTCCCTCCCGTGCCAACCTTGAACGGAAGCGCGGGAGGCGGCGATGCGGGGACGGGCGGTGGCGGTGGCGGCGATTGGTCTGCTTTGGGGATGTGCGCACGGAGCAGGGGCGCAGGCCGGCGCGGCCGCTCCCGCGGAGGCGGCGCCCGAAGGACTTGCGCGCAGGAGTCTTCCCGAGGGAGCGGTCGTCCGGATCGAGGGACAGCGCTACATCGACCCTCGGATGGGTTTCGAGATCTCGAGGCCGGCCGGCGACTGGTTCTTCGCGCCGGGTCAGCCCGTCGCCCAGGGGATCGCGGTCCCCGTCATCGTGGCCCACCCAGCGAGCGGCGCGCAGGTGGTCGTGCAGGTGGCGCCGCCGGTCGCGACCCCGACCCAGTTCGCCGAGCGGCTGACCTTCGGGCTGCGGACCAAGCCCGGCTTCGCCACGGGAACGCCCGCGCCGCTCGAGGGAACTGAAGACGGGGTCGGCTTCCCGTTCAGCATGGGAGACGCGGTGCGCGGCCGGGTGGCGATCGTCCCAGGCAACGGCCACGTCTTCGTGCTGCTCGCGACCTGGCCGGCGCAGGCCACTCCGGCGGTGATCGCGGGCGTCGACCGGATCCTCCACAGCCTCAAGGTCACTCGGGCCATCGCCGAGTAGCCGCAGGGGCCGGGCGGCCGCGCTCGGCCTCCGAGGCATGGCGGGGCTACTCCTCGGGAGTCTCCTCGCCCTGGAGCCCCTCGCGCTCGAGGCCGTACTCCGAGAGCTTCTTGAGCAGCGTCGACTTCGCGATGTCGAGCTGTCGCGCGGCGGCGCGGCGGTTCCCGCCGAGCTGACGCATCACCGAGGCGACGGCGGCTCGCTCGATCTGCTCGAGCGTGAGGTGGCGAGGGTCGATGAGCCCCTCTTCGGCGGCCCGCGCACCGAGGGAGGCGTCGAACTGGATGTCCTCGGGACCGAAGACCGTCCCGCTCGTCGAGAGGAGCGCCCGCTGGGCGACATTGCGCAGCTCGCGCACGTTTCCCGGCCAGGCGTGGGCGGCGAGCTTCGCCTGCGCGGCGTCCGAGAGCCGAATCGACTGCCCCGGGGGCGCGAGCTTACCGACGAAGTGGTTCCACAGCAGGGGGACGTCCCCCTTTCGCTGACGGAGCGGCGGGAGGTAGATGGTCGCCACCGCTAGCCGGTAGTAGAGGTCCTCGCGGAAGCGCCGATTCCGAATCTCCTCGGGGAGCACGCGGTGGGTCGCGCAGACGAAGCGGACGTCGACGTTCGTCGCCCGTGAGGCCCCCACCCGCTTCACCTCGCCGAGCTCCACCACCCGGAGCAGCTTCGCCTGCAGCTCGATCGGCAGCTCCCCGATCTCGTCGAGGAAGAGCGTCCCGCGGTCCGCCTCCGCGAGCGCGCCCTCGCGGGCGGCGATCGCCCCGGTGAAGGCCCCCTTCTCGTGGCCGAAGAGCTCGCTCTCCATGAGCTCCCGGGCGATCGCCGAGCAGTTGAGCGGCACGAAGCTCCCGGAGGCTCGGCGGCTGAGCCGATGGATCGCCCGGGCCACGAGCTCCTTGCCGGTACCCGTCTCGCCGAAGATGGCCGTGGGAGCGCTCGTGGTGGCGACCCGCTCGATCTGCGCGAAGAGCGCGCGCATGGTCGGATCGGCCGTCAGGATTCCCTCGAGCTCGGCGGCGCCCGCCGCCCGCGCTGCCGGGCGCGAGGCCGCGGCCCAGATCTCGAAGGGGCCGATGCGCGCACGAGCGCCGAGCGGGAGCTCGGCCTCGTAGATGCGCAGCCCCTGCACCAGGGTGCCGTTCGTGCTGCCGAGATCCGACAGAACGAGGCGGCCCCCTTGACGAACCAGGCGGGCGTGGCGTCCCGAGACGGTCGGATGGGCGAGGCGGAGCCCGCAGCCCTCGGCCGACCCCACCTCGATCGCCTGCGCCAGCGCGACCTGGAGCGGAGGCCGGGAGGTCCCGCCCTCCTGCGCGAGGATCCAGAGTTCGCGCGGCAGCCCTTCGCCCTCGAGGTCCTGCGAGACCAGCGTCTCGACCTGTCCTGGAAGCGTCGCTGTCTCGTCGCCCTGGGGTTGCGAGGAGTAGACCGCCCGGAAGGAGCCGAGCGCGACGTCGATCCCCTCCTCGAGCGCCACCTGGTCGACCGGATTGCCGCCCACGAGGGTCTTGCGGCCGGACAGATCGCGCAGCAGGTGGCGCGAGCCATCCCACTCGATGGCCGCCTGGAGGCGGGCGACGTTGGGCTCGGGGACGACGACGTCCGCCTCCTCCGCGCGGCCGACGGTGGTGCGCGCCCCGTCGAGCGCCACCCGCATCAACTCCTGTCCACGCCGATAGAAGACGAGATGAGCCACCCGCGTGCCTCCTCACATGAAGCGGGGGTTCCGCAGCGTCCCCCCCAAGGGGATCGCGTAGTAACCCTCCCGGTCCGGCTGGTGGAGCGCCGAGAGCCCCATGCCGAGGTACGGGATCCGCCGCTGCAGATCCTGCCCCAGGCGCAGCCGGACCTTGCCTCGGGGCATGCTGTAGCCCAGGTTCCGGTTGAGCACCAGGCCCGCCGACTCGGTCTCGAGGTCGACGTCTCCGCCGCGCAGCACGAACCGGTCGAAGTCGAGCTTTCCGCCGCCGGCGTGGGCCTTGAGCTCAATCGTCCCGAGCGACACCTTCGGCAAATCCAGCTCACCGACGTGGCCGCCCTCGATGACGGCCTGCTGGGCCACGAGATCGAGCGTCCCTCGCACGGTCGTGGGATCGGTCGGGCCGAGCGACAGGTTCACCTTGCCGTCGAGAGTCCCGGCCAGATCCACCGAGGTGAGATCCGCGCCCATGACGAGGCCGAGGACGCCGAGAAAGTCCTTGGACTTCGCGAGGTCGACCTTCTGGAGATCGAGCTGGAGGGAGTTCTCCTTGCGCGCCCCCGAGACGCTCCCGGCGATCCGGCCAGTCCCCGCCGGCAACGAGAACTCCACCGTGGGCCGCGCCCGCAGGAGCGGCAGGATCTCGAGCCGCGCGCGGATCTCCGGGAGGACGAAGGTCGTCCCGCTGGCCTGTCCGTCGGGCCGCTCGGTGACGGCGACGTGGCGCACCACCGCGCCGGTGATCCACCAGGATCGGATCTCGCCGACGGCGACCTCGACGGGGACGCCCGGCGACGAGAGCAGCTCCCCGAGCGACTGCTCGACTCGCTGGCGCACGGCCTCCCACGGGAAGGTGAGGTAGAGGAAGAGAAGGCCCGTCACCCACGAGAACGCCGCGTAGCCCAGCCAGCGGCGGATCGCGTCCTTGCCTGGCCGCTTCATGTGGCTCCCATCGAATAGGTGGCGACGGTGAGGGAGGCATCGACCGAGTTGGGATCGTCGATGCGCGCCCGGATCCGGATCTTCTTCACCTTGACGAGGTGCCCGGCGTGCTCGATGGCGTTGAGGAAGCTCGTCAGCTTGTCCAGGGTCAGCTTGTTCACGTCGAACTCGACGATCGACTCGCTGATCTTGTCGCTCCCCGTCGTCGTCCCGCGGTCTTGCATGTCGCCGATCTCGATCCCCTGCCGCTTCGAGAGCTCGTCGACCAAGGTGAAGAGGCGCACCGGCGTCCGGAGCCGCTCCTCGAGCTGCCGCCGCTCGAAGTCCCGCTGCCGGTAACTCGCGGCGAGCGAGGCGATCTGCGAGAGCGCCTTTGACTTCTCCGCGATCGCGACCTGCCGCCGGTGGATGGCGCGGGAGAAGGCGATCGAAAAGATCGCGATCACCATGGCGAGGAAGACCCCGCCGGCCGCCGAGACGAGCAGGCGCTCGCGGGCGGAGAGCCGTCCCAGGTACTGCTCGGCACTCGCGAAGAGCGTCCGGAAGAAGCTCATCGGTCGCCGCCCGGTGTGCCGAGGCAGGCGTTGCGCACCTCGAGGTTGAACTCGACCTTCGAGCCGTTCTGGATGCGCTGCACGCGACCGCGCTGAATGTCCTGGAAGCAGCGATAGGCGTGGAGCGACGAGACCACCTTGTCGACGAGGTCGAATCCGCCGGCCTCCCCACGCAGCCGTACCTGGTCCGTGCCGACGTCGAGTTCGGTGATCTTGGTGCCCTCCATGCCGAGGCGCGAAGCCGTCTCCGAGAGCAGGTCCAGCGCCGACAGCCTCGGGATGGTGCTCCCGCCGGACGAGCCGCCGAGGAGAGCGGACTTCGCCACGTTGATGTCGCGCAGGCAGCGGCCGATCGCCTTCTGAGTGGACTTGCAGACCGCGTCGTCGATGCGTGCCTCGCGCTGCCCGAGCACGTAGACCTGGGCATAGGCCCGCACCCCGGTCATCACGGCGAGCAGCCCGGCGAGCGCCGCGAGCTTGCCGAGCTTGCCCCGCAGCTTCGCGAAGTCGCCTTGGAAGCTCTGGTCGCCCCGGCGGAGGTTGATCCCAGCGGCGCGGGAGCCGGCGTGGGTCGAAAGGGCGAGCCCGACGGCGAGCGAGAGCTCGGGATCGCCCCAGCCCGGGGGAGGCGCCTGGCCTTCGAGCTCGGGGGCCGGCAGGGCTCGCACCTCACAGCCGAGTTCGCGCGCGAGCAGGGCGTCGAGCCCCCGCAGCCGCGAGCCGCCCCCCGTCAGCCAGAGACGGGAGAGGACGCCGCGGTGACGTCGCGAGGCCACGAGCTTGAGCGTCTGCCGGATCTCCCGCAGGGCGGACTGGAGCGCCCGCGCGAGCGGCGGGACGAGCGTGGCGTCCCCGTCGTCGAGGAGCGAGCCGCGCTCGACCTTGAGCGCCTCGGCCGTCTCCCAGGGGACCTGGAGGTCGGCCTCGATCGCCCGGGTCAGCGTGTCGCCACCGACGTCGAAGGCGCGTGCGAACGCCAGCGCGCCGTCGTGGAAGAGCGCGAGGCACGAGCGGTCCAGCCCGACGTCGAGGATGGCCTCGAGCCCGTCGCCCTTCGGCAGGAGCGGCTGGAGCGAGGAGGGCGCGAGCAGGACCGAGCGAGGATCGATCCCGTGCTCCCCGAGCATCTCGAGCAACTCCCGGATGGCCGTCCGGCGGGCGACGGCGACGAGCAAGAAGGTCTTCCCGTCCTCCTGGCCGACCGCCTGGTAGTCGTAGACGACCTCCGTCAGGTCGAAGGGGATCAGCCCCTCCACCTCGAAGGCGAGAGTCTGCTCGAGCCGCTTCGTGTCCGTGAAGGGGAGCGTGAGCAGGTGTGAGGCGACGACGGTCCCCGGCAGGGCCACCACCACCGAGTCGGCGCGAAGGCGGGGGGTCGCGAGGAGCTTTCCAAGCGCGGCCCGCTGGGCCTGCGCCACGGTCGTTCCCTCGGACGGACGCGCGACGGGCACGCGCTCGACCGAATCGATGACGTAGCTGCGGAAGCCGGATTGAAGCGAGCAGAGCTTCACCTCGGCCGACCCGACGTCGATGGCCCAGACACGCATCGCCATGTTCAGTCTTCCCTCCAGTAGAGAACGCGACCGAGGTTGTCGTCGTATCGGACGACCGCCGTCAACCGGCTCTCTACCTCGCCGACCTGACCGACCGCGTGAATCGTGAAGGTGCTGCTCGTGTCCCCGAGGAAGGCGTTGGGGCTGCCGGGCGTGGTCAAGAACGGATTGACCGGCAGGCCGTTGGCGGCGAGGACCGCGACGAAGCTCTGGACGCTCAGCCCGACGAACGAGAACATCCGCATCATTTGGAGCTCGGTGAGGATGG
This sequence comes from Myxococcales bacterium, assembly GCA_021783235.1. GTDB lineage: Bacteria > Myxococcota > Myxococcia > Myxococcales > JAKAPL01 > JAJXUD01. The sequence goes on along the minus strand of JAJXUD010000024.1, from coordinate 36,901 downwards.
TCTGGAGGAGCATCGGGCTGCCGAGCAGCTGCTGGACGACCGCCGGGTCCCGGGTCGTGTCGAGGGACACCAGGATGTTCGTGAGCTGCTGGGCCGGGTCATCGGTGTTGACGTTGAGCAGCGAGTTCGGGGCCGAGTAGACCGTCAGCCGCTTGCCGAAGGCGGCCATGAACCGGTCGGTGATGCCGTGGATCATGAACAGCTCGTCCACCGTGTCGATCGGGGCGTTCTTCGCGCGGTAGCGCGGATCCTGTCGCTGGTAGAAATCGTCCTCGTCTCCGAAGCCGGCCGTGAAGGGGTCGGTGAAGCTCGTGAGCAAGAGCGGGTCGAAGTTCGAGGTGGAGGTGTCGGGGTCGATCCAGTCGTGGATGTTGATGAGGACGTCCTCGCGGCGGACCTGCCTGTGGAGCTCGTCGTCCTGGAAGAGGAAGTCGTACTTCTGATCCTTCCAGTGCATGAGCGTCAGCATCTCCATCGACGTCGCGGCGGCGAGGGCCGAGAGCTGGTTGAGCGCGTTGACGTTGATCTTCGACTCCTCGTCCGAGACCGAGGCGTGGAAGCTCCCGTCGAAGTCGCCGAAGGCACGGTTCGGCCCGGTCAGCTTGAAGACCGTCCCTGCCGGCGACGACGGTCCGATGGGCTCGGGCGCCGGCGGCGGGGGGACGCCCGCGGTCCCCCCGACCGGGGCGCCGAAGGAGTCGTCGAGCGAGGGCTCCGGCGGTCCGATGAAGAGCTGGAGCGTTCCGCTGTCCACCGGGATCACGTCCCACAGCCGGATGTGCAGCGAGCCTCCCCCCGCGGAGGCGAGACCTGGCGGCATCCCCGGCATCCCGGCCCCCATCCCTCCCATCCCACCCATCATGCCGCCCGCTCCGCCGCCGAGCATTCCGCTCAGCATCGGGCCGAGGTTCGGGATCTGGATGGCGTCGACCTGCCGCTGGAAGTGGAGGACGAGGCGCGAGAGGTTCACGGCCGAGCGGGCGAGGTAGTAGGCGCGGAGCTGGTCCCGCGCGTTCGCGGCGAGCCTCGCCTCGACCCGGCTCCGGTAGGAGAACTCGATGGCGACGGCGGTCAGGATGGCGAGCGCCGTGATGACCATCAGCAGGGCCACCCCTCGCCGCCCCTCTCTTTGGCGCCGGCGGCTCACTGAGTCCGGTCCATCGGCTGGGGGAGAAAGATCTCCGCCTGGGTGGTGTAGCGCTGCCCGATCGTGCCGGGATCGCCGACGACGAGGGCGATCTGGACGCGCAGCGGAAGGGTGCCGGCCCGCTCGACGTCCCTGCTGTTCCAGTCCTCGACCCACTCGCTCTTCACGGCGTCCCAGTAGCGGAAGCGGATCCCTTGGACGTCCTCGCAGAGGACCTCGACGTCCCCGCCGCGGTCGGGCTCGTCGTCGAAGACGGTCTTCTCCCGCCGCACGAGATCCATCTGGCCCACCCGCTGCGGATCCTGGCTCTCGAGCAGCTTGTACTCGATGATCGACTGGTCCGACTCGAGGGCGTTCTCGTAGAGCCGCTCGTGCGAGACCGAGGCGAAGAGCAGCCGGTCGTGGTCCCCCGCGCCATGCTCGCCGTCGAACCGGGTCAGCATCTCGCGGTAGCGCGCCTTGTCATAGTCGTTCGAGAGAAACGCCATGGAAATCTCGCGGGCCATCCGGCTCATCGCGAGCCGGATGCCCATGTCGCGCTCGGCCTGGGCCTCGACGGTCTCCTTCAGGCGCCAGCTCGGCCCAAAGCTCCCCCAGATGAGGCCTCCCATCAAGGCCATGATGGCGAGCGAGATCAGGGCCTCGAGCAACGTGAATCCGCCGCGCTTCAAGGGAGAACCCCCGGCATCGTTCCGCTCATCCCGCCGGGCATGCCCGGCATGGGCACCCCGCTGCCGTTCGGGTTGGTCGACTGACCTGGGGCGGTGGCGCCCGTCGCGCTCGTTCCCGGACCCGTCGGCTGGAGTACCACGAGGTGGGTCGTCACCGTGAAGCTCTCGTCCACCTTGCCGTCCTTCCAGAGGATCGTGAGTCGGATCTCCCGGACGCCCTGCTGGATCTGCTGAACCAGCATCTGAACCTGGCTTTGGATGAGGCCCGTGGCCGCCTGCCCTATGATTCCGCCGAGGCCGGTGGTCGTCGGACTCGGGGCCGCAGACGAATCGGCGGAACTCGAGCCCGGCAGCGAGCTCGGCATCCCGGGCAGCGTCGTCCCCGGGGGAACGAGGGAAGACTGGCCGAGCAGCGCCGCGAGCGGGCTCTGCCCACCCGAGGACGCCGCCCCCGCGGCCCCCGCCGCGCCGGCGGCCGCGTTCGGGCCACCGCCCATCGCGCCGCTGATGAGGGAGGTGAGCTGCTGCGTGGACTTGGTCAGGTCCGGCTTCAAGATCTGAGCCTTCCATCGGACCTCGGGGTGCTTCTCCTCCTCGAACGTCCCGTCGATCTCGGTGTCGAAGTCGGAAAAGCCGTCCTGGTTCAGCTTCAGCTCGAGATCGACCATCTTGCTGCGAGCGAGCAGCGTCGCCAACGTGAGCTGCTCGCTCGCCTCGTGGAGCTTCGTCGCCCCGGCGTTGATGTCGACGAGCGCGACGAGACCCAGCCCGAGAATGGCGAGGGCGATCGTGACCTCGAGGAGCGTGAAGCCGCGGCGCCTCATTCCTTGGGCACCTCGGGCTCCCCGGAGCTGAGGACGACGCGCCCCGTCAGCGGGCTCACCGAGAGGGCGACCGCGTCGTCGCCGTGCTTGAGCACGACGAGCCCACGCTCCGCGTTCCCCTGGGGGAAGTAGTAGAGGTAGGCGTCGCCGGCGGTGTACTTCTGGGTCTGGTGCTGGGTCCAGACCCAGTCGAAGTCGACCCCGTCCGGGAGCGTGCGGCGGGGAACGTCCACGTCTGTGAAGCGAGCGAACGGAGTTTGGGCCTCGATCTGCGCCTCGAACGGATTGTCGCGCTGCAGCTCGGCCATCCGATCTTGCTCCCGCTCGATCGCCTGGGTGTCGACGTACCGCTGCCCGTCCCGGCTCTCCTCCTTCTGCGAGGAGATGCGCGCCGCGCTCTTCGCGCACTCGGGCCAGTAAGTGCGCTTGTCCAGATCGAACGCCATCCGGCAGGTCCGCCCGGAGAGCGCCGACTCGTCGAAGAGCGCGCGCATCTCCCCCGCCATCTCGCCCGCCGACGATCGCAGCCGAGCCCCGGTGACCGACTCGAGGCCGGGCATCGCCACCGAGAGCGCGAGCACGAGGAGCACGAGCGTGATCGTGATCTCGAGGAGCGTGAACCCGGACGTGGCGCGCATGGAAGAGGCGCTACTTGTTGACGATGTCCGCGTCGTCGCCGTCGCCGCCCGGCTTGCCGTCACCGCCGTACGAGAGGATGTCGTAACCGTCCGGGTGCACGGTTCCCGGCGCCAGGTAGACGTAGTCGTTGCCCCAGGGGTCCTTCTTGAGCTCGCCGTCGAGGTAGCGCTCGGAGTAGAGCGCCGCGAGCCCCTCGGCAGTCGTCGGGAAGCGGCTGTGCTTGAGCTTGTAGAGCCGCAGGCCGTCCTCGAAGCCCTTGATGTCGAGCTCGGCGGTCGACCGCTTTGCTTCGGCGAACCGGCCCATGACCGCCACGCCGACGACGCCGGCGATCATGCCGAGGATCGCGACGACGACCATGATCTCGATGAGCGTCATGCCTCGAACCGAGCGCGACGCCGCCCTGCGTGCCAACTGCGTTCCAGCTCTCATGTCACTGCCTCCATGCATGCCGGGAAGCGACAGGCTTCCCGGTGACGACGTCGACCGCGGGCCCAGGGGACGCAACCTCCCCCTGTCCCGGGCCATTCCAGCTCGGCCGCCGGCCGCCCGGCCGTTCGAGCCAGAGCCCGAGCGCCAGCAGCGAGGCCGCGACCGCCGCCAGCGATAGCGCGGCGGCGGCCCTCACCCCTCGTTCCATCCGTCCTCCGAACGCCGCTTCCCTCACGAGGAGCTCCTCAATGGGCCGCCATGGTGTTCATCTGGAGGATCGGCAGGAGGATCGACATGACGATGAAGGCGACGACCACGCCCATCGAGACGATCATGACCGGCTCGAGGAGAGAGGTCAGCGCCGACATGCGCGTCTCGACCTGCGAGTCGTAGGCGTTGGCGACGTTCAGGAGCATCTCCTCGAGCTGTCCGCTCCGCTCGCCGATCGCGACCATGTGGTAGACCATGGGCGGGAACTCGCCCGACCGACGCAGCGGCGCGGCGATGCTCTCGCCCTCCTTGATTGCCTCTCGGGACTGCTCGATGACCCCCGAGAGGACCGTGTTCGTGACGATGGCCCTGACGATGTCCATCGAGGTCAGGAGGGGGACCCCGCTGCGAAGCAAGGTCGAGAGCGTCCGCGAGAAACGCGCGATCGCCAGCATTCTCACGATCTTGCCGAACACCGGCATCTGCAGCACGGTGCGGTCCCACCAGGCGCGCCCGTTGGGCGAACGGATGTAGGCGAGAAAGCCCCACACCCCGAGCCCCATCGCGAGCAGGATCAGGTACCAGTAATTCTGGGCCGCGTGCGACACGAAGATGAGGACGCGCGTCGGGAGCGGCAGCGCCATCTTCATGTCCTCGAACATCCGGGTCACCTTCGGGACCACCACCGTCATGAGGACCCCCATGATCCCGGTGCCGACGAGCACCATGATGAGGGGGTAGACCATCGTCCCGATGACCTTCGAGCGCAGCCGCGCCTGGGCCTCGGTGAAATCGGCGAGCCGAACCAGGACGACGTGGAGCGCGCCCGAGTGCTCCCCGGCGCGGACCATGTTGACGAAGAGGTTGTTGAAGACCTTCGGGTGCTGCGCCATCGCGTCGGCGAGCGTCGTACCCTCGTTGACCCGCTGCTTGACCGCCGAGACGATCCGCTTGAGCTTCTCGTGGTCCACCTGGTCGACCAGCGCCGTGAGCGCCTCGACGAGCGGGATGCCGGCCCCGACGAGTGTCGCGAGCTGGCGCGTCAGAATGGCCACGTCGTCCGACGAGATGCGCCCGCCGACGAACCGCTTTACGTCGATGTCCCCCGCCGCCGCACGGGCCTGCTTCTCCTGCTCCGCGAGCACCTCGGAGAGGAAGACCCCCTCCTTGCGGAGCGCGGCGCGCAGCCCCTTCGGGCTGTCCGCCTCGCGGATACCGTCGACCTGCTTGCCGGCCTGGTCGTAGCCCTTGTATTCGAAGATCGGCATCGCGGGCGCCCGCTAAAGCAGGTCCTCCTGCGTCACCGAGAGCAGCTCGGCCGAGGTCGTGATCCCGCGGAGCACCTTCGCGGCGCCGTCGTGGATGAGCGCCCGCATCCCCTGGGCGATGGCGGTCTTCTTGATGGTGTTCGAATCGACCTTCTGTAGGATCTGCTGCCGGATGTCGTCGCTCACGACCATCATCTCGTAGATGCCGGTCCGACCGCGGTAGCCCGTGCCGTTGCAGTTCGAGCAGCCGACCGCGCGCCAGAGGTGCTCCACCGCGGCGTCGCGCAGGGCCGTCGGCGGCAGACCCATCTCGGAGAGCTCCTCGGCCGTCGGCTGGTAGGGAACGCGGCACTCCTTGCAGACGACGCGCACGAGCCGCTGCGCGAGGCAGCCGACGAGGGACGACGCCACGAGGAACGGCTCCACCCCCATGTCGACGAGACGCGTGATGGCGCCCGGGGCATCGTTCGTGTGGACCGTCGAGAAGACGAGGTGGCCGGTCAGCGAGGCCTGGATGGCGATCTCGGCCGTCTCGAGGTCGCGGATCTCGCCCACCATGATGACGTCAGGGTCCTGACGCAAAAAGCTGCGCAGCCCCGAGGCGAAGGTGAGCTCGATCTTCGGGTTCACCTGGACCTGGCCAATGCCCTTGATCTGGTACTCGACCGGGTCCTCGACGGTCAGGATGTTCAGGTCGGTCGTGTTGATCTTCGAGAGCGCCGCGTAGAGCGTCGTGGTCTTGCCAGAACCCGTGGGCCCCGTGACGAGGATGATCCCGTGGCTGCGATGGATGAGCGAATCCATCAGCACGAGCTGGTCCTTGCTGAACCCGATCTCGGCGAGATCGAGGAGCACCGCCGACTTGTCGAGCAGACGCATGACGATCCGCTCTCCGTGCGTCGTGGGCACGGTCGAGAGACGGATGTCGATGTCGCGCCCGGCGATCTTGATTCGGATTCGGCCGTCCTGCGGCAGGCGCGTCTCGGCGATGTTCAGGTTGCCCATGATCTTGACGCGCGAGGCGATGGCCTTCTGAAAGCGCTTCGGCGGCTTGATCTTCTCGCGCAAGACGCCGTCCACCCGGAACCGGACCGACAGGTCGCGCTCGAAGGGCTCGATGTGGATGTCCGACGCCCGCTCCTTGACCGCCTGGAAGAGCAGCGAGTTGACGAGCTTGATGATCGGCGCCTCGTCGTCGGCGGCGTCGAGGAGGTCCTGCGGCTCCTCGAGCTCGTGCGCGAGGCTGTCGAGATCCTCGGCCGCGAGGTCGTCCATGAGCCGCTCGGCCTCGTTGGCGGCACGGTCGTAGACCTGGTTGATGGCGTCGAGGATCGCCTGGGGCGGCGCTAGGAGCGGCGTGACCGGCGCCTCGAGCAGCATCCGAGCGTGATCGAGGAGAGCGGTGTCGAGCGGGTCGCCGGTGGCGACGACGACCCGGTCGCCCTCCACCCGGAGCGGGAGGAGCTTCGCCTGCTTCGCGAAGTTGATCGGCAGCTTCTGGATGAGCTCTGGGGTGATCTCGTCGACGGGCAGCTTGGCCGAGAACGGCAGATCGAGCTGGTAGGCCAGCGCCTGGAAGAGCTGCTCCTCGGTGATGGATTTGAGCCCGAGCAAGACCTCCCCGATCCGGCCGCCCTTCTCCGCCTGCTGCGCCAGCGCCTCGGCGAGCTTCTCCTCTGGGAGCTTCGCCGTCTCGCGCAGGATCTCGCCGAGAGGACGCCCACAGAGAAAGGCGGGACCGTGGGAGACCTGGACGGTCGACTCGACCGAACGCGGCTGCTCGGCCGACCCCGGGTCGACCGGGCCGGCGTCCGTCTGCGCTTGCAATGCATCGGCCATGACCGTTCCCAAACCCCGGGGATTCCGCTGGCGTTCCCCGGCTAGGACTCACTCCTCGGAGCCATCCGGCTGCCCGCCCCTGACGGGAGAGAGCGGAGCGCCGCCAGGCGGCACCGATCCGGCCGGCGGCGGGCCCATCGGCCCGATCTCGCGCTCGCCAGTCCCCCTGCCGTTTCCGCCGTTCTCGTACTTCGCCTGCTCCTTCGTCAGCGTCACCGTCATCGCGCCGAGCGGGCCCGCCTTGCGGGCGTAGTCGATGGGCACATGGTAGTCCTCGGAGGAGCCGTAGAAGCGCTCGACGAACTCCTTGCGCTCCTCCATCTTCCGCTCGAAGATCCCCCGGAAGTCCGAGGACTCTCGGATGATGTAGGGCGTGAGGAAGAGCAGCAGGTTGAGCTTCGCCTTGGTCACGGTGTTGTAGCGGAAGAGCCAGCCGAGGACCGGGATGTCGCCCAGGACCGGGACCTTGTCCACCGACTTCGTCACCGAGTTTTTCATGAGGCCGCCGATGACGACGGTCTCCTGATCCTTAGCGACGATCACGGTCTTGATGGCCCGCTTGGACGTCGTCGGGCCGAGCACCGGGTCGGTGCTCGTGATCTCCTCGTTCGACTCGTCCACGGTGAGCCGGACGTAGTCGCCCTCGTTGATCTGCGGCTTGATCTTGAGCTTGAGCTCGACGTTCGTCCGCTGGATCTGGCCCATGGGCATGCCACCGAGGCCGCCCATCATGCCCATGCCGCCCATTCCACCCATCATCCCGCCCAGCCCGCCCATCGCCCCCATCGCCCCGAGGCCACCCATGCCGGGAGCCGCGAGGCCGCCAGCCAGCCCCATGGGGCTCGCGCCGCCGATCCCGCCGAGACCGCCCATCATCCCGGGCATCATGCCGCCGAGCCCAAAGCCGCCGAAGCTGAAGCCGGACTGGAACGGCACGTTCTGGCCGACCGAGATTTCGGCCTCCTCGTTGTTGGTGGTGAGGATGTGAGGCGTGGAGAGGACGTTGGTCGCGCTGCTGGTCTCCATGGCCTGCATGAGGATGGAGAAGGACGGCAGCGGAATGCCGAGCGTCTGCCCGATGGCCGCGTTGGCCGGCCCCTGCAGGCCGGTGAGAAAGCCGCCGAGGCTCGCGAGCCCGCTCACGCCGAGCAGCGAGTTCAACTTACCGCCGAGCGGGAACGGCTCGGCCCCGAACGGGATGGGGATGCTCTGGCCGCCGTTGACGCCGAGGACGTCCGGGACGTTCGCGATGTAGTGCGAGGCGCCGCCGAAGTCGAGCTCGTTGTTGAGATCGACCTCCATGAGGACCGCCTCGATGAAGACCTGCCGCTGCGACCGGTCGAGGCGCTGGATGACGCGGACGAGGTTGTTGTAGTCGGAGCCGGAGGCGACGATGACGAGGGAGTTCGTCGATTTGTCGGGGCTGATCTTCACCTGCCCCTCGAAGACCGACTGGTTTCCTCCGGGTCCCCCGGGGGCTTGAGGACCTCCCTTGCGGCCGGCGGAGATGCCGGAGATCAGGTTCGTGAGCGTGGTCGAGACCTGCTCGGCGACGGCGTTCTCGAGGTAGTAGACATGGATCTGCCCCTCGCCGGGCACCGGCACGTCGAGCTGCCGGACGAGCGCCTCGATCTTGTCGAACGACTTCGGGCTCGCGATGACGATGAGCTTGTTCGTCCGCTCGTCCGGGACGACGCGGGTGAGCTGGACCGCCGCCTCCTCGCCCTGAGGCCCCTGCCCCTGACCCGCGGGGGGGACCGCCCGCAGGTACGGGCTCGGAATGGCGACCGAGAGCCCACGCGGCGATCCGGGCCGCTTGTTCTTGTCCTGAAAGATGTTCTGGAGCTTGTCCGCGAGATCCTGGGCCGTGCCGAACCTCACCTGGATGATTCGAACCTCGTCCCCGCCCGCGGGCACGTCGATCTGCTCGACGATCTTCTCGAGCCTACGCATGTTGGAGGCGATGTCCGCCACGATGAGCAGATCCGGCTGGAACGGCCGGCTCATGCCGTCCGGTCCGACGAGCTCACCCATCAGGCCGTTCACCGTGTCGGGATCGACGTGATGAAGGCGGAAGAGCCTCGTCACGTACTCCTCGGTGTCGGGGATGGGATGGTTCGGGTCGACGAAGGTCGGGACGGGCTTGCGCCGCGCGTCCCGCTTCTCGATTATCTTATTGTACCGCCCCATCGGGTAGACGGTGAGGTTGTTGGCGTCGAGGGCCGCGAGGAAGGCGGCGTAGGCCTCCTCGGTGGTCACCCACTCGGTGCCGTGCTTCGGGCCGATGATCGTGATTCGGCCGTGAACGTTCTCGGGCACGATGAACAGCTTGCCCGTGATGTCGCTGATGCTCTGGACGAGATCCGCGATCTCGACCTTTTCGAAGTCGAGCTTGAAGCGGCCGTTCTTCGAGACGATCGCGTGGTCGACCGAGCTCGATCCCTGCGACTCGTCGCTCGACTTGGGACGCTTGTTCGCGAGGTCGACCGTCGTGGGGAGCTGCGGCGGCGGGAAGAAGCGGGTCCTCGGCGGACGGATCTGACCGAGCGCCTGCGCGAGGGCCCTCTCCCCCACGAGGAGCCCGGCGGCGAGCGCCATCACTCCGATCCACGGCCCCAGGGCCGCTCGCCGATCACTGGATTGCATAATGGTAGTTCACCGCCTGCCCGTTGCGTTCGACCGTCAGATCCAGCGCCGAGGCGCTGCGGAGCTTCGTGTAGGCCTCGAGCGCCTTGTCCGGACTGTTCATGTCGAAGCCGTTGATGCGTTGGATGACGTCGCCGTTCTGGATCCCGATCTGCGAGTAGAGACTGTCCGGCCGGATGCTGAAGAGCTTGAAGCCGTTCGCCTGGCCGTTCTTGAAGGACGGCACGATGCGCGCCTGCATGGCGAGGTCGTTCAGGTTCGAGAGCGCGTTGTTGACCGTCGACCGCTCGATCTGGAAGTGGCGGTCGTCGAGCTTTCGGATCCCGCCGCCCTCCTTCTTCGGTGCGGCGGCGATGGGCGGCGGCGCGCCGGCGGCCGCCTGGTCGAGGTCGAGGAACTCCCGGTGGCCGTCGTTGAGCAAGATGACCTTGAGGTCGTGGATCTCGAGCAGCTTGGCGCCCATGAAAGTGTCGCCCACCATGTAGACCGAGGTCTCGTTCTGATTCAGGTCCCGGAGCGTGCTGAGCGACCACTGCGGCCGGTTGGCGAGGACCGTCGCGAGGAGTTGCGCATGCAGGCTGGTGCGGACCGGCTCCGACGACAGGTCGGGCGGACGGTCCGCCGCGTCACCGCTGGCACCGTCCGCGGCGGAGGCAACGACCTCCGGCAGAGTCATTCCCATCATCTTCGCGAAGGCCTCGGCGGAGAGCGGCGGCTGGTCCGTCCCCTTTCCTGCCGAGACGGGGAGCGCCTCGGCCCCTCGCGGCGGAGGCAGGATCCGCTCAGCCAGCATCACATTCACCGTCTTGGCCGAGAGGTAGCTCGCCACGAGCAGGAACGCGAGGTTGACGGCCCAGAAGTACCTCGTCAGGCCCATCTGAAGAGAGTTCGGCACGGCGCCTCCGAGCAAAGCAATGGTCATGCCATGGCCCGCGGGACGATCCTGCGGCGGCCGGGCGGAAACCCCGCCTGGAGATTGGCTATTTCGGGGGAGGAGGCAGCCGGGGGTCGCTCAAGCCGGCGGACAAATTGTCAGACAGCCGGTTCGAGAAGCCAGCCGGCTGCCAATTTGACAGCGGCGCTCCCCACGGGCGCTCACTCTTCCCGATCGATCTTTCGGTAGATCGTCCTCGTCGCAATTCCGAGGAGCTGCGCGGCGAGGGTCTTGTCGCCGCCCGTGCGGCGGAGCGTCTCGCGAATCACCTGCCGCTCGATCTCGTCGAGGCTCGTCCCGAGCGGGATCGAGAGGGAACGCGCCGACGGGTCGGCCACACCCTCCCCCGAGCCGCGCCCTCCCCCGCGCGGCAGGCCGGCGAAGTCCTCCGGCCCGAGCCGCTCGCCGCGCGCCAGCACCACCGCCCGCTCAACCGAGTTCTCGAGTTCGCGAACGTTTCCCGGCCAGGCGTGTCCCTCGAGCATCTCGAGCGCCTCGGGGTTGAAGCCGGCGAGCTGCTTGCCGTTCTTCTCGCAGAACCGACGAAGGAAGTGGTGGGCGAGGAGGGGGATGTCCTCCGGCCGCTCCCGCAGCGGCGGCAAGGCGACTCGCACGACGTTGAGTCGATAGAAGAGATCCTCGCGGAAACGCCCGGCCCGCACCTCTTTTTCGAGGTCGCGGTTCGTGGCGGCGACGAGGCGGACGTCGACCCGCACCGGACCGTTCCCGCCGAGCCGCTCGATCTCGCCTTCCTGAACGACCCGCAGGAGCTTCACCTGGACGGAGGGCGACATCTCCCCCACCTCGTCGAGGAAGAGCGTTCCTCGATGCGCCCGTTCGAAGCGTCCTTCCTTGCGCGCGACGGCGCCCGTGAAGGCTCCCCGTTCGAAGCCAAAGAGTTCGGCCTCGAGGATGGTCTCGGGGATGGCGGCGCAGTTGACGGCGACGAGGGGGCCGCCCGCGCGCGGCGACAGCTCGTGGAGCGCGCGGGCCACGAGCTCCTTGCCGGTGCCGCTCTCGCCCGAGACCAGCACGGTTGCGTGCGAGGCGGCGGCTTGGCGGACGAGGTCGAGCGTCGCCTGGAAGACGGGGCTCCGTCCGATCATGCCTCCCGGGGCGGAGAGATCCGCGAGTCGCGCCCGCAGGAGCTGGTTTTCTCGGACGAGCGCCTGTTTCTCGAGCGCCTTCCGGACGCTCCGCAGGACCGAGTGGCGCTTGAGCGGCTTCGTGATGAAGTCGTAGGCCCCCTCCTTCATCGCCTCCACCGCGCCCTCGACCGTGCCGTAGGCGGTCATCAGGACGACCTCGGTCTCCGGCGAGAGCGCCTTCACCGCCCGGAGCAAGGAGACGCCGTCCATGCCGGGCATGGCGAGGTCGGTGACGACGACGGCCGGCGGCTCGCGCCTGACGGCCTCCAGCGCCTGGGCGCCATCCGAGGCCGTCCGAACCCGAAAGCCCTCCTTCGCGAAGATGCGCTCGACCGACTCGAGGTTCGAGCGATCGTCATCGACGACGAGGACGGGCGACCCATCGCGGCTCTCCGCGTCCGAAAGGGGAGCGGTGGCCGGAGGAACGGAGGGAGACGGTGACATTCTTCGCACTGTTGCTCGCTGGCGCGGCCGGCTGTCAAGCCGGCCGCGCCGCGGAGGGGCGACGCGCCGTCTTGCCACCCCGGGGGCCTTTGGATAAGTAGAGCGGCCCCGTGCCGCCCGCAGCGTCCCGCCAGCGCCCACTCGCCGTCCTCGTCGCCCTCGACGGCCAGAGCCCCGCGGTCGCCGCCGTCCTCGAGGCGGCCGGCTTCGAGGTGGAGGTCTGCCGGACGCCCGATGAAGCACGCTCGCACTGCCGCGGCGCCTCGGTCTGCGACGCCGCGCTGGCCGAGGCCATCGAGATCCAGGAGCAGTCGATGGAGCAGCTGATCCGAGCGCGGCTCGGCGCCCTGCTCGATCGGCTGGGACAGCAGCCGATCGGCGGCCTGCACGCTCTCGTCATGCAGCAGGTCGAGCGGGGACTCCTGCGGCTCGTCCTCGAGCGTTGCCACGGCCATCGCGGTCGCGCGGCCGACCAGCTCGGCCTCCACCGCAACACCTTGAGGCAGAAGCTCGCCGATCTGGGGCTCGAAGAGGAAGAGGCGGCGAAGCGCCCTTCGCGTCGCCCGCGCCGCAAGCCGCGGAGCGATCGCGCGCGCCGCTAACGGGCGCGGCCCGCCGCAGGCGACGGAGGCCCTCTCGCGGTCCAAGACGCTCGGCTATCGCGGCGAGGGCGAGAGCGAGAGCGCGAGGCCGGGCTTCAGGAGCGAATCCTCGTCGAGGTGGTTCCAACGCAAGAGATCCGCGAGGCTCACCTTCAGCCTGCGGGAGATGGACCAAAGGCTGTCGCCGTCGCGCACGAGGTAGCTCGAGCCGGAGATGGGCGCCGTCGTGGACGGCGCGGCGCTCGACGCCGGCACCGCAACGCTGCTGACCCAGAGCCGCTCCCCCGGGTAGAGCTTGTGGCGCGACGGCTGGGCGATCCGGTTCCAGCGGCAGAGCTGATCGAGCGGGGTGCCGTGGCGCTGGGAGATGGACCAGAGCGTGTCCCCGAAGGCCACCGTGTAACGGACGGCGTCCGGTGGCGGCGCCTCGACGGGTGGGGCTGGGGCGACCGCCGCGGGGCGCGCGACCGGCCGGGCGGACGACGAGGCGGGGGCCGGCGACGCGAGCTTTCGGCCCACCGCGGGTGAGGCCGCCAGCGCGAGGGGCGCCGACCCATGCCAGGGATCCTGGCCGTCGTCGGAGGCAACCCAGCCGATGGCGGCCCAGTGGCGCCGGCCCCGCCGCCAGCGAAAGCGGCGAGGGCCGTCGCGCTCGTCCTTCACGAGCGCGACCCGGGGATCGGTCGCCTTCTGGCCCGGGGGAATGGGGATCACGAGCTCGCGCCCTGCCGGTAGGACCGAGCGGCGAAGGCCGTTCATTCGTGCGATGACCTGGGGGGCGACCCCGAACTCCCGCGACGCGGCGGCCAGCGTCTCGTTTTCTGGCACCTTGTAATACGCGAAGGCGAGCGCACCACCGGCCGGCTCGCGCGCGAGCGCCGCGAGCACGGCCGGCCGGCTGCCCACGGGGACCCGAAGCCGGTAGGGAGCCCCGTCCCGCGAGGGCGGCGTGCAGAAGCGGCGCAGCGCCGGGTTCAGCGCGTGCAGGATCCCCACGTCGACGCCGGCCGCTCGCGCGACGACCGCGAGGTCCGTCGGGACGGGGACCTCGACCTCGTCGAACTCGAAGGGCGGCTGCCAGGCGACGTCGTCGAATCCGAACGCCTTCGGGTGCTTCGAGATGAGCGCCGCCGCGATGAGCTTGGGCACATAGCCCTTGGTCTCGGCTTTCAGGGCGCGGCCGTGGATGAGCTGCCAGAAATCGCTCGTGTGATAGCGCCGCACCGCCCGTGCGATCCGCCCCGCCCCCGCGTTGTAACCGGCCCAGGCGAGGTACCAGCTTCCGAGCTGCGACCGAAGCTCCTTCAAGTAGCGCGCCGCCGCGAGCGTGGCCTTCTCGGGGTCGCGCCGCTCGTCCACCCAGAAGTTGCTGCGCAGACCGAAGCGCCGGCCGGTCGCCCCGATGAACTGCCACTGCCCCGCCGCCCGCGCCCGCGAGTAGGCGAGGGGGCTAAAGCCGCTCTCGATGAGGGAGAGATAGACGGTGTCCGCCGGGAGCCCCTCGCGCACGAGGATCTCGCGCATCATCGGCACGTAGCGAGTAACGCGCGCGAGCCACAGGATGAAGTGCTCCCGCAGCGGCCCCTGGAAGAGGCGCAGGTACTGCTCGACCTGCTGGTTCAGCTCGACGGGGATGTCGTAGCGCGAGGCGGCGAGCCCCGCGTCGAAGGTGGCGAACTGCTCGATCTCTTGCGCGATGGCCTCCTCTTCGCGCGGGCTCTCACCCGGCTCGGGGGCGGCGAACGCATCGAGCAGACGACCCCGCAAGGGGCTTCCGGCGCCGAGATCCCCGAGGGACTTCGCCCGCTCGAGCCGCAGCCGATCTTCGTCCTCGAGCGCCTTCGCCTCGGCGGCCTTGGCCGCCTCGATCTCGTCCGCCCCCTCGGAGGGCCCGTCGTCCTCGTCCGCCTCTTCCCCCTCGTCGCCCTCGCGCCCGTCCGCCTCCGCTTCCTCCGTCGCCCGCGGGCTCGCGGTCGCGGCGGGGGCGCCAGCGGGCAGGGGTGGCAGATCGAGCGTCTCCGCCTCGGCCGGCAGGTGGGGAATCCGCCCTCCTATCGCGTGCTTGGGGCAGTCGGGGGCGCGAAGCTGGGCAACTGCCCGCGGCGCGACCACCAGGGTCCAGACCGCCGCAACCGGGCATAACCACTGGAGGAAGCGCCGAGGCATGACTCCCGGAGGATAGGGCCCCGCCTGCAAAGCTGTCAAACCGAGCGCCGGAAGCCCCCCTTTCCGCGCCCGCTACTCGCCGACCTTCAGCACGGCCAGGAAGGCCTCCTGGGGGATCTCGACGGAGCCCACCTGCTTCATCCGCCGCTTGCCCTCTTTCTGCTTCTCGAGGAGCTTGCGCTTTCGGCTGATGTCGCCGCCGTAGCACTTCGCGAGGACGTTCTTTCGCATCGCCTTGACGCTCTCGCGCGCGATGATCTTCCCGCCGATGGCGGCCTGGATGGCGACGTCGAACAGCTGGCGCGGGATCACCTCGCGCAGCTTCTGGCATAGCTCGCGGCCCCGCTGGTAGGCGCGCTCCCGATGGACGATGACGGAGAGCGCGTCGACGGGCTCGCCGTTCAAGAGGATGTCGAGCTTGACGAGGTCGGCCTCCTGATAGCCTTGCAGTTCGTAGTCGAGCGAGGCGTAGCCGCGGCTGACGCTCTTGAGCTTGTCGAAGAAGTCGAAGACCACCTCGGCGAGCGGCAACTCGTACGTCACCTGCACGCGCCTTTGGCTCCGGGGGGCCCGTCCGGTGCCCGGCTTCGCCGGCGCTCCTTCGAGGCCGCCCGCCCTCCCCGTTCCTCCGCCGGGACCCTCGCGACCCATCGTCTGAACGGGTCCGTGGTACTTGATGTCCTTCTGCGCCCCGCGCCGATCCTGGCAGAGCTTGAGCACCGCACCGAGGTACTCCTGTGGACAGTGGATGTTGACGGTGAGGATCGGCTCGTCGATCCGCGCGATGTTCTGCGGCGGCGGCAGCTTCGCCGGGTTGTCGACCTGAGACACCTCACCAGCGGTCGTCGTGACCCGGTAGACCACCGAGGGCGCCGTCGTGATGAGCGTGAGCCCGTATTCGCGCTCGAGCCGCTCCTGCACGATCTCCATGTGGAGGAGCCCCAGGTAGCCGCAGCGGAAGCCGAAGCCGAGCGCCTGGCTGGTCTCGGGCTCGTAGGTGAAGGCCGAGTCGTTGAGCCGCAGCTTCACGAGCGCGTCCTTGAGCTGCTCGTAGTCGGCGGCGTCCACGGGGAAGATCCCCGAGAAGACCATCGGCTTGATCTCCTTGAAGCCAGGAAAGGGCTCGGCCGTCGGGTGGACCGCGTCCGTCAACGTGTCGCCCACCTTGGCGTCGGCGACGTCCTTGATGTTCGCGACGACGAAGCCGACCTCGCCGGCAATGAGCCGCTCCGCCTCGCGCGCGAACGGAGCGAAGACGCCGACCCCCTGAACCTCGTGCTGCTTTCGGTTGCTCCAGAAGAGCACCTTCTGCCGCGGGGAGAGCGTGCCCTCGAGCACCCGGACGAGCATGACGACGCCCCGGTAGCTGTCGTACCAGCTGTCGAACACCAGGGCCTTGAGCGGCGCCGCGGGATCCCCGGAGGGGGCGGGCACACCCGACACGATGGCCTCTAGGATCTCCTCGATGCCGATCCCCTCCTTGGCCGAGCAGGGGACCGCCGCCGAGGCGTCGAGGCCGATGATCTCCTCGATCTCTCGGCGCGTCTCCTCCACGTCCGCTGACGGAAGGTCGATCTTGTTGATGACGGGGACGACCGCGAGGTCGTGATCGAGGGCCAGGTAGACGTTCGCGAGGGTCTGCGCCTCGACGCCCTGCGAGGCGTCGATGACGAGCAGGGCACCCTCGCAGGCGGCGAGCGACCGGCTCACCTCGTAGGCGAAGTCGACGTGTCCCGGGGTGTCGATGAGGTTCAGGACGTAGTCCTTGCCGTCCCGCGCCCGGTACGACATGCGGACCGTCTGCGCCTTGATGGTGATCCCGCGCTCCCGCTCGATGTCCATGTTGTCGAGGAACTGATCCTGCCGCTCGCGCTGCGAGAGCGTCCCGGTCTTCTCGAGCAGGCGATCGGCGAGCGTCGACTTGCCGTGGTCGATGTGCGCGATGATCGAGAAGTTGCGTAGCTGCTCGTTGAGGCGCGGCATTGGGGGGCGTGAATGAACCAAGTTTCGCGCGGGGGCGCAAGCACCCCCGGCCTGGCCGGCGAGCGCTGGAGTGCAAAGACTCCTGGAGGACGCCATGCGGTCCGAACGGACGACGACCACGATTTCCCTCGGCTGGATGGCCGTCGGCTTCGGGGTCGCGGCGCTCGGCGCTGCGCTCGCGCGACGGTGGGCCTGGCGAGGCACCGCGCGCAAGGGCGTCGGCCTCGCCGAGGTCATGGAGCACTCCCCCGAGCCCATCATCGCCCACTGGGGAGGGCGAATTCTGCGCGCGAACCCGGCGGCCGAGCGTCTCCTCGGCTACGGCCCTGGCGAAATGGACGGCCGCCCCCTCGTCACGATCGTCGCACCGGAAGATCGCGCCGCGATCGCGAAAAGAGTCGAGTTCATGTCCAGCAGCTTCCGTCCCGTCCCGATCCGTGAGGAACGGCTGCTCGCTCGGGACGGCCGGATCATCTGGGCCGAGATCGCCGCCCTTCCCGTCGCGCTCGACTCACGGCCCGCGATCGTGGCGATGGCGCACGACACCACCCAGCGGCGCCTCGCGGACGAAGAGCGACGCCGCCTGCTCGCCGAGGCCCAGGCCGGCGTGAGGCTGCGCGACGAATTTCTCGCCGTCGCCTCGCACGAACTCAAGACCCCCGTCGCCGCGCTCGGGCTCGAGCTCGACCTCCTCTGGCGCACCCTCGGCGGGCGCATCGATGAGCTGCCTGAAAAGCTGCGGCACCGCTTGGAGGCGCTGCGCCCGAGCCTGATGCGGCTCAGCGACCTCATCGACGACCTGCTCGATACCTCGCTCGTCCGCGCCGGGGAGCTGGCGCTCCACCCCGAGGAGATCGACCTCGCGGCCCTGGTCCGAAAAGAGGCCGCCCGCGCCCACCGGCGGGCTCCCCGGTCGAAGAGCGTCATCGAGATCGACGCGCCCCAGCCGGTGATCGGCCACTGGGATCCCCGCAGGCTCCCGCAGATCGTATCGAACCTCCTCGACAACGCCATGAAGTACGGTCTGGGCGGGCCGATCGAGATCTCGGTCGCGAGCGACGGCGTCCGCGCGCTGCTGTCGGTCCGCGACCATGGGGTCGGGATTCCGCCGGCCGATCAGGCGCGGATCTTCCAGCTCTTTCAGCGGGCCTCTTCCCAGAGCTGGGGCGGCCTCGGACTCGGCCTCTTCCTCGTCCGCCGGATGGCCGAGGCCCACGGGGGGCGGGTGGCCGTCGAGAGCACGGTGGGTCAGGGGGCCACGTTTCGAGTCGAGCTTCCGCTCGCGCCTCAGGCCGCCGCGACGGAGGCCGGGCGGATGCGAGGACCTACGGCCTCGCCGGCAAGCGACGGCGCACGAGCACCACCGTGACGTTGTCGACGCCACCCGCGTCGTTCGCGGCGTCGACGAGCTTGCGGCAGGCCTGCTCCAGGTCCTCGGTCTCGGTGAGGAGCCGGGCCATCTGATCGTCCGAGACGAGGCCGTGCAGCCCGTCGCAACAGAGGAGCAGCACGTCCCCAGGCAGCATGTCGATGAGCGAGCTGTCGATCTTCACGTCCGCCGCCGGGCCGAGCGCTCGCGAGATGACGTTCTTGTACGGGAACGCCTGGATCTCCTGGGCGGTCGGGCGCTTCGAGCGAATGAAGTCGCCGAGCAGCGAGTGGTCGGCGGTGACGGGCCAGATGCGACCGTCCCGGAAGAGATAAGCGCGGCTGTCGCCGGCATGGGCGATCCAGCTCCGCTCGCCGCGCAGGAACGCCGCGACGGCGGTGGTACCCATGTTCCCCTTCTTCGAGTCGGCCCGCGCCATCTCGCGGATCTTGTCGTTCGCGTACCGGAGGGCCACCGAGAGGCGGCTTCCTTCCTCCCCGAGCTTCTGATCGACTCGAAAGGGCCAGGTCCCTTCGGGATCGCGGTCGCAGCGCTCGAAGAAGGCGCTCGTTACCTCGGCCGCGAGCTGGGAGGCGACCTCGCCCGCCGAGTGGCCGCCCATGCCGTCGCAGACCATGAACAGGCCCAGGTCCGGCCGCACGACGTGGAAGTCCTCGTTGTGATCGCGCACCTTGCCGACGTCGGTCAGCGCCGCGGACTCCCAGAGGCGCTCGGCCTGCGGGCTTTTGGGGGGCGCCGGACTCTCTGAGCCGGCTGAATCCGAGGCCGGGAACGCAGCGGCGGTGGTGGGTGCGCCCGTGGCGCGCCGGTCGGGCTCGGCCATCACCGAAGGGATACCACAAGGGACGGGGTGGGATCGATGGCGACGGAAGGACGGCTCGGTCAGGCCGCCGAGCGACGCCGAAAGAACTCGATCGTCCGCGCAAGCCCCTCCTCGAGGGGCACCGAGGGCTGCCACCCGAGGACCTTCGCGGCGAGCGCCGGGTCGATCACCGAGCGGCGCTGCTCACCCGGCTTCTGCGGCGCGTGCTCCGCCGGGCCGGCCACGTGCGCGGCGCCCGCCATCGTCCGGTAGAGCTCCGTCACCGAGGTCTCGCGGCCCGTGCCGACGTTCACCGGTCCCACGTGGTTCGACTCGAGCGCGAGGAGGTTCGCGCGGGCCACGTCCCCGACGTAGACGAAGTCGCGCGTCTGCCCGCCGTCGCCGAAGATGGTGCACGCGCGCCCCGAAAGGAGCCGCTCGGCGAAGATGGCGACGACGCCCGCCTCCCCGTGCGGATCCTGGCGCGGCCCGTAGACGTTCGCGTAGCGCAGCGCGATCCAGGGAAGGCGGTGCTGGGCCTGGTAGTAGCCGAGGTAGAGTTCGCCCGCGGCCTTGGACACTCCGTAGGGCGAGACGGGGCGCGTCGCGTGGCTCTCCGGCGCCGGGAAGCGCTCCTGTTCGCCGTAGCAGGCCCCGCCGGACGAGGCGAAGAGAAACTTGCGAACGCCGGCGGCGACCGAGGCCTCGAGCAGCCGGAGCATGCCGATGAGGTTCACCTGCGCGTCGAAGGCTGGATCGGCCACGCTCTTTCGCACGTCGATCTGGGCGGCGTGGTGGCAGACGACCTGCGGCCGCTCCGCGGCGAGGATCTGGCCGAGCCGCTCGTCCCGGATGTCGGCCTCCACGAGCCGGACGCTCGGCGAGAGGTTCTCCTTCTTACCGCTCGAGAGGTTGTCGAGCGCCACGACCTCGTGTCCCGCCGCCGCGAAAGCGTCGCAGACGTTCGAGCCGATGAAGCCAGCCCCGCCCGTCACCAGGATCTTCATGAGAGCACCTCGCCGAGATGGATTCGCAAGCTAAGCATGGTCCCGAAACCAGGCCAGCGTGTCGCGCAGCCCATCCTCGAGGGAGACCTTTGGCTCCCAGCCGAGGATCGAGCGGGCCTTCGCGATGTCCGGGCGACGCTGCTTCGGGTCGTTCTCCGGGAAGGGGCGGTGGACCACCTTGGCGTTCGCGCCGGGCAGCCCGAGCTCGCGGGCGGCGCGCCGGACCGCCTCGACGAACTCCAGGATCGTCAACTCGCGCGGGTTACCCACGTTCATGGGCGCCTCGTAGTCGGAGACGAGGAGGCGCAGGATCCCCTCGACCTCGTCCGCGACGTAGCAGAAGCTGCGCGTCTGCTGGCCGTCCCCGAAGACCGTGAGCTCCTCGCCGCGCAGCAGCTGGGAGACGAAGGCCGGTACGACCCGGCCGTCGTTCAACCGCATCCTCGGACCATAGGTGTTGAAGATCCGGACGATCCGCACCTCGGCACCGCGGGCGCGCCGGTAGGCGACGGTCATGGCCTCGGCGAAGCGTTTGGCTTCGTCGTAGCAGCTCCGAGGCCCCACCGGGTTCACGTTGCCGAAGTACTCCTCGCGCTGAGGGTGCTCGGTGGGATCGCCGTAGACCTCGCTCGTCGAGGCGAGAAAGAAACGGGCCTTCTTGCGGACGGAGAGCTCGAGCGCGTTCTCGACGCCGCGGCTGCCCACGCGCAGCGTCTCGATGGGCAGCTTCGCGTAGTCGATCGGCGAGGCCGGCGAGGCGAAGTCGAGGACGTAGTCGAGCGGCCCGGTGACGTCGAACGGCTCGGTCACGTCGGCCTCGAGCATCGAGAAACCCTTCCGCGATCCGAGCGCCGCGACGTTGCGCGCCGCGCCGGTGAGGAAGTTGTCGACGCAGACCACCTCGGCGCGGAGCTCCAGCAGGCGCTCGCAGAGGTGGGAGCCCAAAAACCCGGCGCCGCCCAGGACGGCCGCCCGCTTTCCCGCAAGGATTTCGAGTGCCATGAGTGGCTGCCTTCTATGCGACCTTGACCCATGCGCGCAAGACGGTCTAACGTCCCCCAAATGCGTCGCGTTCTCGCACCCCTCGCGCTCGCCGCCTCGCTCGCCTTGGCGGGCTGCGGCTCCTCCCAGGCGGCCTCTCAGAAGGCCGGCCCGAAACAGACGGCGGAGGAGATCCAGGGCATCCACGAGAAGCAGGAGGGGGACCTCACCGTCAAGACCTTCGACCTCTTCCACGAGGGGAAACCCGACGTCTGGGAGTACTCGAAGCAGGCGGTCGACCCGAAGACCGGCAAGCCGGTCCAGATCCTCGTCCGCAAGGAGATGGACCTGAACGACGACGGGAAGGTCGACGTCTGGCGCTGGTACAACGATTCCGGCGCGGTCGTGAAGGAAGCGCTCGACCTCGACTTCGACGGCAAGGTCGACGAGATCATCTACTTCGACGAGAAGGGCGTGCCGACGAAGAAGGAGCTCGCGCTCGACTTCAACGGCAAGCCGAACGTCTGGAAGTTCTACGAGAAGGGCAAGCTGGTCCGCAAGGAGCGCGACACCAAGGGGACCGGCAGGGTCGACACCTGGGAGTACTGGGAGGGTGGGAAGATCGACCGGATCGGCATCGACACCGACGGGGACGGGGTCGTCGATCAGTGGATCAAGCGCTCCGGTAGCTGACCGCCCTCTTCGGATGAGGCGCGCGCCGCCGAGTCGTTCCCCCCGCTTCGCCCCCAACGCCTAACTGGGAGTTCGACGAGCAGCCGTCGGCCCGCCAAAACGACGAGCGGGCTGGTGCGGCCGGCTCGTGGCCGCGCCAGCCCGCCGCTGCTCCTCACGGCCGCTAGAAGCCCGTGCCGAGCGTGATCCGGTAGACCGCGCCCGTACCGCCGTTGGCCGTCCCGACGCCGTTGTCGACGACGTAGAGGTGCCCGGCCGAATCGAACGCGAGGCCGATTGGATTCGCGAGCCCCCGGATGAGGGTGGCAGGAGTCGTGCCGGCCGCGAGGGCTCCGGTGGCGGGATCGACCTTGGCGTAGGCCACGATGCCGTTGCCCGCATCGGCCCAGACGAGGTGGTCGTTCGCGGAGAGCCGGATGCCCGCGGGCTGGTTCGCGCAGTTGTTGTTCGGGCCGTTCATCAGCGAGCACTGCTGTCCCGGCTGGATCGTCTGGGCGCTCTTGAAGGTGGGGCTCAAGCTGAACCACCAGATGGCGTTCTGGTTGTCGTCCGAGGCGAAGACGACGTCGGACAGCGTCCCCGTGATCGCGCAGCTGCCGTCGACGTTGGTCCCGGTCACGCCGGAGAAGGGCCGCCGCAGCGTCGAGAACACCCCTCCGCCCGTGAGCGCGACCGGGCTTCCGGTGAGTTGGCTGCCCGAGGACAGGTTCAGGAAGTCCGCCTGCTCGTTGTTCGTGCCACCGCCGATGGACTGATCGTCCAGCGCGAGGAGCGCCCCGGTGCTCCCTGTGCCGGTCACCAGGGGGCAGTTGGCGAGCCCCTCGGGAACCATGGAGGTGACCTTGGTGTCGTCGCTGAAGAGTGAGAGCGTCGCGGGGGCCGCCACCGGGATCTGCACGATGGCTGGCGACCCGCCGCCGCCGTTGAGGTTGGTCGCGTTCGAGCTCACGTACAGCGTGTTCGCGATCTCCGTGATGTCGAAGTTCTGCGCGCCGAGCCCGATCGTCCCCGTGTTCACGAGGGCGGAGTATGCGTCCGTGGTGGTGTCGTACTGCATGATCGTCGCGTCGCCGTTCTGCGCGAGGTAGAGCTGCGGGTCGTTCGGGGTCGAGCTGTCCACGACGACGCCCATGGGCCCGTTGAGCGGAAGGCTCTTCGCCCCGAGCTGGACGACCGCGTTGGCCCCGCTGATCCAGTTGGTGTCGACCTGGAGCGGGTTCACGTTGAAGGTCACCACCGGGCTGACGCCCGTGTTGCTCGCCGTGTCGGTGGCCGTCGCGACCAGCTGCTCGCTGCCGCTGCCGTTGACCGTGACGTTCCAGCTCTGCGAGGCCTGGATTCCACCGAGGCAGGCGCCCGTGCCCGGCGCGTTGTTCGTCGGAACGACGGGGCCCCGCGTCCGGTTGAACGCCCCGCTCAACTGGACGTAGAGGCTCGTCAGGTTCGTGTCGTCGCAGGCGGTGACGGTGACGACGATGGTCTGGCCGCCCGACACCGTGGCGCCAGCCAGGCTGACGCCGTTTCCGTCGGTGACGGAGACGCTCACCGTCGGGGGCACGACGTCCTGCGGCGCCGAGACGAGCAGCGTCTGGAACGACGGGGCCACGTTGAACGAGGCGGGGACGCTCGCCTCGATCGTGTACACGCCCGCCGGCGAGCCGGCCGTGAAGGCGAGCTCGCCCGTGCCGAGGTCGGTCGTCGCGTCGAAGGAAGGCGCCTGAGGCGGCGGACTCAGGAGCGCCCCGGTCACCGGACCCGAGACGACCGAGAGCGTCGGGATGACCGGCGCGCCTCCCGAGGTGAGGTCGACCCGGTTGCCGTTCGCGTCGGTGATCGTCCAGTCGTACGGCACGGCGCCGCCAGCCAGAAGGTTCAAGGCCGCCACCTGGAAGTGGAGCGCGCTCGCGGCGGCCGGCGTGACGGTGAGCTGGATGGGCGGCGAGGTGAGGCCGGTCACGGGCACGGTGGCCCAGACGTAGTAGGGGTTCGACGAGCCGTTCGCGACGGTCAGGTTCGAGATATCGCCCTGGCCCGGGCTCGTCGTGGTGACCACCGCGCCCGGCGCCGAGGTCGCGACCTGGATCGGCTGGCCCACGATCGGGTTCCCGTGGTCGTCCAGCACGGTCGTCGAGAAGGGCAAGTTCGTCCCGGCCACGACGGTGGCGCTGACGTTCGGGCCATTCGAACCGAGGTTCACGGAGACGCTCGCTGGCGTGCCCGCCGTGACGGCGAGGCTCGCGCTGCCGGAGATCCCCGAGGCGGTGGCGTCGGCGAATTTCACCGTCCAGGCGGTCCCGGCGCCGACGCTGACGGTCGATCCGCCGATCGTCTCGGAGGTTCCGCTCGCGCTGTTCGCCACGTAGATCTGCACGGTGCCCGTCTGGTTGGTCGCGTTGCCGGTGACCTGCGCGAGCGCGGGAGTGACGCCCGGGTAGACGACGTTCCCGGCGGCGTCGACGATGGAGACCGAGATCGCGTCACCCGTCGGGTTGCCGAAGCCGTCCTGCGGGATGGCCCGGTACGAGACGGACTGATCCGCGGTCGCTTGGGACTGGGAGAGGGTCACCGAAATCTCGCCGGTGCGGCCGGGCTGGACCGTGAGCGCGGTGGTCAGAACCGCGAGCTGATCCCCCGTGGCCGCCGAGGGCGGCACGGTGGCAGCGACCTCGTAGGGGGTCGCCGCGGCGGCGTTCAGACCGACGATCGTGTTGCCGAAGACGCCGCCGTTCGGGGCGTTCGTCGAGAGGGTGAACGGCACGGAGAGGTAGGGGCCCTGGTCCTTGCCCGCCGGAGCGATGAGCGCGGTCACGGAGGTTCCCGCCGCGACCGTGAGGGCACCGTTGGCCGACGTCACGGCCTTCCCGCTGACGTCCTGCCCCGTGAGGACGAGATCGAGCGCGGCCGTCCCGAAGCCGCCATTGACGATGACCTGGGCGCTGGCGCTCGCCTGCGGGTTGTCCTTCGAGGTGCCGGTGACCGTCCAGGGACCGGCAACGGTCAGCCCCTGGAGCGTCACCTGGGCGACGCCGCTCGCGTCCGTCACGGCGGTTCCGACGATGGCGCCCTCGGCCGGACCGCCGTCCGGCGACGCGCCGGTGCCCGGCACCGCGCTGAAGTCGATCGTGAAGCCCGCGAGCGAGATCGGCTCCGGGTTCGCGACGGTCGCCCGGACGATGAGGTTGCCGTCGGTCACGATGGGGCTCAGCGGAAGCAGCGTCAGGCTGGCGGGGGCATCGGCGTTGCGCGTGATCGTCACCGTGCTCGGCTGGCTCGTCCCGTTCGAGTCGGTGGCGGTGAAGCTGAAGACGTTCTTGCCCGGCTGGAGCGGCAGAGTCATCGAGAAGCGGGCCGTGTACTGGTCGGCGACGACGCTCGCGGGGGCCGTCTCGGTCGCGGTGAAGGCCGGCGTGCGAGTGACCTGGACCGTGGAGAGGTACTCGGCCGTGCCGTTGACCAGCTGGCTCGCGAGCTCGGTCGTCGCCGCGGTCGCCTGGACGTTCGGCGGGGGAGGCGGGACCTTCTTGGGCGAACAGGCGGAGGCGGCGAAGACGAGCGTGGCGAGCAACGAGAGTCGACGGATCATGCGCTGTTCTCCTTGAAAGTCCATCAGAAGAGGTAGGCGTAGCCGAAGCCGAAGGTGGTACCGCTGAGCGTGTCGGTGCCGACGCCGCCGAGGTTGCCCAGATCCGCGCCGACGACGCTCTGGCGAGCCTCGAGCAGCACCGACCCCGGTCCGACGGCGATCTCGACCCCGAGTTGGAAGAGGGCGCCGCTGACGGTCGCGCCGGACTGGCTCGCCTGGCCGAAGTTCTGGAACTGCGCCTGAACGAGGTTCAGCGCGTAGCCCGCCCCCAGGTAGACGTCCACCGACCGCCAGCCAAACGGCAGGGTGTAGACGAGCGACAGGTCGATGGGCTGAACCGAATCGTACTCGGCGAAGTTCGGGTCGAGGCCGCGACCTGGAATGATCTTCTGGCCCTGCTCATGGAGGATCGAATCGCCGACCCCCAGGGAGAGGCGCAGCTTCTGGTCGAGCGCCGGCGTTCCCCGGCCGATCGGAAGGATCCAGGAGAGGTCGACGCCGCCGGCGCCCCCGACGGAGAGCTCCGAGGTCGGGACGACGGCGCCGAGGCGGACCGCGAGTCGGAAGCTCTTGCGCTCGTCACTGGCCGACGACGCGGTGGGCATCGGCGCCGCCACGCCGCCAGCCGTGGCGACCGGCGGAGCCGCGGTGGGGGCGAATGCCTCCACGGTCCGCGGCGCCTCTGGAACGAGGGCGACGGGCGGCATGACGGCCCGCTCGTAGTCGAGCACCGCGCCTCCGTCGACGCCCATGGCGAGGCGAATCTCGAGGGTGTGGGTGCCAGGAGGCAGATCCAGCGAGAGCGACGCGGGGACCGACGGCACCCGACCCTGAAGCGGCAGCTGACCCCGGCTGCGCCGCCGCTTGAGGATGACCTGCTTCAAGGGACGACCGTCGAGAGAGACCGACGCGGAGGCCAGTCCGCTGACCTTCCCCTGGCGGGGAAGCTCGAGGAAGATCTTCCCGAGGAGCGTGCCGGGCCCCGAGACCGTCGCGACCAGCGGCGTCCCCCCGGTGAGGCGCAGCGCCGCGTCCCTCTCGCTCCCCAGCGTCACGCTCTCCGGGACACCGCCCGAGGAGGGAGCGAGGGGCGCGCCCAAGGCGACCGGCGCGAGCAGCGAGAGGGCGATCAGCAGTGCTACACGCATTCGTTCTCCTCGCTCACCCGGGACGAACCCTGGCAGGGAATTCCGGCGGCTCGCCCGCGAGCGCCTCCTCGAGCTCCCGCTCCGAGCAGCGCAGCTCGACCTCCCACTCCGCGCCTTCGGCCATCCGCCCACCGCGCCAAGTCACGAGGGAGCACGATATCAGACCCTTGAGCGCCGGGCCAGGTATCCCCTTCCCCTGCACCAGGAGCGGCTTGCGCTCGGTCACGGGCAACCCGTGGGAGCCGCGCCCTGCGGATTCGGGGCGCCCGGCTGCGTGCTGCAGGTCGGAGAGGTCGCGACCGAGCCGCCGGAGGCCGCGCGGACGTCCTCGGCCGAAGGGGGCTCGAAGTCCCAATTGTCGTGATCCGCCGCGACCGGAATCGAGGAGGTCGAGATCACGTCCGCGGCGCCCGCGCCACCCGTCGCGTTGCAGGTGAAGGTGTTGGCCTCGGCGCACGGGGTGCCGGCCGTTCCCGCGCCGGAGAGATCGGCGGAGCAGCTCGCCGAGATCGCGACGCCGTTCGCGTGGTTCTGGTGGACGAAATCGAGCCGCATCGTCAGCTTCGCCGTCGCGAGGCAGTCGACGCCATCGGCCTGGTTCGAGTCGATCTCGTCGTCGATGAGAGAGGTCGGGTTGAAGCCGGCGCTCGCCAAGGAGACCCCGGTGGCGTTCGAGTGGACGTGGCTGTTCTGCACGGTCGCGCTCGCGCTCCCGACCACGTCGATGCCGTCGCCGCCACCGCTCCCCTGCCCGTTGTCGTGGATGTCCGCCCCATCGATGGTCGCGCTGCAGCTGCCCGAGAGGTAGACGCCGTACTGGAACCGATGGATCTCGACCCCGTTGGTCACCGAGGGAGAGAGCGCGGTGCAGTAGATGCCCGCGGTCGACGGGGAGTCCTGGACTGCCGGCTTCAGCTCGACGCCCGACAAGGAGCCGCCGTTCAGGACGACCGTCGCCGAGATCCCGGAGCCGTCGCCCACCGGGCCGCTGCCCTGAATCAAGGAGCCGCCGCTGATCGTCACGTTGGCCGGCACGACGAGCGGGAAGGACTCGCCCAGCGCGTAGCTCCCGCCCTTCAACGAGATGGTGACCGGCGTCCCCTGCGAGGCAGCCACCGCGAGCGCGTGGCTAATCGTCGCGAACGGGCAGCTGGCCGAGCCGTTGCCGAGGCCGTCGCTGCCGCTCGAGGCGTTCACCACGAGCTGGCCGGCCTGGGGCGCGGGACACGCGCAGGCCCCGTTCACGCAGCTGACGCCACCGGGGCAGGCCGTCGGGGCGGACCAGGAGAGGCAGCCGCCCGCGCCCGCCTGGCAGTATTCGGCGGAGCTGCCCGCGCACTGCACCTGGCCCGCGCTGCAGCCGTTCTGGCAGACGCAGCTCCCGCCGGCGCAGACCTGCCCGGACGAGCAGTTCGAGAACGACTGGAGGAAGCAGCCGTTCTGCGGATCCAGCGTGCAGGTCGCGACCTGGGTCCCGCTCGCGCAGGTCGAGCCGGCCTGGTTGCAGGGGTTCGCGCAGCTGCAGTTGCCCGACTGGCAGATCTGGCCGTTGCCGCAGGCCTTGTTGTTCGGGGCGTTGCTGTACGGACCGACGCAGGACGGGCTCGCGCCGCAGGTGAGGCTGCCGACCTGACAGGCGTTGGTCGGCGGATCGCAGGCGGCCCCGGTCACGCAGGTCGTGCAGCTCCCGCCGAGGCAGACCAGCGCGCCGCCGCAGGAGGTGCCGTCGGGCGCCGGGATGGTGCTCGCGCAGACGCCGACCCCGCTGCTGCAGTCGAACGCGCCCACCATGCACGGGTTCCCGGGGGGATTGCAGCTGCTCCCTGCGGCGCAGGCGATGCAGCTCCCGTTGTCGCAGACGAAGCCGCCGTCCGCCGAGCAGGAGATGCCGTTCTGCGCGGGCTGGGGGTTCGCGCACTGCGAGGAGCCGCTGCCGCACGAGAGAGTCCCGACGAGGCAGGGGCCGGCGAGGCAGGTCGAGCCCGCGCTGCAGGCGACGCAGCTCCCCTGGCGACAGACCTGCCCGGTCCCGCAGCTCGTGCCGTCGGGGAGGTTCTGGACGTTGCCGCACGAGGGCGTGCCGCCGCCGCAGGAGAAGCTCCCCGCCTGGCACGGGTTGCCCGCGACGGAGCAGCTCCCGCCGGGCTGGCAGGAGCAGAGGCCGCCGAGGCAGGCGAGGTGCAAGCCGCACGAGGTGCCATCCGGCTTGCCGAGGCAAGAGACGCCCCCGTCCGTCGATCCTCTGCCACCGTCGGCCCCCAGGGGAACGGCCGTGTGGCCGCAGCAGGCGGTGCAGCCGAAGGCGAGGGCAGCCGCGAGCAGCGCGAGGGAGAGGCGCATGGGAGGATCTCCTGGTCAGAAGCCATCCGTCCCTACACGCGACGGGGGACCGCTGGATCTCCGACGCTACTGACAGCCGGTCGGGGGGGGCGCCGGGTTCGAGGCGCCCGCCACGTTGGTGCAGGTCGGCGAGAGCGTCACCGCGCTGCCCTCCGCGACGAAGACGTCCTCTTCGCCCGGCGGATCCTGATCCCAGTCGTCGTGGTCCGCCGCCACGGGGGAGGACGAGGTCGTCGACAGATCGTGCTCCCCGTTGCAGACGAAAGTGTTCGCGGCCCCGCATCCCCCCGCGGCGTCGGCGCCCGACAGGTCGGCCGCGCAGGCGCCGGAGATCGAGACGCCCACGGCACCGTTCGCGTGGACGAAGCTGGACCGCATCGAGAGGCGAGACGTCTCGAGGCAGTCGACGCCGTCGGCCGAGTTCCCAGTGACCTCGACGCCGGCGAATTCGGTCGGCGTCGCGCCCGTCGAGCGGACGATCGCCCCGGTGCCGTTCGCGTGGATCCGCGACCCGGCCACGGAGGCGCTGGCCTCGTCGATCACCTCCACCCCGACCCCGGGCTGGGACTCCTGCCCCTCGTCGTGGACGTCGCACCGATCGAGGGTCGCCGCGCAGCTCCCGGCCACGACGACCCCCGCGGCGAAGCCGTGGATCTCGTCCCCCGAGAGCGCCGGGCTTCCCGCCGTGCAGTAGACGCCGTCGCCCAGGGGCGCGCCGCTCCCCAGCAGCTCGAACCCCTGGAGGACGCCGCCCTGCATCCAGACCGCCGCGAGGCTGCTCGATCCGTCCCCCACCGGCCCCGCCCCCGCGAGGCGGGGCGTCTCGCCGGAGGCCGCGACCAGGCTCACCCCGGGCCCCAGGACGAGCGGCAGCCGCTCCCCGGTCGCGACCGAGTAGGCCTGCGGCCCGGCGTGCACCGAGATGGTGACCGCTCCCCCGGAGGCGGCCGCGACCGCGAGCGCCTTCGTGACGGTCGCGAGGGGGCAGGCGGACGAGCCGTTGCCGATCGCGTCGCTGCCTCCCCCCATCGCCACCACGAGGGTCCCCGCCGGCGCGTCGGGGCAGCCCGCCGCGGATCCTCTGGCCTCGCCGCCGTCTGGGGCCGGCTCGCACTGCCCGAGCGGGCTGCACGACTGTCCCTCGGGGCACTCGCCGTCCCCCGCGCACGGCGCGCCGTCGACGGGGGGGTTGCAGGCGGCGCCCGCGACGAGGAGCAGGAGCGCGGCGGCGCGGCGGCTCATCGGAACTCCCAGAGGATCAGCGCGCCGGTGGCCGCCGCGGCGATCCCGCCCACGGCGTAGAGGTCGTTCGCGATGGCCGCGTCGGACTTGGTCGAGCGGTAGAGCGAGGTGGCCTCGCTGGTCGGGTGCTGCGACCCGAGGAGGGTCGCGCTCGACTGCTGCGCGAGGGCGCCGAAGATCCCGGCGGCCGCGAAGATTCCCGCCGTCAGGGCGGCCCCGGCGTAGGCGGGCCAGACGGTCTTCGCGGCCGAAGCGGCGGCGGGGGCCACCGCCCGCGCGTCGGCCGGAGGAGAGGCGCGCTCGAGCGCGGCGACGACGCCCCGGACGACCCCGGCGTCCTCGGCGTCGGGGCGGGCGGCGAGGTAGAGCCGGTAGTAGTGGACCGCCTCGGCGGGCTTTCCCGCGCGCCGCAGCGCCTCGCCCGCGTCGAAGGCGATCGCGGGATCGGGATCGAAGCCGAAGGCGGCGACGAGCTGCCGCGCGGCGTCGTCGTAGCGCGCGGCCCGGAAGGAGGACGCGCCGCCCTGAAAGCTGGCGCGGGCGAGATCGAGCTGGGCGGGAGCGGGCGCGGCGGCGGCGACGACGACGAAGGCGAGCCCGAGCGCGGTCATGGCGAGAACGGGTCCTTGAGCGGCAGCTCCGGCGGCGCCGACGGAAACGACGCCACGAACGGCGGAGCGTCCATGGCCACGGGCACGAAGCGGCGCCCCGCGGCGACGAAGCCCTCGTAGAAGGGCGCGCCGAACGGGACCCGGAAGAGCCCACGCTCGAGCGGACCGGCGAGATCCGCGCGCGCGGCGACCGGGGCGTCGCGCCACTGCCCCGGGTCGGCGACGAGCGGCCCCTCGGGCAGGTCGGCCTCGCGATCCGCCTGCGCGAGCCGGTAGCGCCCCCGTCGCTCCGAGAGCCCGAGCACGAGGGTCGAGCCGCGCGGCTTGTCGAAGTCGGCGGCGCGGCTCCCGTCGGGGGCCTCGAGGTGGAAGGGCCCCTCGGCGTCGGGTCCGAGCCGCGCGAAGCGCGGGAAGAAGGCGAGGCGCCAGAGCGGGATCGAGAGCGCCTGGGACGGCGGCCGCACGAAGACCTCGAGGCGAGCCGCGGGATCGGCCACCGCCGCTGAGGCCGCCTGGAGGAACGCAGCCACCTCGGAGTAGTCGACGATCCCGTCGCCGTTGACGTCACCCGCGCCCAGGAGGGCCGAGACGAGCGCGTGCGTGAAGATCCCGCCCTGGTAGACCGACCACTCGTGGCTCTCGCGGTCGCCCGACGTCGAGACGATGGCGCCGGTGTTCGGGTGCGCGTCGAGCTCCTCGTCCGAGAGGTAGCGGCGCAGCGCCTCCGAGCGATCCGGCCCCCGCTCGTCCGCGGCGCCGCTCCCGCGGCTCGAGACCAGGTAGTACGAGTCGCAGGCGTCGACGACCAGGTGGTTGAACGTCGCCGGCGAGCGCGCCACCACCTCCCGGAAGAGATCCGCGCGGGTGAAGCGCGAGTCGAGCAGGGAGACGTAGCCCTCGCCGCCCGGACCGATGCCGCCGTGGCCGACGAAGACGAAGAAGAGCTGCGTCCGCCTCCCCTGGGCCGCGTCCTCCGCGAGCGCGCGGTCGATCTCCGAGAGGGCTTGCAGGAGCGCGGCGCGGGTCGGCGGGACGGCCTGGAGCGCCAGGTCGGGGTGCTGCGCCTGCGTGTCGCGGTCGAGGACGGTGAGCAGCCGGAGCCCCGCGACGCCGGGCGCGAGGAGCTCGGCGTACCGGACGGCGTCGTCGTCGGCGTAGCGAAGCGGGGCGTTCGCGGGGTCGAGGCCGCGGTTGTTGCCCACCACCACCGCGTAGCTTCGCAGCGGCGCGGGGGCGGCGACGGCCAAGGCGAGCAGCGCTCCGAGGCCCGTCACGGCGTCACCTCGAGCCGGCCGAAGGAGGCGCTGCCGTTCGCGGGGAGCTCCCCGGCGCCGGCCTTCGCGAGCGCTTCGCGATCGAGCGAGGCGGCCGAGACGACGGCGGCGAGCCGGTAGCTCCCCGGGCGATGCCGCGCCGCGAGCCGCACGCTGCCCGGGATGGGCAGCTCGAGCGCGCCCGCCCGCAGCGGGACCGAGTCGGCGTCGCGCCCCAGCGGGTAGACGAGCGGCTCGCCCGCGCCCGGCGTCGCCACGAGCCAGAGCCGCGCGGCGGCCCCCTTTCCGCTCGCCGCCGGACGCGAGTAGGCGAACTGGAGGCTGTCCTCGAGCCCGCAGGCGAGGCTCGGGGCCGCGGCCGCCCGGTCGGAGAGCTCGACCGACCCCACGATCTCGCCCTTCGGCGAGAGGCAGAAGGCGCGCACCCCCACCCCGGGCGCCGCGCTCGGCGTCGAGCCCCGCGCCTGGAGCTCGCCCCGCGGCGGCGCGGTCGGCCTCGCGAGCACGATGAAGGAGAGCCCGAGCGCCCCGGCGAGGGCGCCGGCGAGCCAGAGCGCGCCGCGCCTCGGGGCGATCGCCGGGCGAGCGGCCGCCCGCGCGGCGGCCCGTGCGAGGAGACGGAGCTCGTCCGCGGGCACGGGCGGCGCTCCGACGTCGAGGGTCCGCTTGATCGCCGAGGCCCGGTCGTAGAAGCGGCGGCACTCCTCGCAGCCGCGCAGGTGCTCGTGCAACCGCCGGAACTTTCCGTCGCGCAGCTCCCCCGTCTCGAAGAGGCGGGAGGTCGCCGAGCGGGCCCAGGCGTGCTCGCGGGCGGCGTCGATCATCCGCGCCTCCCCTTCCCCACCGCGCTCCAGAGGACGGGCGCGCGCCCCTCGAGGTAGCCCGCGTCCTGCAGCGCCGCGAGGAGATCGGCCTTGAGCCGCGCCTCGAGCCGGCGGAGCTGGACGCGGCTCTTGCCGAGCGCCGCGGCCGCCTCGTCCTGCGACAGCTGCCGCTCGAAGCGCAGCGTCCAGAGCCGCCGCGCCTCGTCCCCGAGCCGCTCGTGGAAGCGCCGGACGAGCGCCTCGAGCTCCCGGTCCTCGAGCTCCCGGTCGGGGCCCGGGTCGGGGGCGTCGACGTCGGGCAGCTCGGCGACGAGGCCGATCTTGCCCTCTTTGCGCAGCTCGTTCAGCACCCAGTTGCGGGCGATGGCGGCGAGGTAACCCGCGTACGGGCGGAGGCCGTCGTAGCCCTGCCTCGCCTCCTCGGTGAAGGCGCGCGCGAAGACCTCCTGCAGCCCGTTCTGGAGATCCGCGCCCTGCGAGAGCCCAGGGAAGCGGTGGCCCCCGGACGACGAGCGGACGCTGAAGCCGTGGCGCAGCACCATGGCCACTCCCGGGGCGTAATGGAGGTAGACCGTCTCCAGCGCCTCGCGCCGGCCTGCCCGAAAGGCCTCGAGCAGGGCGCGGTCTGAGGAGAGGCGCGGCACGCCCGAAGGACTCTACACCCGAACCGGCGAGTCCGGATCGCGCCGGCCCAGCCCTTCGACGAAGCGGGCGAA
The DNA here is from genome assembly GCA_021783235.1 of Myxococcales bacterium. GTDB lineage: Bacteria > Myxococcota > Myxococcia > Myxococcales > JAKAPL01 > JAJXUD01. Next base: position 3,337 of record JAJXUD010000024.1, on the reverse strand, counting down.
AACCCGCTACTTGCCCGCCCGGCCGTAGGCGTCCTCGAGCCGCACCACGTCGTCGAGCTCGGGGGTCGACGCCTCGAGGATGTCGCAGTCGGTGATCGCGATCATCCGGTGCTTCGTGCCCGGGACGATGTGGTAGCTCTCGCCGGTCGCCATCTCCCGCTCGGTGAGCCCCTGCCCCTCGTCGACGACGAGGAGCAGCCGCCCCGACCAGAGGTGGATCGTCTCGTCCTTCTGCCGGTGGTACTGGAGCGAGAGCCGGTGGCCCGCGTTGACGTGGAGCAGCTTGCCCACGTAGCGCTCGGTCTGGGCCCAGACGAGCTCGTGGCCCCACGGCTTTTCGATCTTCTTCACGTCGATACCCTCCTCAGCGTCCCGCGGTGACGAAGGCCTGCAGGTGCGTCTCGCGCTCGAAGTCCGCGAGGTACTCGTCGGCCTTGGCGCGCGTGTCGAAGCGGCCGACCCGCACCCGGAACCAGTGCCCCTTCCCCGGGATGTCGACCTCGGCGAGGAACGGCGAGAAGCCGTCGCCCTTGAGCTTCTGCGAGAACTTGCGCGCCTCGCCGGCCGACTGGGTGGCCTTCACCTGGATGGTGAAGAAGAGCTTCGAGGGGACGGCGGCCGCGACGGGCGCCCCCGCGGCCTCGACCGGATGGGAGTCGGCGGCGACCTCCGAAGGCCGCGCCCCCTCCGGCGGCGCGGCCGGGGGAGGAGCGGCTTTGGGGGTCGACGGGATCGACGGAGCGGCCGGGATCGCCGACGCCTCCTTCGGCTTCGCGGCCGCGGGGGGCTCCGCGGCCTTCGGCTTCGGCTTCGCCTTGGGCGCCGGCGGCGGGGCCTCGGGCGGCGCCCGCTTCGTCAGCTCCTCCTGGAACGTCAGCTTCGGCCCCGCGTCGGCGAGCCCGGCGCTCTCGTCCAGCCGGTCGAGCAGCCCCTCCGGCCCGGAGGCGGCCTTCGGGCTCCCCATCGCGGCGAGGTTCTTGCCCACCATCACGCCGAGCGCGAAGAGCCCCGCCGAGAGGAGGAGCGCCACCACCGCGAGCGAGACCACCTGCCGCTGGTCCAGCCGCAGCTCGATCTTCTCCTTGAGCCGGTTGCCGTCTCGCATGGTCTACTCGGCCTCCCCCGCCTCCTCGGGAGGCCGCTCCATCCGCTCCGGCGCCGTGACGCCGAGCATCGCGAGCGCGTTCGCCATGGCCTGGCGCAGGCAGTCGCACAGGTAGAGCCGCGCCCGCGTCTTGAGGGGGTCGGGCCCGATGACCTTCTCGGTCGTCTTGTACTTCGTGTAGTAGGCGTGGAAGGCCCCGACCGTCTCCTGAAGGAAGAAGACCAGCCGGTGCGGCTCGAACGCCAGCGCGGCGCCAGCGACGAGGTCGGGCAGCCCGAGGATCCGCTTCGCGAGATCCTGCTCCTCGGGGAGCGTCAACGAGCGCAGCGCCTCGAGGTCGAAGCCCGGCGGGGCGATCCCCTGCTCCCTCGCCCGGCGCAGGATCGAGCAGAGCCGCGCGTGGCCGTACTGGACGTAGAAGACCGGGTTGTCGTTCGACTGCCTCTTCGCGAGCGCGACGTCGAAGTCGAGCTGCGCATCGCTGCGGCGCAGGAGGAAGTAGAAGCGGGTCGCGTCGGCCCCGACCTCCTCGACCACCTCGCGCAGGGAGACCACCGTCCCCGCCCGCTTCGACATCTTGAAGGGCTTGCCCTCGCGCAGGAGGTTCACCATCTGCACGAGCGTGAAGCGCAGCCGGGCCGGGTCGACGCCGAGCTCCTTCACGGCGGCCTTCACCCGAGGGATGTCGCCGTGGTGGTCGGCGCCCCAGACGTCGAGGCACCAGTCGAAGCCCCGCCCGAACTTCTCCTGGTGGTAGGCGATGTCGGCGGCGAGGTAGGTGGGATCGCCGTTCGACTTCACCACCGGCCGGTCCTTGTCGTCGCCGTGCAAGGTCGAGCGGAAGAAGACGGCGCCGTCCTTGTCGTAGAGGAGATCGCGCGCGCGGAAGTCGTCGAGCGCGCGCCGGATCGCGCCGCTCTCGTGGAGCGCCCTCTTCTCGCTCGTCCAGACGTCGAAGCGGATCCGCAGCGCCTCGAGATCGCCCCGGATCATCGCGAGGATCCGCTCGACCGCGAGCGCCGCGAACGGCCCCTGCCACTCCGTCTCGGGCGCGCGCAGGAAGCGATCGCCGTGGCTCTCCTTCAGCTCCTTCGCGATCTCGACGACGTACTCGCCCGGGTAGCTCTCCTCGGGCAGCTCGACCGCCTCGCCGAAGAGCTGCCGGTAGCGGACGTGGACGCTCTGGGCGAGCGTGCGGATCTGCCCCCCCGCGTCGTTGATGTAGTACTCGCGCGTCACCCGGTGGCCGGTGGCCTCGAGCAGCGACGAGATGGCGTCGCCCGTCACCGCGCCGCGGCCGTGGCCCACGTGCATCGGCCCCGTGGGGTTCGCCGAGACGAACTCGACGTCGACCTTCTGCCCCGCCCCGACGTCGGAGCGGCCGAACGCCTCCCCCTCGCGGCCGACGCGCTCGAGCTCGCGCCACCAGACGTCGGGGGAGAGTCGGAAGTTCAAGAAGCCAGGCCCCGCGATCTCGAGCGCCAGGACGACGCCCTCCGCGTCGACGAGCCTCTCCTTCAGGATCTCGGCGATCTGGCGCGGCGGCTTGCCCGCGGCCTTGGCGTAGAGCATCGCCACGTTGCTCGCCCAGTCGCCGTGCGCCGGGTTCTTCGGCGCGTCGACCGTGGAGCGGGCCGCGGGCCGCTCGGGCCAGGGCGGCAGCGCGCCGTCCGCCTGGGCGCGGGCGAGCGTCTTCTCGAGGATGTCGGCGACGACCGCTTTCATGACGCATGCTCCGGCCTCGGAGGCCTCCGCCCGTCGGCCGGCGGGGCCGGCCTCCTCCGCGCGCGGAGAGTACGGTCGCGCGCCGCTCGCGTCAATTGCACGACGGATCGCGAGGATGCCCATCGGAGAGACCCCCGAGGCCCGCATGGACGGACCCCGAGGGCGCCTCCCCTACCGCGCGGCTCGCCGGCTACTTGCCGGTCGAACCGTTCCCCTGCCCGGCCGGCGCCACGCCCGGGTTCATACCCGAGAGCGGCTGCCCGTCCGGACCGAGGATCACGACCTTCGGCTGGATCGCCGACACGATGAGCCTCTTCTGCTGCTTGCCCATCGTGTGACGCGCCTGCCTCGTGAGCTCCCGCTTGGCCTTCGCCGCCGCCTTCTGCTCCGGCGTCGGGACCTTATGGGCCTGCGTCGAGATCCCGAACTTCGAGAGCTCCGGGTTCGACTTGCCGAGCTTCACCTTGAGGAGGAAGACGACCTCTTGGTAGAGGGTCTTCGCCCCGG
>JAJXUD010000023.1 GCA_021783235.1 Myxococcales bacterium | reverse complement strand
GCCACGCCCGCGGCCCCGCTCGCCTTTGGACAGCAGCCGCCCAGCCCCCGCGGCACGATCGCCTGGGCGCCGCCCGTGGCACCGCCCGCCGCCGCTGCCCCGCTCCCGCCGCAGCCTCGGGTCGCGAGCCCGACCCCCGCTTGGGGGCTCGGCGCCACGGGCGCTCCGCCGGTGCTGACGCCGACGCTCCCGGTCGGCCCCGCGTCCCCGACGCCCGCGATCCCCCGAGCGCCTTCGCCGGTGGCGCCGGTCGCGGCCGCTCCTTCGCCACCGGTCGCGCCGCCGCCCGTCCTGACTCCCTCGGCGCCGCCCGTCGCTCCGCCCGTCTTGGCCCCCACGCCGGCGGCGGTCGCTCCGCCGGTCCTGACGCCTTCGTCGCCGTCGCTGCCGCGCCCGCCCGTCGCCCCCGCGGCCATGCCCGCCGCGCCGTTCGCCCCCCCGGCGCGAGCCGTGACCCGGACCGATCCCTTCGGCCTCGGCGCGATTCCCGCCCCGCCGGCGGCGCCGCCGCCCGTCCTCGCGCCGCCCCCTGCCCGGCCGATCGCGCCGGCGAATGTGATCGTCGAGCCGGCGGCGGCCGCGCCCTCGAGCGATCTCTCGCTCGACGTCTCGTTCGACGACGAGCCCGCCGCAGCTCCCGCCGCCGATGCGCCGGCGTCGGCGCTCGATCTCGGCGCGTCCGAGTCGTTCTCCGATCTCTCGCTCGAACCCGTCCTGGAGCCCGTCCTCGAGCCGATTCCCGAGCCGGCGTTCGAGCCCGAGCCCGAGCCGCTGCCGGCGCTCGCTTTCGAGCCCGAGCCGGTGCCGGCGCTCGCCATCGAGCCCGAGCCGGTGGCGGCGCTCGCCGCCGAGCTCGACATCTCGCTCGGCGAGCCCATTTCGGAGCCGGAGCCCGAGCCGATCGCGTCGTCGTCGCTCGCCTCGCTCTCCCAGCCGGAGGCGCCCGCGGGCGAGGTCGAGTCGCTCGATTTCGGCGAGGAGAGCTCGGACGGCGAGCCGATGGAGCTCGCGGCGCCGCACGAGTTCCTCTCCTCGGCGGCGGTCGCCCCGGTCGCGGCCCCGCCCCCGGCGGCGCCGACGCACGCCTCGAACGGCGCGGCCGAAGACGGAGGCGAGGCCGCGCTGCGAGCCGCGCTCTCGCAGGCCTCGCGCGAGGTCATCGAGCGGATCGCCTGGGAGGTCGTCCCGCCGCTCGCCGAGGCGATCTTGCGCGAGCACGTCGAGAGGCTCGCCGCGCAGAAGAAGTAGCGCGCTTTCGCTTTCGTTCATCCCCGTTTTGCGCTATTCGCTCGGCCCCCCATGAGCGACGCCACTGCCGTGTCCGAAGAGAAGCTCTCGAAGGCCTACGACCCGCGCGAGGTCGAGGCCCGCTGGTACCCGATCTGGGAGAAGGGCGGCTACTTCCGGGCCGAGGACCGGAGCCCGAAGCCGCCGTTCTCGATGGCGATCCCGCCGCCCAACATCACGGGCTCGCTGCACATGGGCCACGCCCTGAGCTACACCATCGAGGACATCGTCACCCGCTTCGAGCGGATGCGGGGCAAGAACGCGCTCTGGCTCCCGGGGACGGACCACGCCGGCATCGCGACGCAGATGGTGGTGGAGCGGGAGCTGCGCAAGGAGGGGATCGAGCGGCGCGCCATCGGCCGCGAGGCCTTCGTGCAGAAGGTCTGGGAGTGGCGCGAGCGCTGCGGCAGCCGGATCCACGAGCAGTTTCGCGCCATGGGCTTCTCGGTCGACTGGAGTCGCGAGCGCTTCACGCTCGACCCCGGGCTGTCGCGGGCGGTGCGCCACGTCTTCGTCGCGCTCCACGCGAAGGGGCTCATCTACCGGGCGCAGCGGCTCATCAACTGGTGCCCGCGCTGCCAGACGGCGCTCTCGGACCTCGAGGTCGAGCACGAGGAGCGGGCCGGCAAGCTCTGGCACATCGCCTACGCCGTGGAGGGGAGCGACCGCTCCCTCGTGGTCGCCACCACGAGGCCGGAGACGCTGCTCGGCGACAGCGCCGTCGCGATCCACCCGGACGACCCGCGCTACGCGGGGCTCGCGGGCAGGCGCGCCATCGTCCCGCTCGTCGATCGGCCGGTGCCGATCGTCGCCGACCCGATCCTCGTCTCGATGGAGTTCGGCACCGGCGCGGTGAAGGTGACGCCGGCCCACGACTTCGCGGACTTCGAGACGGGCCTGCGCCACCAGCTCGAGCGGATCGTCGTCCTCGACGAGAACGCCCGCATGAGCTCGGCGGCCGGGCCCTACGCCGGCCTCGACCGCTTCGAGGCGCGCGAGCGGGTGGTCGCGGATCTCGCGGCGAAGGGGCTCCTCGTGAAGGTCGAGGAGCACCGGCTCGCGGTCGGCGTCTGCCAGCGCTGCGCCACCGTGGTCGAGCCGTTCCTCTCCTGGCAGTGGTTCGTCAAGACGAAGCCGCTCGCCGCGCCGGCCATCGAGGCGGTGGAGGAGGGGCGCATCCGCTTCTTCCCCGAGAGCTGGAAGGCGACCTACTTCCACTGGATGCACAACATCCAGGACTGGTGCATCAGCCGCCAGCTCTGGTGGGGCCACCAGATCCCGGCCTGGTACTGCGGCTGCGGCGAGATCGTCGTCGCCGAACAGGAGCCCGATCGCTGCCCCCGCTGCGGCACGGGCGGGTTGCGGCGCGACCCCGACGTGCTCGACACCTGGTTCTCCTCGGCGCTCTGGCCCTTCTCGACGCTCGGCTGGCCGGACCGGACGGCCGCCCTGGAGACGTTCTACCCGACGACGCTCATGGAGACGGGATCGGACATCCTGTTCTTCTGGGTGGCGCGGATGATCATGATGGGGCTCGAGTTCACGGGGGAGGTGCCGTTTCGCGACGTCTACCTCCACTCGCTCGTGCGCGACGAGAACGGCGAGAAGATGTCGAAGACGAAGGGCAACGTCATCGACCCGCTGGAGCTCACCCGCGAGCAGGGGGCCGACGCGCTTCGCTTCACCCTCGCCTCCCAGAGCGGGCAGGGGCGCGATCTGCGGCTGTCGGTCGAGCGGGTGGCGGGCTTCCGCGCCTTCTGCAACAAGGTCTGGAACGCCTCGCGCTTCTCCCTCATGAACCTCGAGGACTTCCCGGCCGACGGCCGGGAGGGGTCCGCGCCCAAGGGGGGATTGCCCGAGCGCTGGATCCGCGCGCGGCTCGCACAGACCGCGGCCGAGGTGACGGCGGCGCTCGAGGCCTACCGCTTCCCCGACGCCGCCTCGGCCATCTACCAGTTCATCTGGCACGAGCTCTGCGACTGGTACATCGAGCTCGCGAAGATTCCGCTGCAGGGCGGCGATCCCGCGGCCCGGCGCGCGGCGCAGCGGACGCTCGTCGACGTGCTCGACGGCGCCCTGCGGCTGCTGCATCCGTTCATGCCGTTCATCACCGAGGAGATCTGGCAGCTCTTGCCGCACCGCCGCGGTGAGCCGCCCTCGATCATGGTGTCGGCGTACCCCGCGGGCGACGGGGAGCTGGACGAGGCGGCCCTGCGGGAGATGGATCTCGTGCAGCGCGCCGTCCTCGGGATCCGGCGCGTGCGGGGCGAGAGCAACGTTCCGCCGGGAAAGCGCATCCCCGCGATCGTCCGCGCCAAGGAGGCGTCGGTCCGCGAGAGCCTCCGCGCCGCGGAGCCGTTCATTCGGCCGCTCGCGCAGCTCTCGGAGCTCACCGTGACGGCGCCGGGCGAGCGGCTGCGCCGCGCGGCCGTGGCGCTGCTCCCGGAGCTCGAGCTGGTCGTGCCGCTCGAGGGGCTCGTCGACTTCGCCGAGGAGGAGCGGCGGCTCGAGAAGGAGATCGGGAAGGCCGAGGGCGACCGGTCGGGACTCGAGCGAAAGCTCTCGAACCCGAGCTTCCTCGAGCGGGCGCCGGCGGAGATCGTCGCGAAGGATCGGGCGCGCGTCGCCGAGCTGGGCGAGCGGCTCGAGAAGCTCGGCCAGCAGCTCTCGCTGGTCCGGGGCGAGGAGCCGGCCGCGCCGCCTGCGAAGGCGCCGAAGGCGAAGGCTTCGAAGGCGCCGAAGGAGAGGCCCGCCGGAAAGGCGTCGCCTGCGAAGGCATCCACGAAGAGGCCCGCCGCGAAGGCGAAGCCGGCCGCGCGCAAGGAGGCGCCGCCGAAGCCGGGCGCGTCGAAGCGGCCGAGGCCCGCGGCGAAGAGGCCTCCCAAGAAGAGGCGCTGACCGATGGATCTCGTCGACGAACTCGTCGATCTCGCGCTGCGCGAGGATCTCGGCCCCACGGGCGACGTCACCTCGGAGGCGGCGCTGCCCCTGGGCGCGCGCTTCTCGGGCCGCTTCGTCGCGCGCGAGCCGCTCGTCGTCTCCGGGCTCGCCGTCGCGGCCCGCGTCTTTGCGCGGCTCGACCCCGGGGTGGCGCTCCGGGCGGCCGTCGCCGAGGGGAGCGCGCTCGAAAAGGGCGGCGTCCTCGCCGAGATCGAGGGCGACGCCCGCGCCGTGCTCGCCGGCGAGCGGACCGCGCTGAACTTCCTCCAGCGGCTCTCGGGCGTCGCGACGCTCACGCGCCGCTTCGTGGAGAGGCTCGAGGGCACGGGCTGCCGGCTGCTCGACAGCCGCAAGACGACTCCGGGCCATCGGCTGCTCGAGAAGGCCGCGGTCCGCGCGGGCGGCGGCCACAACCACCGGATGGGGCTCTTCGACGGGATCCTGCTCAAGGACAACCACCTCGCCGCCGCCGGGGGGCTCGGGCCGGCGCTCCTCGCGGCCCGGAGCCGGGGCGGAGCGCTGCTCCGGATCGAGGTGGAGGTGGACACGCTCGCCCAGCTCGACGAGGCGCTCGCGCTCGGGGTCGAGATCGTGCTGCTCGACAACTTCGAGCCGGCGGCGCTGCGCGAGGCGGTGGCGCGGCGAAACGCCCGCTCCCCGAGGACGCTCCTCGAGGCCTCGGGCGGTGTCGGGCTCGAGACCGTTGGGGAAATCGCTCGGACGGGCGTCGACTTCGCGAGCGCGGGGGTGCTCACCCACGGCGCCCGCTCGGTCGACATCGGCCTCGACGCCGGCTGACGGCAGCCGCTCCTTCCGGGCGGCTCTTCGGGAGAGCCCCAGCTGTTGCGCCGGCCTCCGTCTCGGGGTAGCTACTCGGACCCCGGAGGCAGACGCCATGGCCGAAAAGAAGCGAGTGCTCGTCTCGGATGACCTGTCGGAGGACGGGATCGCGATCCTGCGAAGGGCTCCGGAGCTCGAGGTCGACGTACGGGTGGGGATGAAGCCCGAGGAGCTGCTCGCGGTCATCCCGGGCTACCACGCGCTCGCGGTCCGCAGCGCCACCAAGGTGACCGCGCAGCTCTTCGAGGCCGCGACGCGGCTCGAGGTCGTGGGGCGGGCCGGCGTCGGCGTCGACAACGTCGACCTCCAGGCGGCCTCCAGGCGCGGCGTCGTCGTCATGAACACGCCGGGCGGCAGCGCGGTGACGGTGGCCGAGCTGACGCTCGCCATGATGTTCTCGCTCGCGCGCCAGATCCCGGCCGCCACGGCCTCGGTCAAGTCGGGCAAGTGGGAGAAGAAGAGGTTCGCGGGGGGCCACGAGCTGTCGGGCAAGACCCTCGGCGTCGTCGGCACGGGCAACATCGGCTCGGTGGTGGTGGAGCGGGCGCGGGCGATGCGGATGAAGGCGCTCGCCTACGACCCGTTCATCTCGGCGGAGGCGGCGGCGCGGCTCGGGGTGGAGCTCGTGCCGCTCGATGAGCTCTTGCGCCGCTCGGACTTCGTGACCCTGCACGTCCCGCTCACCGAGCAGACGAATCACCTGCTCTCCACGAGGGAGTTCGCCCTCATGAAGAAGGGGGCCTTCCTCGTCAACTGCGCCCGCGGCGGCATCGTCGACGAGCAGGCGCTCGCGAAGGCGCTCGAGAGCGGGCAGCTCGGCGGCGCGGCGCTCGACGTCTTCGAGAAGGAGCCACCGGCGGCGGATCACCCGCTCTTCGGGCAGCCGAACTTCGTCGCGACCCCGCACCTCGGCGCCTCCACCGAGGAGGCGCAGGCGGCGGTGGCGCTCGCGCTCGCCGAGCAGCTCGTGGACTTCCTCGTCCGCGGCGAGGTGAAGAACGCGGTGAACCTGCCGTCGGTGTCGCGGGAGATGCTCGAGATCCTCGGGCCCCACCTCGCGCTCGCCGAGCGGCTCGGCGCCATCGTGGGGCAGATGGCCCCCTCCCACATGACCGAGTTTCGCGTGACGCTCGCCGGGACGGTCTCGGAGCAGCCCCGGCGGCCCATCGCGCTCGCCGCGCTGCGCGGCCTGCTCGCGCAGGGGGCCGAGGGGCCGGTCAACGACGTCAGCGCGCCGGCGGTCGCGAAGGAGCGCGGCATCGAGCTGGTCGAGGAGCGGAGCGCCGAGGCGAAGGACTTCGCCTCGCTCGTCACGGTGACGGCCCGCGGCCCCGAGGGCATCTGCTCCGCCTCGGGCACCCTGTTCGGAAAGCACGATCCGAGGCTCGTGCGGCTCGATCAGTTCGAGGTCGAGGCCGTGCCGGAGGGGGTCCTGCTCGTCCTGCGAAACCGAGACGTGCCGGGCGCCATCGGCCAGATCGGCCAGTGCCTCGGGGCGGCCGGGCTCAACATCGGGCGCATGGCGCTCTCGCGGCGCACGCTCCAGAAGGAGGCGCTCGCGATCCTGAACCTCGACTCGGCGGCGCCCGAGAAGGTCCTCGCCGAGCTCCGGGGCCTCTCGCCCATCCTCGACGTGAAGCAGCTCCGGCTCTAAGCGATGCCCGGCACCGTCGTCGTCGGCGCGCAGTGGGGGGACGAGGGGAAGGGGAAGATCGTCGATCTGCTCACCGAGCGGGCCGACGTGGTCGTCCGCTTTCACGGCGGCAACAACGCGGGCCACACCCTCGTGGTGGAGGGCCGCAAGCTCGTCCTCCACCTCGTTCCCTCCGGGGTGCTCCACCCGGGGAAGCGCTGCCTCGTCGCCTCGGGCGTCGTGGTGGACCCGAAGGTCCTCTGCGAGGAGATCGACCTCTGCGAGGCTCACGGCGCCTCGCTCTCGGGGCGGATCTTCGTCGCGGACAACGCCCACGTGGTGATGCCCTGGCACCGGCGGCTCGACGTCCTGCGCGAGACGCGCGCCGGGGCGGGCAAGATCGGCACGACGGGGCGAGGCATCGGGCCGACCTACGAGGACAAGATCGGCCGCCGCGGCTTGCGGGTTCGCGACCTCTGCGATCCGGCGCGGCTTCGCGCGCGGATCCAGGAGCGGCTGCCCGAGGTGAACGGCGAGATCGAGCGGCTCGCTGGGACCGCGCTCACCGAGGCGGAGGTCTTGGACGAGCTCTCCCCGCACGCGGCCCGGATCGCGCCGCTGCGCGTCGACGGCTCGCTCTGGCTCTCCCGCGAGCTCGCGGCGGGCGAGGCGGTGCTGTTCGAGGGGGCGCAGGGCACGCTGCTCGACGTCGATCACGGGACCTATCCGTTCGTCACCTCCTCGAACTGCGTCGCGGCCAACGCGGCGGTGGGGAGCGGACTCGGGCCGAAGGCCATCGGCACGGTCGTCGGCATCGCCAAGGCCTACACGACGCGCGTCGGCGCCGGGCCCTTCCCGACCGAGCTCACGGACGCGACCGGCGATCTCCTGCGCGAGCTCGGGCAGGAGTACGGCGCCACCACCGGCCGGCCGCGCCGCTGCGGCTGGCTCGACGCCGTGGTGCTCCGCTACGCCGCGCGCGTCAACGGGCTCGACGCGCTCGCCCTCACGAAGATCGACGTGCTCTCGGCGTTCGACGAGCTCTGCGTCGCGACCGCCTACGAGCTGGACGGCGAGCGGCTCGACGAGCTGCCGCCGGACGCCGAGGCGCTCTCGCGGGCGAAGCCCGTCTACGAGCGGCTGCCCGGCTGGAGGCGACCCCTCTCGGCGGTTCGCCGGCTCGCGGAGCTGCCCGCCGAGGCGCGCCGCTACGTCGAGCGGATCGAGGCGCTCTCGGGCGTACCCGTGGCGGCCATTTCAGTCGGTCCGGATCGCGCCGAGACGCTCTCTCTCACGGCCCCCTTCGCCGGTTGACAGCGCGCGTCACCGCGTGTTCTTTCAGCCTCCTTCCACGAAGGAGCGAGGCATGCCCACCGCAGTGATCATCGACGCCGTTCGGACCGCCCGGGGCAAGAAGAAGGGCGCGCTCTCCGGCGTCCACCCGGTCGATCTCGCGGCGCACGTCCTCAAGGCCACGATGCGGCGCATGAGGCTCGATCCGAAGGTGGTCGACGACGTGGTGATGGGCTGCGTCACGCAGGTGGGGGAGCAGGGGCTCAACGTCGCGCGCGGCGCGGTCCTGGCCGCGGGCTTCCCCGTCGAGGTCGCGGGCGCCACCGTCAACCGCTTCTGCGGCTCGGGGCTCCAGGCGGTCAACTTCGCGGCGCAGGCCATCCAGGCGGGCCAGCTGGACCTCGCCATCGGCGGCGGCGTCGAGAGCATGACCCGCATCCCGATGGGCTCGGACGCGCAGGGGCCCGGGACGGGGCCGCTGTCGCCCGCGCTCGCGGCCCGCTTTCCGGATCTGGTGCCGCAGGGGATCTCGGCCGAGCTGATCGCGGAGAAGTGGAAGCTGTCGCGCCACGAGCTCGACGAGTTCGCGGTGGCGAGCCAGCAGAAGGCGGGCGCCGCGATCCGCGAGGGGAAGTTCAAGGCGGAGATCGAGCCCATCGAGGTCGTGGGGGAGGGCGGGGCGCGGGCGTTCGACACCGACGAGCACTGCCGGCCCGAGACGACGGTCGAGATCCTCGCGGGGCTCAAGCCGGCGTTCAAGGAGAACGGCGTCATCCACGCCGGCAACTCGAGCGGCATCGTGGACGGCGCGGCGGCGCTGCTGCTCGCGAGCAAGGAGCGGGCGCGCTCGCTCGGCCAGAGGCCGCGGGCCCGCATCGTCGCGACCGGCGTCGCGGGCAGTGATCCCGTGCTGATGCTCACCGGCCCGATCCCGGCCGTCCAGAAGGCGCTGCAGCGGGCCGAGCTGACCGTGAAGGACATCGACCTCTGGGAGATCAACGAGGCCTTCGCGCCGGTCGTCCTCGTCGTCGCGCGCGAGCTCGGCATCCCGCTCGAGAAGGTCAACGTCCTCGGCGGCGCCATCGCCCTCGGCCACCCGCTCGGCGCCACGGGCGCCATGCTGCTCGGGACCGTCCTCGGCGAGCTCGAGCGGCGCGAGCTGCGGCGCGCCTGCGTGACGCTCTGCATCGGCTACGGCATGGGCGTCGCCACCATCATCGACCGGAAGATCGACTGACCCGAAAGGACGACCGCCTTGATTCGCCGAACCGCGCTCGCGCTCCTCACCGCCCTCTGGGCCCAGACCGCGCTCGCCCAGGCCGCCCACCAGCCGCCCCCGCAGGCCGCGGCGGCGATCGACGAGGCGCAGCGCCTCAAGGCGGCGGGCGACAAGAACGGCGCCATGGAGGCCTACCGGCGGGCCCTCGCCGTCGATCCGCAGAGCGCGCTCGCCCACAACGAACTCGGCACGCTGCTCTTTCAGGCGGGTCGGGCGGAGGAGGCCATCGCGGAGTTCCGGGCCGCGACGCAGGTCGACCCCACCTACACGACCGCGCTCTTCAACCTCGGCTACGCCGAGCGGAAGGCGGGCCATTACGCCGACGCCCTGCCGGTCTACCAGCGCTACATCCAGCTCCAGCCGCAGGATTCGGACGGTAAGTACGGCCTCGCCGAGTGCTACCGGCTGCTCGGGCAGAACCAGCTCGCCGCGGCGGCCTACGAGCAGTACGCGCAGCAAGAGACGCGTCCGTCCGAGCGCCGCTGGGTCGAGAAGGCGCTCGAGTACGCCTCGGAGCTCAAGAAGGCGCCCTCCGCGGCCGCGCCGCCCGCGCAGACGCCGCCGTCGGCTCCGGTCCAGGCCGAGCGGCAGGCGGTGCCGCCGCCCCAGGCCGGCTATCCCGCTCAGCCCCAGGCCGGCTACCAGCCCCAGCCCCAGGCCGGCTACCAGCCCCAGCCCCAGGCCGGCTATCCCGCCCAGTCCCAGCCCGGCTACCAGCCCCAGCCCGCGGACCCGGTGGCGCAGCTCATCGCGCGGGGCGACCAGTACGTCGCAGAGAAGAACCTGCGGGATGCGCTCTACGCCTACCAGGACGCCGTTCGACAGAGCCCGAACGACCCGCGCGCCCATTTCAAGGTCGGCATGGCCTACGCGCAGCTCGGCTACTACCCGCAGGCCATCGACGAGTGGCTGCGGGTCCTCGCCCTCGATCCGCAGAACCAGGGGGCGAAGGACAACATCCAGAAGGCCGAGGCGCGCATGGGGCAGGCGCAGCAGCAGGCGGCCCAGGCCGCGCCGCCTCCGGTCCAAGATCCGCTCCAGGCGGCGCAGATGGCGAAGCAGAACTACGATCAGGCCGTGCAGCTCATCCAGGGTGGGCGCTACCAGGACGCCGTCACCGCGCTCAGCTCGGCGGTGCAGCTCAAGCCCGATTTCGCGGTCGCCTACGTGGCCCGCGGCAGCGCGTTCGTCGGCCTCGGCCGCTTCCAGGACGCGGTGCAGGACTACCTGCGCGGCCTCTCGCTCAACGCGAACCAGGCGGCCCCGCTCTTCGGGCTCGGCGAGGCCTATCGCGGGATGGGCGATCGCTCGCGCGCCGCGCAGTACTACCAGGAGTGCGCCGGGAGCGCCGCGCCCGACGCGGGCCCGCTGCGCGACCTCGCGCGGCGCCGCTACGCCGAGCTGATGCAGTAGGCGCGAGAGCGCCAGAGGGGGTGAGGATCCGTGGCTCCGATCTTCGACACCATTCTGCTCGATCCTCCGGTCGCCTTCGCGCTCGGGGCGCTCGTGCCGTTGCTCGCGGCGCCGATGATCCGTCGCAGCGGTGGGGCCGACGGCTACGGCCTCGTCGCGCCCGCGCTCGGCGCCTGGATGGCCGGGATCTTCGGCTTCTTCTTCTTCCGCTACCCCGACTGGATGTTCGTCTACCTGGTGGAGGCGAAGCGGCTCCCGCTCGGCGCGTGCTATCCGCTCTTCGCCCTCGCCTGGATCGGAGGCGCCCATCTGGGCACGCGGCTCGCGACGCGGGCGATCGTCGAGCGGCGGACGCTCGCGGCGCTGGGCCTCGTGATCCTCGGGCTCGCCATCTGGGGGATCCTCTTCGCCCTCACCGCGGACCAGTACGTCCACGTCGGCACCACGCTCGAGTACCGGGCGAGGCTCGCGAGGACCATCGCGGGGGATCCATCCTTCACGGTCGCGTTCAATCTGGCGGGGATCGCGGCGCTGGTTCCCTCGCTGGTCGTGGGGCTCGCGATCGTCTTCGAGGCCGCCCGGACCCGGCGGCGCGAACGGCCGTCCGCCGCCGCGGCGGTGAGCGTGCCAGACGCCGGGGGCGGCGCGCCGCTCGGGGGCAGCTCGCCGGGGGACGGCGCCCCGCTCGTCCCAGTGGCCACGACCTCGCCCGATCGGCTGCCCGGGATCGTCGCGGCCGCGCGCGAAGCCCAGGCCGTCTGGGGCGCCTGGCCCGTCGAGGCCCGGGTCGCGGCGCTGCGTCGCGCCCGCGATCGCTTCCTCGCCGCCGGCGACGAGATCGTCGCCACGGTTCGCCGCGAGACGGGAAAGCCGCTCCCGGAGGCCCACCTCGTCGAGGTCGTGCCGTCCGCGGATCTCTTCTCCTACTGGATCCGCGAGGCGCCCCGGCTGCTCGCCTCCGAGCGCGTCTCGCTGAACCCGCTCCTCTACCCGGGCAAGTCCGGGCGGATCGAGCGGCGGCCGCGCGGCGTCGTGGCGCTCCTCAGCCCGTGGAACTACCCCGTGGCCATCCCGTTGCGGACGCTCGTGCCGGCCCTGGCCGCGGGCAACGCCGTGGTCTTCAAACCGAGCGAGCTGACGCCGCGGTCCGGCGCCCTCCTCGCGTCGATCCTCCAGGCGGAGCTCCCGCCGGGCGTGCTCCAGATCGTCCAGGGCGCGGGCGAGGTGGGGCGCGCCTTGATCGAGGCGGGGCCCGACGCCACCTGCTTCACCGGCAGCAGCGCGACCGGCAGGAAGGTGGCGGAGAGCTGCGCCCGGCTCCCCATCCCGTGCTCGCTCGAGCTCGGCGGCAAGGACGCGGCGATCGTGCTCGAGGACTGCGATCTCGAGCGCACGGTCGCGGGCGTCGGCTGGGGCGCCTTCACGAACGCCGGCCAGAACTGCGCGTCGGTCGAGCGGATCTACGTCGTGCGGGCGGTCGCCGACCGGTTCCTCGAGGCGCTCTCCGCCTTCACCGGGCGGCTGACGCGCGACGGCGAGCTCGCGGAGGTCGGGCCGCTCGCCTCGCAGCGGCAGCTCGGCGTCGTGGAGGAGCAGCTCGTGGAGGCCCGCGCGGCGGGGCTGCGCGAGATCGGGGGGGGCGCCGCCCTGGGCCTCCGGGTGCCGCCGAGCGTCCTCGTCTACGAGCGCGGCCGCGCGAGCGACCAGCTCCACGTCCTGCGCGACGAGACGTTCGGGCCGATCGTCGTGGTCGAAACGGTGGCGGACGAGGAGGAGGCGATCCTTCGGGCCAACGAGTCGCCCTTTGGCCTTTCGGCGAGCATCTGGACGCGGGATCTTGCCCGGGGCGAGCGGCTCGCGAGTCGGCTGCGGGTCGGGACGATCACCATCGACAACGTCGCCTTCACGCCCGCCCTGCCGATGGCGCCCTGGAGCGGCGTCGGGGCGTCGGGCTACGGGGTGACGAACTCGCCGCTGGCGCTCGAGGGGCTGACGCGGCCGAGCTTCCTCCTCGTCGACCGGGCGAAGCGGCCGGAGCTCTGGTGGTATCCCTACGACCAGGGGCTCGTCGAGCTCGCCCGGGGCCTCACCGCGCTCCGGGTTCCGGGGCGGCGGAGCGTGGGGCTGGCCCTGCGCACCCTGCGGCATCTCCTCGAGCGGGGAGCGAGGCAGTCGAAGGCCGCCAAGGGAGGGCCTCCGGCGCCGGGCGGCGGGAAGCGTGCCGCCTGAGATCGACCGGCTGCCGCCGGCGCCCCGACGGCCCTCCGCGGGAGCCTCGACGGAGCTCCCCGAGCAGGCGCTCGACGAGGCGGTCGAGCTCTTGCGAGCGCTCCTGCGGATCGACACGACGAACCCCCCACCGTCCGGCGGCGGCGAGCGCCCCGCCGCCGAGCTCTGCGCCGTTGCGCTAGAAGGCGCCGGGATCGCGGTCGAGCTCCTGGAGCAGCTCCCGGGACGAACGAACGTGGTCGCGCGGCTCTCCGGTCGTGATCCGGCCGTCCCGCCGCTGCTGCTCGGGGCCCACCTCGACGTCGTGCCGGCCGGTGACGGCTGGCGCCACCCGCCCTTCGAGGCCGTGATCGACGACGGCTTCTTGTACGGTCGCGGCGCGGTGGACATGAAGCACTTCGCGGCCCAGGCCGTGACGGCGCTGCGCTGGCTGAAGAAGCTCGGCGTCGTCCCTGCCCAGGACGTCATCTTTGCGGGGGTCGCCGACGAGGAGGAGGGCTGCGGGCTCGGCTCGGCCTTCCTGGTCGAGCGGCATCCCGAGAAGGTCCGCGCCGGCGTCGCGCTCGGAGAGATCGGCGGGTTTACCCTCCACCTCGCGGGGCGGCGCTTCTACCCGATCCAGATCGCCGAGCGGGGCATCGCCTCGCTGCGGCTGCGCGCGCGGGGTGAGATGGCGCACGCGAGCGTGCCACCGCCCGAGACCGCGGTCGGAAGACTCGCGCGCGCGGTGGGTCGGCTCGACGAGGCGGCGTTGCCGCCCCACCGAAGCCCACCGGTCGAGCGGATGCTCGCGGCGCTCTGCCGGGGCATCGGCGGGCCGGCCGGCGCGATGGCCTGGATTGGGGCGACCCCCGGGCTCTTGCGGCTCCTGCTCTCGTTGACCCCCGACTCGGGCCTGCGGCGCAGCCTGCTCGGGCTCCTGTCGAACGGCGCCACGGCGACCGAGCTGTCGGGCAGCGGGAAGCGGAACGTCGTTCCAGCGGAAGCCTCGGCCGGTCTGGACGGGCGCATCTTGCCCGGGCAGACGATCGAGGGCTTCCTCGAGGAGATCCGGGCGGTGGTCGGCCCTGGGATCGAGGTCCAGCTGGAGCGCGCGGCGCCGCCGCAGGTGACGCGCTACCCCCACCCCTGGTTCGACCGGCTGGCCGCCGCCGTGAAGGCGGTCGACCCCGAGGGGATCCCGATTCCCTACGCGATCCCGGGCTTCACCGACGCGGGGAGCTGGGCGCGGCTCGGGACGGCCTGCTTCGGCTTCGCGCCCGTCGTACTCCCGAAGGGGCTCGACTTTCCGCGGCTCTACCACGCGGTCGACGAGCGGATCCCGGTCGACGGCTTCCGCGCCGGCCTGCGAATGCTCTGGGCCGCCCTGACCGCCTCCGATTGACCGGGGCCGCCGACCGGGCTACCAGATGGGGGCGTGGCCGAGCCGACGCCGACCGATCTGATGGGAGAGGAGCTGGTCCTGGGCCTGTTGGCCGAGGCGACCGAAGGCTTTTTGACCGGCGAGGCGATCGCGGACAAGCTCGGGCTCCCGCGCGTCGAGCTGTTCCGTCGCATCGATGGGCTGCGCTCGAAGGGCTACCGGATCGACGCGCTGCCGGGGCGCGGCTACCGGCTGGTCGGGGTGCCCGATCGGCTCACCTCGCTCGAGCTGGGGCCGCTGCTGTCGACCCATTCGCTCGGCAGGACGCTCCACGCCTGCGACGAGGTCGCCTCGACCAATGACGTGGCCCGCGGGCTCGCCGAGAAGGGGGCCGTCCACGGCGAGGTCGTCGTCGCGGAGTCGCAGAGCCGCGGCAGGGGGCGGCGCGGCCGCGCCTGGGTCTCTCCGCCGGGCGTGAACCTCTACCTGTCGGTGGTGCTGCGCCCGAGCCTCTCCCCGGAGCGGGCGCCCGAGCTCACCCTCGTCGCGGCGGTCGCGATCGCCGAGGTGCTGAGGGAGGCCGGCTTCGACGCCCGGATCAAGTGGCCAAACGACATCCTCATCGGCGGCCGCAAGGTCGCGGGTCTGCTCCTCGAGATGGATTCCGCCGAGGGCGAGCTCCGCTACGTCGTCCTGGGCGTCGGCGTCAACGTGAACCTCGAGCCGGCCGCGCTTCCGGAGGGGCTCGCCGCGACCGCGACCTCGCTCCGCGCGGAGCGCGGCGAGGCGGTTCCACGGGTCTTTCTCCTCGCCGCGCTGCTCGCCGGGATCGAGGGCTGGCTCGACCGGCACGAGCTTGGGGGCTTCGAAGGCGTCCGCCAGCGGTGGCGGGAGCTCTCGGCCACGTTGGGCGACCGCGTCAAGGTGTCGGCGTCGGGCGAACGGATCGAGGGAGTCGCCCTGGACATCGACGACAGCGGCGCCCTGATCGTCGAGGACGCCGCCGGAGCCCGCCACCGGGTGGTCGCCGGCGACGTCGAGCAGCTCCGCTAGAGGGTCGCCCCCTGGCGCGGGAGGCAGAAGCCCCCGGGCCGCTTGTGGCTCGGGGTGACCTTACGTTACGATCCGGACCATGCTGTTGGCGGTCGATGTCGGCAACACCAACGCCGTCCTGGGCGTCTTCCGGGGCAGCGAGCTCGTGCAGCATTGGCGGCTCGGCACGGACCCCGGGCGGACCGGCGACGAGTGGGGGATCCTGACGCTGGGACTCTTCCGCGAGGCGGGCCTCGACCCGAAGTCGGTCGACGCCGTCGCCATCGCGAGCGTGGTGCCGCCGCTCCAGTTCGCGTTGCAAGAGTTCTCGCGCCGTTGGTTTGGCCGGGCGCCGCTCTGGATAGGTCCGGGCACGCGGACCGGGATGCCGATCCTCTACGACAACCCGAAGGAGGTCGGGGCGGACCGGATCGTCAACGCCGTGGCCGCGTTCGAGCGTTGGCACAGCTCCCTCATCGTGGTCGACTTCGGCACGGCCACCACGCTGGACTGCGTCTCGGCGCGCGGCGAGTACCTCGGCGGCGCGATCTGTCCCGGCGTCGGCGTGTCGATGGAGGCGCTCTTCCACCACGCCTCCAAGCTACCGCGAGTCGAGCTCTCGCGGCCGGAGCGGGTCATCGGCCGGAACACCGTCGCGAGCCTCCAGTCGGGCCTCCTCTTCGGCTACGTCTCCCTCTGCGACGGGCTCGCGCGCCGGATGATCGCCGAGATGGGCGATCCCAGGCCCAAGGTCGTCGCGACCGGGGGGCTCGCCCCGTTGATTGCGAAGGAGTCCGAGGTGATCGAGACGGTCGACGAGCTGCTCACGCTCGAGGGGCTGCGGCTCATCCACGAGAGGAACGCTTGAGTCCGGCCGCCGCGAACGCTTCCGTCGACAAGAAAGGGGCGGCGGCGCTGCAGCGCCCGGCCGCCCGTGGAGCCCTGGCGGAGGATCCGGAGCTCGAGGCGCTGCTTCGCGAGGGGGCGGCCGCCCACGAGCAGGGAAGGCTCGAAGAGGCGCACGGACTCTTCCGGCGGGCCCATGCCCGGCGGTCGTCCGACTTCCGCTGCCAGGCCTGGTACGGGCTGACGCTCATCCTGGTCGAGAAGAACAGCAATCTCGGCGTCCGGCTCTGCGAGGAGGGCACGCGCGGGGCCGGGGCGGAGGCGCCGCTCTCCTGGCTCAACCTTGCACGCGCCTTCCTGGCGCTGGGCTACCGGGAGCGGGCCGTCCGGGCCCTCCAGAAGGGGCTGAGCCTCGATTCCGCTCATCCCGGCCTCCTCGACGAGATTGAGAAGCTGGGCGTTCGGCGCCGCCCGGTCCTCGGCTTCCTCTCGCGCTCGAACCCAGTCAATCGGCTCCTCGGCCGGCTGCGAACCCGCCTGTCGGGAAGGTGAGGGACGACATGTCCGACTGCCCGCTCAGTCTCGAAGCGCTGCCGCCGAACCTCCGCAAGCACGTCGATCCGACGGCGCCGAAGCCGCTTCGGGGAATGGCCGCGAAGGGGCTCGTGCCGATGGGCCCCCCCCAGCTCGCCACGGCGCTGTTCATGCTGACCTTCGATCCCGAGGCGGAGATCGCCGGGCAGGCGAGGGCGACCGCGACCGGGCTCGGTGACCGGGTGCTCTCGGCGGCGCTGCGCGATGGCGATCTCGATCCCCGCGTCCTCGCCTTCTTCGGGGAGGTGCTCTCGGGCAAGGAGACCTACCTCGAGTGGATCTGCCTGAACGCGTCGACCCCGGACGAGGCCGTGGCCCGCCTCGCCGTGGAGGCGTCCGAGAAGCTCTGCGAGATCATCGGGCAGAACCAGCTCCGCCTGCTGCGCCACGAGCCGCTCCTGCGGGCGCTGCTCTCGAACCCGCGGGCGCTGCGCTCGACGGTCGACGGCGTCGCCGACTTCGCGGTCCGCGCCGGCGTCGACCTGCCCGACCTGCCCGCGCTGGTCGAGGCGCGGCGGCGCGTCTTCGGCGAGGCGCCGCCTCCGGCCGAGGTCGTGCCCACCGCCGAGCAGATCGTCTCGCAGTTCGCGGTCGCGGAGGACGGCGCGGCGCCGCTCGAGGAGGGCAAGCGGCTCACCTTCACGCAGCAGGTCATCAAGCTGAACATCTCGCAGAAGATCAAGCTCGCGTCCCTCGGCAACAAGGAGGCCCGTACGCTGCTGCTGCGCGACTCGAACAAGCTCGTCGCGATGGCGGCCATCCAGAGCCCGCGCATCACCGAGGGCGAGGTGTTCGCCATCGCGAACAGCCGGACGGCCCACGACGAGGTGCTGCGCTGCGTCTACAACAACCGCGAGTGGCTCAAGAACTACCAGCTCAAGCTCGCGCTCGTGAAGAACCCGAAGGTGCCCCTGCCCACCGCGATGCGCTTCTTGCCCCTTCTTCGCGACTCGGACGTCCGGGATCTCGCTCGAAGCAAGAACGTCCCGGCGGGCATCCAGAACCAGGCCCGTTCGATGATGGCGAAGAAGGAGGCCCCCCAGGGCGGTGGCGGGGGGCACTAGGAGACGGCTGCCGCTGACGGACGGAGCGCGGCGCGCTCAGCTCCGCTGCTCCTCGGAGGTCAGATCGTCGACCTCGAGCGACGGCTCGTCGAGGAGCTGCAGCGCGATTCCGACGGCCTTCTTCACCTTGTCGCGCAGCTTCTCGTCGCCCTTGATCTTCTGGTAGGCCTTGAGTGCCCGCTCCTCGCCCTTGGCGTTCTGCTCCTCGAGCTCGGCGGCTCGGCGGCGCAGCTCCTCGAGCGCCCCTTGCGTCTCCTCGAGCTGGGTCCGGGTGCCGTGGAGCTCGGCGGAGAGCTCGTCGGTTCGCGACCGCTCCGAGGAGAGATCGGACTCGAGCTCGGTCACCCGCCGGGTCGCGGTCTCGAGCTCGTCCGTGAGGCGTGAGATCTCCGCCTCGCGCGCACCGCTCGTCGACTCGAGCTCGTCGCGTCGGGCCTCGGCCGCCTGGCGCTGCGCCGTGGCCTGCTTCGCCTCCTCGCGCGCCGCGGCCAGATCCTTCTCGGATCGGCGCTGCCCGGCGACGAGGGCGTCGATCTTCTGCTGGAGCGTCTTGAGCTGCACGTCGCGCTTCGCGATCTCCCCGTCCTTCGCGGAGAGGTCCCGCTCGAGGGACATCTCGCGATCGCGCTGCTCGACGAGCTCCTTCTCGCGCCCGGTCAGCTCCTCGCGGATCTTGAGGAACTCCCGCTCCCGCTGCGAGAGCTTCTCCTTGACGGCGAAGTAGTCCTTGTCCCGCGAGCCCGACGCGGCCACCTTTCCCGCGTCGGCGGCCGCCTGACTCTCGAGCTGGCTCTCGAGAGAGGCGACCCTCTCCCGCAGCCGCTCGAGCTCCTCGGCGTCGGCGCCTCCGGAGGCGCCGAGCGGCTCGAGGGTTTCGACGCCGGCCGGCGCGTCCAACCCGGCGAGCAGGTCGTCGTGCTCGTCGGTCGGCTGGGGCGCGTGGGTCGAGGCGACGTCGCCCTCGTCGGTGTGCAGCTCGTCCGCGAGCGCGCCCAGAGGCTCGTCGTCGGACGGCAGCGGCTTGTCGTCCTCCGAGACGGTCTCGAAGGCCGCGTCGAGCATGGCGAGATCCTCGTCGCCGGGGAGGTGCTCGGGGGTCGGTGCCACGTCCGCGCTCTCGAGCGCGATCTCCTCGACCTCCTCGATCGCGACGGGCTCCTCGCCCTCGACCGAGACCTCCTCCGCGAGGCTCGAGATGTCGAACTCCCCGTCCAGCACGGGGGCCTCGGCGCTCTCGGGCAGGCCGATGAGGGCGCCAATCCGCTCGAGGAGCAGCGCTCCGTCGAAGGGCTTGCGCAGGTACTCGTCGGCGCGTCCGATCTTGAGCTTCTTGTGGTCGTCGAAGGCCTTCTGCGTCGCTTCGGCCGAGGTCAAGACGACGGGGATCGCGCGAAGTGCCTCGTCTTTCTTCAGCTTGCTGCAGATGCTGTAGCCCGAGCCCTTGGGCAGCTCGACGCAGAGCACCACGAGGTCGGGCGCCTGCGCTCGTGCGAGATCGAGGGCGTCCTTGCCGTCCGCGGTGTGGAGAACCTCGAAGCCCCTGGCCTCGAGCTCGCCCGTCAGGGTGGAGACGAGCGGCTGGTCAGCGTCGATGAGGAGGACTCGCTTGGACATTTGGACCGCCGAGAAAAGGGAGCTAACCTACCGAGAAGCCTATGGGATGGCCTCGGGGGTGTCAAACTTGTGGTCGATGTGCGGGCCGCGATCAGCGCGGCTCGGCGGAGAGCAGCGCCAGCGTGTCCGCGTCGTCGAGGTCGCTGACCATCGAGTAGACCATCTCGTGGCTTCGCCAGATGGCGACGCTGTGGCCTCGCAGCTGGGTGAAGAAGACCTGGCGGTCCGCGACCCGCTGGATCCCGGCGCCCGGGATCCGCAGATCCGAGGCGGGATCCGCCATGATGAAGAGCGAGACCCGCCGGCCCGGCCCCGCGCCGTACTCCAGATAGGCGGCGTCGCGCGTGCCGAGGTGCGAGAGCCGCCCCCCCACGAGCGAGAGCCGCTGCGGCGCGAACCGCGGCGGATGGATGGCGAAGCCGAGCTGCCGCTCGAAGAGGGGGAGCAGGTGGCTCAAGTCGCTGCTCGCGATCTCGAGGGGAAGCGACCGCGCGTGCATCGCCACCGCGTCGTCGACCACCCAGTCGGCGCTGCCGGGCGCGACCCGGTGGTAGACCATCGCGAGGCCGGCCGCCACGGCGACGCCGGCTGCGACGGAGGGGATCGAGCGGACTGCCCAGCGGCGGTGGACCGCGCGCGCCCGCGAGCGCTGCTCTTCGACCAGCCGCTCTCGGACCCGGCCTCGCAGCGGCTCCGGGGCCCTCGGCCCGCTCGTCCCCCGCGCGCGCAGGACCGACCGGAAGGCCGCGGCCTCCCGCAGCTTCGCGGCGCAGGGGGCGCAGTCGGACAGGTGAGCCTCGAGCTGCCCGGCCTCCGGCGACTCGAACTCGCCGTCGAGGTAGGCGAAAGAAAATCGCTCGACGTCGCCGCAGTCGAACGGCTTCTCCAGCTCGCTCGCCATGCTTCAGTGCTGCTTTCCGCTGCGCCGCCGGCGGAACGCCTCGAGATCGGCCGGGTTGCCGGCCTGTTCGTGGACGATCCCCATGTCGTGCGCGTAGTGCTGCAGGCTCTTCTGCAGGAGCTTGCGCCCCCGGTAGAGCCGCGACATGACCGTGCCCACCGGGCACTCGAGGATCTCGGCGATCTCCTTGTAGGAGAACTCCTGCAGGTCCGCGAGGATGACGACGAGCCGGAAGTCGACGGGGAGGGCCTCGATGGAGCGCAGGACGTCGTCCGAGAGGAGCCGGTCGAAGAGGTACTGCTCCGGGTTCGCCGCAAAGTCGGTCGCGTCGCGCGACACGAAGCGCTCGTGAACCGTCTCGCGCTCGCTCCCTTCGACGACGCTCCGCTCCTTCACCTTGCGGCGGTAGCGGTTGATGAAGGTGTTGGTGAGGATCTTGAAGAGCCAGGCCTTGATGTTGGTCCCGCGCTCGAACTTGTCGAAGAAGCGGAAGGCCCGCAGGTAGGTGTCCTGGACCAGATCCTCGGCGTCGCGCTCGTTTTTCGTCAGCCGCAGGGCCGCCGAATAGAGCGGGTCGATGTGGTCGAGCGCCAGCTGCTCGAACTCCACTCGCGTCGCATCATCGTGCCTCAGGTCGAGCACGGGACCTCCGATCCGTTTCCTCAACGATCTTCCTCGCTTAAGCTAATCACGGACATCACCCCTCGAACAACCCGGCCCTTGGGGCTATTCCTGGGGAGGAGAGGGCTGGGCCCTCGCCGCCCCCCCGGGTAGAGCGAGGCCCCTCGCGGCCGGGCGGCGGTCGGAGGGGCCCCGGGGGGTGAAACCGCGCGAGGTGGCTAGGCCCTGGGCTCCTTACCCTTCGCGCCGGGTCGGCGCTGCGCGCCGGACTTGCCCCCGGGCTCCTCCCCGCTTCCGGCGAGGGCCGCGGCGAGCGGGGTGAACTCCTTGCCGAGCGCGTGGGCCACCGCCTGGTGGGTCACCTGCCCGCCGTGGAGGTTGACCCCCAGGGCGAGGGCCGGATCGCGAGAGGTGGCCTCGCTGAGCCCGTGATCGGCGAGCTCGAGGGCGTACTTCATGGTGGCGTTCGTGAGGGCGAACGTCGACGTCTGGGAGACCGCGCCCGGCATGTTCGCGACGCAGTAGTGGACGACGCCGTGCTTCACGTAGGTCGGGTTGTCGTGCGTCGTCGGCACGCAGGTCTCGATGCAGCCGCCCTGGTCGACCGCGACGTCGACGACGACCGCGCCCTCGGTCATCTCGGCGATGAGCGCCTCGGGCACGAGCTTGGGCGCGCGCGCCCCAGGGATCAGGACCGCGCCGATGACGAGATCCGCCTCGCAGACCGCCTTCTCGATCTGCGCGCTGTCGCTGTGGAGCGTCGTGACGCGGCCGAGGAAGACGTCGTCCAGGTAGCCGAGCCGATCGAGGTTGATGTCGAGCAGCGACACCTCGGCGCCGAGGCCGACCGCGATCTTCGCGGCGTTCGTGCCGACGATGCCGCCGCCGAGGATGGCGACGCGGCCGCGCCGCACGCCGGGCACGCCGCCGAGGAGGACGCCCTTGCCGCCGTGCTCCTTCTCGAGGCACGCCGCCCCGACCTGGATGGCCATCTTGCCAGCCACCTCGCTCATCGGCTTGAGGAGGGGCAGCGCGCCGTCCGGGGTCTGGATCGTCTCGTAGGCGACCGCGCTGACGCGGCGCTCGAGGAGGACATTCGCGAGCTCGGGGGCGGCCGCGAGGTGGAAGTAGGTGTAGAGGATCTGCCCTTCGCGAATGTGGGGGTACTCGGCGGGCAGCGGCTCCTTGACCTTGATGATCAGATCGGCCTTCTCCCACACCTCCGCGGCCGAGCGGGCGATCGCGGCGCCGGCCCGGACGAAGTCGTTGTCCGAAACCCCGGCTCCCGCGCCAGCGTCCTTCTCGACGAGGACCTTGTGGCCGCGACCGACGAGGGCGCGGACGCCTGCAGGCACCATTCCGACGCGGTACTCGCGAGTCTTGATCTCCTTGGGGACACCGACGATCATGCGCATGGCTCCTTGAATGACGGGGGAGCGGACGCTAACAGAGCGTCCTCACCCTTTCAACTCCGCCCCGGGGCGTCGCCCCGCGGCCCTCCGCGGAAGGCAGAGCCCGGCCCGACGGGTTCACGTCCCCGATGACCCGAGCGCGTCCCCGATTGCTCCTGGCCGACGAGAGCGGCCGCGTCTTCGACCACCCGGAGCTCGAGGCGGCGGTCGCCTGGGGGGACGAGTGGCGCCAGGTCGAGGGGCCGCTCGCCGCGCTGCCCGCCGGGGCGGCGCTCGCGGCGCTTCCGGGCTGGCAGCCGGTCGGGTGGGACCCCGCCGGGCGCCGCTTCGTGCTGGTCGACGAGCTCGTCGCCTTCGGCCGCCGCGTTCGCCCGCGGGCCGTGGGCGCCGTCCTCCCGCCCGGCTGGACGCGGTCCGCGCTGCCGGCGGGGCGCCGGTCGATCGTCGCGCCGACCTTGCCGCAATGGGCCTACACAGCGGCGGCGCTGGTCCGGGGCGGCGTGGCCGTGGCGGCCGTCCGGACCGAGCGGCGGCGTCACTGGGACCCACGCCGCTTCTCGACCGCCGACCTCGCGGGGCGCGTCGAGGCCGCGCTGGCGCGCTCGCCGGGCAACGGCGTGCTGCTCCAGCTCTCGGTCTGCGCGCGAAAATACCGCTGCTTCACGGCCCAGAACGTCTTCTACGAGCGGGACGAGGGGGCGCTCCCCGCCTCGAATCG
The DNA here is from genome assembly GCA_021783235.1 of Myxococcales bacterium. Taxonomy (GTDB): domain Bacteria; phylum Myxococcota; class Myxococcia; order Myxococcales; family JAKAPL01; genus JAJXUD01. The sequence continues at coordinate 35,425 of JAJXUD010000023.1, read as the reverse complement.
CTGCAACGCTCGCTGCGTCGGCTGCATCAGCGAGCAGCCCCCGGGCGGGCCACCGGCCTCCCATGCGCGGATGGCGCGCGCGCCGCTCTGGGAGGAGCTCGCCGAGATCGGCGGCCGGCACCTGTCCTCGGCGCGGGGGCGGGTGATGGTGAGCTTCGGGCAGGGCTGTGAGGGCGAACCGCTCACCCAGGCCGTCGCGATCGAGCGCGCCGTGCGCGCGATGCGACTCGCGACCCCCCGCGGCTCGCTGAACATCAACACGAACGGCAGCCTCCCCGGCGCGCTGGGCCGTCTCTTCCGGGCGGGAGTCGACGCGGTGCGAGTCAGCCTGAACTCGGCGAGCCGCGAGCTCTACGAGGCCTACTACCTCCCGCAAGGCTACGGGCTTCCGGACGTCGCGCGGAGCCTCCGGGTGGCACGGCGGGCGGGAGCGTACGTCGCGCTGAACCTCCTCACCTTTCCGGGCGTGACCGACCGGGAGGGCGAGGTCGAGGCGCTCTGCGAACTGGTCGCCCGCCATCGGGTCGACCAGCTCCAGACGCGCCCTCTCGCCATCGATCCGCTCCAGTACCTCGAGGTCGCGCGCGACCGAGGCGCGGGAGGGCGACCGCTCGGGCTGCCCGAGGCGCTCAGGCGACTTCGGCGGGCCGCCCCTTGGCTGCGCATCGGCAATTTCGCCCGGGGTCTCGGCGAGCGCTAGCTCCGGCCGCCGGCGACGGGGCGCGGAGCCCCCATCGCCGGCGTCGAGCCTAGGCGTTCGACGCGTGCAGCTCGGCGGCCTCCAGCGGGCTCTCCTCGCGGAAGATCGGCAGCTGCTTCGGCGGTCCCACGAGATCGACGAGCCCGCTCACGTCCACGTCGGAGAGCAGCTGGGTGAGCTCGAGCTTGAGCTTCTCCTTCGCCCGGATCTCGAGCTGGCGCGCCCGCTCCCGCGAGAAGCCGAAGTGCTCGCCGAGCTCCTTGAAGGTCATCGGCTTGTCGTTCATCACGCGCTTCTCGATGATGAAGCGCTCGCGCTCGTCGAGCCGCATCAGCGCCTCCTCGACCTTTCGGGTGACGAGGAGCTGCTCCTCCCGCTGGGCGAGGCTCTCCTCCTGCCCCGCCGCCTTGGAGGGGACGAAGTCGACGTGGCTGTTGCCGCCGTCGTCGCCCATCGGCGCGTCGAGCGAGAGGTCTCGACCCTCCATGCGCTGCTCCATCTCGAGCACCTCGTCGGGCTTCACCTTGAGCTTCTTCGCGATCTTCTGCGGCGAGAGCCGCTCGTCGCCCGGCCCCCCCTCGAGCTTCTCGAGCTCGCGCTTCGTGCGGGCGAGGGAGAAGAAGAGCTTGCGCTGCGCCTGCGTGGTGCCGAGTTTCACGAGCGACCAGGAGCGCAGGATGTAGTTCTGGATGTACGCTCGAATCCACCAGACGGCGTACGAGATGAGTCGGATGCCCTTCTCGGGATCGAACTTCTCGACGGCCTTCATGAGGCCGATGTTCCCCTCTTGGATGAGGTCGGCCATCTTGATGCCGTACGAGCGATACTCGTAGGACACCTTGACGACGAAGCGGAGGTTGCTCGTCACGAGGTGGTGGGCCGCGGCCGGATCGTTGCTCCGGCGGTAGAGGCGAGCGAGCCGTCGCTCCTCGTCCTGGGAGAGGAGCGAGAACTGGTTGATCTCGGCCAGGTAGAGGGCGAGGGAGCCGCTGGACGTCGGGAAACTGGAGCGCATGGAACCTCCTCGAGACGGCTTCTGTTGGGCTGTCGTTCTCGTCATTCGCATAACGCTTGGGCCCCCTCTCCGGATCCGGCGCCGCCGGATGCCGAAGAAACGTGGCGGTCTCACTCGAGCCGGACAAGCCTCGCAAGTACCCCATGCGGGCTGGTGGGCCATCGCCCACTCGGTCCCGCCCCAAGCGGTGTCACTCTTCGTTGAAGCGCAACTACATGGGCCCCGCTCCCATCCCGAATCGATCGAGCTGGCGGCGCAGCGCCGCGGGGGGCTCTCGCAGCCAGACCGCCCGCTTCAGGACGGCTTCGCAGCGAAGGCCATGGGAGAGAATCGCCGCGCCGAAGTCCGTGAGCTCTCGGACGTCTCGCACGTCGAGGGTGATCTGCCGGCGCCCCCGCGAGGCGATCTCTCGCAGCCGCTCGCAGAGCGCCCGTGCCCCCGCGCCGCTCATCACGCCGGCGAGGCGCACGGTCCAACCGGCGGGGTCGAGCTCCGTTCGAAGCTCGAGCTCCCCCGCCATGGCGACGGGCTCCCCGACCCAGCGGTCGAACTCGACGCAGGGGCCCTCCGCGTCCGAGACGTCGAGATCCATTCCGTTGCCTCCCCGGTCCTCGTTCTGCGGAGGACGCGAAGACAGCTAGCAAGGGGCGGGCCCATGGAAGCCCTTGGAACGGAAAATCTTTTCCACATCTATCCACAGCGCGTTCCCACGGGTTGCCGGGCGCCCTGCGGACAATCGGGGAGCCTCGAGCGGCGGAGCGGTCGAGCCATCGGCCCCGACGTTTCAACGGGTCGTCGAGTGAGGCGACGGATTGTTCTCGCGCGGGAGCCGACGGGCGGTCGGCTGGCCCGAGCGGGCCTCGGGTGACGCGAGGGGTTGTGGGGTGGGCGGCGCGGCCGCATCTTGCGAGCGCCATGCTCTGGATCGCCTCGGCCATCCTGTTCGTGCAGTGGGGGCTCGGCCTCGCGAGCGGCGCCGAGCTCGGCGGCTGGGTGCACCTCTTCCTCGGCCTCTCGTTCCTCGGCTTTGCCTTCGCCGCGCTGCGGGAGGTCCGCCCATGAGGAGCTCGGACCTGGGACTCGGTCGAAGGGCCTTCTGGCGTCGTCGCTGCCCGGCCTGTGGGCGGGCGTTCCGGTTGAGGCCGACCCCGGGGGCGGCGGCGGAGCTCGCGGGCGAGCTGGTCCGCCGCGTCCCCCACGCGAACGCGGCCGAGATCGCCTCGGAGGGCGCCTCGGCCGGCGGCTGCCTCTGCCCGTACTGCGGCCGGCAGGGCCCGCTCGAGCTCTTCCTCGGGCGCGCGCAGGAGAGCTTCTTCGACGGCGCCGCCGAGTGGATCGCGGCCGAGGTTCGCTTCGAGCAGCTCCGCCTCGCCGAGCGGACGCTCGGCCAGAATCCCTACCTCACCTTTCTCGCGCTGCCGCCGGCCCCGCCCCGGCTCCCGGCGCCCGCCGAGGTGAACGAGCTCTCGGCGGTCCCGCTGCTCTGCTGCGGCGGCGGGCTCGAGATCGAGCGCGGCTGGGAGGGCGACCTCCACTGCCCCTACTGCGGTCGCTGAAAAAACGACGAGCCGCCCGCGCGCCTCGAGAGGCGCGACGGACGGCCCGCGAGGGCTCATCTGGCCCGAGGGGCGGCTAGAGCGACGCCGAGCCCTTCGAGAACTGGAAGTCGGCCGTGGCCGTGCCGCCGCCCGAGACGTTCACCTGCTGCGTCTTCGTGCCGAGCGTCTCCTGCCAGGCCTCGACGGTGTAGCTGCCCGCCGGGACGTCCGAGATCGCGAACGAGCCGTCGTCCCCGGTGACCGCGAAGTAGGGGTTCGGCATGACGCCGATCGCGCCGTTCATCCAGCCGTGGACGTCGCACTTGATCTTCACGAAGCCGGCCTTCACGAGCTTCTTCGGGATCTTCTGGTTGTGGATCGGCATCGCGTAGTTGAAGACCGTCGAGGCGCCGAGCGAGGCGTGGACGTTGTGGAGCACCGTGTCGCTGTTGACGACCGTCATCGTCGTCCCCACCGGCACCGCCTGAACGTGCGGGTCGTACGAGCACTTCTTCTGGTCGAGCGTCGCGGGCTTCAGCTCCATCTTCTTCCCGCTCTTGATGTCCTTCAGGTAGACGATGACGTTCTTGATGCCGTTGCCGGCGCCGACGATGAGCGTCTGGTTCGGGCCCGTGGTCCCGCAGACCTTCGGGTCCTTGTTGCGCTTCTCGGGGGCGAGCTGGGGAGGGGTGCCCTGGAACGTGACCTTCCCCGAGACGGTCCCGCCATTCGCGACCGCGCTCGTCGTGTAGCTCTGGCCGAACGCCACGGCCGAAACGAGAGTCGCGGCGGTCGCCAGCACCTTCATGATCTTCGTCATGGATTATCCTCCGTAGAACGGCCCAGAACCCGACTGGCGTCATAGCGAGCCACCGCCCGCTTGGCAAGCGGAACCGAAGGGGTTCGGATCCGTCTGATGAGGGCGCGGCGCGCTCAGGTCGCCCGGGCGGGCCGGTGCCAGAAGGCCGCGTAGATGAGCGTCGCGGTCCCGATCGGCGGAAGGATCGCCGCGAGCAGCGCGCTCCACGCAGAGAGCGCGTCGGCCCAGCGGGCCCGGAGGACGAGCCCCACCGCCTCGATGACGAGGAAGACTCCGACGCCGCCGGCCGGGAGCAGCGACCACCACTCGGAGAGCCCCTTCGACGCGATGAAGCCCATCACCGCGAGGCCGAAGAGGCCGGAGAGCGACAGCAGGATTGGGAAGACCAGATCTCGCGCGCGCGTCGACGTCGGTTCCTTCATGCAGATCAAGTTATGCGCGGCCCGGGCGGGGAACAGCGGGCGCCGCGCGGGCTCGCGACGAGCCGCCCGCCGATGGCCACCGCCACGCAGTGGGAGACGGCGAGGTGCGAGGCCAGGTGGCGGTGGTCCGCGCAGCCGAAGAGCGCGACGTCCGCCCGCAGCCCCGGCGCGAGCCGGCCGATCCGCTGGTCGAGGCCGAGCGCCTTGGCGGCGCCCCGCGTGAAGGCCCAGAGCGCCTCGGCGGGCTGCAGCCCGTACGAGAGGCACGCCGCGCCGAGGCCGAGCGCGACGCTCTCGGTGGGGGCGCTGCCCGGGTTCAGGTTCGTGCAGAGGGCGAGCGGCACGCCCGCCTCGAGGAGTCGCCGGGCCGGCGCGGGGGAGGGGAGCCGCAGGACCCAGGTCGCCACCGGCGCGAGCACGGCCACGGTGCCGGCGCGGGCCAGCGCGGCGATCCCGGCCGGGGAGACGCGCTCCAGGTGGTCGGCAGACAGCGCGCCCTCCGCGGCGGCGAGCGCGGCGCCGCCCCCGTCGCTCAGCTGATCGGCGTGCAGCCGCAGGGGGAGTCCCGCCTCGCGCGCGCGCGCGAAGAGCCGGCGCACCTCCGCCGCGGTGAAGGCCCCCTCCTCGAGGAAGGCGTCGACCATCCGGCAGAGCCCCTCCCGCGCGGCCCTGGGGACGAGCTCGTCGACCATCTCGGCGACCCAGGCGTCGCGCCGCCCCTCGGCCTCGGGGGGGAGCGCGTGGAGCGGCAAGAGCGTCGGCACGAGCGCCATCGGCGTGCGGCCGGCGAGCGTGCGGACGATCCGCAGCAGCCGCAGCTCCTCCTCGACCGAGAGGCCGTAGCCGCTCTTCACCTCGCAGGTGGTGACCCCCTGCGAGAGCAGCGCGTCCGTCCGCGGCAGGGCCAGCGCGAGGAGCTCCTCGTCCGTGGCCGCGCGCGTCGCCGCCACGGTGGCGCGGATGCCGCCGCCCGCCCGGGCGATCTCGAGGTAGCCCGCCCCGCCGCAGCGGAGCGCGAACTCGTGGGCCCGGTCGCCGGCGTAGACGAGGTGGCTGTGCGGATCGACGAGCCCGGGGGTGACGGTCTGGCCCGTCGCGTCGAGGACCGTGGCGTTCGGGCGCAGCGCCACCGCCCCGTCGAGGTCGCGGTCGGCTCCCACCCAGACGATCTCGCCGTCCCGCGCCGCGAGCGCGGCCTCCCGAAGGAGCGCCGGCGGCTTTGCGAGCTCCCAGTCCATCGTGAGGAGCTCGGCGGCGCCCCGCACGGCGAAGTCGGCGTCGATCACCCGCCCGAGATAGCCGAACCGGCGCCCGAAAGCGAGGAAGGGGCGGCCGAGGCCGCGGCAGCGCCCGATCGATGGGAGCGGCCGCCGCTACCCCGCGAGCCCCGGGATCTTCACGCCGCGCTCCTTCGCGACCGCGATCGCCTCGGGGTAGCCCGCGTCGGCGTGGCGCAGGACGCCCATCGCGGGATCGGAGGCGAGCACCCGCGAGAGCCGCTTCGCCGCGGCGTCGGTGCCGTCCGCGACGATCACCTGACCCGCGTGGAGCGAGTAGCCGATGCCGACGCCGCCGCCGTGGTGGAAGCTCACCCAGGAGGCGCCGTTCACGGCGTTGACGAGCGCGTTCAGGATGGGCCAGTCGGCGATGGCGTCCGAGCCGTCGCGCATCGCCTCGGTCTCTCGGTTCGGGGAGGCGACGCTGCCGCAGTCGAGGTGATCGCGGCCGATGACGATCGGCGCGCGCACCTTGCCGTCGCGCACGAGCTCGTTGAACCGCAGCCCCGCCCGCTCGCGCTCGCCGTAGCCGAGCCAGCAGATCCGCGCCGGCAGCCCCTGGAAGGCGACCCGCTCGCGCGCGAGCTCGATCCAGCGGCGAAGGTGGGCCTTCTCGGGGAACAGCTCCAGGATCGCCTGGTCGGTCGCGGCGATGTCCCGCGGATCGCCCGAGAGCGCCACCCAGCGAAACGGCCCCTGCCCCTCGCAGAAGAGGGGGCGAATGTAGGCCGGGATGAAGCCCGGGTAGTCGAACGCGTCCGCGACCCCGGCGTCCTTCGCCATGGCCCGCAGGTTGTTGCCGTAGTCGAAGACGTGCGCGCCGGCCCGCTTCATCGCCAGCATGGCGCGCACCTGTTCGGCCATCGAGGCCTTGCTCCGCGCGATGTAGCCCTGCGGGTCGCGCGCGCGCAGCTCGGCGGCGGCGGCGGGCGAGAGGTCCGCGGGGAGGTAGCCGTTCAAGGGGTCGTGCGCCGAGGTCTGGTCGGTGACGAGGTCGAAGTGGACGCCGCGCCGGACGAGCTCGGGGTAGATCTGGGCTGCGTTGCCCACGAGCGCCACCGAGAGCGGCCGCCGCTCCTTCGCCGCCCGATCCAGCCGGGCGAGCGCGTCGTCGAGGTCCGTCGCGACCTCGTCCAGGTAGCGCGTCTCGAGCCGCCGCCGCGCCCGCGCGGGGTCGACCTCGACCCCGAGGAAGGCCGCGCCCGCCATGGTCGCGGCGAGCGGCTGGGCGCCGCCCATGCCGCCGAGGCCCGCGGAGAGGATCTTCCGGCCGCGCAGGTCGTCCGTTCCGAAGTGGGCGCGCCCCGCCTGGCAGAAGGTCTCGTAGGTCCCCTGCAGGATCCCCTGGGTGCCGATGTAGATCCACGAGCCGGCGGTCATCTGCCCGTACATGATGAGCCCGCGCCGCTCGAGCTCCCAGAACTGCTCCCAGGTGGCCCAGCGGGGGACCAGGTTCGAGTTCGCGATGAGCACGCGCGGCGCGTCCGGGTGGCTGCGCAGGACTCCCACGGGCTTTCCGCTCTGCACGAGCAACGTCTCGTCGTCCGCGAGCTCCCGGAGGGCCGCGACGAGGCGGTGGAAGCTCGGCCAGTCGCGGGCGGCCTTGCCGGTGCCGCCGTAGACGACGAGATCCGCGGGCCGCTCGGCCACCTCGGGGTCGAGGTTGTTCATCAGCATCCGCAGCGCCGCCTCCTGGACCCAGCCCTTGCAGGAGCGCTCGGTCCCGCGCGGGGCGCGGACGGTGGGGACCTCTTCGCGCGAGGGGCCAGGGGACGCTGCGGAGGGGTCTTGGGCGGGGCGATCGGGCTCGGTCATGGCCCGGGTCGTGTAGTCCAAAGGCGCTTCGCCCGGCAAGCGCCTTCCCACGCGGCGCTCGGTTTTTCCCACCGCTCGCGCGAAGCGGGCCGAATTCCGAATGGCCCGCGGCTTGCGTTTCCCGATCGCCCGTGGGGCGGCGAGGGATGGCGCGGATCATGGGTGGCGGGGCGGGCGGGGAGGGGCGGGTCGGGCGGCGGGTCGGGTGGGGCGGGGCGGGTGGCGGCGCGGAGGGGCGGGTTGGGCGGCGGGTTGGGCGGGCCCTCGCCGCGGAGCGGTTCGACGTCGAGCTGGCCGAGGACGGGCGCTCTCCCGCCCTCGGTCGGCTCGGGCCGAACGCCCTGCGGCTGAGCCGGCACCCAGCTGGGTTCGCCGGGACCCCGGGCAAGCCTCCACAACTACCCGTGATCCTTGAACGGGCTGCTGGCAGCGGGATTGCGTCTCCCCTCCGACAGGAGGCATCCCATGGCCAAGGTGCTGCTGGTCGACGACGAGCCGATGGTGGCGAAGGCGCTCTACCGGCTCCTCCGGCGGGAGGGCTACGATGCCGCGCTGGCCTTCGGGCCGCACGAGGCGCTGGAGCTGCTCGAGCGCTTCGAGCCCGACGTCGTCATCTCCGACTTTCGGATGCCCGGCATGACCGGCGCCGAGCTGCTCGCGGAGGTCCACCGGCGCCGCCCCCTCGCGCTGCGGCTCATCCTCTCGGGTTGCGCCGACCTCGCCTCGGTCTTGAGCTCGATCAATGAAGGCGAGGTCTGCCGTTTCCTGACGAAGCCGTGGGACGACGCGGCGCTCGCGGCGCTCTTGAAGAGCCTCCTCGAGCAGCGCGAGCTCTTGGCCGCGCTCTGGCGGCCGTTCCAGGGCTCGGAGGCGTCCGTCGCCTCCGAGGCGGTGCAGAGCGAGAGCAAGCTCGTCGTCCGGGCCCGCCGGCAGGGGATGCCGTTCACCACCGCGGAGGCCGTGGCGCTCCTCGCCCGCTTCACGGGCTCGACCGTCGACAGCTCGATGCGGATCGTCGGGGGGCTGCTCGAGCAGCACGCGGGCAAGGTCACCTTCGTCGCCGAGGTCGGCGCGGACCAGCGGCTGACGCTCGAGCTGCCGCTCGAGGCGAAGGCCGAGGGGAGGATGCCCAAGTGAGATCCCGGCTCCTCGAGCGGCTCGTCCGCGCGCGGCTCTGCTTCCCCGTCGCCTTCGGCGTCCTCTTCGTCATGCTCGCGCTCGAGGCCTGGCCGAGCTGGCCCCGGGTCGGCGCGACGATGGCGATGGGGGCAGTGGCGATTGCCGTCAACTGGTTCCGGCGGCGCTCGCGGGGGAGGCTCTCCGTGCGCACGGTCTCCTGGCTCGTCCTCGTCCCCAACCTGGCCTCCATCGTCGTGCTCGGGAGGCTCTACGCCTGGTCGCCGCTCGTCATGCTCATGCCGCTCCTCTCGTCGCTCACCGATGGGACGGAGGCCGACGAGGGCTCGCCGTTCGTCTTCCCGGTCCGCTGGCTCATCGTGGGGCTGGCGGCGCTCTGGGGCGGCGCCTCCCCCGGCGTCTTGCTCGGCTTCATTGCAGCCAGCGGGACGCTCGTCGTCTCGGCGCGGCGGCTCCACGAGCTCTACCGGGAGGCCGAGGAGCAGCGGCGGCGGCTCGAGAAGGCGCAAGGGGAGCTCGAGGAGCTGCACCGGGTCGCGGTCCAGCAGGAGAAGCTCGCCGGGCTCGGCATCCTCGCGGCCGGCATCGCCCACGAGATCAACAACCCGATGAGCTTCGTCGGCTCGAACGTCCAGTCGCTCCTCGCCGAGCTGCGCCGCTGCCGCTCGCTGCCGCCCGAGCTCGACGAGTACGTGCGCGAGATCCTCCCGGAGACGCTCGACGGCATCCAGCGGGTCAACCGGATCGTCTCCGACCTGCGCCGCTTCGCGCGCAACGAGCCCGAGGGGATGCGCGAGTACGACCTGAACGAGGAGGTCCAGGCGGCGCTGCGGATCGCCCACAACCAGCTCAAGTACCGCTGCGAGGTCTCGGTCTCGCTCGCGCCCGTGCCCCCGCTCACCGGCTGGCCGCAGCAGATCGGCCAGGTGCTCGTGAACCTGCTCGTCAACGCGGCCCAGGCGATCCCGGACCGGGGCAGGATCTGGGTCGAGACGCGCCCCGAAGGGCCGGGGGTGCGGCTCTCGGTCCGCGACAGCGGCGCTGGAATGGACGAGGCGACGCGACGGCGGCTCTTCGAGCCGTTCTTCACGACGAAGCCGCAAGGGGTGGGCACCGGCCTCGGCCTCTCGGTCGCCCACGGCATCGTCCAGTCGCACGGCGGCCGGATCGAGGTCGAGAGCGAGCCGGGGCGCGGGAGCTGCTTCGCGATCTGGCTGCCGAGGCTGCCGCCGATGCCCACCGGCTACGAGCAGTCGCAGACCGGTAGCTGGCGGCTCGCGGAGCTGATTCGGGCCCGGCCCTCCGCGGCCTGAGCGGCGCGGCGTGGGCCGTGGCGCCCGAGACCGCGTTCGCGGCGCCCGAGACCGCCTTCCCCGGGCCCGAGACCGCGTTCGCGGCGCCCGAGACCGCCTTCCCCGGGCCCGAGACCGCGTTCGCGGGGCCCGTGACCGCGTTCGCGGGGCCCGTGACCGCGTTCGCGGGGCCGGTGACCGCCTTCGCGGGGCCCGTGACCGCCTTCGCGGGGCCCGTGACCGCGTTTGCGGGGCCCGAGACCGCGTTCGCGGGGCCCGTGACCGCGTTCGCGGGGCCCGTGACCGCGTTCGCGGGGCCCGTGACCGCGTTCGCGGGGCCCGTGACCGCGTTCCCCGGGCCCGTGACCGCGTTCGCGGGGCCTGTGACCGCGTTCGCGAGGCCGGTGACCGCGTTCGCGGGGCCCGTGACCGCGTTCGCGGGGCCGGTGACCGCGTTCGCGGGGCCCGTGACCGCGTTCGCGGGGCCCGTGACCGCGTTCGCGGGGCCGGTGACCGCGTTCGCGGGGCCCGTGACCGCGTTCGCGAGGCCCGTGACCGCGTTCGCGGGGCCCGTACACCGGGGATCGCCTTCGAGGGCCGCCGCTTTCCGATCCTTGGAGCGGAGTGATGGATCCCCCTTGCGGCGGCCCCGTGGGCGAGCCATCCTCCATCGGTCGAGGAGGTTGCCCATGTCGACCGTTCGATCGCTCTCCGCTGGAGTGGCCCTCGCCGCCGCGCTCGGCCTCTCCGGCGCCGCCTTCGCCGCCGCTTCGGCCCCAGATCTCGAGCTCACGCCGCCGAGCCTTCGCTGGAGCCACGCGCCGAGCCCGGCCCTCGACTTCGCGGGGGACGGGCAGGGCGGCGGCGCCTACGTCATCGTCGGCCGCGCCGAGCCCGGGCTGTCGGCCATCGAATTCGTCGTCGACACCCTCTGGCGGCTCGGGGTCGAGACGCTCGCCTGGGACGCCTACTTCGTGGACCCGGGCGGCGCGGTCGCGCTCGTGCTGCTCGCGCCGATCGCGGACGCCCTGATCGTCTGGGGCATCGGCTCCTTCTCCGACTGGTTCGCGCCCCGCTTGGGCTGGACCCTGCTCGGCGCCTACGGCGGGAGCCTCCTCGGGGGAGTCCTCTTCTGGGGGATCTTCGTCGCGGGCGCGGGCTCGCTGGGGGCGCTCGTGCTCGGCGGCATCGTGGCGGCGCTGGTCGGCGCGGCCGTCACGGTGGCGGTCCAGAACGGCACCAAGTGGCGCCGCCGCCCGCTCTTTCGCCGCTTCTGGGCGCCGCCGCCCCCGCCGCCCCCCTACTACGAGCCGGTGGCCGAGGCCTCGGGCGCCGCGGTTCGCGCCGTGCGAGAGCTTCCGTCGGTCAGCTCGCCGGTCCTCGCCTTCGCGTTCTGAGCTCTGGTAGCTTACACGGGATGGACGCCTGCCCCGTTTGCGAGACGCCTCGCCCTCCCGGCGCGCTCGAGTGCCCCACCTGCGGCCGGATCTTCGAGAAGGCGGCGGAGGCGGCCCTCGCGGAGCTGCGGCTGCCCGATCTCGAGCCGACGATGGTCGCCGATCCCGGCCTCCTCGCGCCGCAGGAGACCGTGCCCGGGCTCGAGACGACCGCGCTCGAGCTGGGGGCGGCCGTGGCGGCGGTCGAGCCGGTCCCCGACCTCGAGGCGACCGCCGCCGCGCCCGTCGCCGTCGGAGTCGTCGAGCGGCCCGCGGACCTCGAGCCGACCGCGCAGGCGCCGGCCGAGCCGAAGAGCCAGCTCGGCGAGAGCCGCTGCCGCTACTGCGGCAACAGCGGCCAGCCGGCGGGGCTCTTCTGCGACCGCTGCGGCATGCGGCTGCCGAGGCTGCGCGAGGAGCCCACGGCCGCGGCCGGCGCTCCCGTGCCGGAGGGGGTCGCCTGCCGCGCCTGCGGCTGCCGGCGCTTCGTCGAGGGACGCTGCGCCGACTGCGGCCTCGGGCCGCAGGCGGGTTGACCGGCGATGGATCCGAGCTCCTTCCGCCGGGCGAGCGAGCTTCCCCCTTACGTCTTCGCCGAGATGGCGGCGAGAAAGGCCGAGGCGCTCGCGCGCGGCCGGACGGTCTACGACTTCTCCCTCGGCAACCCGGACGGCGATCCCCCGCCGCGGGTGGTCCGGGCGCTCGAGGCCGCCGAACGGTCCGGGGCCTTCCGCTACCCGGCCTCGAACGGGAGCCGCGAGCTGCGCGAGGCGGCGGCCCGATGGTACCGCCGCTCCTACGGCGTCGAGCTCGATCCGGAGTCGGAGGTGCTGCCGCTGCTCGGCTCGAAGGAGGGGATCGGCCACCTGCTCCTCGCGAGCCTCGGGCCCGGCGACGCGGTGCTCGTGCCGTCGCCGAGCTACCCGATCCACCTCGCGGGCGGCCGCATGGCCGGCGCCGAGGTCGTCCCGGTGGCGATCGGCCCCGGCGAGCCGTTCGCGGAGAATGCGCGGCGCGCGGCGGGGGAGGCGCGGGGGAGGCTGCGGGGGCTCGTCGCCTGCTTCCCGCACAACCCGACGGGCGTGGCGGCGCCGGACGGCGAGCTCGAGCGGCTCCTCGCGCTCGCCGACGAGCGGGACCTCTTCTTCCTCCACGATCTCGCCTACGCCGATCTCGACTTCGGCCGCGAGCGGGCCCCCTCGGCGCTGGCCCTGGCCGGCGCTCGGGCCCGGACGGTCGAGTTCTTCTCCCTCTCGAAGAGCTACAACATGGCCGGCTTCCGGGTCGGCTTCTGCTGCGGCAACCGCGACCTCGTCGCCGCCGTCGCGCGGCTGAAGAGCTACCTCGACTACGGGATGTTCTCGCCCGTCCAGGCGGCGGCGATCGAGGCGCTCGATCGCTGCGGCGACTTCCCGGGGCGGCTGCGCGAGCTCTACCGCGAGCGGGCCCGCGCGCTGATCGAGGGGCTCCGCGAGGCCGGCTGGGAGGCGCCGATGCCCGGCGGGACGATGTTCGTCTGGGCGCCGATCCCCGCGCGGCTGCGGCGGCTGGGAAGCTGGGCCTTCTCGAGGGCGCTCTTCGACGGCGCGGGCGTCGCCGTCTCCGCGGGCGCGGGCTTCGGCGCCCCGGGGGAGGGCCCCGGAGGCGTCGTCCCGGGCGTCGCCGGGGGCGACGGCTTCGTCCGCTTCGCGCTCGTCGAGGACGAGGCCCGGACGCGGGAGGCCTGCCGGGCCATCGGCCGCTGGCTGAAGGACGGCGCGTGAGCCTCCGCGCGTCGCTCCGCTGCGGCGAGGGTTGTCCCGGGGAGCTCCCCGTCCTCGAGCCGATCTACGCCTGTCCCCGCTGCGGCGGTCTGCTCGAGGTCGCCCACGACCTCGAGGCGCTGCGGCGCCGCGGCGCGGCCGAATGGCGGGCCCTCTTCGACTCGCGCGGCCCCTCGGCGCCTTTCCCGCTCTCCTCCGGCGTCTGGGGCAAGCGGGAGTGGGTCCTCCCCGAGCTGACGGACGAGGACGTCGTCTCGCTCGGCGAGGGCCACGGGCCGCTCGTCCCCGTCCCGCGCGCCGGCGCCGCCCTCGGCCACGAGCCGCTCTGGCTGAAGCAGTGCGGCCACGCGCACACGGGGTCGTTCAAGGACCTCGGCATGACCGTCCTCGTCTCGGCGGTCGCTCGGCTGCGGCGCGAGGGCAGGGGGCCGCGCGCCGTCGCCTGCGCCTCGACCGGGGACACCTCCGCCTCGCTCGCGGCCTACTGCGCGGCGGCGGGGATCCCCTGCGCCGTGCTGCTCCCCCGCGGGAAGATCACGGCCGCGCAGCTCGTCCAGCCGCTCGCGAGCGGCGCCCGCGTCCTCGCGATCGACACCGACTTCGACGGCTGCATGCGGCTCGTCGAGGCGCTCGCGGCCGACGGCACGATCTACCTCGCGAACTCGAAGAACGCGCTCCGGCTCGAGGGGCAGAAGACGGTCGCGCTCGAGATCGCCCAAGAGCTCGGCTGGAGCGTCCCCGACTGGCTGTTCTTGCCCGGGGGGAACCTCGGCAACGCCGCGGCGATCGGGGCGGGCTTCGAGCTCCTCCTCGCGCTCGGGCTCGTCGATCGCCGGCCGCGGCTCGGGGTCGTGCAGGTCGAGGCGGCGAGCCCGCTCTACGAGAGCTTCCGCCGCGGCTTCGATCGCTGCGAGCCCGTCGCCGCCGGCGCGACCGCCGCGACCGCCATCCGCATCGGCGCCCCGGTCTCGTTTCGGCGGGCCGTCCGGGCGCTTTGGGCCTCGGACGGGATCGTCGAGCGGGTCTCCGAGCGCGAGCTCGCGGAGGCGTCGATCGCCGCCGACCGGGCCGGCCTCTTCGTCTGCCCCCAGACGGCGGCGGCGCTCGCCGGGCTGCGGCGGGCCGCGGCCGCGGGCGTCGTGCGGCCGGGAGAGCGCGTCGTCGTCGTCAGCACGGCCCACGCGCTCAAGTTCACCGAGTTCAAGGCGGCGGTCGAGGCGGGGCGGCTGCCGGCGGCCGAGGGGCCTCCGCTCGGCCAGCCCGTCGAGCTGCCCGCGCGGCTCGAGGACGTGCGGCGCGCCCTCTGCTGACGGCCGAAAAGTGGCGGGGCCCCTGGGCCGGTGGCACCATGGAGGCGCCCCATGCCCCCGGCCGCGCTCCTCTTGCTCTCTCTGCTCTCGCGCCGCGCGCCGGCGGGGGAGGCGGCCTACCAGAGGGCCCGCCACGCCTTCTACGTCCTCAAGGCCGACCCGTCGCTCCGCCGGGATCGCGACCGCTGGCTCGGCGCCGCCGCGGAGTTCGAGGCGGTGGCCGCGCGCTTTCCGCGGTCCGAGCGGGCGCCCGAGGCGCTCTACACGGCGGCCGAGCTGCGCGGCGAGCTGTCGCGGATCTCCCTCTCGTCACGCGACCGGCGGCGCGCGCTCGGGGAGCTGCACGAGGTGGCCCAGCGCTACCCGAAGAGCGCCCTCGCCGACGACGCCCTCTTTGCGGCGGCGCGGATCGAGCTCGATCGGGAGAACGACCCGCGGGCCGCGCGGGCCGATCTCGGGCGGCTGCTCCGGGCCTACCCGCGGGGCGACATGGCGCGGCGGGCCCGCAAGCTGCTCGCGAGTCTGCCGGCGGAGAAGGCGGGGCGCGAGCGGGGCTCCCCTCGCCAGGGCCCCGCCGTCGTCCCCCGGCCGGACGATGAGACGGCGGCGCTCGGCGATCGCCCGAAGCCCGTCCCCGCCGAGCGGGCCTCCCTCGCGGCCCGGCCCGACCGGGCCCCCGGCCGCGCGGAGCACGGGCGCGGGGCCCTGGGCGAGGGGGGCCAGAGGCTCGGCGAGCGCCCCCAGGACGACGCTCCCGACGCCGGCGCCGTCGCCGAGCTTCGCCGGGCCGGCGGCGCTCCCGGCGGGGTTCCGCTCTCGGTGCAGATGGGGCTCGCCGTCCGCCGCGTGATCATCGACGCCGGCCACGGGGGCCGCGACACCGGCGCCGTAGGACCGGGCGGGACCCGCGAGAAGAACGTGACCCTCGCCATCGCGAGGAGGCTCGCCGCCGAGCTGCGCGCGAAGGGGCTCGAGGTGCTGCTCACCCGCGACGACGACGAGTTCGTGCCGCTCGAGGAGCGGGCGCGCTTCGCGAACGAGCACAAGGGGGACCTCTTCGTCTCGATCCACGCGAACGCGGCCGTGGACCACCGGCTGCGGGGCATCGAGACCTATTTCCTCGACGTCACCTCCGACCGCTACGCCATCCGGCTGGCCGCCCGGGAGAACCAGAGCACCGAGCGCTCCATCTCGGACCTGCAGCTCATGCTCGCGGATCTCGCGCAGAAGGCCCACGTCGAGGAGTCCCATCGGCTCGCCGCCAGCGTGCAGGCGGCCCTCTGCGAGCGGCCCAGCGCCGAGGCCTCCCGGCCCCGCGACCTCGGGGTCAGGCACGCGCTCTTCTACGTGCTGCTCGGCGTGAAGATGCCGGCGATCCTCGTCGAGACGGCCTTCGTGAGCAACCCCGCCGAGGAGAAGCGGCTCCGGTCGGACGACTACCAGGCGGAGGTCGCGAAGAGCATCGCGCGGGGCGTCGGTCGCTTCATCGAGGAGCGACGCGAGCTCGCGGGGCTATGATGGCCCCCGATGGAAGAGGCCCTGCCCGAGCGGCCCGCCGGCGCCGCGCTGCCCGAGGTCCCCGCGGACGACCGCGCCGCGGCCGTCGCGCGCCTGCCCGTCGCGCCGGGGGAGGACGTCAAGGCCTTCTGGGGCGCGGCGCGTCGGGTCGTCCGTGAGACGCACGGCGCCGGAGCGAGCGGCCGGACCGTGGTCCGGCTCGGCAGCGAGATCCTCGACCGGCTGATCCGCGCCCTCGCCGAGGGGGCGCGCTTCGACCCGGCCCGCGTCGCGCTGGTGGCCCAGGGCGGCTACGGCCGGCGCGAGGTCTCTCCCGGATCGGACGTGGATCTCCTCGTGCTCCACACGGGAGAGGCCCCGACGGTCGAGCCGCTGCTCTACCCGCTCTGGGACCTTCGGCTCGAGGTCGGCCACGCCGTCCGCCGGCCGAAGGACGAGCTCCAGTTCGCCGAGGAGGATCCGGTCGGGCTCTCGGCCCTGCTCGACGCCCGGACCGTCTGGGGCGCCCCGGGGCTCCTCGGGGACGTCCTCCGCTCGATCGACGAGCTCCTGCAGGGGCAGCGCGGCGAGGCCTTCCTGCAGGCGAAGCGCGACGAGCTGGTCGCTCGGCGGCAGCGCTACGGCGACTCCGTGTTCCTGCTCGAGCCGAACGTCAAGCAGTGCGAGGGCGGGCTGCGCGACCTGCAGACGGCCCTCTGGATGGCCCGCGTCCGGTACCGCGTCCGCGGGCTGCGGCAGCTCCTCGCCGCCTCCGTCTTGCCCCCGAGCAGCGTCGCGGCGGCGATGCGCGCCCGCGACTTCGTCTGGCGCGTCCGCAACGAGCTCCACCTCGAGGCGGGCCGCAAGGAGGACCAGCTGACCTTCGATCGGCAGCTGGAGGTGGCGCGCGCGCTCGGCTACCTCGACGCGCCCGAGGGGCTCGCGGTCGAGCAGCTCATGCGCCACTACTACCTGGCCGCGGCGGCGAGCAAGCGGATCGCCGACGAGATCGTCGAGCGCTGCGCGGAGCCGCGGGCCGCGCGGCGTCCCAAGGAGACGCCGATCGACGGCGAGTTCAAGCTCTGGGGGCGGGAGCTGAGCGTGACGCACCGGTCGGTCTTCGCGGACGATCCGACCGCGCTCGCGCGCGCCTTCCTCGCCGCCGGACGGCTCGGGGTGCCGCTCTACCGCTACGCCCGCGACCTCCTCTCCCAGGAGCTGCCGCGGGTGGACGATCGCGTTCGAGCCGATCCGCGCGTGGCCGCGGCGCTGCGCGAGCTCTTCTCGCTCGAGGACGGCGACGGCGCCTGGCTCGCCCAGATGCACGAGCTCGGCGCCCTGGTCGCCTTCTTCCCGGAGCTCTCGCGGGTCACGGCGCTCGCGCAGCACGACGTCTGGCACGTCTACACGGTCGACGTCCACCTCGTCCGGGCGCTGCGGCGGCTCCAGGCGCTGCGGCGCGGCGACCTCGTCCGCGAGGAGCCGGACCTGACGCGCGTCTGCCTCCAGATCCACGCCTGGCTGCCGCTCTGCCTCGGGGTGCTCTTCCACGACGCGGGCAAGGGGCAGGGGGGGCGCCACTCCGAACGGGGCGCGGAGCTGGTCCGGCGTGCCGGGGAGCGGCTGGGCCTCTCCGCCCACGAGCTCGGGCTGAGCGAGTTCTTGGTCCGCGAGCACCTCTCCCTCTCGCACGTGGCCCAGCGGCGGGACCTCTCCGATCCCGAGACGATCGATCGCTTCGCCGCGCAGGCGGGGACCGTCGAGCGGCTCGACCTGCTCTACCTGCTCACGTACGCCGACGTGGCGAGCGTCGGGCCCTCGACCTGGACCGACTGGAAGGCGCGCCTCTTCCGCGAGCTCTACGAGCAGACCCGGGAGCGGCTCGCGGCGCCGCAGCGGATTCGGCCGAGCGGCGACCGGCTGCGGCGCGGGCTCGAGCGGCTCGCCCTGCCGCCCGGCGAGGTCGATCGGTTCCTCGGCCGGATGCCCGACCGCTACCTGCGGGCGGTCCGGCCGAAGGCGGCGCTCCGGCACCGGCGGCTCCTCGCGAGGCTGGGCGGAAGACCGCTCGCGGCGCTGCGCGTCCGCCGGGGACCCGCGACGGAGCTCCTGCTCGCGGCGCGCGATCGCCCCGGCCTCCTCGCGCTCTTCGCGGGCGCGCTCGCGGCCCACCGGATCCGCATCCTCTCCGCCGAGGTCTACTCGACCACGGATGGGGCCGCGCTCGACGTCTTCCTCGTGCAGGGGGAGAGCGGCGGGGCCTTGCCGCTCGACCGCTGGCACGCCGCCCGCTCCGATCTGCGCCGCGTCCTCTCGGGCCAGGAGTCGCCGCAGGCGCTGCTCGCCCGCCGCATCCGGCCGTCGCCGCTGCTCCGCCGCGCGCTCCCGGCCGTCGAGACCCGCGTCCGCATCGACAACGACTCGGCCCAGCGCGCCACCGTCATCGACGTGCAGGCCGAGGACCGGCTGGGCCTCCTCTTCACGCTCGCGCGGTCGCTCCACGACCTCGGGCTCGAGATCGCGCTCGCCAAGGTCGCGACGGAGGCGAACCGCGCGATCGACGCCTTCTACGTCACCTCGCGCGGCGAGAAGATCGTCGACCCGGTCGAGTGCCTGCGGCTCGAGCGCGAGCTCAAGGCCTCGCTCGCCGGCTGAGCGAGCCGCCGAGCGGGAGCGAGCGGCGGGAGGGCGCCGCGGTGGCCCGACGCACGGCAGGCTTGCGCCAGCCCCGAAGGGTTTAGAGATTCCGAGCAGGCGCGCCAGGGAGCGCATCGGGCGGCGACAGGGAGAGGGAGGAGCGCAGATGGCGGAGGAGAAGAAGAAGGGGACGATGACCGTGAGCGAGGCCGGCCGTAAAGGCGGCGAGACGGTCCGGAACGCGCGTGGCCGCGAGTTCTACGAGGAGATCGGCAAGAAGGGCGGCGAGACCGTCAAGGCCGAGCGCGGCTCGGCGTTCTACGAGCAGATCGGCAAGAAGGGCGGCGATCGGGTCAAGGCCGAGCGCGGCACGGCGTTCTACGAGCAGATCGGCAAGAAGGGCGGCGAGGCCGTCAAGGCCGAGCGCGGCACGCCCTTCTACGAGGAGATCGGCCGCAAGGGCGGCCAGAAGGTTCGCGAGCTCATCGCGGAGGGAAAGCGGGCGGCGCTGCCGCCGGTCCCGCCGGTCCCCGAGGAGCCGACGAAGGAGTAGGTCGCGGGCTGAACGGTCGGTGGGGCTCCCTCTGCGGTGCGACGAGCGAATCGCACCGCCCACGGCGAGCCCCACCCTCGCGCCCGGGAGGGCCGCCGCCGCTTCGGCGAGGCCTCGCGTCCGCTCAGAGCCGCGCGCCCGCGATGGCGAGGAAGATCCAGCCCGCGAGGAGGCAGAGGCCCCCCACCGGCGTGACGGCCCCGAGCCATCGCGTGCCCGAGAGGGCGAGGGCGTAGAGGCTTCCCGAGAAGAGCACGACGCCGGCCGCGAAGAGGCCGCCGGCCCAGCTCCAGAGCGGCGAGGGGGAACGCGCCCCGCCGAGCGCGGCGAGGACGATCGCGAGCGCGTGGTACATCTCGTAGCGCGCTCCCGTCTCGAAGATCGCGAGCAGCTCGGGCGAGAGCCGCGCCCGCAGGGCGTGGGCGCCGAAAGCGCCCGCCGCGACCCCGACGAAGCCGAGCAGCGCGCCCAGGGTCAGCATCAGAACGAGACCTCCTCGGTGATCGGCCGCCGGCCGTTCCAGCGCATCAGGCTGGCGCGGGGCGTCCCCTTGTCGGTGTAGCGGACCAGCATGTAGTGCGGGACCGAGTTCTGGCCGAGGTTCTGGATGTCGAGGTTCACCATCGGCACCCAGCAGCCCGTGTTGACGTAGAGCCGATCTCCGGGGAACGAGCGGCAGGTCTCCGTGTGGACGTGCCCCATGCTGACGACTCGGAGATCGGGGTTGCGGCGGAAGATGCGGCGGGCATAGCCGTCGAGATCGCTGAAGAAGCGCATGTCCTGGCGCAAAAGCCGCCCGAGCTTGCCGAGCGACGGAAGCCGGCGGCGCCAGACGGGGGAGAAGGCCGTCTCGAAGAAGTGGACCACGCTCGCCCAGGAGAGCCGCGCCGTGAAGCGCGGGTCGAAGAGGAAGCCGCCCGCGAAGACGGGCCAGAAGGGCTTGATGGTGTCGAGGTAGGGCCGCTCGGGCTTGAAGCGGTTGATGACGTTCAAGATGAAGAGGCTGCCCCAGGGGAGGTTCAGGATCCGCTCGCCATGGTGCTCGACGAAGAGCCGCCTCCAGTCGAAGGCGTGCAGCGCCTCGAACTGGTGGCCGTGGTGGATCTCGACCCCTCCCTCGATCCGGTGCTCGGGACGGTCGACGACGAACCGCATCCGCGGATCGGTGGGCTTGGCGGCGACCGCCTCGCAGAAAGTCCGCTGGACCTGCGGGTAGACGAACTCCATGTCGTGGTTGCCGGGCAAGAGCGTGATGCGCTTGTGGCGCACGCCGAGGAAGCCCGTGAGCGCCCTCACGACCTTCGGGTGGCCGGCGAGGCAACGGCGCAGCTTGTGGACGGCGATGGGCTCGGTGATCCGCTCGGGGAACTGCCCTCGCACGTGGACCTTGAGGAGGTCGAAGATGTCGCCGTTCAGGACGAGCTCGACGTCCGTCCCCTCGTAGCGCCCCTGCGAGTAGCGGCGCAGCAGGGCGGCGAGCTGCGAGTCGTGCCGGAAGTCGTCGTAGAAGTTGACGACGCCCTTGCGATGGCCGCTCCCGATGTGGAGGTCGCTCACGACCAGCGTGATTCGATCTTGCATGACTGCCTGAAAGGTAGCACCTTGACCGCTCGCTTGCCCGATCGGCTGCTGCGGGCGGGCCCGGATCGGCCGAGGGCCGCGGAGACTTCCATGAGCGAGATCGTCAACGTCCACGCGCGCGAGATCCTGGACTCGCGCGGCAACCCCACCCTGGAGGCCGAGGTCGAGCTCGCCTGCGGGGCCGTCGGCCGCGCCGCGGTCCCTTCCGGGGCGAGCACCGGCGAGCACGAGGCCGTCGAGCTCCGCGACGGCGACTCGAAGCGCTACCTCGGCAAGGGCGTGCGAGAGGCGGTGCGCCACGTGCGCGAGACGCTGGCCGAGGCGGCCCGGGGGCTCGACGCGGACGACCAGGCGCAGCTCGACCGGCGGCTCTGCGAGGCCGACGGGACGCCCAACAAGGCTCGGCTCGGCGCCAACGCCATCCTCGGCGTCTCGCTGGCCGCGGCCCGGGCGGCGGCCCAGGATCACGGCCTGCCGCTCTGGCGCTGGCTCGGCGGCGCGGGGGCCCGCACGCTGCCCGTGCCGATGATGAACCTCCTGAACGGCGGCAAGCACGCCGATACCCGGGTCGACCTCCAGGAGTTCCTCGTGCTCCCCGTCGGCGCGCCGAGCTTCTCCGAGGGGCTCCGCTGGGGCGCCGAGATCTTCCACGCGCTGAAGAAGGTGCTCAAGGGCAAGGGCAAGCAGACCGGCGTCGGCGACGAGGGGGGCTACGCCCCGGACCTAGGGACGAACGAGGAGGCGCTCGCGCTCATCGAGGAGGCCGTCCGGGCGGCCGGCTTCGAGCTCGGCAAGCAGGTGGCCCTCGGCGTGGACGCCGCCGCGAGCGAGTTCTACGACCAGAAGAGCAAGAGGTACCGGCTGGCCGGCGAGAAGCGGGAGCTCGACGCCGCCGGGCTCGTCGCCTACTGGGCCGAGCTCGCCTCTCGCCACCCGCTCCTCTCGCTCGAGGACGGGATGGCCGAGGACGACTGGGAGGGCTGGAAGCTCCTCACCGAACGGCTCGGCGCGAAGCTGCAGCTCGTCGGCGACGACCTCTTCGTCACGAACACCGAGCGGCTTCGGCGCGGGATCAGCGAAGGTGCCTGCAACGCCATCCTCGTCAAGGTGAACCAGATCGGCACGCTCACCGAGACGCTCGACTGCATCCGGATGGCCCAGCAGGCGGGCTACGGGACCGTCATCAGCCACCGCTCGGGCGAGACCGAGGACACGACCATCGCGGATCTCGCCGTGGCCACGGACGCCGGCCAGATCAAGACGGGGTCGGCGAGCCGCACCGATCGCGTCGCCAAGTACAACCAGCTCCTGCGGATCGAGGAGCAGCTCGGTCCCGCGGCTCGCTACGGCGATCCGGTGGGGCTGCCGAAGCGGCCGTGAGGCGGCCGGCCCCTCGCGTGCGGGTGGCGGCCGCGCCCGCGGCGCCCAACGCCCGATGCCATTGAGCGGCGGGGCGCTGGAGCGGGGGCTCTCGGGGCTCGGGCGCTTCGCCTTCGAGCGGCGCCGGTCGCTGCTCGCGTTCGCCGGGCTCCTCCTCCTCGCGGCGATCCTGGTCGTCCTGCACGGCGGCGCGCTCGGGGCGAGCACCATCGAGGGGCTCCCCTCCGATCGCGCCCAGGCGCTCGTCGACCAGGTGACGGGGCGTCCCTCGGACACCACCTTCGTCGCGATCTTCCACTCGGAGCAGCGGCTCGACCCGGACGACGACGCCTTCCAGGCGGCCGAGACCGCGGCGCTCGCGCCGCTGCGGCGCGACGGGCGCGTACTCGCGGTCGAGACCGCGGCCGAGGCCCCGGCCGCGCTCTCGCTCGGAATGGAGAACGGGGAGGCGCATTCGGCCCTCGCCTTCGTTTCGCTGCGCGGCGATCGAGATCAGGCGGCGGCGGCCTACCCAGCCGTCCGCGCCGAGCTCCGCTCGTCCACGCTCCAGATCGTCTGCACCGGCCGGATCCCGTTCTTGCGCGATCTCGACCAGGCGCTCGAGCACGATCTGTTGCGCGGCGAGCTCGTCTCCCTGCCGCTCGCGCTCCTGATCCTGCTCTGGGTCTTCCGCTCGCTCGTCGCTGCGCTCCTGCCCGTGGCGGTGGGCGCCCTCTCGGTGCTCGGCGGGATCGCGGTCGTCATGCTGCTCTCCCAAAAGATCCAGATCGCCCAGTACACGATCAACGTCTGCTCGCTCATCGGTCTCGGGGTGGCGATCGACTACTCGCTCTTCACCGTCTCCCGCTTCCGAGAGGAGCTCGCCGCCGGGGCCACGACGGCGGAGGCGCTCCCCCGGACGCTCGCCACGGCGGGGCGGGTGGTCCTCTTCTCCGGCCTCGCCGTCGCCAGCGGAATGGGAGGGCTCCTCGTCTTCCGCGGCTCCTACCTCGCGGCGCTCGGCCTCGGCGGGGCGATCGTCGTCTCGCTCGCCGTGATCTTCGCGCTCACGGTGCTCCCCGCCCTGCTCGCCGTGCTCGGGCCCTGGGTCGACGCCGGCCGCATCGGCCGCCCGCGCGAGCCGGGGGGCGGCGGCTGGAGGCGCGTCGCCACCGCCGTGATGCGCCGGCCGCTCCGGCTGCTCCTGCCGACCCTGGCCGTGCTCGTCGTGGCGGCGCTGCCCTTCTCCCGGCTGCGGCTCGGGGCCGCCGACGTGACCGTCCTCGGTCGCTCGGTCGAGGCGCGGCGCGGCTACGAGCTGCTCAGGCGAAGCTTCCCCGAGGAGGCGGAGACCCGGATCGCGGTCGCCGTGGAGTTCCCCTCGGCGCCGGTCCTCACGCGGGCGCGCGTCGACGCCCTCTACGCCCTCTCGCGCCGGATCGGCCGCATCCCCGGGGTCGCGAAGGTCGAGAGCATCGTGAACGGCGCTCCGTTCGACGACCCCGCCTCCTACGAGCGGCTCCTGCTCCAGCCGCCGCCGGAGGCGGCACAGTCGATCGCCGAGGCCGAGCGGCTCACGCTCGGCCCGCGCGTGGCGCTGCTCTTCGTCCTGACCGAGGCGCCCTCCCAGAGCGACGAGGCGCGCGCCATCGTCCGGGCCATCCGCGCCGAGCCGCGCGTGGGCGACGGCCGCCTCGAGGTCGCCGGCCAGGCCGCCTCGGACGTCGACGCGAGCGACTACGTGCTCCGCCGAACCCCCTACGCCATCGGCATCGTCGTGCTCGTGACCGGCGTCGTGCTCTTCCTCATGCTCGGTTCGCTGGTCTTGCCCCTCAAGGCCATCCTCCTGAACTTCCTCTCCATCGGTGCCTCCTTCGGCGCGCTCGTCTGGATCTTTCAAGAGGGGCACCTCTGGATCCGGCACGGCCGGCCCATCGAGCCGTCGTTGCCCGTGATCCTCTTCTGCGTCCTCTTCGGCCTCTCGATGGACTACGAGGTCCTGATGCTCTCGCGCATCAAGGAGGCCTACGACGAGACGCACGACAACGTCGTCGCGGTGGCGGACGGCCTCGCCCGGACCGCCGGCCTCATCACCAGCGCGGCCGCCATCATGATCGCCGTCTTCGGCGCCTTCGCACTCGCCGGCATCGCCATCATCCAGGCGGTCGGCTTCGGCATGGGGCTCGCCGTCGCCATCGACGCCACGCTGGTCCGCATCCTCCTCGTGCCCGCCACGATGCGCCTCTTCGGCGACCTCAACTGGTGGGCCCCCGCGCCGATCGAGCGGCTCAGGCGCGCGCTCGGCCTCGGGCACTGAGAGGCCGGGAGCCTGCGGGCGCGATCCTCCTGCAACCCCTGCGCGACGAGCCTCTCGCGCGCAGAATCTTCAGGAGCGAATCGAGGGACTCGCGGGCCAGCGACGGTTCTGGGCAGGAAGCGCCGGGTATGGTCCTTGCATTTCGAGCGTTTTCAGCCATGGACTGGTTCGCTCGCGGCATCCGGAGGGTGTGGCAACGACTCGATGCGAGCCTGCGAGCGCGCATCCTCATCCCGACGAGCCTGCTGTTCGCCGCGACGCTCGGGGCCATGGTCGTCGCGGCGGTCCAGATCCATGGAGCCGAGATCGAGCGGGCGGCTCGCGAGCGGGCCGAACTCTCCGCCAACGTGGTCGCCGGCGCGGTGGCGTCGCGCGTCATGCAAGGCGATCTGGACGCGGACGGCGTTCCCGCGTTGCTGGGTGGCATCCAGCGCTACCGATCGAACATCGAGTGGGTCAGCCTCCTCGGCAGCGACGGGAGGGTCGAGTTCTCGACCCGGCCGGAGCTCGTCGGCAGCCGCCCCTGGGAGGCCGTCCCGGAGGCGAGCCTCGTCGTGCCTTCCCATGATCCCGACCAGTACGCCGCCCTCCGGCCGGTGCTCGTGAGCCCGTGCGCACATTGCAGCGCCGCTCCCGTCGTCGCGGGCTGGCTCGAGCTGCGCTTCTCCCGCGCGTCGGAGCGGCGGGCCAAGCGCCGGTTGGCGTGGACGCTGGGGCTCGCCGCGCTCCCGTCGCTGCTGGTCCTTCTCGCGATCGCCTGGTGGCTCCTCGGCAGAGAGGCGACGCAGCCGCTTCATCGGCTCCTGGGCGTCATGAAGGCGGCTGCCTCCGGCCGTTACGACGTGACCTCGGATGAGGGACGACCGGACGAGATGGGCGACGTTTCACGGGGCTTCGACGCCGTCCTCTCGGCGCTACACAAGAGCCAGGCGGAGAACGAGGCCCTCTACCGGCAACGGCTGGAGCGGGCGGACCGGTTCGCGCTCGTGGGAGAGATCGCGACGGGCCTCGCGCACGAGATCAAGAACCCGCTCGCGGGCCTCTCGGGCGCTCTCGAGATCCTCGCGGACGACCTCGGCAGCGCCCGCCCGACCGGGGAGCTCCTCGGGGAGATGCGGCGGCAGGTCAGCCGGCTCGCGAAGACGATGGACCGGTTGCTCGGCTTCGCCCGTCCGCAGGCTCCCCGCCTCCAGGACGTCGACCTCTCAGCCTGTCTCGAGAACGTCCTATTCCTGGTCGCGCACCAGCGGGCCGAGGCGGGCGTTCGCATCGCACGGGAGCTGGCATCGGGCCTGCCGGCCGTGCGCGCTGATGGCGGACAGCTCGAACAGGTCTTCTTGAACCTCTGTCTCAACTCCTGCCAGGCCATGGCCGCTTCCGGCGGGATCCTGACGGCTCGCACCTTCGCCCGGTTCGGCGAGGTCGTGGTGGAGGTCCGAGACACTGGGCCGGGAATTCCCGTGGAGGCGAGGCCCCACGTCTTCGAGCCGTTCTTCACGACCCGTGGCGACGGCAACGGACTCGGGCTCTCGATCTCGGCCCGGATCGTGACCGAGCACGGCGGCCGAATCAGCTTCATCTGTCCACCCGGGGGCGGGACGATCTTCAGTGTCTCCCTGCCCATCGCCCAAGCCCACGCGGAGGCCGCGTGACCCCCCGTCTTCTGGTCGTCGACGACGAGCGGCTCATCTGCTGGTCCATCCGCGAGCGGCTCGGCCGGCGCGGTTACGAGGTCGTCACGGCCGAGTCCGGAGAGCAGGGGCTCGAGCTGATCGGCGGCTCCAGCTTCGACGTGATGCTGCTCGACGTCCGCCTGCCGGGGATCGACGGCGTCGAGACGCTGCGGCGCGCGCTCTCGATCTCGCCGGAGTTGGTGGTCCTCATGATGTCCGCCCACGGCACGGTCGATCTCGCCGTGGCCGCCATGAAGCGAGGCGCCGTCGATTTCCTCGTGAAGCCTTTCCCGCTGGACACCCTCGACGCCGCGGTCGGGCGGGCCGTGGCCTCGGCGACGGTGCGCCGCCGCGTCGCGGCGGGTGGCGCGGCCGAGGGGTTGCGGGGACTGATCGGCGAGTCGCCCGCCATCCGCGAGATCCGAGAGCTCGTGACGCGGCTCGGGGCGACGAGCTCGACGGTCCTCATCGAGGGGGAGAGCGGCTCCGGCAAGGAGGTCGTGGCCCGCGCGCTTCACCTCGCGAGCGTTCGAGCGGCGGCGCCCTTCGTCGAGCTGAACTGCGCGGCGCTGCCCGAGCAGCTCCTCGAAAACGAGCTCTTCGGACACGAGCGTGGCGCCTTCACCGACGCGCGTACGCAGAAGAGCGGCCTGCTGGAGGCAGCTGACGGCGGGACGATCATGCTCGACGAGATCGGGGAGATGCCCGCGGGGGGCCAGGCGAAGCTGCTGCGGCTTCTCGAGGACCGAAGCTACCGGCGCGTCGGCGGCGTGACCGAGATCTCCTCGGACGCGCGGGTGATCGCCGCGACGAACGCCGACCTCGAGAAGCGGGTTGCCGACGGCCGCTTCCGCGCCGATCTCTTCTTTCGACTGAACGTCGTGCGCATCCGCACCCCGCCGCTGCGCGAGCGGCCCGAGGACATCCCGCTGCTCGCAGGCTTCTTCGTGGCCCGCTACAGCCAGGAGACGAAACTCCCGGCGAGGCGCCTGTCGTCGGCGGCGCTCGAGATCCTCGTGGCCCACCGTTGGCCCGGCAACGTCCGCGAGCTGCGCAACGTCATCGAGCGTGCCTTTGCGCTTCACCCGGGGATCGACGAGATCCGCCCCGAGCACCTGCCGGCCTCGCTGCTGGCCCCGCCACCGCCCGACCCCGTGCCCGAGCCCCTGGGCCTCATGGGCGCGGGTCTCTCCCTGGATGCCGCCGAGCGGACGATGATTGGCGACGCGATGGAGCGGAGCCAGGGCAACCAGTCGCAGGCGGCCCGGCTGCTCGGCATCACCCGGGACACCCTGCGCTATCGGCTGAAGAAGCACGGGATGGTCTGAGCGGGGCGGCGCCCGGATCGATCGAGTGAAGCGGCTGGCGCGCCAGCTCTCCTCCGGCTATACGTCGCAACCCCCGCGGCGGGGCGCGAGGGAGAACGAGTCTTGGCGATCCGAGAGCGCGATGGGGGCTTCGGCTTCATTCTCCTCGTGGGAGTCCTCCTCCTCTCGGCGCTGCCCTGCGCGAGCCATCTGAGCGGAGTGCACCACCCGGGCCAGGTCGCGCTGCTCGCCGCGGCTGGCGCCCTTCACGCCTTCTTCCTCGCGGCCGCCTGGGCGCTCTTCGCGGCGGCCGCCTCGCGCCTCGGCCGGGCGGGCCGTGCGCTCGCCATCGCTCTCTGCGGCCCGTACCTGCTCTACGTCGCCGCCGATTCCTGGGCGTTCGGGCTCGTCGGAGCTCACCTCGGCCGAAACAACGTGGGCCATCTCTTCCAGGTTGGGGCGCTCTGGACGCTCGGCCTCACCTGGATCGATCTGGCGCTCGCCCTCCTGTTTCTTGCGCTCGGCTGCCTGCTGGGCTTTTACGCCTCGATGGGGCTTCCGGCAGACTGGCGCCGCCTGGGGGCGGGCGCGCTCGCGGCCGAGCTCGTCGTGATGCTCTGCGCGAGCGGCGTCCGGGCCATTCGAGCCGAGCCGTACGCCGGGCTCGCCGATGCAGTGCCGATGCTCTGGAGGCCGCACCCGGGCCGCTGGTTCGCCCGTCGCGTCGCCTCGGTCGTCGACGACGACCTCGAGTTCCCTTCGCCCCCCGAGCCTCCTTCCGAGGGGCGATCGCTCGCCAAGGAGCAGCCGGCGACCGGGCTCGGGAGCAGGCCGGACGTCTTCCTCGTCGTCGTCGAGAGCCTGCGGGCGGACGCGCTCGCGGCGATGCCGCACGTCTCGGCCCTCGCCGAGTCGTCGGTCGTGGGGCTCTCGCATTACAGCCCGGCCAACTGCACCCACCTCTCGATGTTCTCGCTGCTCACAGGCCTCGACGCCTCCTACTGGGCGGCCCGGGGTACCCGCGAATCACCGGTGGGGCTGCACGCCTTCGACGCCGCCGGCTACCAGGTGGTCTTCAAGGAGAGCATGGCGCTGAACTTCGACCTCGCCGACAAGATCCTGCCCCACGGCGAGGCCGACGTGGTGCCGACGCCGCCGATGGACCCGATCGACCGGGACGACGGAAACATCCGCTGGGCGGAGGAGTGGGTGCGCTCGCCGCACGCCCGCCCCACCTTCACCATTCTCTTCCTCGACGCCTCGCACTGGCCCTACTGGATCGAGGGGGACCACTCGCTCGAGCCCGATGCCTTCTACATCTGGGAGGACGGCAAGGCGGTGCGAGCCGTCCACGAGCGCTACCTGCGCTCGATACGCGACGCCGACGACCGCATCGAGCGCGTCGTCGACGCCCTGCGCGCCGCCGGGCGCTGGGATCGAACGGCCTTCGTGGTGACGGGCGATCACGGGGAGGCCTTCCGGGAGCACGGCGTCCTCATGCACGGCAGCCGGCTGGATGACGAGCAGATCCGGGTGCCGCTCTTGATGCACCTGCCCGGCGAGCGGCCGCGCTCGCTTTCGGGGCCCTCGATCCACCAAGACGTGCTCCCGACTCTGCTCGGCTGGCTCGGCGCCCGGCTTCCGCAGGGGCCGGGCATGGGGGCCGACCTCTGGCACGGCGAGCCGCGCTCCGCGCCGCCGCTCGTCGCCGCCTGCGGGACGGAGATTCCGCAGGGCTACGCGGCGCTGGTCGGGCGCGACAAGGTCCTGCTCGAGATCGGACCGCACGGCGCGAGCCTCGTCGGCGTCGTCGGGCCGGAAGGGGAGCTCCTCGCCGGCCCCCAGATCTCCTTCGACCGCGAGGTGCGGCAGTCGTTTTCGGCCGCCACCTCGCTGCTCGCCCCGCTGCCCGGCGGCTGAGCTCAGGCCACGAGCCCCTCTTCCTTCAGCGCCGCGGCGACGGCGGGCCGCTCGGCGAGCTTTCCGTACTGCCGTTCGATGGCCGGGAAGGGGCCCATCGGGACGCCGAGCCGCTTCTTGCACCAGAAGAGGACGACGAAGAGATAGGCGTCCGCGACCGAGAACGCATCGCCCATCAGGTAGGGCTTCTCGGCGAGCCGCCGCTCGACCTGCCCGAGCCGGTCGTTCAGCCGCTCGAGCGTCGTCTTCCGCAATTCGTCGGGGAGCTTCGGGTTGAAGAGCGGCGAGACGCCCTTGTGCAGCTCGGTGGCGATGAAGTTGAGCCACTCCATCAGCCGGTAACGCTCCATCGTGCCGGCCGGAGGCGCGAGCTTCGTCGCGGGCTTCTGGTCGGCGAGGTACTGGACGATGACCGTCCCCTCGGTGAGGATCTGGCCGTCGTCGAGCTGAAGCGCCGGGACGTAGCCCTTCGGGTTGAGGGCCTTGTAGTCGCGCCCCGCGGAGGTCTGCTTGCTCTGCCGATCGACCAGCTCGAGGTCCACTGGCAGCCCGGCCTCGCGGGCGACGATGTGGGGGGAGAGGGAACAGGTGCCGGGGACGTAAAAGAGCTTCATCGGGAGTCTCCTCGAAGGAGCCGCGAAGATGCCTGGATCGCCGCCGAGGTTCAAGAGAGGAGTCGCTCGACGAGGGCCCGTTCAGGCGAGCTCTCCACCCCGGGCCTCGCGGCCGAGGAGCGTCCAGCCGGCGAGGAGGACCGCTACCAGCGCTGCGCTGCCCGCGAGGACGCTCGCATAGTCGCCCCCCGCGCGCGCGGCCAGCGCCGCCTGGAGCGGGGCATTCGCCGACGCGAGGAGGTTGCCGAGCTGGTAGGTCAGTCCCGGGAACGTCCCCCGAACCCCCTCGGGCGACAGCTCGACGAGGTGCGCCGGAACGACACCCCAGGCGCCCTGGACGGCGAATTGGAGGAGGAACGCTCCGAGGCCGAGCGCCAAGGCCCCTTTGCCGAACGCCCAGAGCGGCACGAGGGGCAGCGCCAGCAGCGCCGCGCTCGCGATGGCCCTTCGTCTGCCGAGCCGCTCCGAGAGCGCGCCGAAGGCAATCCCCCCGGCGAGCGCGCCGAGGTTGTAGACGACGGCGACGAGCCCGACCTCGTGGGCCGAGAGCTTCCGCTGCGCGCGCAGGAACGTCGGGTAGAGATCCTGCGTGCCGTGGCTGAAGAGGTTGAAGAGCGTCATGAGCACGACGAGGTAGCCGAAGCGGGCCGCGTTTCGCCGCACCGCCTCCCACAGTGAGCCCGCCGAGGCTCGGGTTGGCCCGCGGGCCAGCGCGAAGCTGGGCGACTCCTCGACGTGCGAGCGGACGTAGAGCGCGAGCAGCGCCGGCGCGACCCCCGCGACGAAGAGGCCGCGCCAACCGGCGATCGAAAAGAGCCCCTCGAAGGCGAGCGCCGCGAGCAGGTAGCCAATGGCGTAACCCTCCTGCAGGAGCCCCGACACGACGCCGCGCGCCTCGGGCCGAACGGTCTCCATGGCGAGCGAGGCGCCGACGCCCCACTCCCCGCCCATCGCGACGCCGTAGAGCGCCCGCAGCCCGAGGAAGATGGGCAGGGAGGGGGCGAAGGCGGAGGCGAGCTCGATGAGCGAGAAGCTGAGGACGTTCCAGATCATCGCCGGGCGGCGGCCGAAGCGGTCGGCGAGAAGGCCGAAGAGGAGGGCCCCCACCGGCCGGAGCGCCAGCGTGACGAAGAGCGCCGTCGAAACCTCGCTCACGGAGCGATGGAACGTCCGGGCGACGTCCGGCAGCACGAAGACGAGCAGGAAGAAGTCGAAGGCGTCGAGCGTCCAGCCGAGGAAGCTCGCCACCACCGCGCTCCGTTCGCGGGGCGTCAGCTCGCGAAGCGGCCGGAGGGGGGAGGGCAGCTTCATGCCCCGAGCATAGCGAGCGGCCCGACGGCTGTCGCCACGGGTAGGTAACCGTTGACCGGCGCACCGGTCGGGGGTTCAATCGGCCCATGCGGCGCGTCCTCCTCTTCACCCTGATGCTCGTCGCCTGCGGCGGCTCCTCCGCGCCGCCCGCGAGCAGCGTCTGCTCGAGCGACGGCGGTTTCTGCGCCGACGGCGGGCTCATCTGTTGCGAGGGGAGCTGCACCGACATCTCGAGCGACCCGAGCAATTGCGGCGGCTGCGGCTACTCCTGTAGCTCGGGCGCCACCTGCTTCGGCGGGACCTGCGGGTAGCGGCTCCGCGGTCGCGTGGGGAGGGGTGTCAGGGGGACCCGATATTCGTCCTCCCCTCGCTCGCGAGACAGCCCACCCGGAGTGGAAATGCGGATCCAGCGCCTCGAGATCACCGGCTTCAAGTCGTTCGTCGACCGGACGATCATCTCCTTCGACGACGGCATCACCGGCATCGTCGGCCCGAACGGCTGCGGCAAGTCGAACGTCGTCGACGCCATCCGCTGGGTGATGGGCGAGCAGAGCGCGAAGCATCTGCGCGGCCGGTCCATGGAGGACGTCATCTTCAACGGCAGCGAGATCCAGCCGCCGAGCGGGCTCGCCGAGGTGGCGCTCACCTTCCAGAACGACCGGCCCTCCGAGGTGCCCACCCGCTACCAGGGCTTCTCCGAGATCACGGTGCAGCGGCGCCTCTTTCGCTCGGGGGAGAGCGAGTACCTCGTCAATCAGACCCCGTGCCGGTTGATGGACATCACCGAGCTCTTCCTCGGCACGGGCGTCGGGACGCGCGCCTACAGCATCATCGAGCAGGGGCGGATCGGGCTCATCGTCAACGCGAAGCCCGAGGACCGGCGCGCCATCATCGAGGAGGCGGCCGGCATCACGAAGTACAAGGCGCGCAAGAAGGCCGCCGAGCGAAAGATGGAGTTCACCGAGCAGAACCTCGCCCGCGTGAACGACATCGTGCAGGAGCTCGAGAAGCGACGGGAGAGCCTCGATCGGCAGGCGAAGAAGGCCGAGAAGTACCGGCGGGTCAAGGGCGAGATCCGCGAGCTCGAGCTCTGGCTCGGTGCGCTGCGCTGGCTCGAGCTGCAGGCGCTCGCCGGCCACCTCGCCGGGCGGCTCGAGGCGCTCGAGGAGGACGAGAAGCGGGGCGCCCTCGCGACCGAGGAGCTCGACCTCGCCATCGTCCGGGGGCGCGAGGTGCTCGAGGCCATCGATCGCGAGCTCGCCGATTGCGACCGGCGGAGCCACGAGGTCGAGCTCGGGAGGTCGGAGCGTCGCCAGGCGATCGAGTTCGGCGCCCGCGAGCTGGAGCGGCTGCGCGAGAGCCGCGCGCAACGGCTGCGGGAGCTCGAGAGGCTCTCGGAGCGCCGCGGTGAGTTCGAGCGGGCGCTCGAGGAGCAACGGAGCGGCCTCGAGCAGCTCGCGCAGCTCTGCGAGGCCCAGGCGCGTGCCCTCGCGGAGCTCGAGCCCAAGGCGGCGGCGCTCGCCGCCCGGGAGCGCGAGCGGCAGCTCGCGACCGAGAGCGGGCAGAAGGCGGCGCGGGAGCTCGGTTCGTCGCTGTCGGCGCTCGAGCAGCGGATCGCCGGGCTCGAGCGGCGCCGCCCCGAGCTCGTCTCGCGGCGCGAGGAGAACGAGCGCGAAACCGGCTCGCTCTCACAGCGGCTCGCCGAGATCGAAAGGCGGCGGGGCGAACAGGCCCAGCTCCTCGAGGAGACCCGGCAGCTCAAGCTGAGCCTCGCGGGGAGGCGCGACGAGACCGAGCGGTCGCTCGTCGGGACCCGAGAGCGGCTGGGCGGCTGCCGCGAGGAGCTCGGGAAGGTGAAGGATGAGCTGTCGTCCCGCCGCTCCCGCCTCCAGTCGCTCCTCGACCTGCAGCGGAGCTACGAGGGCTGCGATCGGGGCGTCCGCGCCGTCATGCTGGAGTCGGGCGAGCGGCCCGAGGGGGCTCGCGTGCGCGGGCTCGTCGCCGACGCGATCCGCGTGCCGGTCGAGGCGGAGACCGCGATCGAGGCGGTGCTCGGCGAGCGGCTGCAGCACGTGCTCGTCGAGGAGAGGGCGGACGCCGTCGCGATCGCACGCTGGCTCGCGGCGTCGGGGGAGGGCCGTTGCACGTTCGTGCCGGTCGCGGGTGCCGCGTCGGTCGAGCGGCCCGCCGCCGAGCTTCCCGCGCACCCGGGCATCGTGGGCTTTGCGATCGACCTCGCACAGGTGGCCGTTGAGTTCGCGCCGGTCGCGCGGGAGCTCCTCCAGGGCGTCGTCGTCGTCCGGGGTCTCGAGGACGCGCTCGAGCTGCGGGACGCTGGCGTCGAGGCGACCCTCGCGACTCTCGGAGGCGAGGTCCTCTGGGCGCGCGGGGCGCTCTCCGGTGGCACCGCCGACGGCCGCGGCGCCGGCGAGCTGCAGCAACGGCGCGAGATCGCCGAGCTCACTGGCGTCGTCGCCTCGCTCGATGCCCGGCTTCTCGGCCTCTCCGCCGACGAGCACGAGCTCGCCTCGCGTGCCGCGCAGCTCGACGGCGACTTGCGCGGGCTCGCTCGGGACGCCCACGCCGAGGAGCTGAACTTCGCGCACCGCGAACGGGATCTCGCGGGGGCGGGCGAGGATCTCGGGCGCACCCGCTCCCGGCTCGAGCGGTTGGCCGAGGAGCGGCGCTCGGTCGACGGGCAGCTCGCCGAGCTGGATTCAGAGGACGCCCTGGCGCGGCGGGAGCGCGAGGAGTCCCGCGCCGAGCTCGAGCGCCGGGAGGCCGAGCTGGCCGCCGCCAAGCTGGAGCTGGCCACCGTCGCGGGGGAGCGCGAGGCCGCCGGGCGGGAGCTGACCGCTCGCAAGGTAGAGGCCGCCGCCGCGAGCGAGCGTCGGGAGGCGATGGCGCGCCAGCGCGGCGAGACCGAGCGGGCGCTCGTCGAGGGGGCGCGCCGCGCCGAGACGCTCGCGGCGGAGCTCTCGCAGGCGGACGAGCGCATCGGGCTCCTCGCGGAGGATCTCGGCCGCGCCGAGGTGGCGCTCGCGGAGCTGAACGAGCGAGCCCTCGTGCTCGTGGAGGAGCGCCAGGGCCACTCGTCCCGCCGCGAGGCGGCCGCGGCGGATCTCTCGCGGCTCGAAGGCGCCCTTCGCGAGGAGCGGCAGCGACTTGAGGGCTGCCGGGGCGCCCTCTCCGACGCCCAGCTTCAACTTCGAGAGAAGCGGCTCGAGCAGGGCCACGTCGTCTCATCCCTCGCGGAGAAGCACGACGCCGACGTCTCGATCGAGGTGAGCCGCTTCCACCTCGAGCCGCCCCCGGGCGCCGAGGGCGAGACGCGGCTGGCCGAGCTCAAGCAGGCGCTCGCCCGGATGGGCGAGGTGAACCTCATGGCCATCGAGGAGCTCCGCGAGGTCACCGAGCGGTTCGACTTCTTGCGCGGCCAGCAGCAGGATCTCGAGCAGAGCCTCGACCGGCTGCGGCAGGCCATCGCCCGGATGAACCGGACGAGCCGGGAGCGCTTCCGGGAGACGTTCGAGCTCGTGAACCAGCGCTTCTCCGAGGTCTTCCCGCGGCTCTTCGCGGGCGGCAAGGCGGGGCTGGTCCTCTCCGAGGGCGCCGACGACCCGCTCGAGGCTGGGATCGAGATCGTCGCTCAGCCGCCCGGCAAGCGGCTCCAGAGCGTCAACCTGCTCTCCGGCGGCGAGAAGGCGCTCACCGCCGTCGGGCTCATCTTCGCGATCTTCCTCATCAAGCCGACGCCGTTCTGCCTTCTCGACGAGGTCGACGCTCCGCTCGACGAGGGGAACGTCGGCCGTTACAACGACATGGTCCGCGAGATGAGCCGGCTCTCGCAGTTCATCCTCATCACGCACAACAAGCGGACGATGGAGATCGCCGACACCCTCTACGGTGTGACCATGGAAGATCCGGGCTGCTCGAAGCTCGTGAGCGTCCGCTTCACCGACAAGCGCGAGGCGACCGTCGCCGCCTAGCCTGGTCGGCGGCGACGGCGCTTGTATGACCTGCACTCATGGGATCTGACCTTCATGAGTCGCCGCCGTACTGACGAGACTCGGAACGAGTCTTCTCTGCGCCTGTTCCCGGAGGGGTGGAGGGGGGGCCGGGGGGGAGACT
>JAJXUD010000089.1 GCA_021783235.1 Myxococcales bacterium | reverse complement strand
GCTCTTGGGCATCCGGCAATCATGCCCGGTTTCCTCGCCCACTCAAGAGCGGCCTCCCCCTTCTCCCACACGGGCTACGCCGTCACTCAGACGCTCAGGACACCCACTCGATCACGCGATGAGCCCAACTACATGGCCAACTGGGCCTTGAATCAAGCGCAGGTGACCGGAAAGAACCCCTGTGACCTCCTCGACCAGGCGATGGCCGACGCAAAGTGCGCGGGAGATACGGGAAAGCAGAACGATATCAAACAGGCGCAGAAGCAACTCGGCTGCCGCCACAGCACATACAGCAGGTAAGACGATGGGCTGGTATGCGGTTCATGTCATCATGCGGGTGCAATTCAAGGACAGTGTTGCGTCTGACATCCCCGTTTGGGAGAACGTCTTCCTCATTCAAGCCGACACCGGGAACGATGCGGCGGCTAGAGCAAGAGAACTTGCGAAGGACAATGAGGGGGATTCTCAGGGGTCGTTTACATGGGACAGCCGTTCCGCTAAATGGGTCTTCGCCGGCATTCGGAAGGTCACGATCTGCGATGCTCCGGCAAGTGGAGTCGAGGTTGCCTGGTCTCAATTCCGTCTCCGCAATGCGGACGACCTCAAGGCTCTTATCGATGGCAAGGAGGTTGTTGTGACCTACGATGAAGAGCCAGAGCCTCGCGGCCGGTGAGTGTGGCCGAAGCGCCGAGGAGGGGGCTGCATAGTGAGGAGAAGCTGGTCGATGAGCCGAATCAGAGTTCGACGCCAGAATGAGGCTGCGCACCTTCTCTGAGGCGGATCCGTCGGGTTTCTGAGCAAGATCGGTGAGGGGAAGAACCTGAAGCATCCCCTCATATGATCCCTTCCGCTTCGGTCGATCGTGGCTGGGCCGCAAGAATAGCATGAAAGGCTTGCGCGAGAAGGGCCTCTGCACGGATGAGCTTCCCATGGGCGCCCCCGAGGTACTCGCGGCCCTGGCGGAAGAGAGAGTGGGTCCGCCGCTTGACCGTGTTGGCCCGCAGCCCGCGGTCGAGGCCGAGGCGCTCGCCGGCCTCTCCCAGGAAGGTGAGGAGGACGGTGGTCAGAGCGAGGACGAGGCAGAACCGGTCGCGGCGGTCGGTGCGGCGGAGGTCGACGTAGTTGGATCCGAGACCGAAGCGCCAGTCCTTCTCGTCACGGAAATTCTCCTCGATGGTAAAGCGCCGGCCATAGAGCGTGACGATTCTCTTCGCCGTCCAGTCCAGACTGGTCGCCAGGAGCCAGGCGTCCTTCATCCCGGCTTGCTTGACGGAGACCACGGCCGCGACCTCGAAGCGCTGGTTCGTCAGCCGCGCGTGGGCCAAGCGGGCGGCATGGCCGTTGGCCGGCACCCAGCCGGCACCAGGCCTGCGTTCGCCGTCGCTGCTCTCCACCATGATGCAGCCGCGGAATCGAATGACGAAATCGAAGCCGAGCTCCGCATGGAGCAGTTCGTAGAACGCCACGTCTCCGAAGCCCCGATCCGCCAGCACGATGATCTGCTCGATGCCGTCGGGCAGGAGCCACTTGAACTGCCGCAAGAGCGCATCCTCGTGCTCGTTGCGCCGCGCGGTCAGTTCGTCGGAGGTCCAGAGCAGAGGCGTGGCCCGTCCGTGCCTCGTGACCAGATTGAGCGCGATGCGATGCTGGGTGCCGTCGGCGTAGTCCGTCCAGTCGAGCGCAACCACCACCTGCTTGCGGTGGCCGAGGATGAACCCAAGGTAGGAGATCCAGATCACCCCCAGGTCGATGTGAACGTTGCTCAGGAAGCGGTCGAACTGCTTGATGGCGTGCTTGGGCGTGAGTTGGCGCGCCTTCGCGAGCGCGCGGCCGATGTTGGCGACTCCAGCCCGCATTGCGAAGGCCGCTCCGACGACGGCATCGGCGAGCGATTTGCGCCGCTTGGCGTGGAGCGTGCTTTCGGCGAACATGTCGAGGACTGCTCGTTCGATCGTTCGTGCGCGCATGTCGGGAGCGCGGCGAGGGGTTGGTTGGCGCTGACAGCTCGCCGTCGCTCCCTCTTCTCATGCACGAACCCTCCGACATCGAAATGCGAGAATGCCGAATTCCTGAGTCATCTCGATCGCTTGCGCAATGAGGGGATCCCTCAGGTCCCCGGGTACTCCTCGAGGAGCTCCCTCGGCAAGGCGACGGTCGTCGAATCGACGATGTGCCAATCGCGCACCAGCCGACCGAGTGGCCCAGGGAGATCGGCTTTCTGGCTTCGCGCATAGACCAGCGCCTTCTCGCGGATCGAGGCCATGGCCCGCTCGAGCGCTTCGCCGAACCAGGCGTAGAACGAGTGACCGCGCCACCTTCCGGGCACCGGCCTCCAGGTAGGCGGCGAGGATGTCCGCCTGCCGCCCCCCATTCCCCGAAGCCGCCGTGAGGACCATCGTCCGCAGCAGCGTCCGGGCCTCCAGCCTGCGCTCTCTCTGCTGCAAGCCCGAACGGTCGATGATCTCCTCAAGCGCGTCGTCGGGAAGGATCGCTTCGAAGACCTTTCGAACGTCGGAGCCTCGCATCGTGCCCTCCTTGGCGTAGAGGGCCCTTTTCATCATGCCGCTCTGACGTCAGGACTCCCTTGTCGCGCAAGGAATCGGAATGACTCGGCTTTCCGTGCACGCGCGCAAAGAAGACAGACATGGCTGCCAGGGGTTCGCGGCCTATCACGGCTTGGACGTATACCAGTCGCACCCCATGTAGCTGCCGCCGTCATAAAACGTCGGATACGTCTTGCAGTTGAAACAGGGCGGGGATGGCTGGTAGGGTTGGTGGAATGCTGGCATGGGTTGGCTGGCGCTGGTGAAGTACGGCGAACAACTGCAGAGCTGTCCAATCTGACAGCCCGGCGGTACGGTGACGCAGCCCCACTTCTGGGCCGGACATCCGCCGCAATAGCCGCTATCCCCCTGCGGCCGGCATGTGCCGCAGGCCGCCGTGCCGAGCAGCGGTTGCAATCCGACATCGACACAGACCTGACCGGCCGGGCAAGGCGAGCCGAAGATGCAATCGGCCGGCGTGATCGCAAAGAGACCACCGCCCTGGCCTGGTTGGGCCGTCCCGCTGTCGCCGTTCGCCCCTGGCGCTGCCCCCGCCCGAGGGCAGCCACCCATCGCGAGCACGGCGCAGGCCAGCACGGCCGCATATCTACGGTCCACAGACACCTCCATCGCAGCCCTGTCCCGCCGCGCAGGACCGGCCGCAGAGGCCGCAGTGGGCCGGATCGGTCGAGAGGTTCGCACAGATCGGCCCGCGTGCACCGCTGCAGAGCCGCGTCACCGGCGGGCAGCCGCAGTAGCCAGCGACGCAGCCGTAGCCCGCGTCCGCGTCGCAGTCCAAGCCCGTGCTGCAGCTCGCCCCGATTGCCCCGGAGGCTGGGGGCGACCCGAGCGGTGCAAAGGGCGCAACCCGAGCCACACCGAGGAGCGGCAGCGCCGGGGGCAGCCGAAGACTCTGGAGCGCCTGCGCTCGGCTTGCCCCCTGCGCCTCGCACTGCGCCTCGGCCTGCTCGACCTGCCGCAGGCAACTCTGCTCCAGCGCGGCGCAGAGCGCAGCGCCGCCATCGGCCCTACAAGTCTGACCCTGCTCGTCGCCCTGGCAGTCGTCGTCTTGGTCTTGCCCTTGCTGGTCCCCCTGATCTTGTCCGCCCTGATCCCCCGATTCCCCGCCGCCCTCGTCCCCCTGATCTCCACCCTGCCCCTGATCATCGCCTTCCTTGCAGTCATCCCCGCCGTCGCATCCGGCGCCGACACCCGCGTCGGCACGGCAGGCGGCGCCCAGTTGCCGGCATAGCGTCTCACCGCTCTCTTCGAGTCCCTCGCAGCCTCCGGCCAGGGAAGGGGGATCGACCGGTGCGGCAAAGGCCGAGGCGCACGAACTGATCGTGGCGTTGTTCGGCTGAACCCAGGTGGCGAGCAGTGAGTGGTTCGCGAGCGGCGCCGCACCCAGGTAGTCGGTCCGGTAGCCGCCCCTCTGATCCCAGGGCTCCATCGGGAACGTCCCGCTGATCGGGAAGCAGCCGAGATCGCTCACCGCAGCGCCGCCATCCGAGGGCGAGAGCGGCGCCGCGCCGTCTTTGGTGATGCAGGCCATCACCTGCACGTTGCACGCGTCGGTCGGGCAGTCACCTCCACCGTCGCAACTCCCCTGGTCGCTGTAGTAGAAGAGAGCCGCCTCGCCAGTCGTCGGGACTGCGGCCACGGAAGGCATGTACTCGTTGTGCCGGGCATTGATCGGCGGGAAGGCGCTGCGCACCGTGAAGTTGGGTGGCCAGGCGTTGTCGACGTCGAGCGCCACGAAGATGATCTGCTCGACGGGCGGAGAGCCCTCGTTCGACTGGTTCCACGCGAGATAGAGGAGGTGCTGCTGGTGCGCGTCGTCCCAGCCGTAGGCGAGCGAGGGGATTTGGCCCAGGCGGATGGGCGCCGTTCCGGTGCAATCCGGGAGGCAGTGGCTCGGATCGTTCTGGCCGCCATCGAGGCCGGTCGGACATGGCAAGAGCGGGGCGCGAAAGGGAAGGGCCCGCCAGGCGATCTGCGGGCTCGCGGGGTTCGAGTAGTCGACGACCGCGAGGGCAGGCACGGGATGGGCGACATCGCTCGAATCGTCTAGCATGAAGGCGACGAAGGCCCGCTGGTTGAAGCCCACGACGGGGGCGTGCGTGGCCCATGGACTGTCGTGCCGACTGCCAAGACCGGCGTAGCAGGTCGTGTCGATCGCCACGGTGGTTCCCAAGATCGAGACTTGGCCGGGGACCGTGCCTGCGAGAAGCGTCGGTACGCCCGACGAGAGCACTCCAGGCGAGACGTCGACGCAGTCCTCTTCGGGGCAGCCGCAGACGAGCGACGGGCTGCAGAAGCCCGTCAGCTCGCGGAAATTCCCAGGGCTCCCGGCACACGGAAAGCTCGGCCCACCGTAGATCCGCAACAGGGTCTCGAACACATTGGCAGTTCCGCCGTTGACGTCGGCCGCGTTGATCGAGCCCGTGACCAGCGCCGCCTCGCCCTGCTCGTCGTAGGCCGCCTTCGGCCCGTCCTCTCCATCCGGAGGGGAGATTGGGACGAAGGGGTCATCCAACAACTCCGGGTAGAGCGCGTAACCCGCGTCCGGGGCCAACAGAAAGCTGCTGAAGAACGCCGTCGCGGCGCCGGCCTGGAACTGGTATAGGCCTGCATCCGTCGTCGTTCCCATCAACCCTACGACCGTCTCGCCATAGAGCGGGTTGTCGAAGGTGAACGAATCGCCCTGCCACCCCGGCGTGATCGCCACGCAGCCGGACTGCTCGACGGTCTCCGGGTGACAGGCGGGAATCTGAAGCGGCTGCGGGACGATGGGTCCGCCGAAGGTCTGCTCCAGGGGTACGTCTGGCGCGCTGTTCCAGACGAGCCCGGCGCTGTCCAACGAGAAGTTGTACTGGGACGGGTCGTTCGAGAAGGGGTTGAATACGACGAGGACTGGCCCGCCGCCCAGGCTGGACGCTTGGACTGGCTGGGCCTCTGCGGGGTTGGGACAGGTCCCGGCGCTCACCGGATTGATCTGGGGTGCCGATACGGGCTGGCAGGAGCCACATCCCTGGCCGGATCCGCATGACGCGAGGAGGAGGCAAAGCCCCCAACCTTTACGACCGCTGCTTCCAGCGCCGCTCGCCATGCCGGCACCTACCCTCCAGTCTCATGATCATCCCTGATGGTTGGACCCGTCAAGGAGCGCTGCGCGCGGTGCGTGTTGCCACCGGTGTTGAAGGGACCCGATTCCACCGGGATCACCGGGGACCAGGGGACCAACCAGCGTAGGTCGTAGGTGATTTTGGGGGAAGGGAGCGGGAAGGGGCGAAGCCCCGTCCCGCCCTTCGTCTCGAGCGACGGGCGCTGGAGGAGTGGGCGAGAAGTGGCGGGCGGGAGGATCTCGGTCGAGGCTGGGGCAGGGAGCAGACGAGACGGGCGGCCCGGAGTGAGCCGGGCCGCCCAGCGAGTGGCATCGCGTAGTCTCGGGCAACAGTCTGCCCGAGTCGCGGGCGATGTCGAGTTCTTCGTCGGCTCGCCGCCCGAGTGGCGCTCGACGTCCTGTTCCTCCGTCCGTGCAAACGCTGCCAGCGCGCGTACCTGCATTGCCGCAGCCGCGAGCCGGGCCGGCTGTACTGCGCGGAGTGCTCGCTCGCGGCGCGGAAGGAGCGGGAGAAGAGGGCGCGGCGCAACTACCGGGAGCAGGACTACGGCAAGGAGCAGCACAAGGACGAAGAGGACGAGGGCCCGTTCGAGTAGGACCGTCGCCACTTCCACGAGGACGACGATCAGGGGAAGGCCGCGAGCAGCGCCTCGGCGCGCGCGCCGAACGCCGTCGCGACCGCGCGGCGGGTCAGATCGCCCGTCCGCTCGACCGCGATCTCGAGCCGCTCGTCGGGCATCGCGCCGGCGATCCGCTCGACCCACTCGACGACGAGCGCGCCCGAGGCCCCCACCAGGTCGAAGTAGCCCGTGGCGTAGAGCTCGTCCATGCCCTCGAGCCGGTAGAGGTCCGCGTGGTGGAGCGGCAGCCGGCCGCCGGCGTAGCTGTTGACGATGGTGAAGGTGGGGCTCTGGACCTGG
The DNA here is from genome assembly GCA_021783235.1 of Myxococcales bacterium. GTDB lineage: Bacteria > Myxococcota > Myxococcia > Myxococcales > JAKAPL01 > JAJXUD01. The sequence continues at coordinate 8,948 of JAJXUD010000089.1, read as the reverse complement.
CCCTCGGCGACGCCGATCCCACGGGCCACGCCGCGGACGAGCAGCGTCTTGCCGGCGCCCAAATCGCCGTGCAGCCCGACGAAGTCGCCGGGGGCGAGCAGGCGGCCGAGCCGCTCGCCGAGATCGAACGTCGCCTCGGGCGCCGGCAGATCGACCGACGCGCTCCTCACAGCCGCCATGCCGCCCAGACCTCCCCGAGGGCCTCGCCGAGATCCGACGCGACGAGCCCCCGTTCGCCATGCCGCCGCGCCGCGAGATCGCCCGCGAGGCCGTGAAGGTACGCCCCGGCCCGAGCCGCGTCGCGAGGCTCCATCCGCTGGGCGAGCAGCGCGCCGACGAGGCCGGTGAGCGTGTCGCCCGTGCCGCCGGTCGCCATCCCGGGGTTCCCCGTGGGGACGATCGACAGCTCGCCGTCGGGCGCGGCGACGACTGTCCGCGCCCCCTTGAGCACGACCACGACGCCGTGCTCGCGGGCGAACCGCTCGGCGACGCCGAGCCGGTCCGCCTGCAGCTCCGCCACCGGCTCTCCACAGAGGCGGGCCATCTCGCCCGGGTGGGGCGTGAGGACCACGGGGCCCGCGGCGCGCCGCAGCAGCGTCGGATCCTCGGCGAGCGCGTTGAGCGCGTCGGCGTCGAGCAGCGCCGGCCCGCCGAAGCCTTCGAGCAGCGCGCCGAGCAGCGAGGCGGTCTCGGGGCCGCGCGGGATGCCGGGGCCGATCGCGAGCGCGCTCTTGCCCTCGAGGGCCGCGCGCAGCGCCGGCAGATCCGCGAGCGACAGCGGCCCCTCCCCCGGTAGCGGCGCGGCCATCGCCTCGGGCACGAGCGTCCAGAGCGAGAGCGCGACCTCGGGGCGCGAGGCGAGCGTCACGAGCCCGGCCCCGCCCCGGAGCGCGCCGCGGGCGCAGAGCGCCGCGGCGCCCGCCTTGCCGGGCCCGCCCGCGACGACGAGGAGGTGGCCGAAGAGCCCCTTGTGCGCGTCGCGGGGCCGCGGCGAAAAGAGCGCCCGCACGTCGCGCTCCTCGAGGAGCTCCGCCCTCGGCCGGAGGCGGGCGAGCGCCGCGGGCGGAAGGCCGAGGTCCGCCACCGCGACCTCCCCCGCGAGGCTCGCCCCGGGCTCGAGGCAGAGGCCGCGCTTCCGGACGGCCAGGGTGACGGTCGCGTCGGCGCGCACGCAGGCGCCGAGGGGCACGCCCCGATCCGCGTCGAGCCCCGAAGGGACGTCGACCGCGATCACGGCGGCGCCCCGGGCGCGGCCCGACGCCATCGCCTCGATGGCGTCGGCGAACGGCCCCGAGGGCGGCCGGGAGAGGCCGGTCCCGAGCAGCGCGTCGATCGCGACGTCTCCCTTCGCGAGGACGGGGGGGGCGCCGCGGCCCACGGTCACGCCGGCCGCCCCGAGCCGCTCGAAGGCGGCCTTCGCGGCGCCCGCGAGCTTCTCGGGCGGCAGCGCGAGCCAGACCTCGGCCGACAGGCCCCGCTCGCGCAGCCGCCGCGCCGCGACGAAGCCGTCGCCGCCGTTGTTCCCCGCCCCGGCGTAGACCAGGCAGCGACCGCCGGGGCCGAGCCGACCCGCCGCGGCCTCGGCCACGGCCGCGCCGGCAGCCTCCATGAGCCGCTCGACCGGGAGGTCGAAATCGGCGGAGGCGATCCGATCGAGCTCGCGGACCTCGGCGGCGGAGTAGACGCGCACCGATTAGCCCTCCAGGATCACCGCGGCCACGGCGAGCCCGCCGTCGTGGGAGAGGCTCAGGTGAACGCTCTTCACCCCGCGGGCCGAGAGCGCCTCGGCGGCGCGCCCGCAGGTCTCGATGCGGGGCGGCCCGCCGCTCGAGACCTCCATGTCCTGCCAGGTCATCCCCGCCGGCGCCCCGAGCGCCTTCACGAGCGCCTCCTTCGCGGCGAAGCGCCCGGCGAAGTGGACCGCCCGGGCGAAGTGCTCGCCGCAGTAGTCGCGCTCGGCCGGCGTGAAGACCCGCTCCGCGAAGCGGTCGCCGATCGGCCCGTCGAGGATCGCCTGGAGCCGCGCGATCTCGACGACGTCCAGGCCGAGTCCCAGGATCACGCGATCACCGCCGCGCCTCGGCCATGAGGGCCTTCAGGTCGCGCACGGCCCGGTCGAGGCCGACGAAGATCGCCCGCGCCACGATGGAGTGGCCGACGTTGAGCTCCTCGATCTCGGCGATGGCAGCCACCGGCACGACGTTCTCGTAGTCGAGGCCGTGGCCGGCGGCGACTCCGAGGCCGAGCTTCTGCGCCGCCTTCGCGGCGTCGACGATGCGGGCGAGCTCGCGCGCGCGGTCCTTCTCGAGCCGCGCGTCGCAGTAGCGACCGGTGTGCAGCTCCACCCGCGGCACGTCCATCCGGTGCGCCGCGCGGACCTGCTCGACCTCCGGGTCGACGAAGGCCGAGACGGCGATCTCCGCGTCGCGCAGCGTCTTCACGACCTTGCGGACCTGGTCGCGCTGGCCGACGAGGTCGAGGCCGCCTTCGGTGGTCAGCTCCTCGCGCCGCTCGGGCACGAGCGTCACGGTGTCGGGCTTCACCTCGTAGGCGATCTTCACCATGTCGGCCGTGGCGGCCATCTCGAGGTTCAGCCGGGTCTGCACGGTCCGGCGGAGGATCTGGAGGTCGCGCTCCTGGATGTGGCGGCGATCCTCGCGCAGGTGGATGGTGATCTGGTCGGCCCCGGCGAGCTCGCAGATCGCCGCGGCGGCGACGGGATCGGGGTAGCTCGTCTTGCGCGACTGGCGGATGGTGGCCACGTGGTCGACGTTCACTCCGAGCAGGATGGGCCTCTGCGGCATCGGTTCTCCCTCAGTGCGTCGTGGCGGCCTGGGCGGATTCGCCCTCGGCGAAGAAATCGCGCAGCGCCCGGGCGACGGCGCGCGGCGCCTCCTCCGGCCCGCAGTGGCCGCAGGCCGGCAGAATCAGGGTCTTCGAGCGCGGCAGCTTCTCCTGCCATTCGACCGCGCCCGAGGGCGGGAAGATGGGGTCCTCGGCGCCCCAGAGGAGCAGCGTCGGCGGGGCCACCTCGGTCGGCAGCCGCAGCTTGCCCATCGCCCGGATGGAGGCGACCGTGGCGGCGGCGCTGCCGCGGGCCGCGGCCATCTTCGCGTAGCGGTCGAGGACGCCGGGCTGCAGCCGCTTCGGGTCGGCGTAGAGAAACCGGAGCCAGGCGCGCGCGAGCAGGCGGGTGGGGAGGATCGCCTGCACCAGCGCCGAGCCCCTCGAGCCCGCCGTGAACCCCGCGAGCAGCGCCGCGAGCGGGAAGCCGCCCGGCGGCGGCGGGTCGATGAGGCAGAGCTTCTGCACGGCGCCCGCGTCCCGCAGCCGGGCGCAGAGCTCGACCGCGACGAGGGCCCCGAGCGAGTGGCCCACCAGCGCGAAGACCGGGGTCGCGCCGATGCGGGAGAGCAGCTCGGCCTGGTGCCGGGCGAGCGCCTGGGCGCCGTAGTCGCCGGGCGGCTTGTCGCTGCGGCCGTTGCCGAGGAGGTCCGGGACCACGACGTGGTAGTCGCGCGCCAGATCCTCGGCCACGTCGAGGAAGCTCTCGCCGCTCGCCCCGAGGCCGTGCAAGAGCAGCACCGTGGGCCCCGAGCCGAACTCGCGGTAGGCGCTGAGCGCCCCCTGGACCATGGCGAACATGAGGCTGTCGTACCCGCGCGAGCGCGCCGGGTCAAACCGATTGGCCCCTGATCCACCGATGAGGGCGCGTCTGCTTCGTCGTCGGGCTGGCTGCGCTGCTCATGACCCCACCACGGTAACTCCGCTCCTCGCCAGCCCTCCGCCTCGCATCTGCACCCTTCTCGACGGCCAGGGCGTTGAAGCGCAAGGCATACGCTCGTTACGGACGGTTCCGAGAGGCGCCGGGCGACGGGCCCTCAGAGCGGCATCGGCCGGTCGTCGGCCAGCGCCGCGGCCGCCGGATCGCCGTCCACGAGCCGATCGAGGCCGTGGCTCGCGAAGCGGACCGCCGCCGCCTGCGAGCGGCCGTCCCGCTCGCGGTCGATGGACCACTGCGCCTGGCGGCAGAGCAGGGAGGCGGAGTAGGCGCGGGCGAGCGTGAGCGCGACGCCCCGGGCGCCGGCCTCGAGGGCCGCGGGCCCCTTCGCGAGCCGCTCCTGCAGCCAGCCGGCGGCGTGGTCGACGGCGCTCGCGGCCTCGCGGCCGACCCGCTGGAGCGGCGCCGAGCGCAGCTCCTGGGCGGTCGCCTTCACCTCCGCCGAGAGCGCCTCGAGGGCGCCGCCGTGGGCGATGGCGCGCAGGGCGTCGAGCGAGAGGACGTTCGTCGTCCCCTCCCAGATCGGGAGCACCTGGGCGTCGCGCAGGAGCCGCGGGATGCCGGTGTCCTCGACGTAGCCGGCGCCGGCGAAGACCTCCACCACCTCGGGGACGATGGACATGGCCTGCCGGGCCGTGCCGAGCTTCGAGAGCGGCGTCACGAGTCGCAGGAGCGCGAGCTCCGCCGCGCTCGCCTCGCGGGCCTCCTCGCGGCCGAGCAGCTCGGCGGCGCGGAAGGCGAGGTGGAAGGCGGCCTCGGCCTCGGCCACCTGGTCCGCGAAGGTCTCGACGTGGAGCGGCTTGTCCGAGAGCGCCGCGCCGAACGCCTGGCGGCGCCGCGCGTAGTCGCGCGCGAGCGCGATCGCCCGGGCGATCTCGCCCGCCGCGCAGATGCCGTTCCAGGTGCGGGTGATGGTGAGCATCGGCGTGATCGCCTTGACGCCGTTCTCGAGGCCGATCACCGGGATCGCCGGCGTGCCGTCGAGCGTCAGCTCGGCGGTGGGCAGCTTGCGGGTGCCGAGCTTGTCCTTGAGCCGGTTCACCTGGATGAGCGACCGGCCGGCGGCGTCGTGCGTCTCCACGTAGAAGAGCGCAAGCCCCTTGCCGCCCGGCCGGCTCCCCTCGGGCCGCCCGAGCGTCAGCGCCATCTCCGCGGTCACCGCCGAGGTGAACCACTTGGTGCCGTCGAGTCGCCACTGCCCGTTCACCTGCCGCGCGATCGCCTCGCTGGTGCCGACGTCCGATCCGCCCGTCCGCTCGGTCATCCACTGGCCCGAGGTCCAGGCGCGAGCCGGGTCGCGGCTGGTGAGGCGGGGCAGCGCCCGCTCGACGAGCGCGTGCGCCTGGTGGGTGATGAGCGTCTTCGCGGCCCCGTCCGTCATGGCGAGCGGGCAGGTGTAGATGTCGCTCGAGGGGTGGAAGAGGTAGACGAGCGCGAACTGGTGGACGCGCGAGAGCGCGCCGTGCTTGCGCTCGTAGGCGGTCGCGACGAGGCCCCGCTCGGCCGCGATCCGCTGCGCCCGCTTCCAGAGCGGCGTCAGCTCGACCCGGTCGACCCGGTTGCCCCAGGCGTCCCACTGCACGAGCCGCGGCAGGTTCTCGCGGTCCTCCTGCTGGAGCGCGTAGAGCTCGCCTCCCGTGAGGTCGCCCATCGCCTCGATCTCCGGGACGATCGCCCGGTGGACGTCGGGCGGCAGCACGCGGGCGAGGTAGCCCTTGAGGACGCGGTCGGCGTGAAAGGGGTGCGGCAGTTCGGGGGCGGTCTGAAAGAAGGGCATGGCGTGGCTCCTGTCGACCCGGATGATCGTCCCATGGAGGCGAACGCGCAAGGGTCCTCGGGCCCGATTCGGAGCGACGAAGACGAGAGGACGCGCGCGTTCGAGCCTCGAACCCGCCCCTCCAAGCCTTGGACCCAGGCCGTTCGAGCCTCGGGCGCTCGCGTCCCCCTCACCCCGCCGGCGTCTCGCTCGTCTTCGCCGGGCGGAAGGCGCCGCGCAGCGAGCGCCAGGCCTGTCGCAGCGGTCCGAGCGCGAGCGTGTGGAGCACGAGCACGGGGCGGTCGGCGGCGTCGAGGATCTCGCGGGCGAGATCGCCGAGGACGTACGAGCCGAGCCGCCCGCGCGGCGGGGAGGAGCCGACGACCACGAGATCGGCGTCCTGGAGCCGGATCTCCTCGAGCACGGCGGGCACGACGTCGCCCGCGCCGACGCGCACCCTCACCTCGATGCCGGCCCGCTCGAGCAGCCGGCGGCAGGCGCGCAGGTGGACGCCGAACGCCGAGCCGCCCGCCAGCAGCTCGTCGGCGCGGCGCGCCTCGTCGAGGTCGCGCGAGAACATGGGGGGCGTCGCCATGACGACGCTGTAGAGGACGACCTCGGCGCCGAGCGGGCGCGCGAGCCGCTCGGCCACGAACGGCAGCGCGCGCTCGAGCTCGCTCGTCCAGAGGCCGCCCGTGCAGAGGAGGATGCGGCGGATGCGCGGCCGCACCGCCTTGGCCACGAGCACGGCGGGCTGCACCGACTTGAGCACGCGGTAGCTGGTGCCGGGGATCCGGTGGCCGAGCTCTCCCGCGCGCGGAGCGCCGCCGACCACGACGAGGTCGTAGCCGAGCTCGCGCACGGTGGCCGCGAGCTCCTGGGCCGGCCGGCCGCTGCGGGTCAGCACCACGCTCCGCTGGCCGTGCTCGGCGAGCAGCCCGCGCACCCGGGCGAGCCGCGCCGGCAGCGCGCGCTCGTCCCCCTCGAACTCGGCGACGCAGAGCACGGTGAGCTGCCCGTGCACGGCGGCGGCGAGCGCGCCGGCCTCCGAGACGGCCCGCTCGGCCGGGCGGGAGCCGTCGAAGCCGACGAGGATGCGCAGCGGCCGCGGCGGCTCGATCGCGGGCCTGACGGCGGATCCGGTCACGGCGAGCCTCCACGGTGGAAGAGCGCATACAGCAGGATGGCGCCGCCGACGGCCGGCAGCGGCGCGAAGGCGAGCCGGAGCCAGGGGCCGCGGATGAAGCGGACGAGCCAGGTGCCGAAGCGGGCGCCGAGGACGGCCCCGAGGTCGAGGGCGAGGGCCACGATCACGTCGACGTCGCCCTTGAGCGCGTGGCTGAGCGTCCCGTAGCTCGCGCTCATCACGACCTCGAAGAGGTCGGTCCCGACCGCGACGTGGGTGGGGACCCCGAGGAGGTAGACGAGCAGCGGCATCCGCAGGTAGCCGCCGCCGCCGCCGAGGAGGCCGGAGAGGATCCCGGTCGCGAAACCGACGGCGAGCAGGAGCCAGACCGAGACCTCGGCGATGCCGGAGACGGGGAGCGAGACCAACGGCCGCAGCCGGAGGAGGCGGAGCCCAAGCGCGAGCGCTGGCGGCTCGGAGCTCCCGCCCCGCCGGCGCCGGGCGATCGCGACGGCGCTCTCGATGCCGACGAAGAGCGAGACGCCGATGAAGATCGCGGCCGACACCGGCGCGAGCAGCCGGTTCGCCATCCGCCGCCTCACGAGCCGCTGCACCAGCCGGGCCCCGATCTCGACCCCCGCGACGGTGCCGCCGGTCATCAGCAGGGCGAGCTTCACGTCCACGTTGCCGAGCGCCCGGTGCCGCTTCGCGGCGACGAGCCCCGTGCCGACGAGGCCCGCGAGGTCGCTGCCGACGACGAAGCGCATCGGCAGGCCGAGGGCGAAGAGGAGCGGGCCGGCGATGAAGCTGCCGCCGACGCCGAAGAGCCCGCCGAAGGCGCCGACGAGCACGCCGATGAAGACGAGGCCGAGGGGCGAGAGCGCCGTGTGCGAGATGGGGAAGAGCACGGCGACCGGGAGATCCGCTACCGCGCGAGCCCGAGGAGCGCCCCGAGGAGCTCGTCGAGCGCGATGGCCTGCGCCGCCATGAGCGCGAGGGAGGAGAGGCCGTAGCCGAAGCGGCCCCGAGCCGCGAGCCGCGCGAGCGGGCCCGCCATCGCGGCGAGGCCGAAGCGCGCGTAGAGCGAGGCCAGCGCGAGATAGGTGACGATCGCGGCGACCCGTCCGAGCGCCGCGGAGCCACGTCCGCCGGCGCGCGCACCCCGCATGGGGCTACTGGGTAATCACCCGGGCCGCCGTCCGGAAGCCCCCCGCGGGGGCGCCCGAGGCGCCGGGGCCGCGCGGGGCCTCACTTCAGCAGCGCGTCGAACTCCGGCCGCTCCCGCAGCGTCTCGAACATGGGATCGCTCTGCAGCCAGCCGCGGACCTTCTGCGGATCGTGGGCGATCGCGCGGGCGAGCGCCTCGAGCGACTCCTGCGGGCGGCCCCAGAGCGCGTAGAGCGCGCCGAGGTTGTAGTCGAGGAGCAGATCGCCCTCCTTGATGCCGCGCGCCTTGCCGTAAGCCCGCTCGGCCTCGGCGTAGAAGCCTTTCTGCGCGTAACAGATGCCGAGGTCGAGGTAGGCGTCGAAGCTGCCCGGGTCGAGCCGGACGACCTCCTTGAGCTGCGCGATGGCGCCGCGGTAGTCGCCCTCGTCCATCTGGAGCGCGGCGAGCTCGTGGCGCGGCAGGGGGTCGTCGGGGGCGAGGCGGATGGCGATCTCGAGCTCGGCGAGCGCCTCGTCGATCCGCTCCTGGTCGGCGTGGGCGAGGCCGAGGTTCAGGTGGGCGTCGGGGTAGTCGGGGTCGAGCTCGATGGCGTGCTTGTACTCCTCGATGGCCATGTCGGCGGCGTGGGCCGAGAGGAAGCAGGCGAGGTTGTAGTGCGCGGTCGCGCTCTCCGGCTCGAGGGAGAGCGCGAGCAGGTACTCGCGCAGCGCCTCCCGGTAGAGCCGCTTCTCCGCGTAGACCGTCGCGAGGTTGTCGTGGGCGTGCGCCGAGCTCGGGTCGAGCTCGATCGCCTTCCGAAACTCGTTGATGGCCTCGTCCAGCCAGCCGCGGTCGGCCAGCTCGATGCCGCGCGAGTTGTGCTCGTCGGACTGACCTGCCGGGTCTTTGCCCTTCTTCACGCTGGCGCCCTCCTCGGGGACGATGGACGCAAACGGCGACTCTACCGTCAGCGGCGCCGGCGCGGCCAGAGGTTCGAGGCCGAGATCGGGAAGGCCCTCTCAGGGGTGCACGTCACGATTGTGAGGTGAGCTCAGGCGGCGGCTTGGTGGGGGACTGACCGACGCTCCCAGAAGTCCTCAAAGCGACCGCTCAGCTTGCAGCAGCGGAGGGCGATGAT
>JAJXUD010000088.1 GCA_021783235.1 Myxococcales bacterium | reverse complement strand
AGACCGACCCCAACTGGCGCCATCGCCCCTCCATCCTCGACCAGATGCGCGGCTGGAGAATCACCCCAGGCAGGCCGAGAAACCTGAGTATTTCCGAGGCTTCAGCCCCGTAGGGAGTCACGCATGGCCAAGAAGGGTTGGCGAGCTTTGGGCGCTCGTCGGCCCCGCCCCTGTCATGCCGGGTGCGAGACCAGCGCTTCCTTGGCCTTGCCGTTGGCCTCCTGGGCGAGCCCATTGGTCAATGCGGTGATCCCGCTCAGCCCGCCGAGCTGCATCGACTCGATGGCGGTGCTCGGCACCAGCACGATCGTCGCGTTGTGCTTGAGCCCCTCGTACAACATGTTCATCGCCCGAAGGTGGAGGGCGACCGGGTTGTGCTCGTACGTCTTGGCGGCCTCGCCGAACTTCTCCGCGACCTGGCGCTCCGAGTCGCCGAGGATCACGCGGGCCTGTCGCTCGCGCTCGGCCTGCGCCTGCATCGACATGGCGTCCTCGAGCGCTGGCGGGATCAGCACATCCCTGACCTCGACCGAGACCACGTTGACGCCCCACGGCTCGGTGCGCTCGTCGATGATGTGCTGCAGCTGGGCCGATAGCTTGTCGCGGCCTTCCAGCATGTCGGCGAGCTGCGTCTTGCCGATGACGTCGCGCAGCGCGGTCTGCGCCGCCCAGCCGATCGCGCTGACGTAGTCGGCCACCGCGAGCGCCGCCTTCTTGGGATCGGTCACCTTCCAAAACAGCACGGCGTCGACGTCGACCGGCACCGTGTCCTTGGTGAGCGTCTTCTCCGCCTTGAAGCCCGTCGTGATCACGCGCGTGTCGATCCAGTATGCGATGGTGTCGATGATGGGGATGATTCCGAACACGCCGGGACCCCGCAGTGCATGGAACTCGCCTAGGCGAAGCACGACCACTCGGTCCCACGCGTCCGCGACCTTCACCGTGCTCGCGACGACGAATGCGACCACGAGCGCGGCACTCGTGACGACGGCGGCCGCGGCGACCGAACCGTGGGCATACAGCAGATACGCCAGCGCGATGCCGGCGCCGGAAATCACGAAGAACAACAGCGCTGCGAAAGAGCTTGTCTTTCTCATGGGCCTTCTCCCGCTCCCCTCGATGCATGCATCTGGCGTACTGGTAGGACATCCGGACGCTGCCGTGTCTCACCAATGGTAAGGATGATCCGTTCAAAAAAGCGCTGCGTGTCCTCACGACGTCGCGGTTCGCTGCGTGCTTAAGCTCTTGGTGCACTACTGCACGCGAGGGGCCGGAGCTCCAGAGGAAGGTGGCATCATGCTGCGAAGCCTGAAGGTGCTCGATCGCTTCAAGGTGACCGCCATCCCCGGGAGCACGCTCGAGGAGCGTGGCTTCGAGCATGCGAGCGCCGACGACGACGTCGGCACGGTGGTGGATTTCCTGCTGGATGACGAGCGCTGGGTCGTGCGCTACCTGGTCGTGCAGACCGGCGGCTTCTTTCAGGAGCGCCAGGTCCTCATCTCCCCCATCTCATTCCGCCAGATCCAGTGGTCGAGCTGGCAGTTTCACCTCTCGCTCACGAAGGCGCAGATCAAGGGCAGCCCGAACATTGACACCGCCCAGCCGGTCTCGCGCCAGCACGAGCGAGCCTATTACGGCTACTACGGCTATCCGTACTACTGGGGCTACGGGCTGGTCGGTCTGTGGGGCATGGGACAGTATCCAGGCGCCCTCGGAAGCGGCAGCTGGGACGCTCCGATCGGACATGCCGAGGAGGCGTCGTCCGGCGACGTGCATCTGAGAAGCGCCGGGAAGGTCCGCGGCTATCGCGTCCAGGGGAGCGATGACGCCATCGGCCACGTTGACGACTTCATCTTCGACGACGAGACGTGGGCCGTCCGCTACTTGGTGGTCGACACCAGCCGCTGGTGGGTCGGCAAGAAGGTGCTGGTCTCGCCCCACTGGGCGAGTCAGGTGAGCTGGGAGGAGCGGCGGGTCTATGTGGAGCTGACTCGGCAGGAGATCAAGGACAGCCCGGAATGGAGCGAGACCGCGGCCATCGACCGCGCTTTCGAGGCGCGCCTCCACGAGCACTACGGTCGCCCGGGCTACTGGTTGGGGGACGCCGCTGGCCCACGGAACGCTCAACCGTCGCACGACCAGGCGAGCCATCCTGGGTGAGGAGGGACGTCATGTACTGGTACCATTGGAACTTCTTCGGGATGCACTTCTTCTGGTGGATGTTCTGGATCGTCCTGTTCGTGGTGTTCTTCTCATGGGGGGGCCCCGTGTCACGTCGCACACGCCAGCTGTACCGTGAGCACCCGTTGGACATACTCCAGCGACGCTTCGCCGCGGGTGAGATCGCCGGCGAGGAGTACGAGGAGCGCAAGGCCCGCCTCATCCGGGATCTGAACGATCCCAAGCTGCGCCCGCTCTCCTCGTTCTCCGGTCGGAGCGTCGACCGACCCGCCTGATCCGAGGCGTTCTCGAGGCGGCTGGGCGCGATGCTGGCCCAAGCTGCGCGCGGCGAGCAGCACCGGCGCCGGGCCGCTTTCCGGCCCGCCGGCCGCCTCGCGCTTCCGACCGACTGTGTCCGAAGCCCGAGCGCTTGCCTCATGTTGCTTGCCGCATTGCCGTCTCTCTGGTAGGCGATGGCGCTCCATCATCAGACCGGCGTCGACGTCGTCTGGGACCAGAAAGCTTACATGCACAAGACTCTATGTGTCCTCGCGATTCTCGGGCTCACCCTCACGCCTGCGTGCTTCTGCGCCACGCCGCCGCCGGCAGGCCAGACGAATTGCAAGGGCGTCCTCGTCGATACCCAGACGGACCCCTTGAACTGCGGCGTCTGCGGCAATCCCTGCCTCACCGGGCAGAAGTGCTCGGCCGGCCTCTGCACCGTTGGTGGCTCGGGCGGAAGCTGTGGGAGCTGCACGGCCGGCCAGGTCTGCTGCGGCGGCACGTGCTACACGGCCGATCCGACGGTCGGCTGCGCCGACGGAACCCGCGAGGGCTTTTCCGACACGGGGGCCTTCCCTGCCATCGCCGCCTGCGCCGCGACCTGGAGCGCCCAGAGCATGCAGTCGCCCCGTACCTGCCAGCCCTGCGGCAACGGTCTGGGGGCCTGCGCGGCGCCGGAGGATGCCTGCGCCTTCGGCTGGCACCTGTGCATGAAGAACGGTGCTCCGAACGATCTCACGACCCGAGTCACGATGGCGCAGTGCAACTCGGCGCTCGGAGGCGCGGCGAGCTTTGTAACGGGGACGTCGATCTTCCCTTCCTCCGCCAACGCGAGCAACTGCGGCGCCAGCACCTGCACGCTCCCGCTCCCCTGCACGTCGGGCAACTGGGGGGCGAGTGGGCTCGGCTACGCCCCGTACTGCTGCGGGACCGGCTGCATGAGCGACGGCTGCGCGAACTGCATCTACGGGACCGGATCCGACTACTGGGCAGGCAACAACGAGGGCTGCGCCCAGTACGCGAGCACCGACAATGACGGCGTCCTCTGCTGCAAGGACCCCGCGGTCCAGTAGCAAGGTTCAGCTCGCCGAGTTGTCACGGCCGAGAGACATCTCGCGAGAGACATCTCGGTGCCACGAGCTGCGCCGCTCGTTGCCCCCGCCGCTCGGGGCCGCTCTGCCGCTACCTCGGCAGCGCCGCGAGGCGGGCCTTCGCCTCGGTCTTCACCTTCGAGTCCGGGTCCCGCGCGGCCTCCTCGTAGGCCTCGCGGGCGAGCGCCTTCTTCTTCTCGCCCCAGAGCGCGTCGCCGAGCGCGAGGCGGGCCGCCCCGTTCGCCGGGCTCTTCGCGAGCACGGCCCGGAACGCCCGCTCGGCCTGGGGAAAGAGGCCGGCGGCGAGCGCCGAGGTCCCCTCGAGGGCGCGCAGCTTCGGGTCGCAGCCCGCGGCGCAGCGCAGCCCGAGGCGCCCCGCGGCGGCGACCCAGCGGCGGGCGGCGGCGTCCTCGCGGGCGAGCTTCACGAGCGCGAAGGCGGTGACGAAGCCGCCGTTCAAGGGGTCGCGGTAGCCGAGGCCGATCCGCGTGAAGGCGCCCTCGTCCTCCCGCACGAGCTCCATCCGGCGGCAGCTCTCGGCCGCGCAGCCGAGGCCGATCTGCCAGAGGGTGGTGCCGTCGTCGGGCCGCTTCTCGACGAAGAGCAGCTCGTCGTCTCCCTGCGGCCGGGGGACGATCGCCTGGAGCTTCCTTGGAAGCGAGCCCCAGGTGTACGGCTGGGCGGAGGCGGACAGCGCGAGGAGGACGAGCGCGCGGAGGAGCAAGCGGCTACTCGAGCCAGTCGCCCTCGCGGAGCTTGCGAGGCAAGAACTCGTCGGTGACGAAGCTGATGCCCATGGACGAGAGCGCTTCGATCTCGAGCTTGATGCCGCTCTTCATCAGCTTCTCGATCTCCTTCCGCCACTGCTTCTTCTCGAACCAGGGGTAGGCGAGCATCTGCTTCGCCCGCTTCTCGTCGTCGTCGGTCAGCTTGATGGTCACGTTGTCCGGCAGGCCGAACTTCTCCTTGTCGAACGAGGAGAGGCCGATGAAGCGGGCCTTGGGGACCGCCATCCGCATGCTCTCGTAGGCGAGGTTGATCGAGCCCTGCTTCACCACCGAGTAGATGTAGAAGCCCCACGGATCGTTGTCGACGAGCACGTAGACGGGCAGTTCGAGCTCCTCGTGCATCCGGTGCAAGAGCCGCCGCACGCCGCGCGGCGGCTGGCCCCCGCCGTGGATCAGGATGCAGTGGTGCTTCTTCCAGAAGCGGTCCTCGTTGAGCCTGCGGAAGACCGCGTCCTTCTCGACGAGCAGGACGAACTTCGCCTCGTGCTTCTTGAACTGGATGGTCTCCTCCTCGACGATCGAGGGGACGCCCCAGCCGCCCGAGCCCATCCGGCGCGCGTCGATGGTGTCGCCGGAATCGACGAGCGTGATCTCGCCGACGAGGTTGCCCTTGTTCGAGGCGAAGAGGTGCAGCTCCTCGCGCAGCGCGTCCACCGTCACCTCGAGGTCCTCGATGATGGGGTCGCTCTCCTCCTGCTCCTCGAAGGTGTTCTGCTTGGTCGTCCCGAGGGTGTGCTTCGTCAGGTAGTAGAGGTCGCGGATGGAGGTGGTCTTGCCGGCCTCGATGAGCTCCTTGCAGGCGGAGCCGACGAGGAAGGTCTGCATGAACTTCTTCGCCTGGCCCACGTTGAAGAAGAGCCGCTTCTGCTTGTCGCCCTTCAGCTCGATGATCTTCTTCTTCTCGTTGTAGCGGACGTTCGCGAGGGTGCGGGTCGGCACCTCGACGTGCGGGTTCTCGCCCGACTTCGCCTGCCGCAGCACCTCGTCGGCGAGCCGGACGAGCTTCTGCGTGGTCTTCTTCTGGGTCGCGTCCATTTAGCCCTCCGCCTCCTCGCTTCCTTCCATCGCGCCCGTGAAGCCCTTCGCGAGCTCGACGAGCCGCGAGCGGATGGGCTTCTCGTCCTTGCCGGTGATCTTCGAGAGCGAGGCCGCGAGCTCCTGGATGTAGAGCTCGAAGATGCTGCGCCGCTTCGCCTCGTAGTCGGCGTGCTGCCGCTTGCGGATGTGCGCCGCGAGCTTGCGGCCGCACTCCTGGGCGGCGAGCTGGATCTCCTTCAGGATCTCCGGGTAGTGCGCGAGCGCCTCCTTGGATTCGGAGGTGAAGGGCACCCAGGCCGAGGCGATGTGGACGAAGAGCAGCATCGGCCCCACCGGCAGCGCCCCCTTCGGCTGCGAGAGCAGGTAGTTGCGCCAGTCGGTCTTGACGATCGCCTCGGTCATGCCGCAGGCCGAGCGCTGGAAGAGCAGCGGCACGCGGTTCGCGAAGCGGTAGAGCTCGATGGGCCGGTCCTGGGGGAGGGCGCCGCCGTAGGCGAGGCCGACCTCGATTTGGAAGGGGTTGCCCCGGTAGACCTTGGGCGGCCGGGTGACGGTGGCGACGAAGAACCTGTGCCCCTTGATGGTCTCCTCGCCCGCCGTCGTCCCCTCTTCGGTGACGACCTGCCCCGCGGCGGGCCCCTCCGCGCTCGCCGCGGCGGCCTCGGCCGTGGGCTGCGCCTCGCCGCCGTCCTCGCCCTCCTCCGCCTCCGGCTCGGTGACCGACAGGAAGTTGATGAGCCCCTTGCGGATGAGCTCCTCGCCGATGGGCGAGAGGCAGTTCGTCGGCGGCGCCATCAGCTTGGTCTCGGCGATGGCGTGGTGCAGCTTCTCGGCCTGCTCGCGGCCGAGCGAGGCGGGGCGCGAGCTGCGCGAGAGCTTCGCCGCCGCGCAGATCTCGTCGGCGACCTTGGAGGAGACCCGGCTGAACTCCTCCTGGAGGAAGGTGCGGAGCTCGCGGGTGCGGCTCTCCGAGAGCATCAGCATGAGCGCGCCGAGCTCGACGCCGTGCGGGTGCGGCTTGATCTCGACCGCCTCCTTGGGCGGCGTCTCGGCGGCGCGCGGGAAGACGAGCGGCTCTCCGTTTGGGTCGTTCGGCCGCACGTAGGTGAGGCGGCAGTGCGGGTTCGCGAGCGCGGTCTGCTCGAGGTAGCGCAAGAGCGAGCGCTGGCCGTGCAGGTAGTCGGCGACCATCTCGATCTCGACCCGGGTGCCGTGCTCCTTCTCGAGCTCGATCTCCCGGTCGGCGAGGACCACCGGCGCGTTCTTGCGGGTGTCGAGCTGGATCTCGAAGTGGTGGGCGGGCCGCCCCTTGCCGGTCTTGCTCACGACCACCGCGGCCTTGCCGGTGGTGAGCTGGCCGTACATGACGGCGGCGGAGATGCCGATGCCCTGCTGGCCGCGGCTCTGCTTGAGCCGGTGGAACTTGCTGCCGTAGAGCAGCTTGCCGAAGACCTTCGGGATCTGCGCCTTCACGATGCCCGGGCCGTTGTCCTCGACGGCGACGCGAAAGTGGTTGCCGCCCGCCTCGGCGATCTCCACTCGGACGTCCGGGAGGATGCCCGCCTCCTCGCAGGCGTCGAGCGAGTTGTCGACCGCCTCCTTCACCGCGGTCAGCAGCGCCTTCGACGGGTTGTCGAAGCCGAGCAGATGCCGGTTCTTGGTGAAGAACTCCGAGATCGAGATCTCGCGCTGCTTCTGGGCCATCTGCTCGGCGGTGGCCCGCCGCTTCGGCAGGCCCGACTCCGGCGCCGGGTCGACCGGTTCGACCGGGGCCTCCGGGGCGCGGTCGGGCGCGCCGTCGAGCAGCTCGAGCTGGGGGTCGGGGCCGCTCTTCTTCGGCTTCTTCGCTGGGCTTTGCATGGCGACAGGGCTCATAACACCCGGGTCGGACAATCTGAACCCCGGCGGATTGACCCGGGCCGTCCCGCGGTTAGCTTACCGGCGAATGCGAGCGGCCATGACCACCTCCGAGCGACCCATCCAGCTCCCCCACGGCGGCGGCCTCTGGAACGGGGTCAAGACGGGCCTGCTCCTCGCCGTGCTCACCGCGCTGCTGATGTGGATCGGGCGCGCCATCGGCGGCTCGAGCGGCATGCTGGTGGCGCTCGTGCTGGCGGGCGGGATGAACTTCGTCAGCTACTGGTGGAGCGACCGGATCGCGCTCGCCGCCCACCGCGCCCAGCCGCTGCCGCGCGAGCAGGCGCCCTGGCTCTACGAGCTGGTCGAGCGGCTCGCCTCGCGCGCCGGCATCCCGGCGCCGCCGATCTACCTCATCCCCACCGAGACGCCGAACGCCTTCGCGACCGGCCGGGGCCCGAGCCACGCTGCCGTCGCCGTCACCGAGGGGATCCTGCGGCTGATGGATCGGCGCGAGCTCGAGGGGGTGCTCGGCCACGAGCTCGGCCACGTGAAAAACCGCGACACGCTCACCATGACCGTGGTCGCCACGGTGGCGGGCGCCATCTCCATGCTCGGCAGCATGCTCCGCTGGGGCGCGCTCTTCGGCGGCCTCGGGGGGCGCGACGACGAGCGCGGCTCCTCGGGGCTCGAGCTGCTCGTCGCGGCGATCGTGGCCCCCGTCGTCGCCATGCTCATCCAGCTCGCCATCAGCCGCAGGCGCGAATACGCGGCCGACGAGGCGGGGGCCGAGCTGTCGGGCGACCCCGACGCGCTCGCCGACGCGCTCGTCGCGCTCGAGCAGGGCAACCGGCAGCGCCCCTTCGACACCGCCCCCGCGATGGCGCACCTCTTCATCGTGAACCACCTCTCCGGGCGCGGGATCTCCGGCCTCTTCAGCACCCATCCGCCGATTGAAGAGCGGGTGGCCCGCCTGCGGGCGATGGCCCACGGGGGCTGAAGAGGGGGGGTGCTTCCTCCGCTCGGGGCTTCGAGGGTAGGATCTCCCCCATGCACCGCTCGCTGCTCGTGGCGACGCTCGCCGTCTCGGCCCCCGCCCTCTCCCAGAGCCGCGTCGCGGTCCTCGTGGTCGCCTCCTCGCCGGTCCTCGAAGGGCAGGCGGGGCAGTTTCAGGGCGCCATCGAGGACGACGTCGCCCGCGGCCACACGCTCGTCCGCTGGGGCGACCTCATCGGCAGCGACCCCGCGGCGGTCGCGGGGCTCGACAAGCTCCGCCAGCTCACGACCGCCTCGCTCGCGGCCTGCGCCGCCCAGGTCGGGGCAGGCGAGGGCTCCCGCGCCGACGAGGCCATCGCGAGCCTCCAGTCGGCCGCGACCGCCGCCGGCCCGCAGGACGTCCAGCGGGCGTACGCGGCGCTGGCCGCCCAGCGCTGGATCCAGAACCAGGCCCCTGACGCCGAGGAGGCGGCGCAGGAGGCGCTCGCGATCGACCCCGGCCTGCCGCCGCCCCAGGTGCCCACCTCGCCGGGCTTCGAGGAGATGTGGGGCCGGGCCCGCTTCTCGGCCGGCGACAAGGCCAAGACGTCGCTCGACGTCAGCAGCGATCCGGCTGGCGCTCGGGTGCTCGTCGACGGGACCTTCCGCGGCTTCTCTCCGACCACGGTCCCGGGGCTGTCGCAGGGGGCCCACCTCCTGCAGCTCGAGCGGGTGGGCTACCGGCCGGCCGGCTTCGTCGTGACCCTGCGGGGCATCGGCAACACGCGCGCCGTCCGGCTGGTCGCGGCGCCGGGCTGGGACCCGGCCCAGATCCTCGCGGACGTCGCCGGCGCCCAGCAGAACGTCGCCGGTCCGGCCGCCGGCCTCGCCAACGGCATGCACGTCGATCTCCTGGTGCTGGCCGCGCTGACGCCGAGGCGCAGCGGCAGCCAGCTCGCGCTCGTCGCGGTCAGCGGCAAGGAGCGGCGGCTGCTCGGCAGCCAGACGCTCACGTTCGAGGGCGACGAGTACGGCCAGTCGACCCGCAACGCCGCCGCCGCCGCGAGCGCGCTGCTCGAGGGGAAGATGGGGTCGGCGAAGGCGAGCAGCGCGAAGAAGTCGCACTCGGGCGATCCGCTCGACGCCCACGACGGCACCGAAGACTGGTAGGGGCCCCGCGCCGAGCGGGCCCCCGCGTCGCTCACCAGCGATCGGCGATGTCGGCGACGATGGGGATGCGCCAGCGCTCGCCGCCGAGCGCCTTGCTCATGGCGACGAACCAGACCACCACGAGCCCGAGGAAGAGGCCGAGGCTCGCGATCCAGACGAGCGGCAGCAGCACCCAGAGGTGGACGATCCGGAGCATCACGCCGAGGAGCGCGAGCGAGAACCAGGCGCCGATGGCGGCGCCCGTGAAGGTGAGCCCCTGCTTCGCGTGCCAGTGGACGTAGTCCGAGTCCTTGACCACGGAGAAGGGGACGAGGCCGAAGATGCCCAGGTAGGCGAGGATCAGCATCATCTTGTCCTGATCCCGCACGGCCTCGGTGGGGGCCTTGGGCGCCTCGGCGGGGGGGGTGAGCAGCGGTTCGGTCACGTTCGCCTCCTAGATTGCGTCGAGGAACTCGTCGTTCGAGCGGAAGTCCGCGAGCTTGCCGAGCATCTTCTCCATCGACTCGATCGGCTTCATCGCGAAGAGCGCCTGGCGCAGCTTGCGGACCTTCTCCATCTCCTTCGGCGTGAAGAGCTTCTCTTCCTTGCGGGTGCCGGAGGCGGGAATGTTGATGGCCGGCCAGATCCGCTTCTCGGCGAGCTGCCGGTCGAGCGTGATCTCCATGTTGCCGGTCCCCTTGAACTCCTCGAAGATCACCTCGTCCATCCGGCTGCCCGTGTCGACGAGCGCCGTGCCGAGGATCGTGAGGCTGCCGCCCTCTTCGGCCTTGCGGGCCGAGCCGAAGATCCGCTTCGGCCGCTCGAGGGCTCGGCTGTCCACGCCGCCCGTCAGCGTGCGGCCCGAGGATTCGACCTCTTTGTTGTAGGCGCGCGCGAGCCGCGTGATCGAGTCGAGCAGGATGACCACGTCCTTGCCGTCCTCGACGAGGCGCCGCGCCCGGTCGAGCGCGACCTCGGCGATCCGCAGATGCTCGCTCGTCGGCCGGTCGGAGGAGGAGGCGAGGACCTCGCCCTTGACCGAGCGGCGCATGTCGGTGACCTCTTCGGGCCGCTCGTCGATGAGCAGCACCATCAGGGCCGCCTGCGGGTGGTTCGTCGCCACCGCGTGGGCGATCCGCTGGAGGATCATCGTCTTGCCCGTCCGCGGCGGCGCGACGATGAGGCCGCGCTGCCCGAAGCCGACCGGCGCGATGAGGTCGAGCACCCGCGTCGTCATCTCCTTGTAGTCCGTCTCGAGGTGGATTCGGCCGATCGGGTCGACCGAGGTGAGGTGCTGGAAGTCGGGGAGCTGCTGCGCGTCGGCGAGCGAGCGCCCCTCGGCCTGGTCGATCCGGGTCATCGTCCAGCGGTTGTTGCGAAAGACGGCCTGCCCGGAGAGCAGCCAGCCCGGCCGCAGCCGGAGCTGCTGGATGAGGTTGCGCGGCACCTCGGGGTCGTCCTGCCAGGGGAGGAGGTTCTTGTCCGGCCGGCGCAGCGCGCCGTTGCCGCGCGGGTCGATCTCGAGGACGCCCTGGGCCTCGCGCGCCTGAGCCTGCGGCTGCGGCTGGGCCTGCGGTTGCCCCTGCGGCGCCTGCTGGCCGGGCTGCGGCTGTCCGGCGAAGCCAGGCTGTCCGCCCTGGGCGGGCATCCCGTTCCCCGGCTGTCCGCCCTGGCCGCCGCGCCGCCGCCGGCGGCGACGCCGCTTGCCGCTGCGCGGCTGCCCGTCGGGGCCGAGCGAATCCTGCCCTCCCGGCTGGCCCTGCCCGTAGGCGGCCACCGGGGCGCCCGCGGGCTGGGCGGCGAAGCCGCCGTTTGCCTGGCCGGCGGGCCGCTCCTCGGCGCGTCGTTCGGTCGCGGGCGAGGCGGCCTGGGGCACGGTCTGGTCGTTTGGCTGGTCGTTCATCGTCGCTCTTCGGGTTGGCGCGACCGGCGCAGCCGGTCGCGGCTCGGAGGCGCGACCGCGGTCCCGGCGCCTCCTCGTTCGCTGCTGTCTGGCGCTCGCCCGGCTCCGGCCACCGCACGCGTCAATGGCGCGGCTGGCGAGGATCGGCTGCTACGGAAGCTGGCGACGCAGCCTTGGGCGCGCAAGCCGGCAAAACTCCCCCGGGCTCGCAATCGCGCCAACTCTTGACGCGAGCGCTACGGCCGGACAACACGCTAGCACCGAACTTTGTTCGAGTCCACCCTGATCTCACTCGCGCCGGGGGGGTGCTTCAACGGAGCTGAAGCTGCCGATCCGGCAGGGCGAGCGGCTTGCCCGAGGGCAGGGCGGCCAGGGCGGCGAGGTCGGGGTTGGCCGCGAGGATCTTTCCGATGAGGCTCGCGTCCGCCTGGCCGGCCCCGAGGTCGAGGAGCGGCGCGCCGGCGCCGAAGACCTCGACCCGGACCCTGGCGCCCGCGGGTAGCTGGGCCCGAGCCTTCGCGTGGTCGATGGCGTCCGGCAGCGAGCCGATTCCGTCGACGAGGTGCCGCTCGAGCGCCTGGGCGCCGGTCCAGACCCGCCCGCGCCCCATGGCGTCGACCTGGCTCTTCGGGAGCTTGCGCCCCTCGGCCACCCGGGTGACGAAGGTGTCGTAGAAGCGGTCGACGTAGTCCTGCATGACCTTCTGCTCGTCGGCGCTCCACGGCTGCGTCAGGTCGAGCAGATTCGCGTGCGGCGTCTCGGCCTGCAGGTAGCTGTGGACGCCGAGCTTGCCGAGCAGCCTCGAGAAGTCGGGCTTGACGGCGAAGACGCCGATCGAGCCGGTGATGGTGTCGGGCTCGGCCAGGATCTCGTCGCCCGCGACCGCGAGGTAGTAGCCGCCGCTCGCGGCGACGTCGCCGAAGCTGACGACCACCGGCTTCTGGCGGCGGGCCTCGGCGATCTCGCGCCAGATGAGCTCGGAGGCCTCGCCGTCGCCGCCGCCGCTGTCGACCCGGACGACGATGGCCGCGACCGAAAAGTCTTCCCGCGCCTCGCGGATGGCCCGCGCGACGGTCTCGGCGCCCGCGGTCCGTCCGACGCCGAGCGGCCCACCGGTCGAGCTCTTGCCGCCCGTGATGAGGCCGAGGACGTTGACGAGCGCGATGGTGGGCCTCGTCCCCCAGCGCGCCTCGTGGAGCTCGCGGTCGAGGTAGTCGCTCACGAGGAAGGCCGGTCCGCCCCAGAGCTCCGCCATCTTCTTGCCGACCTCGTCCGGGTAGAGCACGGCGTCGAGCAGCCCCTCGGCCTTCGCCTGCTCGGCGGTCGAGATGCCGCGCGCGAGCGTCCGCCGGAACGCGTCGGGCTTCAGCCCCCGCCCCTCGGCCACGGCGGCGACGTAGTCGCGCATCCCGCCCGCCACGAGCGCCCGGTCGACCTCGACCTGCTCCGGCGCGGGGCTCGACCGCGTGAGCGCGTCGGGGGCGTCCTTGTAGGCGCCGACCCTGACGACGTCGACGTGCACCCCGAGCTTCTCGAGCCCTTCGCCGAAGAAGATCTCGTTCGCCGCCATCCCCTTCAGCAGGAGGTCCGCCTGCGGCACGCCGAAGATCTGGTTCGCCGCCGAGGCGAGGTAGTACTCGCGGTCGCCGCCGCCCAAGAGCAGGACCGCCACCCGCTTGCCGTGGTCGCGCAGCCTCCGCACCGCCTCCCGCAGCTCCTCCACCTTGCCGAGGCCGACGTCGGGGAGCGAGCCGTAGCGCAACAGCACGCCCTCGAGGGTCTGGTCGCGCGCCGCGTCGTCGAGCGCGCCGAGGAGCTGCTCGAAGGGATCGACCTCGGCGGGGCGCAGGAGCGTCGCGAGCGACTGCGGCGGCGCCGCGAGGGCGTCCTCGAGGTCGATCACCGCGTAGGTCCGGCCGGGCGCGGGCAGCGATTCGAAGCTCTCGCGGGAGAGGCGGACGCCGAGCGTCAGGTCGCCGGCGCCGGGCTGCCAGGGGGAGATCGGCGCCCCCACCGCGCCGACGGCCCCGACGTGCTCGGTGTCGACCGCGAGGCCGACCTGCACGGCCGGCCCGAGCAGCGGGGCGGGCGTCCCGGTGCTCTTCGAGAGGGGCAGCGCGCCGCCGAAGAGCAGGCTCAGTCCGGGACCGAGTCCCACGTGGGCCGTCAGGCCGAGCTGGCCGTTGGCCGGCCCCTCGCCGAGCGCCGCGACGTCCTGCTCGCCGAGGAACAGGTAGTCGAGGGCGATGCTGTCGTGGACGCCGAAGGGGCGCACGGCCACGGCCACGTCGTACTGGCGTGGGAGCACGAAGCCGCCGAGCGACGGCGTGTCGAAGTCCTGGACGGAGGCGGCGAGCGAGAGGAAGGAGGCGGGCCGGAAGGTGGCGCCCGCGTCCCACGCCGAGAGCGCCGCGAGGAAGGGGTCGTCCGAGGAGAAGGCCGAGTACGAGACGCCGACCGAGGCGCTCGGATCGGGGGACCAGGCGAGGGTCCAGTGATCCTTGCGGTAGGCGGGCCAGCTCGTGCCGGCCGTCGGCCGGATCCACTCGAGCGATGCGCCGAAGGCGAGCTGGTCGAAGAGGGTGTCGGCGAAGTAGACGCCGTCGCCGACGATGCTCGGCCCACCGAGCTCGCGGTCATGGAAGTACTCGAGCTGCATCCCGCGCATCAGCCCAATCCCGGCTGGGTTGATCACGGGCGAGGCGGCGTCCTCGCTGGTCGCCGCCGAGGTGGGCGGGAGGTTCAGCCCCGTCGTGGGGAGCCGCTCGCCGAGCTGGACGGTCTGGCCGAGCGCCGCCGGGGCGCAGAGGGTCGAGAGGGCGAGGGCGATCGCGATCCGCTTCATGGGGGCCACAGCTTAGTCACTCCCAAGCCCTCCGTCCGTGAAATCGTGCCCTCGGCGGTCCGGATGGTCCACGACCGGCCGTCGGTCTCGACGGTCACCGCGCCGTCCAGATCCGTGCGGAAGGTCCGCGCGCCCGCGGCCTCCCAGCGGCGCACCACCTCGGCCTTGGGGAAGCCGAAGCGGTTCTTGGGTCCCGCGCTGAAGACGACGGCCCTCGGGGCGACGCCCGCGACGAAGGGCTCGGTGGAGCTGGTGTCGGAGCCGTGGTGGGGGGCCTTGAGCAGGGTCGCCGAGAGATCCGCGCCGCTCGCGAGCAGCAGCGCCTCCGCGGGAGCCTCGATGTCGCCGGGGAGGAGCGCCGAGAAGCCGCCGTACGAGAGGCGCAGGACGAGCGAGTTGTCGTTTTCGCCGAGCTCGGGCGAGTAGCCCGCGGGGCCGATGGGGTGGAGCGCCTCGAAGCGGACGCCGCCGAGGTCGAACGATTCGCGCCCGAGCCCGAACCGCCGGCGCGGGACGGCGCGCTCTTCGGCCAGCCGGTCGAGCTCCGCGCAGGCCGCGATGGCGCACGGCTGGCCGGTGGTCCAGAGCTCCCCCACGCCGAAGGAGGCGAGGAGGTAGGGGAGGCCGTTCGCGTGGTCGGGGTGCGGGTGGGAGAGCGCCGCCGCGCGCAGCGAGGCGAAGCCGCGGCTCCAGAGGTAGGGGGCCACGATCTCGCGGCCGGGATCGAACGAGCCGGTCGGGCTGCCGCCGGCGTCGAGGACGATCGCGGTCCCGTCGGGCAGCTCGAGGACCGCGCCGTCGCCCTGGCCGACGGAGAGAAAGGTGAGGCGGAGCCGGCCGCCGCGCCCCAGCCGCTCGAGGCCGAGCCCGGCGAGGAAGAGCGCGGCGAGCAGGGCGGCGGCGAGCGCGGCGCGTCGGCCCGGCCGCCGCAGGGCGATCCCGAGCGAGAGGAGGGCTGCGCCGAGGACGGGCCAGAGCCACGGGCTCGGCTCCGGCAGCGGGACGAGCGGGCGCGCGAGCCGCGCCGCGAGCCAGACGAGGGCGGCCGCGGCGGCGTGGGCGAGCCGGAGCGGCGCCCCGGCGAGCGGCGGGGCGGCGAGGAAGAGGAGCCGGGCGAGCGGCGAGGCCAGATCGAGGAGCGCCGCCGGCAGGAGGCCTAAGATCCCCGCGAGCGGCGAGAGGAGCGCGAGCCGGTGGCCGCGCGCGAAGGCGAGCGGGAGGGCGGCGAGCCAGCCGGCGAGGGCGTAGGCGGCGGCGCCGCCGAGGAGCCGTCGCGCCGCGGGCGAACCGGGCGGACCGCCGAGCCGCTTCGCGAGCGGCGGGCCGAGGAGGAAGAGGCCGGCGAGGAGGAGTGCGAGCTCGAGGAGCCGCGGGTCGCGCGCCCAGCGCGGTTCGACCGCGATCGCCGCGAAGGCCGCGAGCGTCCAGGGATGGAGGCCGCGCGGTCGGACCCGCCCGAGCGCGCGGGCGAGCAGGTAGGCCGTGGCGAGCGCCGCGGCCCGCAGCGGCGATCCCTCCGGGCCGACGGCGAGGGCCCAGAGCGCGGGGATCGGCAGGCAGGCGAGGTCGGCGGCGCGGCCCGCCGGCAGCGCGAGGGCGAGCCGCTCGCTCCGCGCCCAGAGGAGCCGGGCGAGCCGCTGCGCGACGTACAGCAGCAGGGCGAGGGCGAGCGCGCCCGGCAGCGCCAGGTGGGCGAGGTCGGTCTCGCGCAGCCGATCCGAGAGCTCGGGCGAGAGCCGACCGCGCGGGCCCGCGCTCGCCGCGAGGGTGAGCGCGCG
>JAJXUD010000132.1 GCA_021783235.1 Myxococcales bacterium | reverse complement strand
CCGGCGCCGCGGCCCGCCGCCGCGGCCCCGCCGCCCAAGGCGGTGGCGCTCGCGGGGCCGCTGCCCCCCCCGGCCGCGCCCGGCCTCGGCGACCTGCTCAAGGAGTCGAACTTCGAGCTGCGGGCCAAAGGCGACGTCTTCGAGCTGCAGCCCGCGGGCGCCCTCCTGCGCGTCTCGGGCGAGCTGCACGCACGCCTCTCGCAGGTCGCCTGGATTCGCGGCCCGATCCAGCACAGCCCCGAGCAGAAGCGCTTCCGGGGACGGGCCACCGACAAACCGTTCGGCGAGGGCGAGGATCGGCTCCAGCTCCTGTCGGGCCACGGGGAGCTGTTCGTCTCCCGGCGCGGCTTCGAGCAGCGGATCCTCGACCTCGGCGAGGAGGCGATCTACCTGCTCGAGGATCTCCTCTTCGCCTTCGAGGACGGCCTCAGCTACGAGAACGGCCGCCTCGCGAGCCCCGGACTGCCCGACGTGCTGCTCGTCCACCTGCGGGGCCGCGGCAAGGCGCTGCTCCGGATCCGGGGCACGCTCGCGAGCCTCCCCATCCGGCCCGAGGCGCCCGCGCGCATCCCGGTCGAGCGGCTCGTCGGCTGGACGGCCGGCCTCACGCCGACCCTGCTTCCCGAGGGGCAGGCGGCCGGCCGCTGGATGCAGCTCGACGGCGAGGGATGGGCGCTCTGGTCGCTTCCGACGCCTTGACCGAGCGCCGTCCGGCGCGGCGCCAGGGCTCCCTGCGCCGCGAGCTCGGGAACGTACCGAACCTGCTCACGCTCGCCCGCGTGGCGGTCATCCCGCCGTTCGTGCTCTTCACCTACGCCGCGGACCCCTTCCACAGCTTCGTCGCGGCAATCCTCTTCTCGGCGGCGGCGGTCACGGACGTGCTCGACGGCTTCCTCGCCCGCCGGCTGAACCTCGTAACCGTGATGGGGAAGTTCTTGGACCCGCTCGCCGACAAGCTCATCGTCATGGCGGCGCTCGTCATGCTGGTCCGGCTCGGGCGGGTCACCGCGGTGGTCGTCATCCTGCTCCTCGCCCGCGAACTCGCGATCTCGGGGCTGCGGACGATCGCGATCTCCGAGGGGCTGGTCATCGACGCCTCGCAGGGGGGGAAGTGGAAGACCTCGCTGCAGGTGACGGGGATCGTCGCGCTGCTCGTCCACTACCGGTACCCGATCGACTTCCTGGTCGGGCGGGCCACCATCGACTTCAACGCGGTCGGGAGCTGGATTCTCTACCTGTCGGTGATCTCGTCCTACGCCTCGGCCTACGGCTACTTCCGGGCCTTCTGGCGCAAGCTCTCCGAGGTCTAGACCAGCCGTCGAAGGACCGCGAGGGACGCGGGCTGGCCCGCTTCCGGCCACGGGCCGGGCGACCTACCGTTCGGTGCGTCGGGGGGTCTTCGATGCGGGGGCTCGGGGCGGCGCTCATTCTGTTCGCCTGGTCGGCCGGCGGGCACGCCGCGGCGAGGCCTCGCTGGGCCCGCCGGGCGCCGAGCGCCCCTCGGGCTGCTCGGGCATCCCCGGCCGGCCGCCCCTCGCGCGCTCCGCTGGCGCTTCGCGCGCTCGAGGCGGCGCAGCGGCGGCTGCTCGAGGCGCTCGCGGCCCGGGACGTCGACGGCGCGGCCTCGGCCCAGCTTCGCTCGAGCCGGCTCGTGCGGGAGATCCGGCCGGCGCTCTCCGCGCGGGGGCGCGCGGGCGAGATCCTCGCCGCGGAGCTGCGGCGCGAGGTCGGGCTCGAGGCCGTCGCGCTGCGGGCGAGGCGGCTCGACGAGGCGGGCGTCGCCGCGCGAGCGGCGGCGAGAGAAGCGCGGGTGGGCGAGCGCGCTCTTCCTTGAAGCGGAGGGGCCTCGGGCGTTAGAGTCCCCGGCCGCCATGATCAAGACCAGCTCACGCGCCACCGCTGCCCTGGCCCTCGCCCTCGGCCTGTGGGGATCCGGAGCCACCGCCCAGGCGAAGCCCAAGGCGAAGACGCAGCTCGTGCTCCAGGTGAAGCCCGCTGGCGCCGCCGTCTTCGTCGACGACAAGCCGAAGGGCAAGGCCACCGCGGGCAGGGCCATCGACGTCACTCCCGGCTACCACGTGGTGAAGCTCGTGCTCGGAGGCGATGAGCACGAGGAGCGGATCAAGTTCGCGAGCGGCCAGAAGACCGTCTACAGCTACGAGTTCGACGAGGCGCAGCCCGCCCCGCAGCAGCCCGACGACGCGCCAGAGGTCCAGCTGCCGGACCCCGGCGCCCAACCCTGAGCCGCCAGACGGCGTCACCCGCGCGCTCCCCCGCGACCTCGCGGGGACCAACCGCACCCTGGAGACCACGACCATGCCCCTCAAGCACTACCTCTTGACCCCCGGCCCCACCCCCGTCCCCGAGCGGATCGCGCTCGCCATGGCGCAGCCGATCCCGCACCACCGCGCCCCCGCCTTCGAGGCGCTCTTCGCGGAGGTCCGGGAGGGGCTCAAGTGGCTCTACGGCACGAAGGAAGACGTGCTCACCTTCGCCTCCTCGGGGACCGGGGCGATGGAGGGGGCGATCGTGAACTTCCAGCGCGCCGGCGACGAGATCCTGACGGTCAACGGCGGAAAGTTCGGCGAGCGCTGGGGGAAGATCGGCAAGGCCTACGGGCTGAAGGTCCACGAGCTCAAGGTCGAGTGGGGCAAGGCCGTGGAGCCCGCCGCCATCGAGCAGGCGCTGAAGGAGCACCCGGGGATCCGGGGGGTCTACCTGCAGGCGAGCGAGAGTTCCACCGGCGTCGCGCACCCGGTCCGCGAGGTGGCGGCGCTGACGCGGGGCAGCCAGGCGATCTGCGTCGTCGACGCCGTCTCGGCGCTCGGCGCCATGCCGCTTCCGATGGACGAGTGGGGCATCGACGTCCTGATCACGGGGTCGCAGAAGGCGCTGATGCTGCCGCCGGGGCTCGCCTTCGCGGCCGCCAGCGAGAAGGCCTGGAAGCTCTCGGCCGAGGCCACCCTGCCCCGCTTCTACTTCGACTGGCGGCGCGAGCGGGAGATGCAGCGCAAGAACCAGACGGCCTGGACGCCGGCGATCTCGCTCGTCGTCGGGCTCGCCGAGGTGATCCGCTGGCTCCGCGAGGAGGGGCTCGATCGGGTCTACGCGCGCCACGAACGGCTCGCGAAGGCGAGCCGCGCCGCCATGGAGGCGATCGGCTGCCGGCTCTACGCCGAGCGGCCGGTGGTCTCGCTCACCACGGTCTGGTCCCCCGAGGGCGTGGACAGCGACAAGCTCGTGAAGACGCTCAAGACGAAGTACGGCGTCACCCTGGTGGGCGGGCAGGACGCGGCCAAGGGGAAGATCTTCCGGATCGCCCACCTGGGCTACTTCGACGACCTCGACATCGTGATCGCGGTCGCCGCCATCGAGCGGGCGCTCGCGGACCACGGCTACCGGGCGCAGCCGCTCGGCACGGGCGTCGGCGCCGCCATGCGCGTGATGCAGGAGCTCGCCGAGAAGCCCGCCGAAAAGGCGGCGTGAGATACCGTCACGTCCGTCAAGAGGATTCATACGGTCCCCGTGGGTGCGAGGTGTGGGGTGAAGGGCTTGCCGCTCTTGGCGACGCTGTAGACGGCGCAGAGGAGTTTGCGCATGGC
>JAJXUD010000087.1 GCA_021783235.1 Myxococcales bacterium | reverse complement strand
CTCGCAGCGGGGCGAGCGCGTCGAGCGCGCCCGCCGCGTCGCCGGCCGCCGAGAGCGCCCGCGCCCGGCCGAGCAGCGCCTCGGCGTGCAGCGGGGAGCCCGGCGACACCATGGCGTAGGCCTGCGCCGCCGCGCCCGGCAGGGCGGCCTCCTCGAGCGCGACCGCCGCCGAGAAGCGGCAGCGATCGCGCAGCGCCGGGTAGCGATCCACGAGGCCGAAGAGCTCGCGCGCCGCCTCGAGGAGCAGGGCGTCCGCCCTCGCGGGGACGCCCGAAGGATCGGCCTCGGCGGGCTCGCCCGCGCGCAAGAGCGCGAGGGCGCGCAGGTAGGCGGCCTCGGGCGTCAGCGCCGCCCCGCCGCGAACCGCCGCGTCGAGCCGCTCGAGCGCCTTCGGGTAGAGCCCCTGGTCGAAGGCCTCCTTCGCGGCCGCGAAGGGGCTCTTCGGAAAGTACGGGTCGAGGCGCGAGAGCTCGAAGAGGTCGTTCGCCCAGGGCGAGCGCGGGCGCGGCAGCACGGGATCGGCTCGCGCGCGGAGGAAGACCAGCTCGCTCGCCGCCGTCGCGGCCGCCGGCTTCTCGACGACGGGAACCGCCCCGACGAGGAGCGCGGCGGCGATGGAGAGCGCGGCGGGGCCTTCGCGGAGCATCCCCCGCATTGTGCGACTTCGCCCCGGGAAGTCAAAGGAACAGCCGTCATTGCGCGAGGTTGGAGAGCGAACCGCCGGCGCGCCACCTCGCCGCCCAGTCCACCTCTCGGGCCGACCGGATCAGATGGAAGCAATACTCGCGCCTGCCGCCCTGTCGCCGCGTGCCATCTCCGTGCGGCGCTCGATCGGAGTGAGTCCCGTCCAGCGCTTGAAGGCTCGGAAGAACGCGCTGGGCTCCGAGAAGCCGAGCAGGAACGAGACCTCCGCCACAGAGAGGCTCTCGCCGAGGTAGCGCTCGGCGAGGGTGCGTCGCGTCTCGTCGCGCAGCGCCTGGAACGAACTCCCCTCGTCCCTGAGCCGGCGTTGCAGGCTGCGGGCGGTCAGGCCGAGCCGCTTTGCCATCCCCGAGAGACGTGCGTCGTCGCTGCTCAGCGCGGCGCGGAGGGCGCGCCGCACCTGATCGGTGAGCGGGGGATCGCTCGGCGGCCGACCGCGCCTCGTTTCGGCCATCGGCAGGAGAATCGCCAGCAGGTTGGGATCCGCCGTCGTGAGGGGCGCGTCGAGGGCGCTCCGCGGGAAGACGAGTTCGGTGCCCTCCGCCTCGAAGCGCACGGCCGTGCCGAAGAAGCTGCGATAGCGGTCGAGCCGCCCTTCGGGCGCCGGGTGGCTGAAGCGGACCTCGGTGGCTCGAAAGCCTCCGGCGACCATGTGCCGTGCGTTGAGCAGGATCAGCGCGAGGCAGAGCTCGTGCGCGGCCGGCGCTGGCGCTTCGCCCTCCTCGATGACCCGGAGGGCCGCGGTCGCGCCGACTCGCGGCTCGACCAGGCCGACCTCGACCGAGTCGTCGAGGAGCCCGAGGTAGCGAACCCACTGGCTCAACGCCTCGCGGAGAGTCGGCGCGGAGCGGCAGAGGTATTCGACGATGCCGAACGTGCCGGGCGGCGTGGCCTCCGCGATGCGCAGCGCGAGCGCCGGATCGCCGCTCAGCCGCGTCGCCTCCGCCCAGGCCACGCAGAACTGCGCCGGCGAGAGCCGAGCCTCCGGATCCAAGAGCATCGCCGGCGTCAGGTCCGTCGCCCGCCAGAAGCGCTCGAGCGCTCCGGAGACGGGCTCGAGCGCCTGCGCCAGCGGACGAACCAGGATGACGCTGACCTTCGCTCTGGACGTCACCCGGCAATCCTACTTCAAGGAAGCTGCGAGCGGACCGCCAGCCAGGCGAAGATCACCGGGAGCGCCAGCGCCACCGAGTTCCAGGCCGCCCGGTCGATCCCCTGGCGCCGCACCAGCGGAATCGCGATCGCCACGAGGTCTCCCGTGTCGGTGAGCGCGTTGAACAGGCAGACGAACGAGAGCACGGCCGGGTGCGCCTGGGCATAGAACACCAGAACGCCCAGGCCGACGTCGCGGACGCCGAACAGGCGCGCCATGAGGCGGCTGGTCGGCGTGTCGTGGGCCCGAGGAAAGCCGAGCAGCGCCGCGCTTCGCTCGGCCGCCACGAAGGGCGTCAGCCCGAGGACGATCCGCCCGACTCCCATGGCCGAGATGAGGGTCTGGATCATGAGAGCGCTCCCGGCATCGGGAATGAGCGGTGAGGTCATTGGGCCCGCGTACCGTTCTGGCGAGAGGAGCCGGCGGACGCCAGGCCGGCGACGAAGTCGACCACCGCCTCCTCCATCTGGTCGATGCCCGGATGCTCGGTGGTCAGGTGGCTGGCGCCCTCGAGGACCACCATCCGCTTCGGCGCCGCCAGGCGGTCGAAGAAGCGGCGGCTGAGAGAGATCTCGGTCATGCGGTCGACGCCCGGGTGCGTGAGAAGCACCGGGCAGATCCGAAAGTCCTCCGGCTCGATGTCCGGCGGGGTCTCCACGAGCGTCCGCAGGAAGCGCGCGGGCACCCAGTTGCCGCCGCCCATCCGATCCCTCGAGCAGAGCCTCGACAGCTCCGGGATGTTCGAGATCCGGTCCATCTTCGACATGTAGCGCATCGGCAGCGGGAGCCCGTCCGTGAGCCGATGCAGCTTCTGGAGGAGCCAGAGCCCCGCCCTGCCGAGCAGCGGCGTACGCGCGAAGCCCTGCCGCACCGCCGGCTCCCGCAGGTCGGCCAGCGTGGTCGCGACCAGCCCCACCACGCGGCGCGACCTCGCCGCCGCCTGGTAAGCGAGCAGGCCCCCGAGGCTGCCGCCGAAGAGCACCACCGGCCGGCCGTCGCGAGCCAGCTCGGCGTCGATCAGGGCCGAGATGCAATCGACCCAGAGCGGGTAGACGAAGCGACCGCGCGGCACCTGGGTCAGGCCATAGCCGGGCAGGTCGGGAGAGACCGTCTCGTAGCCGTGGCGCCGGGCGATGACCGCCACCTGCGCCAGCATGCGACCATACGAGCCCGCCCCATGCACGACGATCACCTTGAGGCGGGCCTCCGGCACCGCCAACCGGTCGAGGTGGACCTCCAGCCCGTTCCACGACCACCACTCCTCCGTTGGACCGCTTCCCGGCGTGGAGCGCATCGCCTCTGGGAAGAAAGTCTGGTAGGCGCGCCAGCCCGTCAGGTCCGAATAGAGTGTCCGCCGCGGGTGGGGAACGAGGTTCTGAGAAGAGCGGTCGATCGGCATACCCGCACTCATCGCCCACTTCCCGTCCCCGCCGCAGTGACCGATCGCGACAACCGGCTGACCGCGGCTACCGGTCAGCGCTGCGGCGGAAGCCCAAGCTTCTCGGCGATCATCTGGTCCGCCCAGGCGAAGAGCTCCTTCGCGAGCGCCTCGTCGTCGGCCAAGCGGTTGGGCTGCTGCTCCTTCGACCGGACGTAGTAGCGGCCGGTGACGGTCGCGAGCGAAGGATCGGTCGCGCAGTGAACCTGGGTCTTCGCCCCCTCCTCGCAGCTGATCATGAAGAGCTTCACGAACCATGCGATCGGCCGCGGCAGCTCGCGCCAGCCGTTCGAGGCGACCAGGCCGGGGTGCAGCGCGTAGGTGGTGACTTTCGTGCCGCCGAGCTGCCGCGCGAGCTCCTTCGCGTGGAGCACGTTCATCAGCTTCGCGTACGAGTACTGCGTGAGCGCCGAGAGCGGGCCGCGGGCCGAACGCGTCAGCGACGCCCAGTCGATGCCCTTCGCGCGCAGGTGGGCCGCGCTGGCGACGTTGACGATGCGCCCTTGCACCGATTCCTTCAGCCTCGGCAAGAGGAGCTTCGTGAAGAGGTAGGGGCCGAGGAAGTCCGTGCCCACCGTGACGTCGAAGCCGTCCTTGGTCAGGCCGATCCCGCCCGCGACGCCGGCGTTGTTCACCAGCACGTCGAGCGGCCGCCCGGTGGCAAGGAAGGAATCGGCCGAGCGCTTCACCGCCGCGAGGTCGGCCAGGTCGAGCTGCAGGAAGTCGAGCTCCGCGCCCGGGTGCGCCGCCTTCAACGCGTCAATCGCCGCGCGGGCCTTCGCCTCGGAGCGCGCGGCCACGGTCACCTGCCCGCCCAGGTCGAGCAACGCGCCGGTGGTGGCGAGACCGATGCCAGAGCTGGCACCCGTGACGAGAAAGCGGCGTCCGTGGACATCGGTCATGAGCTCTCCTCGATTCGCTGGCACGCCTCATCGCACCAGTGCTTTACTCCTACCTCTCGAACCCGCAACATCCGCGGCCGCGAGCTTCGACGGAGAGTGCCATGGCGCCCACTTCCTGCCGTTCGATTCGAAAGGTCGCGATGGGGTCCGGCGTGCTCGTCACGTGGCTGTTCGGCGCGTGCGGGCCCAGCGCCGCCTCCGTCGTCTGCGCGGATGCCGGCGCCGCCCAACCCGACGCGGGCCCGCAGACCGACGGCGGCAGCTCGGTCCAGCCCGACGGAGGCGCCCGGATCGTCACGACGCTCTGGGCCGGAGCCATGGAAAACGGCGCCGGTCAGCTCGCTCAGGACGAGGGGTTCCTCTACGTCGCGGCCGACAGCTCCATCTTGAAGATCGCCAAGGACGGCGGCACGGCCGCGACCCTGGCCCCCACCGGCGCGAATCCAGGGGCCGGCCAATCGATCCTCGCGGTCAACAGCCAGAGCGTCTTCTTCACCCGAGGATTCACCTCCCAACCGACCAACATCCAGAGCGTGCAGAAGGACGGCACTGGCCTGAAGGTCGTCGTCGCGAACCTGGGCTCCAGTCAAGTGCTCGAGAGCCTCCAGGCGGACGACCAGCACGTCTATTGGGCAAACTTCGCGGGGAGTGGCCCGCCCCAGCTCCAACGAGCGGATCTCGACGGCTCGAACGGCACCGTGTTGCATGCAGGTCCCGTCAGCTCGCTCGTCCTCGATGGTCCGACGCTGTTCTGGACGGATCCAGGCGGCCCCTTCGCGATCGACCGCATCGGCGTCGATGGGACGGGCTTCTCGGTCGTCGTGGCGCCCGGCCCCATGACGGCCGGCGGGCTCGTCTTCACCGCCGGGGCCGACATCCTCTGGGAGGACACCGCGGGCCTGCACCAGTCCGGGCTCGACGGCACCAACGCGCAGACGTTGAGCTTCTTTCCCAGCCTGCTCGCGATGGTCGCCTCGAGCGACGATCTCTACTTCGTATCGAGCGGCGGCACGGGCATCGTCGGCCGGACGAGCCTGGATGGCTCCTCGCCCGAGGTGCTGGCGACGAGCCCGCCGCCCCCCTCGCAACTGACCGCCAATCTCGTCGCCGACGGCACGAACGTCTACTGGCTCGAGACCGATGGGGCCAACGCAGAGCTGAAAACCACGGCAAGGTGACGGACTCGCCGTTCACTGACACGCCCGGCAGCCCTGCTGCGAAGGGGTCCTCCTTGGGACAGCGAGCCGCTCCGCGACCCTCGGTCGTCATCCTCGCGATCTTCCTGCTCTCCGCTCCCTTGCTGCTGCTGGGCGAGCTCTCGAGAGCGCGCCTGCTGCCAGGCGTACCGCTGAGCGCCCTGATGTTCCTCTGCATCGCGCTCGTCGCGATCTGGGCGGCCCATCGGACGGGGGGCTGGGCGAGCGTCCGCGGGTTGCTCGCGCGGGTGAGCGACTGGCGACGGGCGCGGCCGCGCCGCTGGCTCGTCGTCGCCGCGCTGCTCATGCCCCTCGTGCTCGCGGTCGAGTATGTCCTGATGCGACTCCTCGGCATTCCGCTCCCGAGCCCGCAACCGGCATGGCCGCGGCTGCCGCTCCTCTTCGCGCTCTTGTTCATCCCCGCCGCGTGCGAGGAGCTCGCGTGGTCCGCTACGTTGTGCGAGCCGCTCCAA
Organism: Myxococcales bacterium; assembly: GCA_021783235.1. Lineage (GTDB taxonomy): Bacteria > Myxococcota > Myxococcia > Myxococcales > JAKAPL01 > JAJXUD01. The sequence continues at coordinate 10,230 of JAJXUD010000087.1, read as the reverse complement.
GCGAGCTACACCGCGCTGGGGGCGGCGCTCATCATCGGAGCGTCTTGGGCGCTCCTCCACGTTGGACCCTACCTGCAGGCCGGACGGGACGCGTCGTGGATTCTCGGCCAGCTGCTCTTCACCGTCGCGTTCCGCGTCGTGCTCGTCTGGCTCTACGACGCGAGCGGCCAAAGCCTCTTCGCCGCCACCATCGGACATGCGGCTTACAACACGGCCTGGCAGCTCTTCCCAGACCATGGGTCGGGCTACGATCCGTGGCTCACGGCCGCGCTCACGACGGTCGTCGCGGCGCTGCCGATCGCGCTCTTCGGCGCGCGCACGCTCACGCGGCGTGAGCCGTCCCCATGAGAAGCGGACGGCTCCCCTGCGCGTTCGGCGCTCGCGCGCCACGACGGGCCCGCGGGACCTCCCTCCTCGCGGCCCTCGGGGTCAGCCGCGTCGCCCGCCTCACCGGGCTCGATCGGACGGGCGTCGAGGTCGCGGTGGCCGTTCGCCCTTCGGGCCACATCCTCCAGCTCTCGAACGGGAAGGGGCGCACCTTCGCCGAGGCTCGGGCGACGGCGATCTCGGAGGCCGCCGAGCTCTGGGCGGCGGAGCGCGTCGAGCCCTCCGAGCTCGTCTTCGGCTCGAGCCGCGAGCTCGCCTGCCGCCGCGACGCCCTGCTGATCTCGCCCGAGGAGCTCGCCGCCGACGGCAGCCTCGTCGCGCCGCGACTCTCGGGCCCGGAGACGATCCTCGCGTGGCGAGCGGGCAAGGAGCTCGACGGCGGCCGGCCCGCCCTCGTCCCCGCCCACGCGGTCCACTGCCCCCCGCCCGGCTCCCCTTCCCTCGGCCCGGCCTCGCTCGGCTGGACCAGCAACGGCAGCGCCGCCCATCCCCGGCGGGCAGCCGCGCTCCGGCACGCGCTGCTCGAGCTCTGCGAGCGGCACCAGCTCGCGCTCGCCCTGCCGGACGGCTTCACCCCGCGAGCGATCCGCGGCCGCCGCCTCGACCCCCGCTCGCTTCCAGCCGCGGCCCCGGGCGCGAACGCGCTCCTCGGCGCGATGTCGGCGCAGGGCCTCGAGCTCGAGCTCTTCGATCTCACCCCTTCGGCCGTGGGCCGCCGCGCGGCCAGCCGGAGGCCGGCGGGGCTCGGCCTCCCGCTCGCCGGCGCGCTGCTCTTCGACGGGGACGGCCCGGTGCCGCTCGCGGCGGGCTACGCCTGCGGCCTCACGCGCGACCGGGCCCTCCGCGGGGCGATCCTCGAGGCCGCCCAGTCACGGCTCACCGAGATCCACGGCGCCCGCGAGGACGCCGGGGAGGGGCCGCCCCCCGCGTGGCGCGAGCTCCTTCGAGCGATCGCGCGCAGCCCGATGACCGATGCCCGGCGGATGCCCAGCCAGCCCGAGCGCGCCGATGGCGCCGCCGTCGACCTGATCCTCCGTCGCCTCGCCCGCGCGGGCCACCGGCGGGCCGTCGCCGTGGAGCTCTCTCCCCCCGGCTTCCCGCTCGCCATCGTCAAGGTCGTCGTCCCCGGTCTCCTCCGGTCCCCGCTGCTATGAGGCGCCCGGGCGACCTCGTCGTCTTCAGCGGGCCGTCGCTCTCGCCGAGCGAGGCGCGAGGGCTCGCGCCCTGCCTGGCCCTCCCCCCGGCGGCGCGCGGCGACGTCCTGCGGGCGCTGAGGCAGCGCCCCCGCGCCATCGTCCTCCTCGATGGCCGCTTCGAGCAGGTCCCCTCGGTCTGGCCGCGCGAGCTCCTCGCCGCGCTCGACGCCGGCGTGACCGTCTTCGGGGCGGCGAGCCTCGGCGCCTTGCGCGCGGTCGAGCTCGCGCCCTTCGGCATGATCGGCGTCGGAGGGATCTTCCGCGCCTATCGGGAGGGCCTGCTCATCGACGACGCCGAGGTGGCGCTGCTCCACGCGGACGCCGAGCACGACCACCGGCCGTTGACCGTGCCGCTCGTCCAGGCCCGCGCCGCTGCCTCGGCCGCGCTGGCGGCGGGCGCCCTGCGGCGGCCCGAGGCCCTCGCGCTCGTCCGCGCGGCCGAGCGGCTGTTCTACCAGGATCGGCGCTGGCCAAAGCTCGTCGCCGAGGCCTCGCGCCGCTGGTCTTCGCGCTCCAAGAGCCGCTTCGCCGCCTGGCTTCAGGCGGGTCCGCCGGATCCCAAGCGCGAGGATGCCATCGAGTGCCTGCGGGTCGCCCGGATCTTCCTCGAGAGCGGCGCCAGCGGACCGACCGTCCGCCCTCGCCCCGCTTCGTCCTGGCTGCGGCGCGCCCGGCTCCTCGACTCTCCGCCCGCCGCGGGGCGCGCCCCCCGAGACCCCCTCGAAGAGGCCGGGCTGCGCCGGCTCCTCCTCGCCGGCTGGGCGCGCTCGCAGGGGCTGTCGCCCTCGCCCTCGGAGCTCGAGGCCGCCGAGCGCGACTGGCTCGGCTCGACCGAGGGCGGCCGCGAGCGACGGCTGCGCCGGCTCGGGATGGACGACGGCGAGGCGCGCGAGTTCGTGGAGACTCTGGCGCTCGAACGGCTCGCGCTCGACCACGCCGCGCGGCTCCTGCCCGACGGCCCGTCGCCGGCCGAGGCGAGGGCGAGCGAGGCGCGCCGCCGGCCATCGCCCTCTTCGGGCCAGCGCCTCGGCCGCCAAGACGGCCGGAGGCGCCTGAGCGCCTCCCCGGGTTCCATCGACGGCCCCTCCTTGGGGTAGGATTCGAGCAGCGCGCTCCGCCCAGCTCGCCCCGAGCTTCACCCGAGCGCGCGAGCAGCCCTTCGTGCTCCCAATCCTGATTGTCATCCTTGCGCTCCTCCTGGTTGCCATCGCCAGAATCGCCGCGGCCTTTGCCCGTGACCTGAACGCCGCGCGCGCCCGCCTCGACGGCCGAAGCGAGACCATGGAGACCTCGTTCGGCACCCTGGAGTACGCCCTGATGGGGGAAGGCGAGGCGGTGCTGGGCGTTCACGGCGCCGGCGGCGGTTTCGATCAAGGCCTGGACCTGACCGGCGCGTTGGCCGAACGAGGCCATCGGCTCATCGTCCCGTCGCGCTTCGGCTATCTGCGTTCGAGCCTGCCCCATGACCTCACGACGGCGATTCAGGCCGACGCGTACGCCCAGCTCCTCGACCGCCTCGGCATCGAGGAAGTGGCCGTCGTCGGCATCTCCGCCGGCGCCTGGTCATCCATGCAGTTCGCCATCCGCCACCCGAAGCGTTGCCGAGCGCTCGCGCTCCTCGTCCCCGCCGATTACCTGCCGGCCGGGACGTCCATCCGGGGCGGTGCCGTCGTCAGGGCGATGATCCACTCCGACTTCATCGCCTGGGCGGCCCTGAGGCTGCCGCCCGTCCTGCCTGGCGGGATGACCCAACGGATGCTCGGTACGGACGCCGCGATTGTGCGCGCCGCGGGGCCCAGCGAGAGGGCGCGAGTGCGGCAGACTCTGGAACACCTCCTGCCCGTGAGCTCGCGCTTCGGAGGGATGCGGTTCGACCTCGAGACTGCCGCGGCGAACGCGCCGTACCCGATCGAGCAGATCGCCTGTCCGGTCCTGACGGTCAGCGCCGAAGACGACGGGTTTGGCACGGCCAGTCGGGCGAGGTACATCGCCGCCCGCGTGCCCGAGGGCAGGGCCATCGTCTTTCCAACCGGCGGGCATGCCCTGGTCGGCCACGGCGCAGACGTTCTGCGCGAGATCGGCTCGTTTCTCGAGCCGCGCCCCAAGTAGCCGTTCGGCTTGCGCAGCTCGATCCGGGCGAGAAGCCGTCAGGGGTGCGGGCGAGGTCGCCCCCTTCGGGCGATCAGGGAACGTAGACGCCGACGAGAAGCTGGTGATCGGCGTCCTCGCCGTCGGGCTGGTTGCAGCTGGTGGGATCCCAGCGGAAGCTGTGGACCGAGAAGACGACGTAGTCGCCGCTCGCGGCGGTGGGCGGCACGGTGACCCGAAGCGTCGCCGAGGCGCCGACGTTCATCGCCGGGTGCGGATCGTTGCAGCTCCCGATCACGGGGACGCCGAGCGAGGTCGTGAGGCTCACGTCGGAGGGGGTGAGCTTCGCGAAGCCGCCCGTCCAGTTCACCCAGTGCGGGTTCACGAGCCAGTCCGCGGTGGGAGCGCTCGACCAGCCCGCCAGCGGGATCGACAGCGGCGTCCCCGGGCTCCCGGCGTACCACTCCTGCTCGCCGCTGAGGCCGTAGTAGGCGATCGGAAGCGCGGGGACGCACGGATCGCCGCCGTCCGCGGCAGCGGCGTTCGACCAGATGCGCTGGTACGAGTAGCCGCCGTCGCCCTCCCGCAGCCGCGTCCCCTCGCAGAGGTCTCCCACCTCGACGTGGCCGGACGGCGCGTACGAGCGGAAGACCGACCGGGTCCAGGGCAAGGGCGGCGTGGTGCCGAGGTTGTAGCTTCGATCGTTCGGATCGGTCGCCCCCTCGGCGATCTCGTGGCTCGCGATCTGCGTCATCGCATCGAGCTCGCTGTCCGAGCCGAAGGGGCTGCAGCGCTGGATCACGGCCGCGACATCCCCGGTCGTCGAGAACGCGTCCGGGTATGGCTGGTGGTAGCCGCAATCGGTCGTTCCAGCGAGCGTCACCCCTTGGGGTAGAAACGCGAGGTAGAGCGTGTTCCCGGTGGGCGCCGGAGCGCCGGCCGCGATCGCGTTCTGCACGAGCGCGGTCAGGTCGGCCGAGCCGAGGGCCCCACTCAACGTCGGCCCGGTCCAGTGCTGCACGGCGGGGGCGCCCAGTCCGTACTCGCCCGAGAGCGCCGCCCACCAGCCGCTCTCCGGGATCGCCTCGGCGAAGGCCTCGAGCGCGCCCGCCTGGGTCTCGTTCGCGGCGACGATGGTGACGATGGTGAGCGGGTTCATGACGTGGCCCAGGTTCTTCGGGATCTGGGGCAGCCCGATCGGCGGGCTCCCGGCGTCCGAGGGGCCGCCGTCGAGGGGGCCCGCGTCGACGAGGTCGAGCGGCCCGCCGGCGTCCGGGCACGGCGCGGGAGCGGGAACGGGAACGGGGCAGCCGGCCAGCGAGAGCGCGGCGACGCAGGCGAGGGTTCGATTCATGCGCGCGTTCTACAGTTGGCAGCGGCCGAGGTTCAAGAGGACGCCTGCCGCGTCGGCGTCGCCCTTCGCCGCCCGGGCGTCCCCGGCGCAGCCCGGATTTTCGTGATCCACTTGACATTCCTCCGAGCCGGCGCAAGGCTCTCGCCCGCTCGATCTCCGCGCCTTTGGGAAGGAGGGGCTCTTGGCTCGAGGCGGCCCCACGCTCAGGCTTCTCACCCTCCACCGCGCGCTCCAGCGCGCGCCCGAGGGGCGCCGCGCCGCCGAGCTCGCGGACGAGCTCGGCGTCTCCACCCGCACCGTCCACCGGATGCTCGGCTCGCTCGAGGAGTTCCAGCTTCCGCTCGACGTGGACGAGGACGGCCCCGAGCGGCGCTGGCGGCTCGACCCCAAGGGCTCGCAGCTCCCCGTCCCCGGCTTCAGCGCCCCCGAGGCCCTCGCCGTCCTCCTCGCCGAGCAGCTCGTCCGCCCCAGCCTCGGCGGCACCGTCCTCGGCGAGCCGCTTCGCAGCGCCGCCGAGAAGATCCGCGCCGCGCTGGACCGCGGCGGCGGCGAGCGGCTCCTGCGGCAGGCCGGCCGCCAGCTCGCCCTCCCCGGCCCCCACCACGACTACCGCCAGCGCGACCCGGAGATCGCGAGCCTCCGCCGCGCCATCGCCGAGCGGCGCACCGTCCAGCTCCGCTACCGGAGCCGCGGCCGCCCGCTCGCCCTGCGCGCCCTCGACCCCTACGCCCTCGTCGTGCACGCCGGCGCCCTGTACGTCGTGGGCCGCTGCCACAAGCGCCGCGCCGCCCGCACCTTCCTCGTCGACCGCATCCGGGCCATCCACGTCACCACGCGCGCCTTCACGCCCGATCCCGCCTTTCGCCTCGACCGCTTCTTCCAGGGCGCCTTCGGCGTCTTCCGCGGCCGCCCCCAGCGCATCCGCCTCCGCTTCGCCCCCGCCGTCGCCGACCTCGCCGCCGAGCGGATCTGGCACGAGAGCCAGCGGCTCACGCGCAAGCTGGACGGCAGCGCCGAGCTGTCGCTCCAGGTCGCCGAGACCCCCGACCTCGTCTCCACCCTCCTCGCCTTCGGCCGCCACGTCCGCGTGCTCGCCCCGAAGAGCCTCGCCGAGTCCATGGCCCGCGAGTGGTTCGCCGCGGCCTCGGAGAGCGCGAAGGCGTTGCGCGAGAAGGGGCGCGAGGCGCGACCGAATCTGTCTCGGCCGTCGGCTACCGTCTCGGGCAGTCGCTCCCGGGGAAGAGCTCGGGGGCGCAGGGAGGAGCGAGGACGTTGAGCCAGGCGATCCGACATCCCGGAGCGGGCGGACGAGCCCCCGCGGTGCGCCGGCGCCGCGCCGCCTCGGTCGCGCCCACCTTCGTCGCGCTCGACTTCGAGACCGCCGACAGCGGCCGCGACAGCGCCTGCGCCCTCGGCCTCGTCCGGGTCGAGGCCGGCCGAGTGACCCGCCGCGAGCAGCGGCTCATCCGCCCCCCGCGCAAGCGCTTCCAGTTCAGCTGGGTCCACGGCCTCGACTGGGAGGACGTCGAACACGAGCCCCCCTTTGGCGAGGTCTGGACCGAGCTCGCCCCCCTGCTCGAGGGCGCCGAGTTCCTGGCCGCCCACAACGCCAGCTTCGATAGGAGCGTCCTCGAGGCCTCCTGCGCCGCGGCCCACCTCACGCCCCCGCCGCTGCCGTTCGAGTGCACGATGCGCCTCGCCCGCCGCCTCTGGCAGATCCGCCCCACCCGGCTGCCGAACGTCTGCACGAAGCTCGGCATCCCGCTGCGGCACCACGACGCAGGCTCGGACGCCGAGGCCTGCGCGCGCATCTTGATCGCGGCGCTGCGCGAGGGGCATGCGCTGTGAGCGAGCCCAAGGGTTACTTCGAGTACTGGGGCAAGGCCCACGAGGGGGGAGATGACGCCCCCTACCACCTTCTTGCCTTCCACTCGCCCAGCCGGCCTGCCCGCGTTCTGGCCCCTTAGAGCGGAGTTATGACCCCGTTCGCCTGTCTTGCTTGGGTTCGACGAGAACGATATGGTCACTCTTGAGGTCCCATGAGCCGCCACAGCGACGTCTTCCAAATGCTCATCACGCTCCCGAACGTGCCTCCGAAGGAAGTTGCGAAGAATCTCCTCAACTTGGTGGGCCGGCTCGAGGCGGAAGGCACGCGGCTAAGAGGAAGTCGAACGAGCCTGGTCGGCCGTGGCCGAGAAGACTACCTAGAGCTTGTCGGGTAACTCAGCATCACGAAAGCTAAGTGGCACAAGGGTCTTTGGCGCCGCCCCTCGGGCTGATGACCGATTTGTCGTCGTTTTTGCAAAGCAAGTGGCAAGGAATCCCTTGGTGGACAAGGCTTCAATGGGGTTGAGTTACCCGACAAGCTCTACCTAAGCCTTCTCCGTGCGAGAGCAAGACACTATCAGAAGAGGGTCAGCAGGACGGCGAGCATCTATACAGAACTATCCTTCGTGCCCATGACTGGCCGCCACGAGCACAGAGTTCGTGATTTCTATCACGATGCCTACTACTCGGCGTTCTTTGTCGCCAGATTCGCTCTTGTGTCGGCCAACGGTTACGACTGCTCGATCCACCGTGAAATCAGAGGAGCACTGATTCAGCACTTTACGGGCCAGGGCCAGGCGGCTCTGGCCCAGGAGACCAAGTCCAAGCTCGAAGCTCTGGAGGACCGTCGCAATGTCGCGGACTATGTCTTCAGCGGTGCGCGTCTCGGAGCGCTGGCAGCCGGGGACATGATTCGGACTACCAACGCTGACGTGCAGGAACTCTTCACAGCATGGAACATTCCATGATCGTTCAAGATTCTCCATCGCCCGAAGATTCTGATTCCGCTCGCGACCTGGAAGATTACTTTCTATCGAAAGGACTTCCGACGCGCTGCCTCCCCGTGTTCATCGCCGATCCAGGCGCAGCGGAGGGCGACTCTCGCTCTGGCATTCCCGGCATTGAGGTCGTGATTCCATTCGGACGGGAACGCGATCTATTCACACTGCCTCCGTGGCCAAACGCTCCTCGGTATCCAATGGTTGCCAGAACCATCCTATTCCATCTTGCCATGGAGGTCTTCTCCCAGGTCTCCTTCGGTCGGGGAACCCGTATCTCGACGAACATTACGAACCTGAGGCAGCCCGATTGCGGAAGCGGGGGCGTTCTTTCTTATTCGGTTGACGCAATCGTCGTCGGCGTTCGAGCGTCTGCCGAGATCTACATGCTGCTTGAGCCGGACATCAAGCAGGTGGCGAGGCAATTCAATGAGGGCTCACGTTACATCAAAATTGCCTCCCCGATGAGGATTGCAGTCACACCCGCCACAATAGTCCATCCACCGCAGCTGGGATTCAGGAATCTCGATATCACTCGCCCCTGACGGTGGGGGCTTCCGCCCTGGCCGTCAGGGGTGGGCGGGGACCCGCGGGTCTGGCTTCGCTGCGCCCGGGGGCGAGCGCTCAGGCGAGCTCGGCGAGTTCCTGGCCATCGACGAGTTGGACGCCGCCCTCCTCTGCGACACGCCCGTGCGTTGGGATCCACGCGCAGCCGGTAGTGAAGAGGTAGCAGCGGCCGGCGTAGTCGCTGCGGGCGGTCTTGATCGTGCCCTCGACCTCCTGCGCGTCGACCGCGCCACCGGGCGGGCTCCCGATTCGAACGTAGACGTGCTCGCCGCCGGGCCGGGACACACTTCTCACGCGTCGTCGTCTCGGTCATGGGCCGACTGATAAATCGCCCGCCCGCTCAGGTCACGACGCGGGCCGCTGGACGGATACCGAGCAGTTGCTGCAGGTCCTCATTCATCGCCGTGGTCCTCTGGCTCGTCCACCTTGACCGGCAGGACGAAGCAGTGGGCGTGGTGGCGAGCGCGGTGCGTTCTCCATCGGGCGAGGAGAACGCGGGAGGCGTCGTCGAGGGCTCCGGGACGGAGCCGAGGGCGTTCTCCGCGGCCCTTCTCCATGAGATTGGGCTCGCAAAGCGCGGGGCGTTTTACTCAGGCGACGGGATTATGAACGGTGCCCTCGACCGACGACGTCGGGCTGGCAGTTCAACCCCGCCTGTGCCTTCATCGTCGGCCACTGAACTGGGCGTGGGTTTCCAGTGCCGTGAGTAGTCATCTCCCAGAGCACCAATCGCCACGACGTTGAACTGTTGCCCGTCTCGTTCGGAAGCGTCCGCAACCAGAGAGCCCGGCGCCTCATCTTCACCCGCCGAGCGCAGTCTGGCGGTTGTCGAATGTGGCCGTTGGCGCCCCAGCCAAGTAGCCCATCAAACGATCCGCGCCCGAACTCGGTCTCCCAGAATGCGTCTATCTCGATGGTCGTTGGGGAAGGGGCGCCGCCCTGGCGCCCGGCGTTGGACCAGCGCAAGTCGGCACCACCGCGGCGCAGTGAGGCGAGGCAGTTGGAGAGGCTCAGCGCCTCTCCTCCGAGCAGCAGGAATGCCCGACGAGCGGCCGAATGCACCGATGTGCCACGCGCGAACGCAAGCTTCCATAGATCACGAGCGACGTCGGCCGTCTTGTTCGTCTTCAGCCACTTCACCTCGGTGATCATGCCGGCGTCCGCGTTCCCGTTGACGTCGTTGCCAGCAACAACCGCGACGTCGTGCTGTAAGGGACGGCCCGAGGATTGACCGTGGGCGGGATCGTTCCAGCACATCGCGCCTGCGAACCCGGTCGGCTCCTCGGTTCTGAGCCTGTGTGCCTCGGAAGGCTTCGTATGCCCGAGCCCGCGAACGAAGGCGGCGCGGACCAGCTCCTCCGTGATGCACAACTGCGACGGGGTAGCGATCTCCTCTGCCAGAGCCGCTTCGCAGTAGCAGAAGGCCCGCCGTGCCCAGTTCGCGTACTCCATCGAGTGGGCTTGATCCGGTTTGGTGGACGCCTTCCGAAGCAAGTAAAGGTGGTCCATGGCAACGGAGACTGAGGCAAAGAAGAGACGGCAGTTCACCGAGGAGTTCAAGGCTGGTGCGGTTCGCCTGGTCCTCGTCGAAGGGAAATCCGTCACGGGCGTAGCGAAGGATCTGGGCATCAGCGGCTCGGTAGTCGGCCGATGGGTCGAGCGCGCTCGGGCGGACCAGGGCAAGAGCAATGGGTGCAAGTCTGAAACTGATTGCATCGAAGCCCTCCCTGGCAGAGCGCGACGTCCGCATTACGCGGCCTCTGCAAAGCCTGGCTGCTCGTAACACTTGAGGCCACGATGCGTGGTCACCACG
>JAJXUD010000022.1 GCA_021783235.1 Myxococcales bacterium | reverse complement strand
CCTCGTAGTCCGAAGGCAGGCAGTCGAGCAGCGTCTCCCAGTCCGCGATACCGTGCGCGTGTTCCATGTCTGAAGATCTCGCACGGCTTCCGGCCCCTGTCCAAAATTCTGCTAACACCTATGGGGGGACCGGGAGAGGGATCCGATGGTGAAGCGAACCAGGAAGCGGTCGGTCGCGGGCGTGAAGATCGCCGCGGCGGCGACGCGCCCGTCCTTCCCGGTGGTCGGCGTCGGCGCCTCCGCGGGCGGGCTCGAGGCCTTCAGCGAGCTCCTCCGGGCCATCCCGCCGGGCAGCGGGATGGCCTTCGTCCTCGTCCAGCACCTGGATCCGTCGCACCCGAGCTACCTCGGCGAGGCGCTCTCCCGGGCGACGACGCTCCCGGTGATCGAGGTGCGCGACGGGATGCCCCTCGAGCCGGACCACGTCTACGTCATGCCCTCGACGGCCGACCTCGGGATTCGCGCGGGCTGCCTCACGCTGCTCCCCCGGCCGAAAGAGGCGCACGGGCCGCACCTACCCATCGACCTCTTCTTCGAGGCGCTCGCCCAGGACTGCGGCAGCCAGGCCATCGGGATCGTCCTCTCCGGAACGGGGGCCGACGGCTCGGAGGGGCTGCGGGCCATCAAGGGGGAGGGCGGCGTCACGTTCGCGCAGGCGCCGGGCTCCGCGAAGTTCGCCGGCATGCCCGAGGCGGCCATCCGGACGGGCGCCGTCGACTTCACGCTGCCGCTCCCGGAGCTCGCCGCGGAGCTGGCGCGCGTCGGGCGGCACCCGTTCGTCGCCCGGGCCGCGCCGGCCGGGGAGGAGCCGTTCGCCGGGCCCGGGGAGGGCAGTGAGCTCGAGAAGGTCCTCGTCCTGCTCCGCGCCGCGGTGGGGGTCGACTTCGGCGGCTACAAGACGGCGAGCCTGCGGCGGCGAATCGCGCGGCGGATGGCGCTGCGGCGGATGACGGAGCTCAAGGACTACGTGCAGCTCCTGCGGGACGACCGCGAGGAGGCCAGGGCGCTCTACGAGGAGATCCTCGTCCACGTCACCTCGTTCTTCCGGGACCCCGAGGCGTTCGAGCGGCTGAAGGAGGTCGTCTTCCCGAAGCTCCTCGAGAAGAAGCACGCCGGGTCGCCGTTGCGCCTCTGGTCCGCGGGCTGCTCGACGGGGGAGGAGGCCTACTCGCTCGTCATCGCCCTCTTCGAGTTCCTGGAGGGGCGCCGCTTCCCGGACGTGGCGATCCAGCTCTTCGGTACGGATCTGAGCGAGCAGGCCATCGAGGTGGCCCGCGCCGGCCTGTACCCCGAGGGCGCCCTCCGGGATCTCGGCGCCGGCCGGCTCGCGCGCTTCTTCACCCGCGAGGAGAGCGGCGCCTTCCGGATCGCCCGCTCGATCCGCGAGCGCTGCGTCTTCGTGACCCACGACCTCACGCGCGACCCGCCGTTCTCGCGGCTCGACCTCGTGAGCTGCCGGAACGTCCTCATCTACTTCGGCCGGGAGCTGCAGCAGCGGCTGCTCGCGACGTTCCACTTCGCCCTGAACGACACCGGGTTCCTCCTGCTCGGTCGCGCCGAGAGCCCGCTCGACGGCTCGGCGCTCTTCGCGCCGGTGGACGAGGAGCAGAAAATCTACGCCCGGACGGCCGTCGCCAGTCGCCTCCACCTGGCGCCCGCGCGAGAGGCGCCCGGGCGGGGCCCCGGGCCGCTCGAGCGGCTCCCGACGATCGCCCAGGGTCCGGGCGACGTGGTCCGCCGCGCCGAGGCGCTGCTGCTCGATCGCTACGTGCCGCCCGGCGTCGTCGTGAACGAGCGGATGGAGATCCTCCAGTTCGTCGGGCGCACCGGCCCGTACCTCGAGCCGGCGCCGGGGGAGCCGCGCCACGACCTCATCAAGATGGCGAGAGGGACGCTGGGGGCGGAGCTGCGGATCGCCCTGTCGCAGGCCAAGAAGGAGGGACGAGCCGTCCGTCGCGAGGGCGTTCGGGTCTCTCGGGACGGTGGCACGACGGTCTGCGACATCGCGGTGCTTCCGCTCACCGTGCCGCCCGAGTCGGGCGAGCGCGTCTTCGCGGTGCTCTTCGAGCCGGCGAAGGCGGGCCCTGCCTCACCCGAGGGGCCCCAGCCCGCCCCGAGCCCGAACGTCCAGCGGCTCGAGGAGGAGCTGCGGGAGAGCAAGGATTCGCTCCAGGCGATCATCGAGGAGCATCTTCGAACGAACGACGATCTCCGGTCGGCCAACGAGGAGCTCCTCTCCTCGAACGAGGAGCTGCAGAGCCTGAACGAGGAGCTCCAGACCGCCAAGGAGGAGCTCCAGTCGACGAACGAGGAGCTCTCGACCCTCAACGACGAGCTCCAGGCGCGCAACGGCGAGCTCGCCTCGGTCAACGGCGACCTCATGAACGTCCTCGCGAGCGTCGAGATCCCCATCGTCATCGTCGACGGCGCGCGGCGCATCCGCCGCTTCACGCCGAAGGCCCGGCCGATCCTGAACCTCCTCCCCACGGACGTGGGCCGCCCGATCGACGACATCAAGCCCGCGCTGGAGATCGAGGGCCTCGAGCGGAAGATCGCCGAGGTCATCGATTCGGTCCAGATCCACGAGGAGGAGGTGCGGGACCGGGACGGCCGCTGGTACCGGCTGCAGATCCGCCCCTACACGACCGTCGACAAGCGGATCGACGGGGCCGTGCTGTCGATCGTCGACATCGATCGGCTCAAGCGCGCGATCGGCGCGGCCGAGTGGTCCCGGGACTACGCGGAGGCGACGGTCGAGGCGGTGCAGATCCCGCTCTGCGTGCTCGACGAGCGGCTCCGCGTCAGCTCGGCGAACGAGGCCTTCCACCTCGCCTACGGTCTCTCCCGGGCGGAGGTGGTGGGCCATCCCTTCGCCGAGCTCTTGGACGGCCGCTGGAACCTCCCGTCGCTCCAGGCGGCCCTTCACGGCGTGCTCGCGACCAACGACCGCTTCCAGCGGCTGCCCGTCCAGTGTGAGCTTCCCCGCGTCGGGCTCCGCTCGCTCTCCTTCTCGGCGCAGGCCCTGCCGGCGCCAGGCGGCGACCGGCTGCTCCTGCTCGCGATCGAGGACGTGACCGAGCGTGAACGAGCGGCGGCCGAGCGGGAGCGGCTGCTCCAGCAGACGAGGGACGCCCAGGCGGCCGCCGAGGCCGCGACGCGGGCCAAGGACGTCTTCCTCGCGACGGTCTCCCACGAGCTGCGGACGCCGCTCTCGAGCCTGCTCCTCCAGTCGCAGCTCCTGCGGCGCGGGCCGCTCGGCGAGGCGCGCGTCCGCAAGCTCGGCGAGGGCATCGAGCGGGCGACGCTGGCGCAGGCGACGCTCATCGACGACCTGCTCGACATCTCGCGCATCGTGACCGGCAAGCTCCGGATCGAGCCGCGCGCCGTGCGGCTGCAGGCCATCGTCCAGGGGGCCGTCGAAACCGTCCGCGAATCGGCCGCGCGAAGGGGCGTCCGGCTCGAGGTCGAGCTGGACGACTCGCTGCCGACCCTGCGCGGCGACCCCTCGCGGCTGCAGCAGGTGGTGCTGAACCTCCTGACGAACGCGATCAAGTTCACGCCGGAGGGAGGGACCGTCGCCGTCACGGTCGACCGCGACGGCGGCTCCGCGCGGCTCCGGGTGCGGGACACCGGCATCGGCATCGCCGCCCCGTTCCTCTCCGAGATCTTCGACCGCTTCAGCCAGGAGTCGCGGGGCCTGTCGCGAGGGCACGGCGGCCTCGGCCTCGGTCTCGCGATCGTGCGCCACCTCGTCGAGGCCCACGGCGGCACCGTTCGCGCGGAGAGCGAGGGCACGGGGAAGGGGGCGACGTTCACCGTCGAGCTGCCGCTGCTCGAGGCCGGCGTCGAGGCGCCGCCGGCCTCGGCCCCGCCTCTTCCGGAAAGGGCGGGCGCGGCGGGCCGGCGCCTTGCCGGCGCGAACGTCCTCGTCGTCGAGGACGACCAGGTGACCCGCGAGCTGCTCGTGGAGATGCTCGAGCTCGAGGGGGCAATCGTCCGGTTCGCCCGGTCGGCGTCGGAGGCGCTCGAGCGCTTCGGGGAGGCGCGGCCCGACCTCTTGCTCTGCGATCTCTCCCTGCCGGGCGGCGACGGCTACGGGCTGCTTCGCCGCATCCGCGGGCTCGGCCCCGCTCGCGGCGGCGACGTGCCGGCGGTGGCCCTGACCGCGCTCGCGAGCGACGAGGACCGGCGCCGATCGGCGGACTCGGGCTTTCAGCTCCACCTCGCGAAGCCGATCGGCATCGACCGGCTCGTCTCGGCGCTGGCGAGCCTGAGGACGGCGCCGCCGCCCGAGGGCTGAAGCTGTGGCCCGATCAGCCGTGGTAGCGGGCGCGCTTCAAGCGGTGCGCGAGCTTCTCGGCGGCGGGCATGCCCGATTGGACGTGGTCGCGGGCGGCGGCGTCCACGTCGTACTCGACCCGCCGCTGCTCGACCTTCCAGCGGTCGCGCTCGAAGGTGATGGCCGTCCAAGCCGGCCGCACGTCGCCGTCCTTGGGGTTGCCGGCGCTCGCCACGTCGCAGAGCGTCAACTGGCCGAGCGTCCGCACGTAGGGGATGTGGACGTGGCCGAAGACCAAGAGGTCGGCCTCGACGCCCCGGCAGAGCGGCTCGATGGCGCTCTCGGGCGCCTCGGGGTCGAGCGAGTCCTCGAGGTTCTTCGGGTTCGCGTGGACGAACTTCGCCTTGCGGCCGCTCTGCGGCTCGCAGGTCACCTCGAAGGCGAGTCCTCCCAGCCGGCGGACGCGGTTCGCGCCGAGCCGCTCGCGCGTCCAGGAGACGAGCTCGTGCTTCCAGTGGCCCTCGCGCAGGAGCGTCGTGAGGTCGATCCGGCCCGAGAGGTAGGCGTCGGTGTTTCCCTCGAGGAGCGCGTCGGCTCGGCTCTCGATGAGGTCGAGCGTCTCGGCGGGGAAGGGACCCTTGAGCGCGTGGTCGCCGCCCGCCACCACGAGGTCGAACTCCCCTTCGCGGTCCATGTCGGCGAAGACGGCCTCGAGCGCCCGGAGGTTGCCGTGCACGTCCGAGAGGGCGGCGATCCGCATCGCCCTCGAAGGCTACAAGAGCCTCGCTCGGATCACAAACGACCCGCCGGCGGCTCGGCCTCCGGGCGGGCGATCTGCCGGGCCTGGGCGCAGAGGCCGGGCGAGAGCTCGGCCAGTCGCGGGAGCGCCGCGATGCCCTCGGCGAGCGCCCGTTCTCCGCGGCCGGAGGCGTGGTAGAGGGCGCGCCCCAGCGCCGCGAGCGTCTCGGCGGGCTCGCCCAGCACCGAGGCCCGCAGCGCCGCGGCGACGTGGAGGAGCGGCTCCTCCGGGTGGCGGGCGAGCGCGCGGGCGAGGAGGCGGCCGCTCCGCCAGCCGACGATCTCGAGGTTCGTCCCGTCGGTCAGGTAGCCGAGCGAGGCCACGGCCCAGAGGCAGACGGGCGCGGGTCCGGGTTCGGCGCGAAGCGCCTTGCGGGAGAGCCCTCGGGCCTCGCTCGCGCGCAGCCAGCGGGGAAGGCCGCGGGCGGCCTCGGCCTCTTCGAGCAGCCGCGCCGCGCGTTCGCACTCGGGCGGCTGGGCCCGGGCCGAGGCGTGGAGGGCGTGGAGGGCGAGCGCGCGCAGCCGCTCGGGCGGGATCCCCTCGCGCCTCCCGAGCGCGATCCGGAAGCGCCGGTAGACGAGCAGGCTCGCCGAGTAGGAACCCAGGACGATCAACGCGAGCGAGAGGTGGGACATGGGACGTGAGAGGCTACCACGGGCCCTTCTCGCGGCGGCCGGGCCGCGCCCGGGCTCGCCGCCCCTTCTCGCCACCCCGCGACACCGGGTAAACTGCCCGGACACCCGACGGCGAGGGACGGACCGACGATGAGAACGCACGCCCAGGCCTTGACCGACGTCGGACGCAAGCGCCCGCACAACGAGGACGCCTTCCTCTCGGACGAGGGGCTCGGCCTCTACGTCGTCTGCGACGGGATGGGCGGACATGCCGCGGGCGAGGTGGCCGCGGGGATCTGCGTCGACCAGGTGCGGCAGGGCATCGTCGAGGGCGGCGCCGACATCGAGCGGATGCGCCGCGACCCCACGCCCAAGGCGCGCGAGGCCGCCTGCCGGGTGGTCGAGGGCGCGATCCAGCGCGCCTCGAAGGAGATCTACCAGATCGCCCAGGCGGACGCGCAGAAGCGCGGCATGGGCACCACCGCGGTGCTGCTCGTGACGGCGGGGAGCAAGGCGGTCGTCGGCCACGTCGGCGACAGCCGCGTCTACCTCCTGCGCAACGGCCAGGTGCACCACCTCACCGAGGACCACACGCTGGTGCAGCAGCAGATCAAGGCCGGGCTCCTGACGCGCGAGGACGCCGAGACCTCCAGGTACCGCAACGTCATCACGCGCGCGGTCGGCATCCAGGAGTCGGTTCAGGTCGACACGCTCGTCATCGACCTGCTCCCCGGCGACGTCTACCTGCTCTGCTCGGACGGCCTCCACGGCTACCTGCGCGACGAGGAGGTGCCGCTGCTGCTCGGCGACCGCGAGGATCTCGCGGCCGCCTGCCGGCGCCTCATCGATCAGGCGAACGAGCGGGGCGGCAAGGACAACATCACCGCCATCCTCGTGGGGGTCGAGGGCACTCCCGCGGCCAAGGGGGCTGGCGCGCAGGATCTGGCAGAGGCCGAGATCGCCTCGGACGCGGAGGCGCGCCTGCAGGCCGTCCGCGCCATGCCGCTCTTCCGCCACCTCACCTACAAGGAGCAGATGGCCGTGCTCGCCGCCGCCCACGCCGCCGCCTTCGACGCGGGCAAGGAGATCGTCGTCCAGGGCAGCGTCGGCGACGAGATGTACGTCGTGGTCCGCGGCCGGGTCGGCATCGAGAGCGGCGGGGTCCAGGTGGCCGAGCTGCGCACCGGCGGCCACTTCGGCGAGATGAGCATCGTCGACAACGCCCCCCGGTCGGCGACCGTCCGGGCGCTCGAGCCGACGCGCTGCATGGTCTTGCGCCGCGCCGACCTGATGCAGCTCATGCGCCGGGAGCCGGTGCTCGCGGTCAAGCTGCTCTGGTCCTTCGTGCAGGCGCTCTCCGACCGGCTGCGCACCGCCAACGCCGAGCTCTCCGAGGCGAAGACGGGGACGCACTCGAACCCGTTCGCGGAGGGCTGACCGATCGTCCTCCTCCTCGCCGCGGCCCTCGCCGCCGTCGCCGGAGGGGCGCCGATCCAGCACGGGCCGCGCGGAGCGAGGCGGATCGCCATCACCTTCGACGCCTGCAGCGGCCACCCCCCGGGCCGGCTGGACGAGGGAGTCGTGGAGGATCTCGAGCGCGAGAAGCTCCCCGCGACGGTCTTCGTCGGAGGCCGCTGGGCCGAGCAGGATCCGGCCCGGCTGCGGCGGCTGGTCGCCGACGGCGTCGAGATCGAGACGCACGCCTACCGGCACCCGCACCTGACGAAGCTCTCCGACGCGGCGCTGAGGGAGGAGCTCGGGCGCGGCGTCGAGGCGCTGCTGAAGGCGGGGGCGCCGCGGCCGAGCTACCTGCGCGCGCCCTACGTCGAATCGGACGCCCGCGTGGCACGGGTGGCGGAGTCGCTCGGGCTCTCGCTCGTCTCGGGCGAGCTCCCCTCCGGCGATCCCGACCCGCACTTCACGAAGGCGCGGCTCGTCCGCTGGGTCCTCTCGCGGGCGCGGCCCGGGTCGATCGTGATCTTCCACGTCAACGGCCGCGGCTGGCACACCGCCGAGGCGCTGCCCGACATCGTGCGGGGCCTGCGCGCGAAGGGCTACGAGCTCGTCACGCTGAAGGAGCTCTTGAAGTAGGCCGCCCGGCGGACCGGCGGCGGGCTACGAGAGCGCCACGGTCTGCTGGTACTTCGGCAGCACCCGAATCGGCTGGATCGCCATCACCTTCATGAAGACCTTGAGCAGCTCGGGGTCGAACTTGTGGCGCATCTCGGTCCACATGAGGAGGAGCGCCACGTCCGGGCCGTAGGCGTCGCGGAAGGGCCGCTTCGAGGTGAGCGCGTCGTAAGAGGCGCAGACGGCGAGGATCCGGCTGAAGAGCGAGAGGTTTCCTTGCGGTAGGATCATCTGGATGTTGCCGCGGGCGTCCTTGACCGCCCGGCCGAAGTCCTGCCGGTGCTCGAACGTCGTGACGAGCCGCAGGATCGCCGACCGCGACAGCCCCCCCTCCGAGAGCACCGCGCGAATCGAGGCGAGGTGGGCGTGGTTCACCGTCTCGCGCTCCTCCGGGGTCAGGGCGCCGCGCTTCTCGGCGAGCGCCTTCGGCAGATCGGCCTGGCCGACGTCGTGGAAGAGGGCAGCGAGGCCGAGGTCGCGGAGCTGCGGCTTCGTCAGCCCGAGCTCGCCGCCGAAGACGATGGAGAGCAACGCGACGTTGACCGAGTGGTAGACGACGTACTCGCTCTCCTCGCGGAACGTCGTCATGCCGAGGAAGTGCGTCCGCTGCTCGTACGAGATGTCGACGAGATCCTGGATGAGCCGCCCGGCCTTGCTGCCGCTCGGCCGCTTCCCGGTCGCCCGATCCTCCAGGTACTTCTTCAGGAAGAAGACGGTCCGGGCGTAGACGGTGAGCGCGTACTTCTTCCGGTCGATCTTCTGTTCGTCCTGATCGTCGAGATCCTTGATCTTCTCCTGGATCTGCGCCCACTTGACCACCTTGAGGGCGACGAGCTTGCGCCCCTGGAGGCCGTCCTCGTCGACGTCGCCGCTCGCCTCCTTCGCGAAGATCCAGACGAAGTTCTTGAGCTCCACGACGGTGATGGGGCGCACCAGCGTGAAGCCGCCGACCTCCTTCTCCTTGAAGGACGCGACGAGCGACCGGACGTTTTCGAGGCTGCCGATGTCCACCTTCACGAGCATGTTGTTCAGGTAGAACGACTCCCGGACGATCTGGAGCACGAGCTGCCCGTCCTTCGCGATGATCTGGTTGATCGTCTCGCGCAACAGCTCGAGCGGCTTCGCGAAGATGGCGTTGTCGGGGTCGTAGAGCTTGACCGATCGGATCAGCATGTAGAGCGAGGCGATGACCTGCCGGCCCCAGAGCTGGAGCTTGTCCGAGTGCTCGCGAGCGAACTCGTCGACTCGCTCGGTCCCCTCCCGCGTGATCTTGAGGTTCTCTGCCATCGCTCACTCCTCCGCGGCCGGCGGGGCCTCGGCCCCGAAGAGCTGCCGCCGCACGAGCCCCATGGCCCGCCGGGCCGCGGTGAGGACCTCGTCCTCGTTCCCCTTGTCGGCGGACTCCGCCTGGAGCAGCTTGAAGGAGGCGAGCGAAGGGCACTCGGCGAGGCCGGCGATGGCGAGCAACTTCTCCTCGGCCACCTTGCGCTTGTTGAAGATCCCGCCCTTCTGCTGGATCATCTGGGCGAGCAGCGAGAGCGCGGCCGGAAGCTGCGAGGAGCCGATCGCCGCGTAGATCGCCTTGCGATCCTCGACGGCCCGCTTGCCGAACTCGGGCGAGCGGACCATTCGTTGCAGATCCTGGAAGCCCCGGTCGGCATCGAACTTCACGAGGGCGCGGGCCGCGTGGGCCCGGACCTGGCCCGAGGCGTCGCCGAGCGCCTGGACGAGCAGCCCGCGGTTCGCCTCCGTCCGGCTCTTCGCGATGATCGCGATCGTCTCGAGCCTCACCGCCATGTTCGAGTTTCGCAGCGCCCCCTCGAAGAGCTTCGCCCGGTCGGGGACGTCGATCTTCTCGAGGATGTAGAGCATGTCGCGCACGAGCGCCGACCGGTCGCTCGAGAGGCGCGAGACGAAGGGGTCGGGGGTCTCGGCGCCGAGGACCGCGAGGGCGTCGCAGAGGATCTGGCGGTTCTGCTGGAGCTCGATCTGCTCGAGGCCCTCGAGCAGCGGGATGACGGCGCGCCCGTCGAGCGCGGTCAGGTAGCGCTGGATCTCCTGGGGCTGCTTCGGCAGGCCGGCCCTCAGGGCGTCGACGACGCGCCGGAGCCGCTCGCTCTCGCCCATCTTCTCGGTCACGAACGACTTGAGCCGCTGCGCCCCCTCGGCCTTCTCGGGCGAGCGCTCCATCGTCCGGAGCTTGAGGAGGATCTGGTTCACCGACGCGAAGTCCTCCTGGAGCAGCATCGCGTCGATGAGCTGGGCGAGGATCTCCTCGAAGCCGGCGTTGCCCGCGGCGATCTCCTCGTCGAGGATCGAGAAGATCACCTGCACGAGCTTCGGCAGCAGGCGCGGCCCCTCGTCCTGCTCGAGCTGCTCGTGGATCTGCTGGGCGAGCTTCTCGGTGACGGGGCTCCCCTGGATGACGGCTCCGCGGAGCTGGTCGACCGCCTCCATCTTCAGGGAGAGGTCGTCGGCCGAGAGGCGCGCGAACCGGAGGAAGTCGTCCGAGCTCGAGCGGAGCCGCTGGTAGAGGTAGCCGACGATCTTGTCGACCTCGACCTGCACCTCCTCCTCGCTCAGATCCCCGACCGAGAAGCCCTCGACGACCAGGTGCTCGATGTGCTCGAAGCCCGCGTTCCAGAGCGACGAGAGGACGTCCGCGCCGCGGTTCTGCGGGTCGTCGTAGTTCGTCATCGCGATGAGCGCGAAGTCGAGCAGCTCCTGCTCCGCGAGCCCCGGTCGGAAGACGAGGTGGCGGATGCCGTCGCGGTGGAACTTGTAGGCGAGGTTCTCGTCGGCCCCGGCCGGCAAGAGCGATTCTCCGAAGAGGGTGAAGGACTGGGCCTCGATCTTGACGCCGAGCGACTGGTGGGCCGCGAGGTAGGCGGTCAAGAGCTCGAAGGCCCGCGCGAGGAACTCGCCGTAGCGGGCCGTGTTGTGCCGGTAGAGCGCGATGCTCTTGAAGCCCTTGAGGAGCTGGACGAAGAGCTCCCGCGCCTGCTCGACCTGCGCCCGCTTCGCCGGGTCGAGCTCTTGCTCCGCGCGCTCCTCGTTGGCCATCGACGCTCAGGATAGCACGTCAGCGCGGGGAGGGTGCCGCGGCCCGGAGCCGCCGGGTCAGGACCTGAAGGAGGCCGAGCGCGAGCCCGTGCTTCTCCTCGAGCAGCTCCCGGAAGTCCTCCTCGGCGAGCTTGAGGAGGGTCACGTCGGTCTCGGCGGTGGCGGTGGCCGACCGCGGGGCCGGATCGAGCAGCGCCATCTCGCCCAGGCTCTCGCGCTCCCCGATCGTCGCGATCGTCTCGCCGGACCGGTGGACGCGCACCCGCCCCTCGACCACGAGGTAGAGGGCGTCGCCGAGCTCCCCTTCGCGCAGCACGTCCTCGCCGGCCTCGAGCCGCTCCTCGACGGCGATGGCCGCCACGGGCGCGAGCTCCTCGCCGGACAGCCCCGCGAAGAGCTCCACCGACTTCAGGAAGAGGACGCGTTCGAGGGTCGGGATCATCGGTCCTTTCAGCCTCTCGCCCGGCGCAAGGGGACCACCTTCGCGAACGGCGCCTCGAGCGCGAGCGAAGCGGCGGCGCGGACCCCCGGGTCGGGGTCGCGCGAGAGGGTCTCGAGGGCGACGGGCGGCGGAAGCTCGCCGAGCTTCGCGAGGCAGAGCAGGGCGGCCTCGCGGAGGCGCGGCTGATCGGAGCGGAGCGCCCGCTCCGCGATCGGCGCCTGGGCGCGGTCGCCCAGCTCTCCGAGGCAGGCGAGCGCGCAGGCCTGGACCCAGGGGCTCGCCTCGGCCGCGAGCCGAGAGAGCCAGTCGGCCGCCACCTCGGGGGGAGGGCCGCCCGCCGCGCCGCCGGCCACGGGCGGCGTCTCCCAGAGCGACAGCACCCGTCCCCGCAGCGAGCGGGGCAAGAGGTTGTCGAGCAGCTCGAGGGCCGCGGCGCGGCGCGCGGGCCCGGCGCGCTCGGCGGAAAAGAGCTCTCGGGCGAGCGACTGGGTGCCGAGCCGCGGGTGGATGAGGCCGACGAAGATGAGCAGCCGCTCGAGGGCGCGGACTCGCTGCTCCTCGAGCGCGCAGGCGAGGAGCGCGAGCGCCCCCTCGGCGGAGTCCGGCCGCGGGGGCTCGGCCTGCGGCGCCCCGGGCGAGAGCCCAAGGGCGCGGAGGCTCGCGGCGGTCGCCTGGACGAGCGTGAGCTCGGCCTCGAGCGCGCGGCCGAGCGCCACGGCGTCGAGCGGCACGTTCGGCCGGGCGCGCCGCAGCCGCATGAGCGCGCGGGCGGCCTCGCCGCGGACCGCCTCGTCCGGAAGCTGGAGCGCCCCCGCGAGCACCCGGGCCGCCTCCTGGGTGGCGAGCTTCGCGAGCACCCGCGGCACGTTCACCCGCACGCGCAGCTCCTCGAGCGGATTCTGGAGCACCTTCTCGAGCGTCTCCTCGAGCCGGGAGGCTCCCGAGGGCGGCGGGGCCTCGCGCCGCCGCGGGGCGCCGGCCCGCGACCGCGGGTCCTCCTCGGGCGCGCCGCCGTCGGCGCCGATCGCGGCGAGGGCGTCGGCGGCGTCGGAGGAGATGGCCGGCTCGCCGAGCCGGTAGACGAGCGCCGGCACGAGCTCGGGGCTCCGCAGGGCGGCCGCCGCCTGGAGGGCCGCGCGCCGCACCTCCGTGTCGGGGTCCGAGAGCAGCTCGAGCAGCGGCTGGTAGAAGGTGCGGACGCCGATGTCGCCGAGCGCGCGCGCCCCGAAGCGCCGCTCGAGCGGGCTCTTTCCCCGCAGGAGGAGCTGGAGCGACGGCCCGGCGGTCAGGATGCCGTCGAGGCCGCCGTGGCGCACGAGGCCGACGATGGCGGCCGCGCGCACCTCGACCTCCGCGGCGCCGAGGAAGGCGCGCACGCTGCGGACCGCCTTCTCCCGGGCCATCGCGCAGAAGGCGCGGATCGACTCGGCGCGCACCGAGGGGTCGGGGTCCTCGAAGAGCTGGTAGACGAGGTTGCCGTGGTGCAGCCCGCGCCGCGCCGCGATCTGCCGGACGGCGAGCCGCCGCACCTCGGGCGAGGGGTGGCGAAAGAGGCCCACGAGGTCCTCGTCGATGCCGCCCACGTCGACGAACGGCAAGAGCTCGAGGGCGTGCGCCACCGCGGACGGGTCGGGCGAGGCGAGCGCGCGGCGCAGCACCAGGGCCGCGTCGCCCTCCCCGCCGAGCCGCGCGACGGCGGGGTCGAGCTCCCGCCGCCGCAGCGTCCGCTCGAGCGTCGAGAGGTAGCTGCCGCGCGTGCGGACGAGGAGGAAGAGCCAGAAGAGCACGAGCGCGAGCGCGATCCAGCCGACCGGCCGCACCCCGCCGCCGAGCCGCTGGTAGACGAGCAGGAAGGCGGCCGCGGCCCCGATGGAGAGCGGCTTGCCGATCCCCTCGATCCAGGCCTTGGCCCGGCCGCGCAGCCGGGCGGGCAGCGGCAGGTAGAGCAGCTGCACGCTCGAGTCGTTGATCGTGTAGCGGAAGGTGACGTTGCTCCCCTGCGCCACCGAGGCGGCCCAGAGCGAGCCGGTGGCGAGGAAGGCGGCCGCGCCGACCGCCAGTCCGATCGGCAGCACCGCGAGGGCCGCGAGCAGTCCCAGCCGATCGAGCAAGGGCCGCGTCGCGAAGAGCTGCACGAGGAGCGCGAGGACGCCCGTCAGCGCGTAGTAGGCGCCGAAGAACGACGCCAGGGCGCTGCCGTGGTGCGCCGCGCTCGCCGAGAGCTTGAACTGGTAGTCGACGAGGGTGGTCGTGAGGAAGGTGACGCCGAGGAGGAGCGCGATGGAGCGCAGGTGGGGGTCGCGCAGCGCCTCGGCCTGCGCGCGCGCCTCCGACGGCGCGGCCCGGCTCCGCGCGACGAGCCGCGGGCTCGAGGCGCGGAGGTCGAGCAGGCGCCCCTCGAGCAGGGCGAGGGCCGCCGCTCCCGCGAGCAAGAGCGCGCAGAGGACGAGCAGGCTGTCGGTGCCGAGGCCCCGCGCCAGCGCGCTCGCGCCCCAGCCGCAGGCGATGTTCGCGAAGATGCCGCCCGCGACGACGATCGGGAAGATCCGCCGCGCCTCGCGGGGGTTGTAGGCGTCGTTCGCGAGCGTCCAGAGCTGCATCACGCTGAGCGCCCCCGAGATCTCGACGAGGACGTAGAGCCCGAGCACCGCGGCGAGCGGGGGCCGGTCGCCGCGCACGAGCCCGAAGGCGGCGAAGGTGAGGAGCGAGAGCAGGCCGGCGGTGGCGGCGGCCATCGAGTCGCGCCGGAAGCGATCGGCGAGCCGGCCGTAGGCGACGCCCGCGAGCGCCACCGCGAAGGCGCTCGCGAGGTACATCCAGGGCAGGAAGCTTCCGGGCGCGCGGCCGAGGAAGATGGCGTCGCGCGCCGAGCGGCCGACCACGAAGCTGCCGACGACGCAGAGGCTGTGGGCCGTGAGCGAGATCGCCGCCGGCAGCTCGTGGGGCGAGAGCCCGAGCGACAGGCCGAGGCGCCTCGCCGGCGCCGAGGGGGAGGATTCCCGCATCGACGATGATCTGTAGCAGAGCCCACCCGGCACCGGCCAGCCGCCGCGGGAGGCCCTCGTCCAATCCGCACCTGAGGGCCCTCCCGATACCCGGCGCGCGCTCCAGCTCCGGGCGGGGCGGTGAGCTGGGCGCGAAAAAGCCCCCGGGCGAGGAGTGCTCTCTCGCCCGGGGGCCGTACCGCTACTTCTGGACCGTACCCGGCGGGATGGCGGGCGGCACCGGCCCCTGGGTGAATCCAGGGATCGGCTTGCCGTCCGGCCCGACGAGCACGAGGCCCGGGGAGCCCGACGCGGTCAGAAGCTTCTTCTGACGCGTGCCGTGCGTCCCGTGGACCACTCGGGTCTGGCGGGCCTTCGCCGCGGCGAGCGCCTTCGTCTCCGAAGACTTCACCTTGGGCTTGGCCTGCTTGAACCCGAAGTCCGCGAGGACGGGCGAGCCCTTGCCCCACTCGTTCTCCGCCCACTGGCGGAGCTGCTTGTAGAGCCCGGACCCGACCGCGCTTTCAGCTCGCTGCGCCTCGATGGCCGCCTTGAGCTGGGCCTTGGCGTTCTCGACTGCATCGAAAGCCGCCGTGGCCGCGGTGAAGACCTGGATGAGGTTCTGCTTCGTCCAGGACTTGCCGCCCAGCTTCACGCTGGAGGTCGCGGGGAAGTCCTTCTGGACGCCCGAGGCCGCCTGGCTGAACTGCTGGTACTTCTGGGTCTTGTTCGTGTTCATGGCTGTCTCTCCTTTCTGCGCTCGTCGACCTGGCCGCGGTGCCTGCCCCATGCAGGCTGAAGACCCGATTCCCGCTGCACAGGCCCTTCGCGCTCTCTTGCTGCGGTCTTCATTGAGAGAGGGGTCCGCTCGAGCGGAAAGCGTGACAAGAAATCGTTGGGGGTCGGGCGAAGCGGCCGGGATCCCGAAGGAAACTCGGCGCCTCGGCGGGGGC
Source organism: Myxococcales bacterium (assembly GCA_021783235.1). GTDB lineage: Bacteria > Myxococcota > Myxococcia > Myxococcales > JAKAPL01 > JAJXUD01. The sequence continues at coordinate 46,318 of JAJXUD010000022.1, read as the reverse complement.
GGCAGCTGGGTGCTGAACCAAGGGCGCGAGGAAGCGCGTCACCCCGCGAGGTAAGCGCATCACCTCGCGAGGTAAGCGCATCACCCCGCGAGGTAAGCGCATCGCCCCGCGAGGTAAGCGCGTCACCCCGCGAGGTAAGCGCGTCACCCCGCGAGGTAAGCGCATCACCCTGCGAGGTAAGCGCATCACCCTGCGAGGTAAGCGCATCACCCCGCGAGGTAAGCGCATCACCCCGCGAGGTAAGCGCATCACCCCGCGAGGTAAGCGCATCACCTCGCGAGGTAAGCGCATCACCTCGCGAGGTAAGCGCATCACCTCGCGAGGTAAGCGCATCACCCCGCGAGGTAAGCGCGTCATCTCGCGAGGTCAGCGCATCGCCTCGCGAGGTCAGCGCATCACCTCGCGAGGTGAGCTCGTCCAGCCGCGGGTGAGGCTGGATTTGGGGTCTCTCCCTGTGGCATCTACTCGACGGTGATCCCGCTCGCCGCGACCCTCCTCCTCGGCGCCTCGCCCTCCTTGGCGCTGCTGCCCGCCCACTCGCCCGGGGACGACCCGCTCGACGCCCGGGGCGCGGCGGCGCGCCTCGCCGAGGCGCTCGGGGCCGAGGGGGTCGTGGCGCTCTCGGGGCCCGAGCTGCGCCGGCGGCTCGTGGGGGCGGCGCGGCCGGTGGTGGACGGCGCGCCCTCGCGCGCCACGGAGCTCGTCGCCCGGGCGGCGCGGGCCTACGACGACGGCCTCTTCCCCGACGCCGCGAAGGCCGCCGCGCTCGCGGCGGAGATCCTCGATGCCTCGCCCCGCTCCCGCTCGGTCGAGGCGCTCGCCCGCGAGGCGCAGCTCCTCTGGGGCGCGGCGCTGCTCGGCGAGCGAGGGGCCGACGCCTCGGAGGAGGCGGGGCTCCACTTTCGCTTCGCGCTCGCGCGCGAGCCGCGCCTCCGGCTCGACGAGGCCCGTTTCTCGCCGCCCGTCCGCCGCGAGGTCGAGCGGCAGCGGGCGGCGCTCGCCGCCTTGCCCAGCGGGCAGCTCGACGTCCCGGGGGCCGCCGGCGCGGAGGTCTACGTCGACGGCCTCGCGCAGGGGCAGGCGCCGCTCGCGCTCTCGGGGCTCCCCGGGCGCGAGGCCTGGGTCTGGCTCGAGCTCGCGGGCCGGCGGAGCCTCGCGCACCGGGTGACCCTCGGCGGCGGCGCGCCCGCGACGCTGACCGTCGACCTCGACCTCGAGGGTCGGCTCGATCTCGACGCCGATTCGCTCGCGCTCGTGCAGCTCCCGGACGACCCCGAGGCGAACGCCCGCCTCGGCCGGCTGGCGCGCGCCGCCGGGCTGCCCGTCGCGGTCGCGGTGCGCCGCTCGAGCGAGCCGCTCGGCTTCGAGCTCGCCGCGGTGGGCCCCTCGCGCCTCTTCCTCGGCCGCTGGGCGGGCGCCGCCGGCCCCGCTCGGGTCGCGCGCGAGCTTCTGGCCGAGCGGCTCGGGCAAGACGAGGCCGCCCCCGCGCCCTCCGCCGCCGTGTCGCCCGCCCCCCTCGGGGCGGCCCGCGCCGGGTCGGTCGACCGCCGCTCCTCCGTCTGGCCCTGGATCGGGGTCGCCGCGGCGGTCGTCGCGGTGGGGATCGGCGGCTTCGCGCTCCTCCACGCGACCTCGGCGGCTCCCCCGGACGTCGCCCTCTCCTCCTCGGTCGGGAGCCCCTGAGTGAGGGCGCGGAGCGGTCGCCTCTGGGCCGCCGCCGCGGCGGCCTGCGCCTCCTGCGCCGCGCCGCCCAGCGTGCGGCTCGCCGTGAAGCTGCTCCTCCCCGATTCGCCGAAGCCCGCCGAGGTCGCGTCGCTCGCGCTGCACGTCCTCTGGAACGGGGGCGACGCGGGGCTCGTCGTCCCCGGCGGCCCCGGCGACGCCGGCGCGCTCGAACTCCCCCTGCCGGCGGGCCCCGTCGTGATCGAGGTCGACGGGCTCGATTCGACCGGTGCGCCGCGCTGGCGCGGCTACGCGCGGGGCGTCGAGCTGCCGGCGGACGCGGACGGCGGAGCGGCTGTCGCGACCGTCTTCTTCGGCAAGATCGGCGCCTTCTCGACCTTTCAGGCGACCCCCCCGATGCCGCCGCTCGCGGGCAGCGCCGCCGTCGCCTGGGGCGAGGGCCGGCTGCTCGTCCTCGGCGGCCGGGCGGCCGACGGCGGCGTGACGGACGGCGTCTGGCTCTACGACCAGCGGACCGTCGAGCTCACGCCCGAGCCGCCCCTGCGCCACGCCCGCGCCCACGCCTTCGCGGCGGTCGGCGCGGACCTCGGCGGCTCTCCGTACGTCCTGCTCGCGGGCGGCGAAGGGGGCGACGGCGCCGCGACCGACTCGGTCGAGATCTACCGGCCGGAGGGGGGGCTCGATCTCCCGCCGCTCGGGGCGCCACAGATCGATCCGAGCGGCGCGCCGCTCGACGAGGCCGGCCTCGAGATCGCCGTCGGCTGCGGGGCGCCCGGCTTCGCGGCCCTCGACGTCTACGCGCCGGGGGTGGCCCTCGCCGGCGGCGACGGCGGCCTCGCGGCCGAGCTGCCGCTCCCTTCGGCCTGCCCGAACGGCGCGCTCCAGCACGTCCCGGGGCTCGGCCTGCTCGCGGGCGCCCTCGGCGGCGAGATCTGGCTCCTCTCGCCGCTCTCCGGAGGCTCCCCCTTCGCGTCGACCGAGCTGCCCCGCGGCCGCTTCGCGGCGGCGCCGCTCGACGGCGGCTGGCTCCAGCTCGGCGGCGAGGCGCCCGACGGCGGCGTCCTCGCGACCGCCGAGTTGGACCTGTCGGGCCGGCCCGCCTCCGTGGTGCCGCTCCTCGCGACGCCGCGTGCCGCCTTCGCGACTCTGGCCGTCGCCGACGGGGGGCTGCTCGCCGTCGGCGGTCTCGGCGCGGGCGGCGTCGCGCTCTCGAGCGCCGAGCGGGTCGACCTCTCGTCCCTCGCGGCCACGGCCGCGGGCGCGCTCGGCAGCGGCCGGATCCGGCCCGCCCTGGCCGATGTTCCCGGATATCGCGCGGCTCTGGTAGTGTCGGGAGAGGATCCGACCGGCGCTCCCGTCGGCGGCCTGGAGATCTACAGCTACCCTTGAGCGCCACGGCTCGTCTGCTCCTCCTCGCGGCCCTCGCCGGCTGCGCCACCGCCTCCCCACGCGCCCAGCCGATGGCGCCCGACCCCGGCGAGGCGATCGTCGGCGGGCCGGAGACGCTCTTCTCGGCCGCTCTCCCGCAGGAGGGCTGGAAGGAGCTCGGGCACAGCTCCCACGGCCTGAAGCTCCAGCTCGCGGCGATGCCGCTCTTCCTCGAGATCGAGGCCCGCTACCTCGAGCCAGGCGACCAGTCGGCCCCGCTCGCCCGGCTCTCGCGCGAGGCCATCGAGCGCTTCCGCGGCAGCCTCGGCGACGGCCGCGTCGTCGAGGAGGGGCCCTGCCTGCTCGGGGGGCGCCCGGCCTGGCGCGTCGAGGTCATGGGCAAGGCGGGCGACATCCCGGTCGCGATCGTCGAGGAGTCGGCCGTCGTCGGGGCGCGGCTCTTCGTGGTCCACCTCTCGGGCTCGGAGCAGCTCTTCGCGCGCGGCCTCGCGGCGTTCCACCGGGTGGCCGACACGCTCTCGGTGAAGGCGCCGCCCGGCGACGCCCCGCCGCCGGGCGCGAGCGCCGCCGCCCTGGCGAAGGCGGCCGCCCAGGCGATCGACGTCGAGCGCGACCCGGCGAAGGGGGCGGCGCTCTACGCCCGGGCCTGCCTCGCCCGGCCCGACGACCAGAAGCTCCGCGACCGGCTGCTCGAGGCCGATCTCGGCGCGGGCCTCTTCCCGCAGGCGGTCTCCGATCTGCGGGCCGAGCTCTCGCGGACGCCCGACCGGTTCGACCGCTGGGAGCTGCTCGGGACGCTCGAGCTGCAGGCGGGGCACCTCGACCTGGCGTTCGACGCCTGGCGGAGCGCCGCGGCCCGCCCCGGTTGCCCCGCGGACGTCTTCAAGAGCCTGGGCGCGCTCTTCCTCGCGCAGCAGCGGCTGCCCGAGGCCCGGGCCGCCTTCGAGCAGGCGGTCGCCCGCGCGCCCCGCGACGCCGCCGCCTTCGCGGGGCTCGGCGAGGCCTACCTCAAGTCGCGCGACTTCGCGCGGGCGGAGCGGGCCGAGGCGCGGGCCGCCGAGCTCGACCCCGCCGAGGGCGAGATCCACGCGGTCCTCTCCGAGATCTACGGCGAGCTGAACCGCTACTCGGACGCCGCGCGCGAGTGCATGCAGGCGCTCCAGCGGGACATCCCGAAGCCGCTCAGCGCGACGCTCGAGTACAACCTCGCCTGCTACCAGGCGCGGATGGGGCACGAGCGCGAATCGCTCTGGTGGCTGCGGCAGGCGCTCGAGGCCGGCTTCGACGATCTCGAGCTCCTGAGGAGCGACCCGGACCTCGAGCCGATCCGCCGGACCGACGCCTTCAAGGAGCTCTTCACCCGTTAGGGGCGCTGGCGCGCGCCGCCGGGGTCGATCCGATCGAGCGCCTCCCGGGCGGCGTGGCGCGCCTGCTGGCAGACGAGCGGCTCGAAGAGGCCGCCGCCTCGGCCGTGGGCGATCCGCTCCAGCGCGGGAACCGCCTTCTCGTCGCCGATCTCGCCGAGCCGCCGCGCGTCCCGCCGCCGTTCGAGGCAGCTCGGGTGCCCGGCGAGCTCGGCGAGGATCTCGTCCAGCGACCGCGTGTCGCGGCTCTGCTCGGGCGGCGCGGCCGGCTCGGGGGGGACGGCCCGCTCGCGCCAGCCCGACGGGTCGGGGGGCGGCGCCGGCGCGTGGCGCGGCAGCGCCTCGACGAGGATCAGCCCCCCGACGAGCAAGAGGGCGCCGATCGAGGCGGCGCGCGCCCGGGGAGGCAGCCGGAGCCAGGGCGCGATCCAGCGCGAGAGCGTGGCCATCCCCTGCTGGGCGGCCTCTCCCACCGCGCGCCGCGCCTGCTGCTTCGCCTCCACGAACCGCTCCTGGCGCTGCAGCCGCTCTCGCAGCGGCTCGAGCGCGACCCCGCCGAAGGGCAGCGCGCCGTCCTGGGTCTTGCGAGCGCGCCAGAGCCGCACCGGCTGCTCGATGCCCTTGAGCTCGTGGATGCCCGCGGGCTCGTGCGGGATCTCGCTCCGGTTCATGGCGAGGTAGACCGCCTCGGTGAAGCAGATCTCCCCGGCCTCGGTGACGCCCTCCACCCGCGCCGCCAGGTTCACGGGGTCGCCGAAGACGTCGCCCTTGACGACCGTGACGTCGCCGAGGTTCGCGGCCACGCGGACGAGGAGCCGGTCCTCCGGCGCCGCCGCCCGGTTGTGCTCGGCCAGCCGGTCCTGGAGCGCCATGGCGCAGAGCAGGGCGTTCGTGGGGGAGTCGAAGACGACGAGGAAGGCGTCCCCGATGCTCTTGACCACCCGGCCGTCGTAGCCCGCGAAGACCGGCAGGAGGAGCCGCTCGTGGGTCTCGAGGAGCCGCTTCGTCTGCTCGCGGGTCTGCTGGGCGGTGCGGGCGGTGAAGCCCTGGATGTCGGTGAAGACGACGGTGAGGTTCTGCGAGCGCTGGCGCAGGCTCGGCGCGCGCGGGCCGGAGGGAGGCGGAGTGGGCGGCGGGGCGCGCGGCGCCTCGGCGGGCGGCGCTGGCGCCGTCGGCTCCGGGCCGGCGGCCGAGAGGCACTCGGAGAGCGCCCGGCCGAGCTCGCCCGCCGTCTGCCAGCGCCTCTCGGGGTCCTTCTCGAGCCCGCGCCCGATCGCCTCGGCGAGGCCGGGGTACCGGCCGAGCTCGGGCCGCAGCCCCGCGATCGGCGGCGGCTCCGCCGTCAGGTGGAGCGAGAGGAGCTTGCGAGGGTCGTCCGAGACGAAGGGGAGCCGTCCCGCGAGCATCCGGTAGAGCATCACCGAGAGCGAGTAGAGATCGGTCCGCGCGTCGACGTCCCGCGCCAGCGCCTGCTCCGGGGAGAGGTAGTCGGGCGTGCCGAGCACGAGGCCGGCGCGGGTCACCTGGCCGCCGACCGAGGAGTCGAGGCCGCGCGCGATGCCGAAGTCGAGCACCTTGAGCCGCTGCTCGCCGCTCGGCCCGTCGAGCACGTAGACGTTCTCGGGCTTGAGATCGCGGTGGACGATGCCGTGGCCATGGGCGGCCTCGAGCGCGTCGCAGAGCTGGCGCGCGAAGCCGATCGCCTCGGCGACGGGCAGGGGGCCGGAGAGGAGCGCCTCGAGCGGCCGGCCCACGACCAGCTCCATCGCGAGGTAGAGCTGCCCCTCGGCGGTGCGGCCGAAGTCGAAGACCCGCACCACGTTGGGGTGGTCCAGCCGGCTCGCGAGCTCCGCCTCGCGCTGGAAGCGGGCCGCCATCTCGGCGTCGCGGGCCCACTCGCTCCGCAGGACCTTGAGGGCGACCTGCCGCTTCATGAAGACCTGCTCGGCCCGGTAGACCTCCCCCATGCCGCCGCTCCCGAGGTGGGCCTCGACGCGGAAACGGCCGTCGACGACGGTGCCAGGGGTGATGAACGAAGCGGGAGGAGCCGCGAGCGCGTTTTCGGTGGTCGGCAAGAGGGCGCGATTATACTCATGCGCGCGCTGCGTCGTGAAGGCACGGCCGACGATGGGTGGGCCCGGATCGGCCGTGCCTCGCTCGCGGCGGAGGAGTGCGGCCGGCTCTTCGGTGAGCTGCGCGGCGCGCGAGCGTGCCTCCCGCCCCTTCGCCTGCTCCTCGGATTCGAGCGGGCCACCTTTGGCCGTCGCGCCGGCGGGGATGTGGTAGCGTCCGCCGTCGGTTTGGCGCTCATGGACTCCACGCGGCAGAAGAAGGGCCCGCTCTCGGCGCTCTTCCTCACGGTCTTCGTCGACCTCGTCGGCTTCGGCATCCTCATCCCGCTCCAGCCCTACCTGGCGCTCGAGTTCGGCGCCTCGAAGTCGGGGGTCACCGGGCTCAACTGGGCCTACAGCGCCGCGCAGTTCCTCATGGCGCCGGTCTGGGGCCGCCTCTCCGATCGGATCGGCCGGCGCCCGGTGCTGCTCGTCTCCATCGCCGGCTCGATCTTCACGCAGCTCCTCTTCGCCGGAACGCAGCTCTTTCACCACGGCCTCTCGCCCGCGGCGGGCCTCGCGCTCCTCTACGTCGCCCGCATCGGCGCGGGGGCCTGCGGCGCGAACATCGCCACGGCCCAGGCGGTCATCGCCGATTCGACCACGCCCGAGAACCGGGCCCGCGGCATGGGGATGATCGGCGCGGCCTTCGGCCTCGGCTTCATCGTCGGCCCCGCGCTCGGCGGCGGGCTCGACCACTTCGGCCACGCGGCGCCGCTCCTCTTCGCGGCCGGCCTCTCCGCCGTCAACCTCCTGCTCGCCTTCCGCCGCATCCCCGAGACCCGCCGCCCGGGCGCGGCCTCGGCCGCTCCCCGCCGCGCCCGCCTCGCCGAGCTCTGGAGCGCGCTCCTTTTGCCCGGCCTCGGCGCCCTGCTCGTCCTCCAGCTCCTCGTCACCTTCGCGTTCGCGAACATGGAGGCGACGCTCGCCCTGCTCGTCGACGACCGCTTCGGCTGGGCCTCGGGCCGCGTCGGCGGCCTCTTCGCGCTCGCGGGCGTCGTGCTCGTCGTCTTCCAGGGAGGGCTCGTCGGCCGGCTCGCTCGGCGCTACGGCGAGCGGGCGTTGCTCCTCTTCGGCATCGCGCTGCTCGCCGCCGGCATGTTCTTGCTCCCCTACGTCCCGCGCGCGGGCGGCGTCTACCTCGCCATGATCGCGCTCGCGGCCGGCCAGGGCCTCGCCTCGCCCTCGCTCTCGTCGCTCCTCTCGCGCAGCGCCGCCTCCGACCGCCAGGGGAGCACGCTCGGCCTCTCGGCCTCGATGGGCTCGCTCGGCCGCATCTTCGGTCCGATCTGGGGCGGCCTCGCCTACGACCAGTGGCGCTTCGCGGCCCCCTACCTGTCGGCCGGCGCGGTGCTCCTGCTCGCGCTCTTCTTCGGGGCCGTGGCGCTCAGGCGCCCCGCCGCCGTCCCCGCCGTCGAGGCCTGACGCCGCTCAGGGGCTCGCCTCCGCGAGCGCCCGCGCGATCTCGGCGCGGACCTCGGCCTTCGGCTCCAGCTCGAGCCGCTGCTTCAGCGCCGCCCGCGCCTGTGGGCCGCCGATCCGGCCGAGCGCCTGCGCGGCGGCCATCCGAATGCTCGGATCGTCCGAGGCGAGCTGGCTCGCCACCGCGGGCACCGCCACGCTCCCCTCGGAGCGGCCGAGCCCCAGGAGGGCCGTCCGTTTGAAGATCGGCGCGACGCCCGGCTGCTCGATCGCGAACCGGAGCTCCGCCCGCGCCCGGTCGTCGTCGAGGTACGAGAGCGCCTGGAGCGCCCTCGCGCGCAGCGCCTCGGCCCTCGCCGGGTCGTGGTAGATGGCGACGAGCGCCTCGAGCGTGCCGGGGCCGAGCGCGCGGACCTGCTGCGGCGCCGTCTCGTAGCCGGGTCCTTTCAGCACGACCTCGACCCGCCCGCGCTGCATCTCGGAGGAGGAGAGCGGCCGCGGCGCCGGCGAGCCCGGGACCAGCTGGGCCGGCTGGTCCACGTCCATGGCGGCGGCCGCCGGGCTGCTCGGCGGTCCGTCCGGCATCGGCTGGGGTGGCGTCCCGGCCGGCCCCGCGCAGGCGGCGGCGCAGCAGACGGCCAGCAGGGCACGGCGCATGGGCGACTCTCCCCTCGTGCTACGGAAGCTTCGCCTCTAAATGTAGACGATCTGAGCTCCCTCGGCCTGCTTCCAGAGCGCCGCGAGCCCGATGACCTCGTCCACGATGGGCCGGAGCTGATCGATCTCGAGGCCGGCGAGCCGGATGGCGGTGTCGCAGACGACGAGCCGGACGCCCGCGGCGCGCCGCCCCTCGCTCAGCATGTGGCGCGGATCGGGGAGCCCGAGCGCGCGGGAGCGGATGGCGGAGGGGTCGTCCGCGTAGGGGACCTTCCCCGCGTAGGTGAGCAGCCCGCCGAAGAAGGGCACCACCGTCGGCTCGTCTCCGGTGGAGCCGGCGGTGAAGGCGAGCGAGGCGGCCTGGTAGAGCGCCTCGAACCCAGGGCGGTGCAGCGCGATGAGGAAGCGGCGGCCGGCCATGGGCGCGGGGAACTACGCCTCCCGCCCACCGCCGTCAAGCGCGTCCCGCCGCCCTGGCCGTCGACGAGGGCACGGCTCCCCCGTCGTCGGGCTAGCCGCAGGCCGAGGCGCTCGTGCCTTGAACGGGGAGGCAGCTCTCGGTCGCGGGGCAGCTGCCGCCCGGACCGCAGAGCGGGTGGCAGTGGAGCCCGGTCGCGTCCCCCACGCAGATCGACGCCGCCCCGCAGAAGATCCCCGCGCCCGGGTCGCAGGGCTGGCCGTCGGGGACGGGCTGCGCGCAGATCCCCACCCGCGGATCGTCGGTCGGGGTCACGCAGTCCTCGAGCTCCGGGCAGCCCGCGCTCCCGCCGTCGCCCGGCGCGCAGCGGAGGTAGCAGCTCCCGCCGTCGTTCCCGAGGCAGATCTGTCCCTTCGGGCAGAACCGCTCGGTCGCGTCGTCGCAGGGCGAGCCCGCCGCGATCGGGGTCGCGCAGATCCCCTGCGAGGGGTCGGGAAAGACGGCGAGGCAGGCGTTCGGCGAGGAGCACGGGTCCGGGCTCGCCGCGGGGTCGCAGGGCGCGTCGCAGACGCCCACGGTGGCCGCGGGATCCACGAGGATGCAGGCGAGCCCCTGGTCGCAGAACGAGAGGTTCGTGAGCCCACAGGCGCCCCCCCCCTCGGCGATCGAGCCGCAGACCCCGAGCGGCGCGCCGCCCTGGCCCGCGAGCGCGCCGCCGTCCGCGATCAATTCGAAGCAGCCCTGGCCGCTCGCGCAGCCCTGGCCGCGCCCGGTGGGATCGCAGGGCGGGGCGCAGACCGGCGTCGCGAGCGCCGCCTCGCAGACGGTCCCGTCCGCGCAAGGGGCGCCCCCCGTCGCGCACGGCGAGCCGGCGGGAAGCGCCGGCACGCAGCTTCTGGCCGTCGGGTCGCAGCGCTCGGCGGGCCCGCAGCCGCCGCAGGCGTCCTTCGCGGAGGGGCAGCCGCTCGTCGCCTCGAGGAGCGCGGCGAGCAGCGGCCAGAGGGGCGCCTTCACTGGTCGCCTCCTCCGTCGCCCGCTGGCGAGCCGGCGTCCCCAAAGCCGCCGTCGCAGCCGCCGTCGAGCTCACAGCGCGGCACGCAGCCGCCGGCCACGGGCCGGGCCCCTGGAACGAGCGGCTCCCAGAGGAGCGGCTCGCAGGCGGCGGCCGGGCCGCAGCCCGCGTCGGAGGCGCCGCCGTCCCCCGGCTCCGGCGCCGCGTCGCAGGGGACCCGGCACCGGCCGCCCCAGCAGACGTGGCCGTCGTCGCAGAGCGCCGTCGCGGAGGCGCCCCGGCGAGGCGGCTCGGCGCAGGCGTCGCCGAGGGCGCCCGTCCCCGCCTGGACGCAGAGCCCGAAGGTCTCGGTCGCCGCGGCGCCCGAGGGCACGACGGCCTCGGCCGAGAACGGCAGGCAGATCCCGAAGCCGCCGTCGCGCAGTCGGCAGACCGACGAGAGAGCCTCTGCTACCTCCGAGGGGGTCGCGGGGATCTGCGTGCAGGGGACCTCCGCGCAGCTGCCGCCCCCGATCGGGCACGCCTGCCAGGGCAGCGGGCAGTCGGCGTTCGAGAGGCACGTCTGCTGGCAGAGGTAGAGGCTCTGGCCGCTCGGATCCGGCAGGCAGACGACGGGCGCGCCGCCGTCGACCCCGAGGCAGGCGGGCATCAGGCCGCCGTCCGGGCCGGCTGCGGCCGGATCGCAGGGGGCGCCCACGGGGGCGGGAGTCGGGACGTCGCTCGGGCCGCCGTCGGAGAGCAGGTGGCAGGCGAGGTCGGTGCCGCAGTAGGCGCCCGCGGGGCAGCCGCCCGCGAGGCCCGGGGCGAGCGACGGGTCGCAGCCGCAGCCCGAGGCGAGCGGCTGTTCGCCGGGCGGGCAGGGCGACGGCGGAGGAAGGCAGCTCCCGCCGTCGCAGGCGAGGCCGATGCAGCAGTCGCCGCCGGCGACGCAGCGCGCCCCGGCCGGAAGACACTCGCCGGCGTCGGGCGGCGGTCGGCAGGCGAGCCCGCAGCCCGCGTCGACGGCGGGTGGCGGCCCTGGCTCGGCGGCGACCGGCGCCCCGCTCGCGCAGGCCGCGAGCCCCTGGCAGGCGAAGAGAAACGAGAGGCTGCCGAGCCGCATCGGCGCCAGCATAGCGTGGATCTCGCCTGGGCACCCCCTCAGTACGAGTACGTCAGCCCGATCGTCAGCGTGTCGTACGTCTCGTCCCCCGAGTCGATCCCCGTGCCGTTGCCCCCGTAGTGGTCCTGGAAGGAGTCGATGGCGAAGCTCGCCTGGTAGCCGAGGCCCGGCGCCGCCGAGAGCCCGAAGCGGCCGTCCGCCGTCAGCTCGAGGCCGAAGCCCGAGCTCGTCGCGGGTCCGTAGGTCGCCGCCATCTCCGCCCCGGGCGTCGGGTCGATGAAGATCCGGCCGCCGAGCGAGAGCCGCAGCCATGGGCCGAGCAGCTCGGTGACGAGCAGCGCGAGCTCGGGCGCCGAACGGCTCACCGTCTGAAGCCCCGCGGGGTTGTCCGGGGAGACCTGGAAGCGGAAGAGCGCCCAGCCCGCCCGCACGTCGACTCCGGGCACGTAGGCCGTTCCGGTGACGTCGGCGAACGAGAGCCGGTAGTCGAGGTCCGCGTCGAAGCGGATGTCCTGCGAGGCGAACGAGACGGTGTTGCCGCTCTGATCGCTGAACGAGGAGGTGAGAAAGCCGATGGAGGCCTCCGCGACCGCGCCGAGGCCGCGCAGGTAGATCCCCTTCGAGCGGAGCGGGAAGACGGCGAGGTCTCCTCCGATGCCCGAATAGGGGACGTCCGTGCCGAAGTGCAAGAGCGGCTGGCCGCCGCTGTCGAGGTCGAAGGAGCGGAGCGCGAACGGAACGAAGAGCCCGCCCGTGACGAGCGGGCCGGCGAGCGTCTCTGACTGGTCTTCCGAGGGAGCGGGCGACGGCGCGGCCGGCGGGAGGGAGGGAGGCGGCGCCGTCGCGTTGGGCGGGGCGGCCCCAGGGCGTCCGAGCCAGCTCGGCGGCGCGGAGCTGGCTTCGGCCGGGGCGTGGGGCGCGGCCGGCTGAAGGCCGAGGAGGCTCGCCACGGCGGCGGCGAGCCGCTGGCTCTCCTCGGGCGGAATCTCGCCGTCCACGAGCGGCAACTCCTTGACCGCGAGCGCTCTCCCCGTCGCGTCGAAGAAGGTCAGCTGGACCGACGGGGCGCCCCCGCGCTCACGGATGGCGCCCGCGAGCAGCCCGTCGATCCCCTCGCGCCGGCCGAGCAGCGCCGCGGCGCGCGCGTCGTCCAACCGCCGCAGCCGGTAGCGCTTCGCGAGCCGCTTGAACTTGAAGAGCGGCGCGATGGAGATCTGCGGGTAGGCCCCGAGCCCCCGCAAGATCTCGGCGCGGGCGCGGATGCCCTCGGTCGGGTCGCCCCGATCGGCGAAGTCGGGGACCAGCAGCGTGGCCCCCTGGGCGGGGGGGGCGACGAGCAGGGCGAGCAGGGGGAGGGCGAGCGGACGCATGTCGGTGACCCCGAGCTTAGTCTCCCGCCATGGGCGAGGACGACCCATTTTTCGCCCCGTCAAGTCGCTGCCAGCGTCGCTCTTTACAGCCGAGCAGGGGCTCGTGTAGGGTCCGCGCCGTTCAGCTTTCGAACGGTTCGGAGGAACGCCCCGATGCAGCGCCGTCTACAGACCCTCTTTCTCTCGGCCCTGGCCGCCCTCGCGGTCGCTGCCTGCAACCCGGCCCCGGCGAGCGGCTGCAACGCCACCTGCCCCATCGGTTGCAACCTCTCGACCGACTGCAAGAGCTGCACCCCCGGGAGCCCGACCGCCGGCATCGGCACCTCGTGTCAGACGAACAACGACTGCTGCACGGGTACCTGCGTCGCGAACGTCTGTACCGCTTCCGCCACCTCGAGCGGCGGCAGCAGCACGAGCAGCGGCGGCACGAGCAGCGGCGGCGGCACGAGCGGCGGCGGGAGCACGGGCGGGACCGGCGCGGGCACCGTCCAGGTCGGCGGGAGCTGCTCGGCGAACGGCGACTGCTCGAGCGACTACTGCAAGACCGGCAGCTGCGCCTGCAACAAGGGCGGCAAGAACTACCCCTGCAAGTACACCACCGACTGCTGCGCGGGCGTCTCCTGCGTGGCCGGCGTCTGCGTCGGCGGCGGCTCGACCAGCGGCGGCAGCACGAGCGGCGGCGGCAGCACCAGCGGCGGCGGCAGCACGACCAGCGGCGGGACCACGACGGGCGGCTCGACGAGCGGTGGCAGCAGCACGTCGGGTGGCTCGACCACGAGCGGTGGCAGCACGACCAGCGGCGGGACCACCACGGGCGGCACCAGCAGCGGTGGCGGCAGCACGACCAGCGGCGGCAGCAGCACGGGCGGCTCGACCAGCGGCGGCAGCACGAGCGGCGGAAGCTCGGGCGGCGCCTGCGCGGCCGACGCCGGGGCGACCGAGTACAACAAGTGCACGACGAACGCCGAGTGCAGCTGCCCCGAGAACTGCGTCGCCGTTTCCGGCGCCCCGGATGGCGGGAGCCTCTGCCTCACGCCCTGCACGACCTACTCGACCTGCCTGCTCTACGAGTTCTGCGATTCGGCCATCGCCGCCGACGGCGGTTCGTATTGTAACGAAGACATCTGCTTCTTTGGCGATGCGGGGACGGGCTGGGGCGCCTGCCCGTCCGGCCTCGACCTTTCGACAGACCCCACCGGAGCGACGGCGAACGGTCTTTGCGAGGTCTACAACGACGGGAAGGGAGCGCCCATCGGAGTCTGTTTCCCGGGCGGAACGGCCGCGGATGGGGGTTCGTGTGATCTGACGGCGAATAGCTGGACAGCGCTGAGCGGAAGCGGCAACTGCAAGACCACCGACTTCTGCCTGGGGACGTCAAACGCGACGACCGGCAACTGCTTCGTCTCCTGCGATCCTCTCAATGCCACCAATGCGGCTGCCTGCCCGAACCTTACGAGTTGCACTGCGCTCTACCCGTGCGATCCGACGAGCGACCCCAATTGCACGGCCGGGGCCAGCGGCAGCCCCCCTACCTGCAATCCGACGACGGATGCGTATTGTGATCCGTGGGTGGGTTACTGCCAGTAGTCGACGGCTGACCGAACCCAGACCCCGCGGACCGAGCGATCGGCCGCGGGGTTTTTCTTTTAGCGCTCCGCCCGCGGCGGCGACACCGGCCGCGGCGCGGCGGGGCTGCCGGGGACGAGCTCGGCGCTGCCCTCCACGGCCACGAGGTCGCCTGGGCGCAGCGCCCCGAAGACCTCGGTCCACTTGCCGTCGGCGAAGCCGCGTTTCACCGTGACCCGCTCCACCTTCCCGTTCCGGATCCGATCGACGAAGAGCGCCTCGGGGGTCGAGACGATCGAACTCGTCAGGACGAGGAGCGACTGGCCCGGCCGCTCCACCGGCCAGAGGATCTCGGCGTACATGCCGGGAGCGATCTCGCCCTTCGCGTTCTCGAAGTCGAGCTCCACCGGCATGGTGCGGGTCTTCTGGTCGAGCGCGTGGGCTGGGCGGCGGATCACCCCGGTGAAGGTTCGGCCGGGCCAGGCGCGCACCGTGAAGCTCGCCGGGGCGCCGACCTGGAGACCGCTCACGTAGGCTTCGGGCACGGCGCCGGTGACGCGCAGCCGCGAGGTCTGGACCAGCCGGAAGAGCGGCAGCGACTCCGGCCCCGAGGAGGGGCCGACCAGCGCGCCGGGGTGGACGTCGCGTTCGATGACGATGCCGTCGAATGGGGCGATGACGTCGAGGTAGCCCTCGAGCGTCCGCAGGGCGCGGACCCGGTCGAGATCGGCCTTCACCTTCGCCTGGGCCAGCTCGACCTCGTTCTTCGCCACGGCGCCCGGGGTGCGCGCCGCCTGCCGCAGGCGGACCAGGGTGGCCCGGTCTCCGATCCAGGTGGCCTCGGCCTGGGCGCGATCCGCCACGAGCTCGGGCGCGCTGAGGCGCGCGAGCAGCTCGCCCTCGTGGACGCGGTAGCTCCGATCGACGAGCACCTCTTCGGCGAAGGCCGGCACGCGGGGAAACATCGCGATCCAGAGGTAGCCGTAAATCTCGGCGGGGACGACCTCGGTCACCTGGATCTGTTTCTGGACCACGGCGATGACGTCGACTGCCGGGGCTCCGGCGGGAGCAGCGCCGGCATCGGCGGCGCTCGGGGCTCGCCCATGGCAGGCCGCGAGGAGGAGCAGAGCGAGAGTCGACCGGGTCGCCTTCTTCATCCGTGTTCTCCCCCTGTCGCCAGGTCGTCCGGGTGGAGCGTCGCCGGCACGCTCGTCGCCTTGCGCATGGCGAGCGAGTAGACGACCGGCAGGATGAACAGCGTCGCCACGACCGCGACGAGCAGGCCCCCGATGACCGCGCGGCCGAGCGGCGCGGTGAGCTTGCCGCCCTCGCTCAGCCCCAGCGCCGTCGGGATCATCCCCGCCGTCATGGCGAGCGTCGTCATCAGGATCGCGCGCAGCCGCGCCTCGGCCCCCCCCGCGGCGGCCTCGTGCGCCTCCACGCCGGCGCGGCGCCGCCCGTTCGCGAAGACGACGAGCAGGACGGCGTTTGCCACCGCGATCCCCACCGACATGATGGCACCCATCATCGACTCCACGTTCAACGTCGACCCGGTGGTCGCGAGGCCGAGGATCACCCCCGCGAGCACCGCCGGCAGGGTCGAGAGCACGATGAGCGCCGAGCGGAACGTCTGGAAGTTGGCCGAGAGGAGGAGCAGCACGACGAGCACCGCGAGGACGAGGCCGCTCCCGAGGCTCGCGAGCGTCCGCGACATCACCGCCACCTGGCCGCGCACCTCGACCGTGCTGCCACGCGGCGGCGTCCCCGCCTCCTGCACCGACCGGCGCACCGCGCCGCCCGCCCGGCCGAGGTCCGAGCCGGCCAGGTTCGCGCTGATCGTGATCGTCCGCTGGCCGTCCAGGTGATCGTACTCGCCCGGGGTCTTCGAGGGCGAGAGCGAGGCGACGTCCGAGAGGAAGGGGCGCGGCGCCCCCTGCGGCACCACCGGCAGGTTCGCCAGGTCCGTCTCGGAGACGAGCCGGTGCCCAGGAACCCGCACCGCCACGCGGTAGGGGAGGCCGGTCGAGGGATCGGTCCAGAAGTTCGGCACCACGAGGACGCTCGAGCTCGTCGCCGCCACGATGGACTTCGTCACCTCGTCCACCGTGACGCCGAGCTGGCCGACGCGCTCGCGATCGAGCGAGACGTCGATCGTCGGGTAGTCCAGCGGCAGGGCGATCTGGACGTCGCGGAGGGACGGGATCCGCCGAAGCCCGAGGAGCAGCTTGTCCGCGAAGGCGCGGGTCTCGCGGAGGTCGTTGCCCGCCACCGTCACCGCGATCGGCGCGGGGGCGCCGAAGTTGAGCACCTTGGAGACGATGTCGCCCGCCTCGAACGAGAACTCCACCTTGGGGAAGCGCTGGGCGAGCCTCGGCCGGAGAATCTCCTCGAGCGCCTGCACCGAAGGTCGCTTGCCGCTCTTCAGCGAGGCGAGGAAGAGCGCCTCCTGGGGGCCGCTGTTCCAGACGAAGGTGGCATTGACCGGGTACTCCCAGGGCGGAGGGCCGATGTTCGCGAGGCTGATCTTCACGACTCCCGGCCCCGCCACCTTCGCGAGCTCGTCCTGCGCCCCGTCGACGATCCTCTCGGTCTCGGCGAGTCGCGTCCCGGGCGGGGCGCGCACCCGCAGCTGGAGCTGTCCCGCCGGGTCGCGCGGGAAGAGCTCGGTGCCGAGCGAGAGCGCGACGAGCAGCGCCGCGCCGACGACCAGCGCGTAGAGGCCGAGGGGGATCCAGGGGTGGCGCACCGCCCCCCGGATCGTGCGGCCGTAGCCGCCGCGCAGCCGCTCGAAGAGCCGACCCTCGCCGCGCGGCCTCCAGCGGCCGCGGAACAGCGAGGCCGCGAGCAAGGGCAGGATCGTGATCGAAAGGACGAACGAGGTGATCATCGCGAAGGCGACGGCGAGGGCGAGCGGCGGGAAGAGCGCCCGGCCGATGCCCGTCATGAAGAAGGCCGGCAAGAAGACCACCACCACGCAGAGCATCGAGACGAAGTTCGGCAGCATCACCTCGCCGATCGCGTCGAGCGCCGCTCGCGCGGGCGGGGCGCCGCGCTGGATGTGGCTGTGGATGTTCTCGATGGAGACGGTGGCCTCGTCGACGAGCACCCCGATGGAGAGGGCGAGGCCGCCGAGCGTCATGATGTTGAGCGTCTGCCCGCTGATCCGCAGCCCCACGAGCGAGCCCATCAGGGAGAGCGGAATGATGGCGACGACGATGAGGACCGAGCGCGGGTCGCGCAAGAAGAGCAGCACCATGAGGCCCGTGAGGATGGCGCCGAGCGCCGCCTCGATGGCGAGCCCCACGATGGCGCCCCGAACGTAGACCGACTGGTCGAACTCGAAGTCGATGTGGACGTCGCTCGGCACGACCGCGCGCAGATGGGGGAGCGCGGCCTTGATGGCCGAGACCACCGCGAGCGTCGAGGCGGAGGGCTCCTTCGTGAGGGACATGTAGACGGTGTGCCGGCGGTCGACGAGCGCGACGTTGTAGACGATGTCGGCGGCGTCCTCGACGCGGCCGATGTCCTCGAGGAAGATCGTGGGGCCGGAGCCGACGCGCAGCGGCAGCTTGTTGAGCTCGTCGATGTTTCCCACCATCGCGTTGGTCGTGACGAGCGGGCTCATCGTCCCCGAGGTGACGTTCCCCGAGGGGAGCGTCAGGTTCCCCTTCGCGAGCGCCTGGGCGATCTCCTGCGGCGAGATCCGGTAGGAGCGCATCCGGTCGGGGTCGACCTCGACCACGATGGTGCGCACCCGGCCGCCGGCCGGCGGCGGCGCCGAGATTCCGGGGATGGTCGAGAGCAGCGGTCGAACCCGGTAGATGGCGAGGTCCTGGATGGAGGTGCTCGATCGGGTCTGGCTCGAGAAGACGAGCTGCCCCACGGGGATGGAGCCGGCGCCGTAGCGGAGGATGAAGGGCGGCAGCGTGCCGGGCGGCATGAAGGCGATGGCGCGGAAGGACATGGCGCTCACCTGCGCCAGCGCGGCGGCGATGTTCGTGCCCGGGTGGAAGTAGAGCTTGATGAGCGCGAGCCCCTGGATCGACTGCGACTCCATGCGGCTGACGCCGTCGACGTAGAGGAAGTGGTACTCGTAGTAGGTGACGAGCTGCCCCTCCATCTGGCTTGGCGCCATCCCCGCGTAGGGTTGCACGACGTAGATCACCGGGATGCCGAGGTGCGGGAAGATGTCGATCGGCACGCGGTTCAGCGAGACCGCCGCCCCGAGGATCAGCGCGAGGGCGAGCACCACCATCACGACGGGGCGCCGCAGCGCGAAGCCGGCCGGGTTCATGGCACACCGCCTTCGGGCGGGCCCTGGGCGGCGCGCGCCTCGGCGACGAACGGCGAAAGATCGCCCACCGCTCGCGCGATGAGCAGGTGGGCGCGCCGGATCTGCAGCCGGGCCACCGCGTCCTCCACCTCGGCGCGGGCGAGGATCCGCTCGGCCTCGGCGACATCCACCACGGTGACGAGACCGGCCTGGTAGCGCGCGAGCGCCTGGGCCTCGGTGACGCGGGCGGCCGCGAGCGCCAGCGGCGTCTCCTCGGCGATCGCGATCGCGCCCGAGAGCGCCGCCTCGGCCTCCGAGAGCTGCCCCTCGACCGCCTGGGCGACCCGTTCGTGGGCCGCCTCGGCGCGGGCGGTCTCTGCGGCGGCCACCCTCTGCCGCTCGTGGATCGCGAAGACCGAGAAGGCGTTCCAGGAGAGGACGAGCCCCACCGCCCAGGCCGGGGACGACGGCAAGGGTCCCGCTCCAGCCGCGGGATCGGGGGGGAAGCCGCTGCCGCGGGCCCAGAGGGCGGCCACGAGGTCGAGCCGCGGCAGGTACTCGAAGGCCACCGCCCGCTCGCCGAGCCGTCTCGCCCGGACCGCGCTCGATCGCTCGAGGACGTGGGGGTTCTTCGGCGGCGGCGGCGGCGCGATCGGGGGCGGCGGCCCCAGGAGGCCGCCGAGGGAGAGCTCGATCGGGGCCCCCGGGGCGCCGAGCGCCACCGCCAGCGCGGCGCGCGCGACCGCGACCTGCTCGATGCTTCGCGCGAGAGCGACCCGCGCGAGCGAGAGGATCGCCGCTGCCCGCGAGGCGTCGGCGGCCGGGCGGAGCTGCTGGGCGACGAGCACGTCCACGACCCGCTGAAAGGCAAGGGCGCGCTCCACTGTGACGCGGTCCGCGCGCACCCGCTCCTGAGCCTCCGCGAGCGCGAGGTAGCGGTCGGCGGCCGCCGCGCCGACGTCGAGATCCGTGGCCTCGCGCGCTCGGGCGGCCTCTTGCTGCCGCGCGAGCGCCACGTCGACGAGCGCGATCCGGTGGAAGAGGTCCAGTTTCCAGTCGAGCGAGCCGCCTGCCGAGCTGTCCATCGCCAGCCCCGCCGCCCCGGGAGCGCCGGTGGTCTCCGGCACCCCCGGCATCTGGAAGAACAGCCCGGAGACCGGCTCGATCCCGGCGGCGTTCTCTTCGGCGAAGAGGTCGAGGGCTGGCAGGTAGGCCGTCCTCCGCAGTCCCACCTGGGCCGCCGCCGTCTCCTGCACCGCCCGCGCCTCGAAGACCGCCGGCTCGTGGGCCACCGCGAAGTCGATGGCCGCGGCCAACCCGAGCGGCCTCGGGGGCGTGGTGACGGTCGCGCCCAGGACGAGGGCTCGCAAGGCGTGGGTCAGCATGTTCAAGGTGGGTCGAGAGCCCTCGGCGGGCAAGCTAGCCACCGTCCGCCCGGGACGGGAGAGGCGGCGGTGGGGGAGCGCCGAGGTCGGGCCCAGGTGCAAGCGGTGCCCCGCGAAACTCGAGCAGCGAGGTGGTACGCTCCTCCCCTCGAGCCGCCGCGCTGGAGCGGCGCGCCTTCGGCCCGTGGCGTGACCAAGTCCGAGATCCTCGTCCCCCTGCTCCTCGCGAGCGCCTGCGCGGAACGTCCCGCGCCGCAGGCGGTGATCGACGGAGGAGCGCCGTGCGGGTTCACCGCGCGCTTCGGCCTCTCGGCCGTCTCCGCTGGAGGCGTCGTCTTCGCCATCGGCGGTACGCAGGTCGTGCCAGCGGCGGTCGTGGAGAGCGCGGCCTCGGTAGGCCGCTGGCTTGCGGCGGCCCCTCTCCCCTCGCCGGTCACCTGGGGCGGCGCGGCCGCCGTCCCAGGCGGTCTTCTGCTGGTCGGCGGCGACGGAGAGGGTCTCGGCGATGGAAGCAGCTCCGTCGAGCGTTTCGATCTCGGCACGGGCGGCTGGTCGGCGGGACCGGCGCTCCCAATGCCGCGTTGGGCGCTCGCGGTCGCGTCGGGAGGCGACGGCACGGCCTACGCCGTCGGCGGCCTCTCGGGGCCGAGCTACTCCTGCCTGCCCGACGCGGAGCGGCTCGCGCCCGGTGGCGGAGCCTGGAGTTCGCTGCCCCCGCTCCCGACGGCTCGCGCCTTCCTCGCGGCCGCGGTGGGAGGCGACGGCCGGCTCTACGCCGTCGGCGGCTGCGGCTCCGGCTGCTCCTCGGTGCTGGCGAAGGCGGAGCGCTACGATCCCCTCGGCGGCGGCTGGTCCCCGCTGCCGCCGATGCCGACGGCCCGCGCGCACCTCGCCGCCGCGGCCGGGCCCGACGGCCGCGTCTACGTCCTCGGTGGGATCGACCCGAGCGGCAACCCGCTGGCCGCCGCCGAGGTCTTCGATCCGAACACGGGCGTCTGGTCGTCGCTCCCACCCCTGCCGGCGCCGCGCAGCGACCTCGCCGCGGCCTTCGACTCCGACGGCGGCCTGCTGGCCCTCGGCGGGGAGAGCGGGGACTTCGAGCCGCTGGGCGCGATCGACCGCTACGACGCGACCGCTGGGGCCTGGCAGCCGGTGGGCTGCGAGGCGCTCGACGCCGGCTCGCCCGCGCCCGCGACCTTCGCTCAGCTCCAGACGGAGCTCTTCGAGGCCCACGGCTGCACGAAGAGCGGCTGCCACGACTCCTACGCCGCGGGCGGGCTCGACCTCGCCACCGACCCCTACGTCGCCCTGCTCGGCCCCGACGGCGGGGGCATGCCGGCCGAGAACCTCCAGGGCGGCGTGCGCGGCCTCTCGCGCGTCGCGCCGGGCGATCCGGCCCACAGCCTTCTCTGGCTCAAGCTCTCGATGCACGCGGTGGGGGACTACGCGACCTACGGCCAGGCGATGCCCGCGGGGGCCCCCGACAGCACGCCCCCCGAGCAGCGCGGACGGCTCGAGGCCTGGATCGAGGCCGGCGCGCCCGGCCCGTGAGGCACGGGGCGTTCGGTCCGAAGGGCTCGCGCGGCCGGGGCGCGCCGTGCTTCGCGCCGCCACAGGGGAGGCGGACGCGCGACGAACCCTCACTCCCGCGCGTAGATCGAGAGCGCGCCCTGCCGTTCCACGAGCCGGTAGCTCTGCCCGAACGCCACGAGCGCCTCCCCGCCCGCCCACGCCTGGCCCGCCGCGACGAGGTCGCTCTGCGGCATCAGCGTGACGAGATCCGGCACCTCGCCGCGTGCGATCCGCTCGCGATCCGGCTTCTCGCGCCACTCGAGGAGCCGCTCGTGCGGTAGCCGCGCATAGAAGCTCACCGGGATGTCCTCGTAGCGCGGGTCGCCGTCGACGAGCACGAGCTTCCCCCGCCCGAGCCGCCCGAGCGCCTCGGCGGTCGCCTCGAGGTCGGGTGGGAGGGTGGAGATCGGCGAGATGGGGCGGAGCCCCTCCGCCCACGGGTCGCCGCGGCCGATGGTGCGAAAGGCGAGGTAGCCCGGGAAGGCGAGCGCCAGCGCGAGGCTTCCCAGGGCGAGGGCGCGTTGGCTTCGGCGGCTCCGGCCCCAAAGGAGCAGCTCGAAGCCGCGGCCGGCGTAAGGGAGGAGCAGCACCGCCGTCGGGATCGTGAAGCGGGCGAGCGGGTGGAACTGGAGGAGGAAGGCGCCCCGGAGGCTGAAGATCGCCGCGGGGACGGCGGCGAGCCAGAGCAGGCCCCGGGCGCGCCGGCGCCGCAGCGCCTCGACGCCCGCGAGGAGCAGCGCCCCCGCCACCGCCGGGGTCAGCTCGACCGCGAGGTTCGCGGGCCAGAACGTGAGGCAATAGCCCGTCCAGACCGCCCGCCCCATCCGGGCGCTCGCGATCGCCGCGTTCCGCACATGGTCGGCGTCGATGTAGTGCGGGAGGAAGAGCGGATCGCCGAGGTCGACCCAGTTGCCCCAGAAGGAGAAGAGCGGGACCGCGAGCGTGCCGAGCGCGTAGAGGGCCGCGGCGCGGCTGGAGAGCCGCCCCGCGCGGAGGGCCGGCCAGAGGAGGAGCCAGCTGAGCGGGGCGTAGAGGTAGCCGTCGTAGCGGATGGCGCAGGCGCAGGCCATCGCGAGGGCCGCGGGCGCGAGGAGGCCCGGCCGGCCGCTCGCGCCGCGGTCCAGGAAGACGAGCCCCCAGAGGAGGAAGAAGAGGAAGAGCCCCTCGCTCGCTGCGGTGGTGCTCGCCTGGACGTGGAGGCCGTAGAGCGCGAAGGCCCAGGTCGAGACGGCGGCGGCGCGCCGGCCGAAGCGCGCCTCGGCGAGCCGGTAGAGCGGCCAGGCGGTCAGGCTGCCGAGGACGAGCGAGGGGAGCCGCGGGACGACGTAGGGGTCGGGAAAGAGCCGCGCGAGGCCGCCGAGGAGGTAGACGTTGAGCGGACCGAACTGGAGCGCCCCGCGAAAGCTTCGCAGGAAGAAGGGCTGCTCGAGCCAGCGGCGGACCGCGTTCAACCGGGCCGGTGCGTCGCCGTAGAGGTTCCAGGCGAAGGGGAAGACGGCGATCCGGACGGCGGCGGCGAAGGCCAGCGCGCTCCACGGCGACCAGAGTGGCCCGTCGCCTGGTTGTCGCACGCTTGACACCAGAGCGGGGCTCCGCGATAACGCGCCCTCCTCCGGGGGACGACGGAGTGGCGCTTGCGCGGAACCATCACCGGCCGGGACGTGCTCCTGCATCCCTGGTTGATCGTTCGCGGGTTCGGTCCCCGCTGCTATTTCCGCTGTCTTCAAGCGATCCTCATGCGACGCGACTGCACCTTCCTCGATCTGTCGCTCCGCCGCTGAGTACCAGAAGGACCCCCCGCCGGCCAAAATTTTGACGGGACGGGCCGGAGATCCTAGCGTCGGGATCATGGACGGCGCCCTCTCGATCTCGACCCCAGCCCAGCGCTTCACCTCCCACGTCGCCGTCGTCGAGCAGAACCCCTTCCCCGTCTTCCAGGAGGCCTTCCAGGGGCTGCTCGCGCTCCACCGTGAGCTGATGGCGGAGAAGGACGAGAAGCTCGCGCTCACGAAGGACCTGATGGAGCGGCGGCAGGCCCAGGCCGAGCTCGAATCCTACGTCCGGCTCCTCGAGGGCGAACTCGAGCGGCTCCGCGCCGAGCGGAAGCGCGCCGACGTCGAGGGCTGGCGCTGAAGCGGCTCCTCCCACTCGTCGCGCTGCTCCTATCGGCCCCGGCGCTCGCCGCCGGCAACCGGGACGGGCAGGGGCGAATCGGCCTCGAGGCCGGGCTGCGGCTCGTCCCCAACTGGGGATTCGCCTCGGACGCCAAGGGAGCGGGCGAGGGCTTCCAGGGCAGTGGCATCGGCGTCGCGCCGCACGGCATGCTCAGCTTCGGCTACTGGGTCCAGGAGGATCTCGAGCTCTCGCTCGAGGGCGGCTATTCGTACGATCACTACGGCGTGGCCGGGTCGTACGGCTGGACCGAGAACGGCGAGACGGCCATGGCCTCGCTGCGCTGGACTCCCTGGCAGCACATGGACCTCTGGCCTTACGTCGGCGGCAGCTTCGGCTACTCGTTGAACGGCCTCACCGGCCCGATCAACCCCTACGAGGAGGCCGACGGCTACGGCGGGGCGATCTTCGTCGGGACCGGCTGGGATCTCTCCGACCGCTGGGGCGTGACCTTCGAGCTGCGCTACACCATCGCGTCGGTGGTGGTCCCGCCGCTCGCGCAGCCGTTCCAGGTGGGTGGCCTCTCGATCTTGATCGGGCCCTACATCATCCTGCCGCACACGGAGGACGTCCCCTCCACGCCGGAATGAGCCGCGGGCTCGCGCCGTTCTTCGTCAGCCACCCCTGGCAACCCGAACCGCAGGGCCCCCTGGGAATCGAAGGAGACGAACGATGGATCGCAAAGAGCCCCGGCCATCGGCCGAAGCCGCCTCGGCGCCGGAGTCGCAGGTCGCGATGGGCGCCCCCAGGGCCAGCGGCCTCGAGCGCGAGGTCGCCGAGCTTCGGCGCGAGATCCTCGAGTCTCGCAACCTCGTCATCAAGAGCGACAACCTGCTCCGCGGCCTGCACGCCGAGGTGAAGGCGCTCGGCAAGCGGCACGAGGACGCCGAGAAGCGCTCCTGGATCGCGAGCGGCGTCGCCTACGGCGCCTTCGCGCTGCTCGCCGCGCTCGGCGCGGGCGCCGCCGCCCGGGGCTTCGTCGCCTCCACCGAGCAGGAGACCGTCCAGGCCCGCGCCCAGGCCGCGCAGGCGCAGGACGACGCGAAGAAGGCCCGCGCCCAGCTCGACGCCACCCAGACCGCCTCTCGCGCCGCCGAGAAGGCCTACGCCCGCATGCAGGCGAGCGAGCCGCAGGCCCGGTTGCAGGCGGCGACCGCCGTGGCGAGCCTCGACCGGAGCCGGCTCACGCCGCTCGAGGCGCACGCCCTCGACGACCGCGCCCGGCTGGTGCGCGAGGAGCTCGCCGCCGCCGCGCTCGAGAGGGGGCGGGCGGCCTTCCACCGCAACGACCTCAAGGACACCGCCGTCGAACTCGAGCGCTACTTTCAGGTGGCGGACCCGGCGACCGCCGACGTCCTCGCGAGCTTCGACGACGGCGTCGCGCTCTGGCAGGAGCGGCAATACGCGGGGGCGGCGAAGCAGCTCGGTCGCTTCCTCGAGCTCGGCAAGGGGCTCAAGAACCGCGACTACGCGCAGCTCCTCCTCGGCGAGTCGCTCGAGGCGCTCGGCCGCAAGGCCGACGCCCAGGCCGCCTACCACAGGGGGCTCGACGAGCACCCGGCGAGCGAGTTTGCGCCGCAGTACCGCCACCGGCTCGCGCGGCTCGACCACGCGAACGCCGACGCCCCGCAGGCCGCCGCGGGCGCGCCCCCGGCGAAGCTGTAGGGCGACGGGAGGGGGCGGCGAGGTTGAGCGAAGTCGAAGCGCGAACGGCGATGGGCTCGACGACCGCGACGCACGTTGACCGGCGGGCGCCCCTCCGATACGACCCCCCTCGTGCCGCGCCGCCCCATCACCTTGGCCCTCCGGCTCTTCCACATCGGGTTCGCGCTCTTCTTCGTCGGGCTCTTGGTCGTGGGCATCGTCCGGTCGCTGCTTCGGGAGGCCGAGGGGCAGCGGCTGCCGCCCGGGGCCTGTGGACAGCAGGCGCCCGCCGACTGCCTGCGCGAGCTGCGCGGGCTGCGCGACGAGCTCGAGGCCGAGGTCGCGCAGGTCGAGCGGACCGCCGGGACGGCGGCGGCGAGCGAGTGGGACGGCTGGTCCGTCGGCTGGCGCGAGCGTCATCGAAGCCTGCAGGCGCGCTGCTGCCTCGGGCCGGATCGCAAGGGCGAGGGGGGCCCACTCGGCCGCGCCGACCGGGAGCTCTCGGAGCTCGAGCGACTCTACGCGGTCCACGTGGTCCAGTTCGCGCACGAGGTCGGCCCGGCCGTCGAGGCGCTCGGCCGCGATCTCTCGGGTCACTGAGCGGCGGAGGCGCTCGGCACCGCCAGCGAGAAGTGACCCTCCCCGTCGGTGAGGCCGGCGGCGATCGGCAGCGCCACCGTGGCGCCGAGCGCCTCGGTCTCCTCGAGGAAGAAGAAGCGAAGGCTCGCGAAGCGGGCGGGCAGCGGCGCGCCACCGTCGAGCGGCTCGGCGAAGACTGAGCCCTCGAGCCGCGCGCCAGGGTAGAGCGGGATGTCGCCGAGGTTCGTGTCGGTCGAGGCGGCGACGGCGAGGCTCCGCTCGGGGAGGCCAGTCGCGTCGGGAGGGTGGATCTCGACCAGGTACTTGCCCGGCGGCACGGTGAGCTGGAACTGACCGGGCGCGAGGGCGCCGATCGGAGCGGCGCCCACGAGGGCTCCGTCGGAGAGGTCGGTCAGCTCCACCTCGCCACCGCCGAGCGGCGAGCCGCTCGCGGGGTCGAGGGCGCGGCCCGACAGGGAGATGCCCGGCGCGGCGCTCAAGAGGATGCCCGGCCCCTGGAGCGGGACGGTGATCGGCACGGACGAGGGCGCGAGGCCGCTCCCCGGCGGAGGCACGACGCCGAGGGTGTAACTGCCGATCGGCGCGGCGAGGCTGAATTCGCCCGCGGCGTCGGCGATCCCCGTCAGGTGGAAGGGGCAGCCCGAGCCGCAGACTCCGCCGCCCATCGCCTGCCCGTCCAGCGTCACCTCGGCGCCCGGCAGCGCCGCCTGCGTCGTGGGATCGACGACCTCGCCCGCGACCGTCGATCCGCCCGGCGCGAACGGAAGCCGGACGCCGAGCCCATCCTGCCCGAGGAGCGCGAGCGTCGGGCCGCCGCCGTCCGGTGAGGGCGCCATCCGCGCCACGATCGGCAGGTCGACCGTCGGAAGCAGCGGCTGCTCCGCGGACGGGCCCACCTCGAGGACGATCGACGCGCACGCGCCGAGGATCTCGCAGCTGCCGCCGTCGCAGCTGCCGGGGTCGGGCAGCGCGCAGCTCCCACCATCGCCGCCGGGCTGGGCCAGGGTCTGCGCGAGCGGCACGGGCAGCGCGAAGCCGAGGGCGGCGCCGGCGGGCGTCACGACCGTCGCCGAGAGCGGGGCGCCCGTCGCCGACTTGACGGTGACCGTCGCCCCGGCGAGCGGCGCTGCGGCGCCCGGGGCGGAGACGTTCCCGAGGACCGTGAGCGCGTCGGCGCCGGTGGGAAAGGCGAAGGCGGTCGCTGGATCGACGAGGCCGGGCTGGGCGCGGTCGGTCGCGGCGATCGGCGCGGCGCAGGGAAGGGCGGGCTCGGCCCACTCGTCGAAGCTCTCGCCCGAGGGGAGCGCGGCGACGAGCCGGCCCGCGCCGTCCGAGACGAAGAAGAAGGTCCAGTCTAGCAGCGGGATGAACGGATGGCCCGTGAAGCGGAGCCGAATCGGCAGGAGCTCCCCGGGGCTGCAGGTCGAAGGCAGCGCGAACGCTCCCCGGAGAAGCTGCGGGGCCGGGAGGAAGAAGTCGACGTAGGGCGCGGTCGCGTCGACCGCCCGGACCTCCGCCGGCGCGAGCGTCGGGTCGGAGGGGACCACCACCGCCGAGAGGTTCTGGAGCACCTGGGTCAGCGAGCGGCAGCTCCCTTCGAGGCAGGCCTCGCCTGCCGGGCAGTCGCTGTCCCGCTGGCATTTCGGCGAGGGCGGCGGCTGGGGGCAGCCGGCGAAGACGAGCGCCGCGAGGGGGCCGATCAGGGAACGCGAGGATCGCATGCCGTCAGGTCGAGAAACCAGAAGGTGGAGGTGACCGCCCGGCCTGGCGCGGGCTTTGGCGCGTAGGTCGTCGGGTCGAAGCCGTCGCTGACGAAGACCTCGAGGTAGTTCGGCTCGCCGGGGCTCCCGTCGGCGGGCAGCGGCGCGAGGAGCCCCTCGGCTGCGAGGGGATCGAGCTCGATCCGCTTCGGGGGGTAGAGCTGGCGGAGGCTCGGGGTGTCCTCGCTCGCGATGGTCAGCGCGATGTCCGAGGAGGCGCTCGCGCCGGCGGCGCCCGAGCCGAAGAAGATCGGGTACTGGGCGAGCGGCGCCTGGACGGCGGGGTTCGATTCGTTCACGTAGAAGCGGGCGGCGAGGTTCGCCGAGAGGTCGTCGTCCTCGACCTGATCGAGCGCGACCTCGACGTAGCAGCCTCGGTTCGCGACCGAGCCCATCGACTGCTGGGACTGGACCACGTGGTCCGCGGGCGAGGTCGCCTCGATCATCGGGGCCTGGTCCGCGGCCTGGCTGGGCGCGGGCTCGTAGTTGACCGGCTCGGGCAAGACGCAGCCTGTCCCGGCGAGCGCCGAGAGGAGCGCGAGGCCGAGGCGGGCCCGCCCGTCAGTCATCCAGCTCGCCCTCGTCCGCCGGGGGCGGCGCCCGTCCCTCGCGCTCGGCCTCCAGCCGCTCGAGGTGGCGGAAGATCGTCCGGGCGTCGACGCCGAGGTCCTTCGCGGTCTTCGTGCGGTTTCCGCCGTTTCGCTCGAGCACCCGGTTGATGTAGTCGCGCTGGAAGGCGGCCTTCGCCTCGATGAGCGGCACCACGGGATCGAGCGTCTCGTTCGAGAGCTCGAGATCCTCGGGCCCGAGCAGCGCCCGGTCGGAGAGGACCATCGCCTTCTTGAGCCGGTTCTCCAGCTCGCGCACGTTTCCAGGCCAGCCGTAGCGCCGCATCGCGTCGTTCGCCGCCTTCGAGAAGCCGCGCGCCGGCGTCTTCATCCCCTCCGAGAAGCGGCGCATGAGCCAGCGGGCGAGGATCAGGACGTCGTCGCCCCGCTCGCGCAAGGGAGGCACGACGAGCTTGATGACGTTCAGGCGGTAGTAGAGATCCTCGCGGAAGCGGCCGGCCTTCACCTCCTCTTCGAGGACGCGGTGGGTCGCGGCGACGACGCGGATGTCGACCGCCTCTGGCCGCGCGTCGCCCACCTTGATCACCGTCCGCTCCTGGAGCGCCCGCAGGATCTTCACCTGCAAGGACATCGGCATGTCGCCGACCTCGTCGAGGAACAGCGTGCCTCCGTTCGCGGCCTGGAAGCGCCCCTGACGGGTCGCCACCGCGCCGGTGAAGGCGCCGCGCACGTGGCCGAAGAGCTCCGACTCGAGGAGGTTCTCGGGGATGGCGCCGCAGTTGATGGCCACGAAGGGCCCCTTGGCGCGAGAGCTGCGGCGGTGGATCTCGCGCGCCAGCATCTCCTTTCCCGTGCCGGTCTCGCCGCCGACGAGGACCGAGATGTCCGTGGCGGCGACCTTGTCGATTCGCCGGTAGATCTCGCGCATGCCCGGGCAGGCTCCGATGAGGTCGCCGTACTGCGCCTCGTCGAGCTGGCGCTTGAGCTGGGCGCTCTCGAGCCGAAGCTCGTTCGCGAGCAGGGCGTTGCGCACGAGCAGCGAGGCCTGCGCCGCGAAGACGGAGAGCAGCTCGAGCGACCGATCCTCGAAGCGGTGCGCGATCCGGTCGTTGCCCAGGTAGAGCAGGCCGATGAGGTCGCCCTTCTCGAGCAGCGGGCTGCAGACGACGCTGCAGAGCTTGAGGTTCACGACCGACTCGCTTCGCGAGAACTCCTCGTCGTGGAGCGCGTCGTGGACGAGGATCGGCCGGCGCGCCTCCACGGCCTTGCGCACGATCGAGTCGGAGACCCCCCGCTCGGCGTCCTCGAGGTCGATGGTCGAGTCGATGTTGCGGGCGACCCGGACGACCAGTCGGTCGCCCTCCGGCAAGATGACGAAGCCCTTGTCGGCCCGGGTGAGCTCGATCGCGGCGTCGAGGATCGCCTCGAGCATCGCCTGCACGTCGCCGCGCCCCGTCACCTGCTCGGCCACGGAGACGAGCGACCGGAGGAGCTGGAACTCGCCGAGGTCGGCGGCTGCCGGCTCGGGCGACGGCTCGACGAGCTCGAGGGTGAGGCTCGCGCCGCCGAGCGAGATGACGTCTCGGTCGGAGAGCCTTCCCTGCGCCTTCTTCTTGCCGTTCAGCGTGTAGTCGGTCCCGCGGTGGCCGGTGAGGCGGATCTCGGCGCCGTCAATCTCGAGGTGGAGCGCGCTCTCGGGGACGCCCGGAAGGGGGATGGGCACGTCGTTGTCGGGCGCGCTGCCGACGGCGGTGATGCGCTTGACGAGCGAAAAGGCGCGGGAGCTTCCGTCGGGGTGTCGGACGATGAGGCGTGGCATCGCGGGTGAGCTCCTAGCGCAGCGGGAGGGAGAAGATGGCGGCCGCGCCGCCCGGGAGCGGCACGAGCGAGGCGTGAGGGGTGGGAGCGGGCGCCGGGGGCGGCGCGGCGGCGTCCGGATCGGTGCGGACGACGACGATCGGGTTGAAGCGCCAGAGAGCGTCGCCGATGCCGAAGGCCCAGAGGGCGAAGAAGGCGGCGCCCGTGCCGATCTGCACCGCGCGGACCGTCTCCGGTACGCCGCGCAGGCTCGGGTCGAAGTTGCCGTCGGGCAGTCGGTGCTGCTGGAACCAGTCGTAGCAGACGAAGCTCGCCGCGGCGGTGAGCGCCTCCGCGCCGAGCAGGGTGAAGCCGAGCGTCCGCTCCCCGTTCTGGAGCTGGCCGATGCCGAAGGGGAGCAGCGCCAGCCCCGGGTTGCGCCGCTCGATCTGCTCGTGGACGATCCGGACCTGCGGCTCGGGCGCCCCCGTGCCTCCCTTGCTCGCCGCCGGCTTCTCGGTCGTCTCGCGCCGCGCCTCCCGCCGCTCCTCGCGCTTCTGCTCGCGCAACGGTTCGAGGATGCCGGCGTAGTCGTGGCGGACCTGCTCGAAGACCGCGATGGCCGGCGGCGGTACGTAGAACGGATCGAGCTGGTAGTCGGGGTCGAGCGAGAGCAGCTGCAGGAAGGCCGAGCGGGCGGCCTTCTCGTCGTGAAGGAAGTAGCGCGAGAGCCCCAGGATCCGGCACGCCTCGATCCGGTCCGAGACGCGCTCGAGCGCCGCGCCCCCGAGGAGCCGCTGCGCGAGCTCCGCCGCGGCGCCGTAGGTCCCATAGGCGAAGTAGTCGCGGGCGTCCTGGAGCGTCGGGGTCGCGGGCCGGCCCGGCGGCGGGGCGGGCGCCGGGTCGGCGGCGAGCAAAAGCAGGACGACGAGCGCCGTCACCGCCGCACCAGCGGCGCGTCGACCGTGACGCGCTGGTTCGCTCGGATCGGGACCTCGCGCACGACCTCGGCCCAGCCCGGCTTCACGACCCGCACGGTCACGGTCCGCGCGGGGGTCTCGCCCATCGGCACGCGGAACGGCTCGCGGGCCGACTGGGCGACCGTCCCTCGGAACTCCCCGTCCACCATGACCTCCGCGTCGGGCGGGGCGCCGCGGATCTCGAGCAGCGCCGGCTTCGGGGTGAGGCGGACGCGCAGCGACGCCTCGCCGGCGGCTGGGATCGTGACCGGCCGTTCGAGCGGTTCGCAGTCCGGATGGACGAGCCGCAGCTCGTGCGTCCCCGCCGGCAGCTCGAGGTCGAGCGTCGGCACCCCGGAGGCGCGGCGGCTGCCGTCGACGAGCACGTCGGCGTAGGGCTGGACGAAGAGGTGGAGCCGGCCCGGCGGAGCGGCCGGGGCAGGGGCGGGGGAGACGGCGAGGGGCCGTGCGAGCTCGTGGACTCCCCAGCCGGTCCTCCATCGCTTCGCGGAAAGAGGGAGGGCGTGGGGCTTCGCGGGAGCGGTGTCGTGCGGGCCTGCGGCTGCGAGCGCGGCCGGCGTCGAGACCGGGGCAGGGCGCGAGGCGGCCGCGACCGGGAGCGGTTCGGCCCGCGACGTTTCGGGCCGCCTCGCCCGCTGGGGCAGCCGCGAGAGTCCAAGGCCCGCGCCGACCAGCGCGCTCGCCACCGCGACCCCGAGCGCCACCCGTCGCACCCGCCGCCGCCCGGCCACCTTCTTCAGGATCTCGCGCGCCAGCGCGCTCTCCGGCTCCAGCGCGAGCAGCCGGTTCACGGCCGAGAGCGCCCGGACCCGCTGCCCCGCGGCGAGCGCCGCGCTCGCCGCGATCCCGAGCCGCTCGATCTGCCGCCGCCGCTCCTCCGCCCGCCGGCCCGCCGGATCGGCGAAGAAGCGGCGCAGCTCCTCGGCCGGCCGCTCGATCCCGTCCTCGAGCAGCGCCGCCTCGATCCGCTCGCGCATCGCCCTCGCGGTCGGCAGCCGCCTCGCGGGGTCGCGCTCGAGCGCCTCGCACAGCACGGCGCACAGCGAGTCCGAGATGGCCGGACAGAGCGCCCGTGGGTCCTCGTAGGCCCCGTCGAGGATCCGCTTGAGCACCGCGGTGGTGTTCGCCGCCGAGAAGGGGAGCGCGCCCGTGCAGAGCCAGTAGAGCATGGTCCCGAGCGAGAAGACGTCGGAGCGGGCGTCGGCCTCCTTCCCCTCGATGATCTCGGGGGCCATGTGCGCGGGGGAGCCGACGAGCGTCCCCGTCATCGTCATCCGCTCGCCCTGGTCGAGGATCCGGGCGATGCCGAAGTCCATCAGCTTGAGGACGCCGTCCTCCCGCACCATGACGTTCTCGGGCTTGACGTCCCGGTGCACGATGCCGATGGCGTGCGCGTGCTCCAGCGCCGAGGCCAGCGAATGGCCCGCCAGCGCGCCCAGGTTCGGGAGGCCGAAGCCGACCTCGTCGGCGAAGCGACGGAGCGTCTGGCCCCGGATGTACTCGGTGACGATGTACGCCTTCGGCGCCTGGTCGCCAGAGAAGTCGTAGATCTCGAGGATGTTCGGGTGGTGGAGCCGCGCGACCGCCCGGGCCTCGCGGGCGAGCCGCCGCCGACTCTCCTCCTTGGCGGCGAGGTGCGGGTGGAGCAGCTTGACCGCGACCTCCCGGTCGAGCGTCGTGTCCCAGGCGCGGAAAACCTGCGACATTCCGCCCGTCCCCACGAGCTCCTCGAGCCGGTAGCGGTCGATCGTCTCCTGAGGCTGGATGGCCGCGTCCAAGAAGCTCCCCACGGCACCGGTCCAAGAGCCCCGGTGGCCTGAAGCGAATGTCACGCCATCCTACCCGTCCTCTGACAAAGTTGTCCTCAGTCTCTCCCCCTCCGAGGGGCTGGGTCAATGAATCCAAGCGGCTTGGGCACAGGGAAGGGCTCCCGTGCTAGGACGAAGCCGATGGTCTCGACCGCGCTCGCGCTCCTGGTCCTCGCCCTTCCGCGGCTCCACGAGAGCCCGCTCGGTTACACGATCGAACTGCCCGCGGGATTCAACGAGGACGCGCGGCTGCCCGTGGGCGAGACCGGAGCGGCGGGTCCCGCCCGTCGCGGCGGGCGGGCGGTCATCGACGCCGCCTTCTCCGACGTCGCGACCGGGGGGCGCGAGAGCCTCTTCACCTCGGTCGTGGACGCCGACCTTCCGTCGGGCGGTTCGGCCACGACCGAGCTCGCCGCGCTGACCCTCGACTGGGCCGAGCAACGGCTGGGCGGCCAGTTCGAACTCCAGTGGGTCGATCGGCTCGGGACGACGGCGGGTCGCGCGGTCGAGGTCGCGGGCCGGCTGCGACAGCCGCGGGAGGGCGGCGATCCCGACGACCACGCGCTGCTCGTCGCGTTCTGGCCCTTCGGGAGGGGCTACCTCGCCTGCGTGGCGAGCGTCCCCGCCGACCGGTTCGCGCTCGAGGGGCCGCTCCTCGAGCAGGCCTTCCGGACGCTGCGGATCCGAAAGCCGCCCAGGTCGTCCCGCGGGATCCTCGGGGCGCTCCTCGGGGCGGCGCTCGGGATTGGGCTCGTGATCCTCGTGCGCCGCCGGGGCCGCTGAACGACTCAGCCCGCGTCGCCGCCGTCGGGGTTGCCGCCGTCGGACGTCGAGCCGCCCGTGCCGCCGGCGTCCTGAGTGCCGGCGTCCGGCAGGTCGGGGGGCGGGCCGCCGTCCGCGACGGGCGGGAAGCCTCCACCCGCCGCCACGTCATCGAAGCTGCCCGTCAGCGTGGTCCCCTCCCCGAGCTGGCCGGTGCCGTCCTCGAACGCGAGGTCGAACGAGCCGGAGGTCTCCTGGCCGGGGGCGCCGCCGCCAGAGAGCGTGAGGGTTCCCTTCGAGATGGGCGGCAGGACGAAGATCGAGCCGTCCGAGCCCACGTGGACGACGCTCGCCCGCGGCTGGCCGGGCGCCACCGTCCCTGCGAGCGAGAGGCTCTTGCCGGGCTTCAGGCCGCTGCCGGTCGTGTCCACCTCGAGCTGGGCGACGAGATCCTCGGTGCCGGAGCCGACGAGGTAGTAGTCGATCTGCAGCGCCGAATCGCTCGCGTAGACCGCCGTCCGATTGAACTGGAGCGGCACGATGGCGCCGAGGCTGCCGCTCAGGCTGCGGGAGGGGCCGCAGCCATGGAGGAGCGCGGCGGCGCCGGCCGCGGCGGCGAGGAGGTGAGCGCGCTTCACGGCGACTTCGTCGCGAGCAGCAGGTGGCCGTCCGCGAGGCTCCGGTAGGCGATGGCCATCGTGCCGTCCGAGAGGAAGCCGATCTTCGGCAGGTAGCCGCCCGCGGGGTCGATCGGCTCGAGCTGCCAGGAGACGCCGCGCTTCGCCATCACGTCGAGCGACTGCTCACTCGCCGGGCAGCTCCCCTTCGGAACGCCCGACTCGAGCGAGCAGAGGTAGAAGGCCACCGCGGGCGCGTGGGTCGTCGGGTCGAAGGCGATCGAGGGCCACCAGCCGCCCGTCCCCGACTGGTAGACCGGGTCGGGCGCGCTCCAGCTCTGCCCGTCGGGCGACGTCACGACGGTCAGCGCGTTGATCGAAGGGTCGGCGTCGATGGCCGCCACCGCGAAGCCAGCCTGCGGGTCCCAGGCGAGGGCCGGGCCGGTCTGGGTGTCGTGGACCGAGAGGAGCCGCTGCGGCGCCGACCAGACGCCGCCGTCCGCGCGCATCACGAAGTCGACGTTCTGCCCGCCGCCGTTCTGGCCGTCTCCGGTCGAGGCCTCGTCGCAGATCACCGCCGGCTGGCCGGCCGCCATCGCGAGCGCGTTGTGGTCGCCGATCCCCTGGAACTCGTTGCTGTTCGTGCCGCCGACCAGCGCCACCTCGTCGTTCCAGCTCGTGGGGCCGCCGTTCGCGGACTTCATGTCCGAATCCTTCCAGTCGGTCGGGAACTGGGCGAAGTGGACGTCCCTGAAGACGGTGAAGGCCGTGGTGCCCGAGAAGCCGAGCGCGGGCCAGAGCCCGAGCACGACGTTGCCGGTGGCCTGGTACGGGTTCCCCGGGGTGACGGGATCGTTCAGCGAGTCCATCGCGGTCTCTTCGGTCCAGCTGCCGCCGGACTGCCGGTAGGCGACCATCGCTTCGCTCTGGAGCCAGTAGTTCGAGACGTTCCCGCCGTCCGACGGGCCGCCGTAGGGATGGCCGCCGAGGTAGGCGACGGCCGGGTGTCCGGCCGGGTCGAAGGCGACCGAGAGGCCGAGCGTCCGCTGCACGGTCGAGATCGTCTCGGGGCCGGTGAGCTGCCCCTTCGACCACTCGAGGTAGCGGATCTCGTAGCTCTGGTTGCCACCCACGCCCGCGTCGAGGCTCTGGAAGTAGGCGATGCCGAGCTGGTCGGAAGGGCCGACGGCGAGGGCGAGCGACTGCGCTTGCGACGGATCGCTCGTCAGGTTCGCGATCTGGACGCCGCCACCGCCGCCGTCGGACGAGCCGCCGGTCGTACCGCCCGTGCCGCCATCGCCTCCGCCCGACGGCGAAGGGCAGGCGGCGAGCGCCGCCCCGAGGAGCGAGGAGAAAAAGAGGGAGCGGAGAGTCGAGCGCATGGACCCCACCTTATCAGCCGTCATCAGATCTTCTTCAGCTTCTCGGTCAGGCGATGCGCCACCCGGAAGGCGTTCGCCGCGATCGTCAAGGTCAAGGGGACCGCGCCGCTCGTCGGCAAGAAGCTGCCGTCGACCACATAGAGGCCGTCGACCTCGTGCGCCCGGCAGTCGGGGTCGAGCACCGAGGCGGCGGGATCGCGGCCCATCCGGCAGCTGCCCCCCTGGAGAATCGTCGTGACGCCCTCGACCGTCTTGCGCTCGATCTCGTCGGGCTCCATCGCCCGCAGGATCTCCTCGCCGCGGTCGACGAGGTAGCGGGTCGCGGCGAGGTCGTTCGGGTGGCGGTCGATGGAGATGCGGGCCACGGGGAGGCCGTACTTGTCGAGCGTTCCGGGGTCGATGTCCACGCGGGTGCCGTCGGTCGCGAAGAACTCGCCGTACACCTCGAACTCGAGGATCTTCGAGTCGCGGTAGTCGCGCATCCGGTCCTTGAGCGCGTGGCCGAAGGCGGTCTTCGCGCCCTTGCCCGCCATCTCCACCGCCGCGAAGATCGGGTTCGGGTGGGTCCACATGAAGCCGAGCGTCCCCGCCTTGCGCGCCGGCAGCTTCGACTCGGGCACGAGGTAGAAGTCCTGGACGCTCCGTTGCACGAACGGCGCTCGGTCCGAGAGCCACGGCCAGCTCGACTTGCGCTTGCCGACCCGGAAGGTGGCGCGCGACTGGCCGAACGAGCTGAAGACGAGGTTCCGGCCGACGAGGCCGCTGCCGTTCGCGAGGCCGTTCGGGAAGCGGCCGGAGCGGGAGTTCAGGAGGAGCCGGGCGCTCTCGACGGCGGTGCAGGAGACGACCACGATCTTCGCCGGCAGCTCGCGCGTCGTTCCCTTCTCGTCCTGGTAGACGACGCCGCTGACGCGGCCGCGCCGATCCAGCTCGATCGAGCGGACCATGCAGCGCGGCCGGATCTCGACCTTGCCGGTGGCGAGCGCCGCCGGGATCAGCGAGGCGTGGGTGCCGCTCTTGGCGTCGACCTCGCAGCCGTAGCTGCCGCAGAGGGCGCAGTAGGCGCAGCCCGAGCGGCCCCGGTAGTCGCGGCTCGCGATGCCGCGCGCGGTCGGGAAGGCGTGCAGGCCGAGGGAGCCGCAGGCCCGGTCGATCTCGTGGCAGATGGGGTGGGCGTCGAGCGGCGGCATCGGGAACGGCTTGCGCCGCGGCTCGGCGAAGGGGTGGTCCGTCGCGAGCCCCGAGACGCCGAGCTCCTCCTCGGCCCGGTCGTAGTACGGGGAGAGATCGTCGTAGGAGATGGGCCAGTCGACGAGGTTCGCGCCCGGGACCGGACCGAGCTCCGTTCGCAGCCGGAAGTCCACCGGCTTGAGCCGGTAGAAATAGCCGCTCATGTGGACCGTGCCGCCGCCGACGCAGTTGGCGGTCCAGGCGGCGTTGCTCCGCTCGTACTTCTCCGTGGGCGAGTGGCGGATGAGGTGCGGCTCCTCCCAGGGGTACGGCATGAAGAAGTTGCGGCGGCTGTTCAGGATCTCGTCGTGGACGAACTCCTCGCGCCGGTAGAACGGCCCCTTCTCGAGGACGATCACCGGGTGGCCGGCGCGGGCGAGCTCGAGCGCCATGGGCGCCCCCCCGGCGCCGCTGCCGATGACGACGATCTCGGCGCTCACCGCTCGCCCTCGGAGACGGGCATGGCCATCGCGCCGAGTTCCGCGGGATGGTAGTGGGGCGGCATCGAGGTGTCGAAGCCGACGAGCGCCCAGCCCACGCGGTCGCGGTTGCCGCCGTAGGAGGGATCGCCGAGGAAGCCCTCCATCGTGAGCACCATCAACGTCTCGAACAACTTCCCCTTGGGGCTCCCCTCGGGGGCGTCGCGGAAGAGCGCGAGCAGCTGGTCCTGCTGCTCGGGCGCGAGCTCCGCGAAGCGGCGCTTGAAGCGGGCCCGGGCGAGCGTGCCGAGCGCCGCGACGCCGCCCTTGAAGACGTCGCGCATCTCGTGCAGCTCGGGATCTCCGAGCATCCGGTCGATGTACTCGGGGACGCCCGCGTCGATGGCGCCCGGGTCCTCGTCGCGCGGGAGGATCCGCTCGGTGGCCGCGCAGACGGTGGCGTACTCCTCGGCGGTGAAGCTCTGGTGGGGAGAGGCGAGCGCGGCGTCGAGCCAGGGCGGCCGGACGATGGGCGCGGCCTTCGCGGCGGCGGGAGCCGCGGGCGGCCTACGGCAGGCGGCACCGCCCAGGACGACGCCGCCGCCCACGAAGGCGAGCCGCTGGAGGAAGAAGCGACGGCTGGTCTCTGAATCGGGGCTCTTCGGCACGCGACGGGTAGTATCCTGGCGGACGATGAAGACCGCAAGCTGGATGGCGCTCCTCGCGCTCATGGCTGGCTGCAGCGCGGGGGAGCCGCACGGAGCCGGGTCCCGGCAGCGTCGCGCGAGCGCGACCGATGGGCCGGAGCTCGACGACGTGGGGCCGCGGCTCGTCAGCGACGAGACCCGCTTTCCGCTGTCGCTCTCGGGGAGAGGCCTCGTCCAGGGCCTCTCCCTCGAGCTCGGGCCGCCCGTCTCGCGGACGGTACCGCTCGCCGTCGAGGACGCGGCGCACGCCTACGCGCGGCTGCCCGCGACGCTCGGGCTCGACGATGCCGCCGCGAGCGTCACGGTGGAGCTCCGGCTGCGCGATGGCGCGGGCCGCCCCGGCCGCGGCACGGCGCGCCTCACGATCGTCCACGACGCGGGCTTCCCCGAGCTCGTGGCGCTGGCCGCGGGCCCCTCGGGGCGCCGCTACGCGATCTCGCGGACCACCGACGAGCTCTTCGCGGTCGGGCCGGAGGGGCTGCAGCGCGTGCCGGCGGGCGACGGCCCCACGGCGCTCGCGGTCTTCTCCGAGGGTGGGCGCGAGCGGGTGGCGGTGGCGCACCGCTACGAGCCGGCGCTCTGGATCTTCGACGGCGAAAGGCCGAGCGAGCCGCCCCGGAAGCTGCCGGCGCCCGACTGGGTCACCGGCCTCGCCGTCGCGGATGGAGTCGCCTACCTCGCCGAGCGGCGGCACCACGTGGCGGTGGCCCTCGACCTCGCGAGCGGAAAGGAGCGCTGGCGCGCGCCGGTGGAGCCGAACCCGGGCCCCGTGGCGCTGGCCGGGGACGCCCTGGCCGTCGGCTCGCGGGGGACGGGCGAGCTCGAGATTTTCTCGCTCGCGGACGGCGCGCGCCGCCTCGCCCTCGCCCCGGGGCCCGGCGTCTCCATCGTCGGCGGGCCGACCGCCCGCTTCTCCAAGGATGTCATGGGCGGCAAGGCGCCGCGCGCGCTCGCCTGGTCTCCGCGGCTCCGCCGGCTCTTCGCCTCGAGCGTCGGCCCGAACATCGGCCCGAACCCCGAGCGGATGGAGGTGAGCATGAACGGCGGGGTGGCCGTCATCGACCCCACGGGCCGCGTCCTGCGCCACCTCGGCTTCGGCGCCGGCACCCCCGAGGCGCTCGCGCTCGACGACGCCCGGGGGCTCCTCTACGTCGCGGACGTCTCGCTCGGCCTCGTCCGGATCGTCGACGCCCGCGCGCTCGCGGCGAGCGACGCGACGGCGGCGCACGCGCTCCTCGCCAGCGTACCGCTGCCCATCCCGACGGACTTCCCGCTCGTGCGCCCGGCCGCCGACTTCGGCGTCCACGGCCGCGCCGGCCCCGAGCTGCACGCCGGGCCGCGGGCGCTCGCCCTCTCCGCGGACGGCTCGCGGCTCTCGGTCCTCTGCCGCTTCACCGGAAGGCTCGCGACGCTCGACGTGCGCGAGGCCCGGCGCGGGAAGGCGCCCGTCCGGGAGGACATCGAACTCGCGCCGACGCTCGCGGAGCGGGAGCGTCGGCTCGGGCAGATCCTCTACTTCGCGGACCTCGGCCGCAGCGGCATGAGCTGCGAGGCCTGCCACCCCGAGGGCGGGGCCGACGGCGTGCTCTACTCGAAGACGAAGCCGCTGCGGATCTACCGCTCTCCGTCCATCCTCGGCGCGCGGGACAGCGCCCCCTACTTCAATCCCCCGAGCAGCTTCACGCTCGAGCAGACCGCCCGCTTCGTGGGCAATCGCAACCGCTACCACAACCCCGACCTCGGGCCAGACGAGGTGCGCCGGCTCGCGCTCTACATGGCGACGCTCGCGTTCCCGCCGAACCCGCTGCGCGGCGAGAACGGCGAGCCGCCCGCGGAGCTCCTCCTGCCCGACGGCCGGCGAGGCGCCGTCGCCGCGGGGCGTGAGCTCTTCTTCGGCAAGGCCGCCTGCGCGAGCTGCCACCCGGCCCCGGAGTACACGACCGACGAGAACCCGGCAACGCGGGGGCGGCTCTACGACGTGGGGACGCCGCCGACGCTCCCCCTGCGGCTCGAGTGGCAGGACCGCGTGAAGCCCGACCTGGGCCCTCCCTCGCTCGTCGGCGTCTGGGCGGAGTTTCCGCTGCTCTCGAGCGGCACCGCGGGCCTCGGCGCGAAGGACGGCCGCCTCGTTTCGACGACGGGCTTTCCGCTGCGCGCCGTCCTCGAGCATCGCGGCCCCTTGCCGCACGGCAACGCCGCGGGGCTCGGCGCGAAGGAAGAGGACGACCTGCTCGCATTCCTGATGACGCTCTGACGGCTACTGCACCGGCGTCACGTCCACCTTGATCGAGTAGCTCGCGGTCGCGTCCGACTGGATCTGGATCAGGTGGTCGCCCGCTCCGGCGAGCTGTTGCGAGCGCGCGAACTCGCCGAGGTTCTGCGCCTCGCCCACGAAGACGCTCCCGGTCGCCTCGGTCTGGAAGCGCGAGGTGCAGCCGGTCTCGTACCAGGTGAGGATGGTCTGGTTCCCAGCGGAGGTCACCGAGTCGAGGAAGAGGTGGATGGTGACGGTGGCCGGGCCGGGCGTGCGGACGAGGTAGCCGGTCGTCGCCGGGAGCTTGCCCTCGGCGAAACTCGTCGAATCGAGCGGGCAGCCGACCACGCTGTTGCAGACCGGCCAGCTCCCGCCGCAGGGATCCTGGATCCGGCCGCCCACCCAAGCGTCCTTGGGGCTTCCGCAGGCGGCGAGGCGGAGCGCCGCCGCGGCGACGACCCAGAGACGGGTTCGTTTGCTCGGTGGCGGGGCGGGCGCTAGCATGGGCGGAATCAGAATCTAACACGACCCGAGGGGCCTCCAACGATGAAGCTCGCCATCCCGACGCTCGCCGCGCTCGCCCTCCTGCCGCTCTCCTGCGGTGGGCCAAAGCCGCTGCCGGCCCAGCCGCAGATCGATCTCTTCCCGTCCGGCCTCTACTTCGGCACGGACCAGTGCTACGGCACCTACCTGAACACCATCGGGATCAACTCGCTGCAGATCTCGAACGGCGGCCAGCAGCCGCTCGTCATCTCGGGCGTATCGAAGAGCGGCGACACCGACGGCGTCTTCCAGGTGACCGGCCCCGTGGTGCCGGGAGACGGGGGCAGCTCGCCGGTGAAGCAGCTCGCGAGCGGTGAGACGGCCTTCATCCAGGTGGTCTTCTCGCCCCAGGCGGCGAAGGAGTACACGGCGACGCTCACCATCAGCTCGAACGCGGCGAACGAGCCGACGGCGACCATCCCGCTGCGCGGCGTGGGCGTCGCGGATCCCACCGACGGCGGCACCGAGCAGACGACCGACGCCGGCATCCTGCCGACCTGTCTGCCGGACGCGGGCTAGCTCGCGTCCCAGAGCCCCGTCGCCTCGAGGAACGGCGTTCGGCAGGGCGGCCCCTCCGTGTACCAGAGCCGGGGACGCTGGCGCGGTCGCACGAGCAGCACGCTGGAGGATCGGGTGCCGTAGGGGCCGGCGTGCACGCAGGCGGCCTCGGTCGCGAGTGGGCGCGGCAAGAGCTCCGCGACGTCCGGTGGGACCTCGGCCTTCGGGGGCCGCCGGTGGTCGCGCAGAACTCCCGCGAGGAACTCGACGAGCGCCTCGGTGCCCGCGCTGGGCCGCCCGGCGAGCCGCTCGCGGACGCGATCGACCTTGGGGGAGCGCGCGCCGAGCGGCCGGTTCTCGAGGATGTGGATGCCGGGCGGCAGCTCTTCGAAGCGCGCCGAATCGCCGCTGAGGTCGACGTAATGGAGCGAGCGGGCGTCGCCGACGAGCAGCCAGCAGGGGTTGTAGTCGGCCGGTCGGATCTCGCGTGCGAGGGCGACGACCGCGAGCTTTGCGGTCGCGTGGCGGGCCAGCGCGAGGGGAAGCTCGCCGCGGGAGCGGCGGCTCGGGTCGCGGCGGCGCGAGGGGACGTTCGTGACGCCGGCGACGACGCCGTGCTCGTTGACCGCGAGCCAGCTTCCACCCGCGACCTCGTCGCGGCCGCCGAGGATCCGAGGGCGCGCGGAGCGCAGGACGGTCATCGGAACCGCGGGCCGCGCGAGGAGCTCGTCCCGGTTCGCGGCGACGACGAGGGGGAGGCTCCGGTGGACGTGGTGGAGGAAGGCGAGGAGGCACACGGTGGCGGTCTGGTATCGCGCGGCGGGAGCGCCGTCAAAGTGCCGGCCGGTCCTTCGCGGCCTCCTCGGCCTCTTTCACCGCCCGGTTCACCTCGCCGAGGCAGCAGCGCCCCGAGGGGTTCTTCACCACGCACTCGCAGCGGTCGGCCTGGATCTCGGCGGTGATGCGCGCAGGGATCGTGCAGCCGCCCGTCTCCGCGAGCTCCCGGCGGACGTCGGCGCGGCTGAAGCCGAAGCAGTAGCAGAGCGGGATCGGATCTTCGCGCTCCTTGATGCCGACCCGGACCCGGGCCGCGCTCTTCTCCGCGAGGCGGCCGTCGGCCCCGTAGTAGAGGACGTCGCAGGCGGGGGTCCGGCAGAAGCTCCGCGGGACGGAGAGGAGCGCCGCGGCGTCCTCTGGCCGCAGGATCGCCTTCAGGGTTTCGTCCGGGACCTTCGTGCCGACGGCGCCGCAGCGAGGGCAGGGCGCCGGGAAGGCGGCCCTCTTCTCGGGCTCTCCTGGCTGTGTGGTGGGGCGGTGGTCGCTCATCGGAAGTCTCTTCGTTGCCTACCCGGGTCCATCTCCGATGAAACCATGTCAGACGATGGGCACGTCGGCTGCGCACGAGTCTATCCTCTCTACGCCTTCGGACCTCGTCTGGCACGTCGCTTGCCCTACTCGCTCCGCGTCGGCGGCCAAGGGGTCGCCAACCCCGCGGCATGCCGATCCCCTGGCGCCCGCCGCGGTCGCGAAACGAGACCAGGGGGTTCGAGGGCGCGACCCTCGGCGAGGAGCGGTCATGGGAGCGAAGGCGATCGGGTTGTGGATGGCGCTCGTGGCGACGGGCTGTGCGACGGCGCAAGGGGGGCGAGAGGCGAGCGGCTCCGAGGCGCAGCTCGAGGCGTTGCGGGCCGATCGCTCCGCGAAGGGCCAGGAGGCGCTCGCCCAGCTCCTCTACCGGGGGCTCGCCGATGGGAGCCTTCGCCCCGAGCGGCTCGGTACGAGTCGCGACGCCCTCTACACCGAGGGGTTGCGGGCGGCGATCGCTGCCGCCGAGGCGAGCGGCGATCCCGCGAGCTTCGTGGCCCTCGTCTACTGGCAGCGGCTCCCCGGGCCGTTCGACGCGGCGGCCGCGGCGGCGGCCGCTTGCCGGGCCTCGGCGGCGAAGCCTGCGGCGCCGCTCCTCGCCGAGGAGTGCGGCGACTTCCTGGCGATCGGGGGCGACGCCCGCGCCGCCGTGCCTCACTGGCGCCAGGCGATCGCCGAGGCCACCCGGCAGCCGGACATCCTGCGGCTCATCGTCGACATCCTCCGCGTCAGCATCGACCCCCTCCGCGACCTCGCCGGGATCCCCGAGGAGCTCGTCCGCCGGGCGCGGGACTCCGAGGAGCGCGATCGGAGGTACGGCTACTGCCTCGCGATCTGTGCAGCCCGCCAGGATAGCTGCCTGGTCTCGCCGCTGAGAAGCTTCGAGCGGCGTTTCGGCTCGCCCAGCGGCTGCGCGGTCGCCTACGCCGCCTGCGCCGGCGCCTGCGGCTCGTACCAGGGGTGAGGGGGCGGCCCCTCGAGCCAAAGGGCTGCCCGAGTGAGGCCGAGCGACCCACGGGAGCGGGCCAACGAGCGCCCGTGGGTCGGGAGCCGGCCCTTCAGCTCCCGAGCGCCGCGGTCGGGCTCGTGGGGTTCACCAGGGAGGCCGCGACGTAGGCGGCGAGGGCGGCGATGGTGAGGCTCGGGTTGAAGCCCGAGGAGGTCGGGAAGAGGCAGCCGTCGGCGGCGTAGAGGTTGCCGATGTCGTGGAAGCGGCCGGCCTGGTCGCAGACGCTCGTGCGCGGGTCGTCGCCGAAGCGGAGCGTCCCCATGATGTGGGCGGACGAGGGGATCTGGTCGACGGGGCTCACGAGCGAGTACTTGGCGCCGGCGGCGCCGAGGAGGTCGAGCAGCTTCGGCAGGTAGAAGGCGCGGGCCGAGAGCTCGAAGGCGTGGTTCTGGTAGGTGACGCGCGGGACGGGCACGCCGTCGAGGTCGCGCAGGGCGGGATCGAGGTCGA
The DNA here is from genome assembly GCA_021783235.1 of Myxococcales bacterium. Taxonomy (GTDB): domain Bacteria; phylum Myxococcota; class Myxococcia; order Myxococcales; family JAKAPL01; genus JAJXUD01. Next base: position 2,428 of record JAJXUD010000022.1, on the reverse strand, counting down.
CGCGGTTCGTCGGCTGCGGGGCGTCCTCGCCGTGCATCGTGAAGCCGAGGACGCGGTCGCGCAGCGGGCTCTGGCGGATGAGCGCCTCGAGGCGCGTGCCGAGGGCGTCGAAGGGGATCGCGGCGTAGACCTGCGCCTCGGTGAGCGGGCCGATGGGGCCGCCGATCTCGACGACGCCGCAGAGCGGGTGGTTCGGGTCGTTCGGCGCGCCGCGGAAGTCGGTGATGGCGTGGGAGGTCGAGCGGCCGCGCCAGGTGTGGAGCCGCTGCTCGAAGATCCCGGCGACGTCGGTCTCGAGGTGGAAGGTCAGGTTGCGCCCCACCTGGCCGCTCGAGTTGCCGAGCGCGTCGCCCGAACCCGACAGGTAGAGCAGCCGGGCGTCCTCGATGGGCGAGGCGGCGAGCAGGTAGCGGTCGGCCGTGAAGCTGAGCGGGGCCCCGTCCCAACCGATGGCCTGCACGCCGGTGACCTGCGTGCCGCTGCCGTCGACCACGAGCCTCACCGCCTTGGTCTGCGTCCAGAGCTGGAGGTTTCCCGACAGGAGCGCTCGCCGCAGCGTCGTCACCGCGGGGCTCCCCTTCGCGTTCACGGGGCAGCCGTACTCGTCGCAGAAGCCGCAGTCGATGCAGGGGGGCCGCCCGCCGTAGGGGCGCGAGTTGACCCCGCTCGGGTAGGGAAAGACGGTGACCCCGAGCTTCGCGCCGCCCTGCTTCGCGAGCAGCCCCGCGTACATGGGCTGGCCGGGGGGCATGGGGTACGGGGCGCTGCGGGGCGGCTCGATGGGGTCCGCGCCGGCCTCACCCTGAACGCCCATCGCCTGCTCCGCCCAGCCGTAGAACGGCTCGAGCTGGTCGTAGGAGACGGGCCAGTCGGCGAAGCTCGTCCCCGGGAACTGGCCAGCGAGCAGGGTGCCGAGCTGGAAGTCGGTGGGCCGGAAGCGGATGAGCTTCAGATCCGCGTGGACGGTGCCGCCGCCCACCGTCTTCGGCAGGCCGTTGACGTCGCCGACGAAGCTGCGCTCGCCGTCCGAGGGGCTCGTGCGGAAGCTGCGCGGCTCGACGAGCGGCACCGGGTCGATGAAGTTGCGGATCTGGATCTTGAGCTCGTCGTTCGAGTAGAGCGGCACCGGCTTCGCGGGATCCGGGTCGTCGATCCCCTGAAAGTAATTGCTGCCGCACTCGAGCATCAGGACCTTCTGCCCAGCGCGCGTCAGCACGTCGGCGACCGTGCCGCCGCCGACGCCGCTGCCGATGACGAGCACGTCGAACTTCGAGAGGGAGCCGTTGCCGAGGACCTGGGCGCTCAATCGATCTCCTCGGTCTCAGTAGTACTTGCGGCCGCCGGTGAGGCCGACGAGCTGCTCGATGATCGCTTCGGTCTGCGCGTCCATCGGGTCGGGGTCGGGGCCCGGGTCGGCCGTGGTCACCGGGAAGCCCGGCCGGTCCGAGTAGCTCTGCGTCGCGGGATCGAAGAGGCTGTAGCCGAGCGGGGCGCTGTCGCCGGGGAAGTGCGCGAGCGCCCAGCCGGCGCCGTTCACGTTGCCGCCGTACTCGGGGGCGGAGAGCACGCCCTCGAGGACGAGCTCGACGAGCAGCGCCTGCTGGTCGCTCCCGAGCCCGTCGAAGATCGTCTCGACCTGGGAGTCGGGCAGAGCGTCGAGGGGGCCCTTCGCCGCCGCGAGCGCGGCCTGCAGCGTCGCGCGGATCTGATCGCGCAGCCCGATGGTCGGGCCGCTGAGGGCGTCGGTCGGCCCGCCGCCGGGGACGGCGTTCGAGCCGTAGAGCGTGAGCCGCCAGTTGAGCTCGCGCACCCGGTCGAGCGGCACGAAGCTCGAGAAGTCGTCCGATGGAGAGAGCTTCGACGGGCTGCCGTCGGGGCCGGGCAGCGGCTGCCGCCCGGAGAACGGACCGCCGGCGTAGACGAAGGGGACGCTTCGCTCGAAGGCCGTCAGGTAGCCCTGGACGTAGGGGACGACGCCGAGCGCCGAGCCGCCCGGGGAGGCGCCGTCCGCGGGAAAGATCCAGTCGGCGAGCCGCCCGAGCGCCGCGGCCTCCTCGCCGGTGAGGAAGGTCGGTCCGGCGGCGGCCGCGGGGAGGGCGCCCTGGGCGGCCGGTTTGCCGCAGCCGTCGACGAGGAGCGCGGTCGGGAGCGTGGCGCCCGCGGCGCCGACGGCGAGGCCCCGGAGGAAGTCGCGCCGGCCGAAGGCCGTCCGCAAGAGCGACAGGCGTCGTTCCGCTCGGCTCGCCACGGCGCGGCAAGCTAGTCGAGTCTCGCGCGGCCGGTCAAGCGAACGCCGCGCCGTGGGTGCACGTCACCGAAGTTAGGGGTGCAGATTTCGGTGGCCACGGCATGAGGCCTTGCGGTTATCATCACCGCAAGGAGGCCACATGCCCGAGTCTCAGGTTCCGCCCGACGTCCGTACCTTGGC
>JAJXUD010000021.1 GCA_021783235.1 Myxococcales bacterium | reverse complement strand
CGCACCACCATCGTCGCTTCAAGATCTGCGGCCAATCCCATCGTCGTACTCTCCTCTGCTTGAGAGCACGATCGCGCAACCATCTGTCATTCTCGGACCTTGCGCCCCTAACTCACCGGCATTGGGGCTAGAGACCGAGGCGCCTGCTCGTCTGGTGGGACCTACATCGTCCCCGGGACGTAGGCCACCCCTCGTCCCTGCTCCTTCTCGATCTCTTGGGCGCAGTCGGTGCAGCGGGTGGCGAACGGCAGCGCTCGAAGCCGCTCGAGCGAGATCTCGCCGCCGCAATCCTCGCAGACGCCATATTCGCCGGCATCCATCCGGCCGAGCGCCGCGTCGATCTGGATGGCCTCGCGCCGCTGCGAGTCGGTCAGCCGCTCGAGCGTGTACTCGGCCAGGGCCAGCTGGGCGGACTCCTCGAATTCGGGATCTTTCGGTGCATCCTGAAGCTGCTCGATGTCTCGGTTGGTGTTCCGGTGCGATTCGACGAGTCGGCGGCGGCGCTCGAGCAGCCGACGGCGAAGCGAAGCGATGTCCCGGTCGTTCGGCATGCTGGCCCCCTGGCTCCGTCCCACGATCAAACTGAAAGCTAAGCCGGGTGACGCCTCCCGACAGCAGCCGAGCGTCTTGCCAGGCTGGAAGCGCCCCTGCTAAGACGGCGAGTGCGGCGCCCGATCGCCTGGGCTCCCGCCGAGAAGCCGATGCCTTCCAAAATCGAAACCGAGCGAACGATCGCGGTCGTCGGCGGCGGGCTTGCGGGCTGCGAGGCGGCCGTTCAGCTCGCGCGCCGCGGCATCGCCGTCCGACTCTTCGAGATGAAGCCCGGCCGAAGGTCCCCAGCCCATCAGACCGATCGGCTGGCCGAACTCGTCTGCTCGAACTCGCTGCGCAGCGACAATCCAGAGAACGCCGTCGGCCTCCTGAAGGAGGAGCTGCGCGCGCTCGGTTCGCCCATCTTGGCTGCCGCGGACGCGGCGCGAGTGCCCGCCGGCGACGCCCTCGCGGTCGATCGGCTCCGCTTCGCCGACGAGGTGGAGCGGCTCGTGGCCGCCGAGCCGCTCATCGAGCTCCGCCACGAGGAGATCACCGAGCTGCCCGACGTCGAGGCGCCGTGCCTCGTCGCGACGGGCCCGCTCACCAGCGAGCCGCTCGCCCGCGCCATCGGCGAGGCCGTCGGCGCGAAGGCGCTCTACTTCTACGATGCCATCGCCCCGATCATCGCCGCGGAGACCATCGATCGGTCGATCGCCTTCGCGCAGAGCCGCTGGGGCAAGGGCGACGGTGCCGACTACCTGAACCTTCCGCTCGACCGGGAGCAGTACGAGCGCTTCGTGCGCGAGCTCCGCGCCGCCGAGAAGGTGACGCCTCACAAATTCGAGCAGGCTCGTTACTTCGAGGGCTGTCTGCCGATCGAGCTGCTCGCCGAACGAGGCGACGACACCCTCCGCTTCGGCCCCATGAAGCCCGTGGGGCTCGTCGATCCGCGCACGGGTCGCCGGCCGCACGCAGTGGTGCAGCTCCGGCAAGAGGATCGGGCCGCGACCGCTTACAACCTCGTCGGTTTTCAGACGCGCCTCACCTGGCCCGAGCAGCGGCGCGTGCTTGGAACGCTCCCGGGACTCGCCGCCGCCGAGTTCGTGAGGCTCGGCCAGGTGCATCGCAACACGTTTCTCGACGGCCCGCGGCTGCTCGACCGCGATCTCTCGCTACGCGGTCGCCCGAGCCTCTTTTTCGCGGGGCAGATCACCGGGGTCGAGGGCTACGTCGAGTCGTGCGCCTGCGGTCACGTCGCGGCGCTCTCGGTCGCGTCCCGGCTGTCCGGGGCTCGTTTCGAGCCGCCTCCGGCGGCCACCGCGCTCGGGGCCCTCTACCGACACGTCACTGGCGAGGCCCATCCCGACGGGTATGCCTACCAGCCGACCAACGTCACCTTCAGCCTCTTCCCGCCAATCCCCCAGCGGCTCTCGAAGGGCGATCGGCGCAGCGCGCTCGTGGCGAGGGCGCGCCGGGAGTTCGCCGCCTGGCGCGCCGATTTCGCCGCGACGGGCGGGCCCGAGCCGAGGGCCATCGCTCACGTCTCCACCGGGCTCTCGGAGGTCGTCTCGTGAGGATCCGGGCTGCCATGGCCGCGCTGACGCTGATGCTCTTCGCCGGCTGCAAGGCCCAGCGCGCTGGCGGCCTCCGCCACGTCGGCGAGCGCCGCTCGCCGGGCGCGGGACAGGCGCTGCTCGTGGCCCCCGGAGGCTCGTCTGCCCTCTATCTCCGGGAGCCGATCCAGCCCAAGGGTCCGCTCATGCCGTCGGATCTCTTCTTGGGCGAGCTGGTGCTGGTTCCCGCGAGCGGTGAGCCGGTCTCCCTCGGCCCCGGGGCAACGAACCTCGCGGGCGACGTGCTCTTCTCGCCCGACGGAGGTCAGGTCGCGTTTCTCCGCCACTTCGACTTCCAGTCGAGCTCCGGCGAGCTCGCGCTGGCGCCCACAGGAGGGGGAGCGCCCCGGATCGTCGCGGGCGGAGTGACCTTTTTCGGCTTTTCCCCCGACGGCCGCTGGTTGGGTGACGTCGCCTCGGGACGGCTCGAGATCGCCTTCGTGTCGGGCGGCGCTCCCCGGGTCGTCGCGGATGGCGTCTCGACCTTCGAGTTCTCCGCCGACGGGGAGACGCTGCTCTACCGGCGCCGCGCGGCGCTCGGGGGGGAACTCGTCATCGAGGCGACGGACGGGCATGGGGCGCCGGTGGTCGTCGCTCGCCAGGTCGCCGATTACCGCTTCGACCAGAAGGGACGCGCGATCGCCTACACGCTCGAGACCCCCGACCGGCTCCCGGAGCTCCATCTCTGGAAGGCCGGGCGCGAGCGGCTCCTGGGCAAGGGGGCGCCGAGCTTCGAGTTCTCTCCAGACGGCAAGCTGCTCGCCTTCGTCGCTGGAGTCAGCGCTCACTACCTCGAGGGCGATCTCTACGCCGTCGACGTCGAGGGCGGGGCCGCGGAGCGGGTGGGCAGCCGCGCGGGAGCCTATCGCTTCGCCCCGGACGGCCGGAATCTCGCCTTCCTGGACGACTACTACGACCAGTCGCGGACCGGGAAGCTCGAGCTCTGGCGCCCAGGCGCCGGCAAGGCCACGTTGATCGCGCCGGCGGTGCGCCTCTTCGGTTGGTCGCACCGGGGCGCCTGGCTCGCCTTCCTCGAAACCGTGACCCGGCCGATGTACACCGAGCGGCTCTACCTCGTCTCGCCGGGTGCGGCTGCCGAGCGCCGCTTCGTCGGGCAGGCGATCTACTCCTTCGACTTTTCGCCGGACGACTCGAAGCTTCTCTTCAAGGCCGGCTGCGTCGCGGGGGGACAGGCCTGCGATCTCATGGCGGTGGACACCCACGCGCTCTCGGAGGGCCCGCCGCCGCTGCCGGATGGCGGCGTGACCCCGAGCAAGGCAACGAGGGTGGCGGCCGGCATCGCCGACTACGACTATTCGACCGACGGAAAGTGGCTCTGGACGGCCTTCATGAACCCCGTCGGCCACACGGTCGATCTCGCCGTGCTCCCGTCCTCCGGGGGCTGGAGCCTCCCGCGCTACGTGGACCGCGGCGTCGAGCCTCATCCGCGCTGGCTCGCCGACGGTCGGATCGCCTACCTCGTGGATGCGCCGAAGCGCGCGGGGCTCTACGAGGCGGACCCAGCCAAGGCCGAGGCCATCAGCGTCCACTGAGAGGGCGTGAACCCCCTCCCGTCGCCCGGCAGCCGATCCGGGGGCTCAGTCACGGTCTCCGAAGCATCCTCGAACTTGCGGCTCGCCCTATGGGGAGTAGCCTCGAAGGCGTGCCGCTCCCCGAGCCCGCCGAGGCATTCCTCTTCCACCTCGATCGGGAGCGGGGGGCCTCGCCGGAGACCTTGCGCAGTTACCGCACCGACCTCGAGCAGTACTTCGGCTACCTCGACTCGGTGGGCGCCGACGCCTTGACCGCGGATCACCGGATCGTCCGCGCATTTCTGGCCTCGCGCGGCGGGCGGAACGGACCGGCCTCGCTCGCTCGCAAGCTCTCCGCGCTGCGAAGCTTCTACCGCCATTGCCGTCGCCGGGGGCTCGTCGAGAAGAATCCCGCCTCGCGCCTCCGCTCTCCGAAGGTGCCGCGCCGGCTACCCGACCTGCTGCGCCCCGAGGAGGTCTCGGCGCTGGTAGAGGCCTCCTCCGACGACGGAGGCGTCGTCGGGCTGCGCGATCGCGCGATGCTCGAGCTGCTCTACTCGAGCGGCCTACGCGTCTCCGAGCTCTGCGGCATCGACGTCGAGCGGCTGGATCTCGACCGACGCGAGGTCCGCGTCGTCGGCAAGGGAAACCGCGAACGGATCGTGCCGTTTGGAGGCCCCGCCGCGGAGTCGCTCGCCCGCTTCATCGAGCGGCGGATCGAGCTTCGGCCAAGGCCCGAGGAGAGGGCGCTCTTCGTCGGCGAGCGGGGCCGCCGGATCGACCCGACGGTGGTCCGGTCGGTGCTGCGGCGGGCGAGCCTCGCGGCAGCCGTGGGCCGGCGCACCTACCCGCATCTCTTGCGCCACTGCTTCGCCACGCATCTCCTCGAAAACGGCGCGGACCTGCGCTCCATCCAGGAGTTGTTGGGGCACGCTTCGCTCTCGACCACCCAGCGCTACGCGCAGGTCGACCTGCGGCAGCTCATGGCCGTCTACGACAAGGCGCACCCCAAGGCGAAGGGTTGATGGCCTAGAAGATGGGCTTGTCTCGCCAGCGCGATTCTGTTTGAAACGAGGGACGCATGAAGCTCGCCCTCGCGCTCGGCCTCTCGGCCGTCTTGGTTTCCTTTCGCGCAGAGGCCGTCCCCGATGCCGGCCCCTCCTGCACGGCGGAGGCGACGGAGATCGAAGTGCTTCAGGGAGGGCTCGCGGCCTGCAAGGCGCAAGGGCAGGCCGAGGAGCGTCGCCTCTCGTCGTGCGCCGAGCGGGCGGCCGGCGACGAGACGCGGCTCTCCGAGTGCGCCCGCGATCGAGATCGGCTCGGAGGGGAGCGAGAGTCGGTCTGCGGGGAGCTCGGCTCGGTCGTGCAGCGGCTCCTGCTCGCAGAGCCGCTGCCCGAGGATCTCTCTCCTTGCGTGCCCAAGGAGCATCTCGTCGCGCTCGGGCGGCTCGTGGCCGATTGGTCCCGCACCAAGACGGAGCTCGAGGCGCTCGACGCCTTTGCGGCGGGAGAGACTGGCCGGGCTCCATCGGCTCCGCGGGAGAGGCCCGACAGCCGTCTGGCGGAGCTGATGGCTCGGCTGCTCGGCGGCCGGCGGGGCGAGCCACCGCTTCTGTTTCGCCGGCTGCTGGTCGAGGCGATCGAGCGGGTCGCCCCTGGCTTCTGGCGTCGGCTCGCCGGTCAGGGTCGCGCGGCCATCGATGGCTGGTTCGCGGCCGTCGGGCCGCTCGACGCGGCGCTCGTCGAGAGCGCGAGCGGCCAGGCCGCCCGTCCCGGCCCGGCGGACCAGGGGCCGCCCCTTCTCACGGCTCTGCGGCTCGTCCAGTCGTTCGTGGCGCTGACCCGCTGTGGCCCCGGGACGGCCTCCGGGGAGTGCCGTCGGGCGCTCCAGCTCCGGGGCCTGCTCGAATCGAGCGCGCCACTCGTCCTCCAGCAACGGGAGCAGGCGATCTGGGCAACCGACTGCCGTGCGCTCGAGCCGAGTTCCATCCTGGGATGGCTCCAGGAGATTCCGGCGGCTCAGGTCGCGCTGGCCGATCAGGATTGGCGCAGGCTCGGCAGCGCGGGCTTCTCGAAGCTCTACGCCTGTTTCCTCTCCGACGGGGCCGCCGGGACGTCCTTCTCCAGCTGGCTCGACGGCCGGCTGCCCGGCCCGAACACGCTGACGGACGAGACGCTCCAGCGCGTGCAAGATCTTCGCGGCCGCTGGGTGGATCGCGGCCCGGAGGATCTCTGCGCGCGGGCCGCCCGATCCCTGCAAACGCTGCCGCAGCCCATGGCGTGTGGCCTGCCGGACGAGACCAGGGCTGCCCTCGAGGCCTGGATTCCGATGCGCCGGCAGCTGGGCAGCCAGAGCGCCGCCCCGCTGCGGGCGTGCGCCGCGCTGGCGGATCTCCTCTGGGCTGGCGCCGGCGCCTCCATCCCACCGTCGTTCGATCGGCCGCCCTCCGCCGAGGAGATCGTTCGCAAGGTGACCCCGGGGGCGCCCACGGCGATCGCTCGGCTCCGGAGCCTCTGCGCCGAACGGCGGGGCGGCTCCTCCTTCCCCGTGGACTTCTCCCGGGTCGTCCGGATCGCAGCCGGATTCGGCGAGGCGCCGGCAGCCGAGCCGTGGCAGGCCGACGCCGCGAACGGAGCCCCCGTCGAGGTCGCTCGCTTCGCGCGGGCGCGGCGGTTGCGGGCCTGGGTGGCCCACCTCTTCTCGCGGCGCACCGCCTGCGCGGCGCTCGGAATCGCGGCGGCGCGCTGCGATCTGTGCGAGCAGACGGGCGTGGCCTCTTACGACTGCGACCTTCGCGACCGGCTCCGGCGCCGCTGGGAGCGCTGGGACCGCGACCTCGAGCTCGGTCTCGCGGCGGCACTCCTGCTCGTCGTGCTGCTCGCCTGGGCGGTGGCGGTCGTGCGCGCGCGGCGGCGGGTGGCGCCCTGGATCGGCGAGCTCGTGCGGACGGTCGAGGCCATCGGGCTGAGCCCGCGCGAGGACCCCTGGCGCTGGCTGCGGCCGGCGCGTTTCGGCCGCCTCGCGGCGCGCCTGCCCGCGGGGCTGGCCTGGGAGCGCTGGGGGAGCCGCGCGGCGATCGTCCGCGCCGCCGGCGGAGGTCAGTGGACGGAGCGGGACGTCGGCGCGGCGGGCTCGGCGGCTCGAGACATCGACGCCGAGCTGGCCCTGCTCATCCACGACGAGGGGGCTGCGCCGCAGCTCGGAGCAGTTCGCTCGATGCTCGAATGGGCTGCCCGGGGCCCTGGCCGCGCCGTACATGTCTTTCCCGTGCCAGCCGATCGTCTCCGCTGGGCCCGGGGGTCGGACGATCTGCTCGACCTCGTCGAGCAGACCTCACTGCGTGGGAATCCCTTCGAAGTCCGAGGCCGGATCACCTCGTCGAGCCAGTTCTTCGATCGCGAGCGGCTCGTCTCGGGGCTCCTCGCGAGCGCCCAGTCTGGCCACTGGATTCTAGTCACGGGCTTGCGCCGCTTCGGCAAGTCGTCGCTCGCCCTCGAGGTGTCGCGCCGGCTGACGGGTCCGTCCGCGTACGTGGACCTCGCGGGCTTCCACCACGAACTCGCCCAAGGCGGAGACGCGGCCTCCGACGCGATCCTCCGCTACGTCTGCGTCCAGCTCGACGCCTCCGCTCGTTCGCGATCGCCGCGGGAGCCAGCGTCCCCAGCGCTTCCGGCCGAGGGCACCCCGCTCGACGCGAGCCGGCTCGCCGAGTGGCTCCACGGCTTCTCGCGAGCCTACCTGGCCGCTACCGATGAACGGCCGGCGGCCGCCGTGCTGGTCCTCGACGAGATCGAGCAGGCCCTCGGCGGAGAGGCGAAGCGGGTCGAGGCGGCGCTCGCGTCGTTCTCGGTGGCGATCGGCCGGCTGCGGGCGGCGCTCGGCGATCCAGCCCTCGCCGGTGGGCTGCGAACGGGCGTCCTGCTCTGCGGGGCATTCCACCCGGTGCTCTGGGCGCCTCTTCCGACCCTGGGGGGCCAGTCGCTCGCTGGCGCCTTTCCGCGCCTCTGCGTGCCGCGGCTGCCCGACGACGCCGCGCTCGCGATGATGCGCGCGCTCGGGGCGCGGCAAGGGATCCGATTCGCCGAGCCCGCCGTCGAGCTCCTCGTGCGCGAGTCGCAAGGGGTCCCGCTGCTCGTTCGGCGGGTGGGGTCGGCCGTCCTCGAGCTCTACGACCCAGAGCGCGCGCGGCAGGGGGCGCTCGGCGCGATGGAGATCGGGATGGAGGGGGTCCGCGCGGCGCTTCGGCGGGAGGGGGAGAAGGGCGCGCCCTCGCGGGTCTGGATCGAGTCGGAGATTGCCGATTCGCTGAGCCCGGTCGGGGTCGCGTTACGGACCGCCGCTCGCGAGCGCTGGATCGCCGTCGGGACGCTGCGGGCCGTGGTCTCACGGGCGATGGAGTCGGAGCTCGCTCGGCTCGGGCTCGACCGGCTCCTGGTCCCCGAGGAGTTCACTCGACGCGCCGACGAGGCGGGGGGCGTCATCGTCGAGGCGCTGGTCGAGGCCGGCGTACTCGAGGGGGAGGGCGACTCGATCCGTCCGGAGCGGCTCGGGCTCCCCGACGGTCTTTTGCGCCGGGTCCTCGGCGGCGGGGCCTCCGATCGTCTGCCCGAAATGGCCTGATCGGCTCTCGAGCCGCTCGCGCAGCGGCCGCCTGGGAGCGGCGGCGGACTAGCGAGTGCCCCAGCGCTCGTCGCGGACCGTGACGATCGCCCAGGGAAGAATCCACTGAAGGAACAGCGCCGAGTAGAAGGCATAGACGACGCCGTAGAGGAAGCGCGGGCTCCGGTGGCTGCGCACGTAGTAGAGGGCGGTGAAGGTCGCCCCGACGAGGATGCCCCAGGCGACGCTCGCGAGGGCTCCCGGGTGGGTGAGCACGAGGCCCGGGAGGCCGACGAGCCCCACGTAGAGCAGGATCATCCGGAGCGTGCCCATGAGGAAGTGGGTGGCCGGGAGCAGCCGGTTGTCCGGCCGGTAGCGGCGGAGCATGAACTTCGCGAAGGAGAAGCCCTCGACGACGTAGCTGCGGTCCCAGCGGAGGAGCATCCGGGAGAGCTGCCGGTAGCTTCGCGGCACGAGCGTCTGGACGATGGCGTGGCGCTGATAGACCGTGTCGAAACCCGAGCGGAGGACCAGGTTCGTGAGCGCCTGATCCTCGCCGTGGTTGACCGGGCGGCCGAGGAAGCGCTGCTGGGTCCACTCGTCGAGGGCCGGCGAGATCACCGCGAGGCGGAACGCCGAGAGCGCGCCCGGGCAGCAGGCGACGGCTCGGAAGGTCGACTGGGCGGCCCTGCCGAAGTCGAAGGTGAGCGCGTAGTTCACGTCCAGCATCGAGCCGATGAGGTTGTCGCGGTTGAGGACGACGACGCGCCCGGCGACCGCTCCGATTCGCTCGTCCGCTTGGAACGGCGCCACCATCTCCCGCAGCGTCTGCGGCTCGATCTCACTGTCCGAGTCGATGGTGAGGGCGATCTCGCCGCTGGCCGCGCGAAAGCCAGCGTGCAGCGCGGCGCGCTTTCCCTTGTTGCCGCGGAAGCGGATGAGCCGGACGAGCCCGGGGAACTCGAGCCTCAGGTGCTCCATGTGGAAGAAGGTGTCGTCGCGGGAGCCGTCGTCGACGACGAGGATCTCGAGCTTTTCCCTCGGGTAGTCCGCCGCCGCCACCGAGCGGATGCTCCGCTCGACCATGGGCCCCTCGTTGTAAGCCGGGATGATGACCGAGAGGCGGGGAAGCGGCACGCCATCGGGGGCCACGAAGGGGCGGTAGCGGAGCCAAAGCCAGGTCTCGAGGAGGAAGTACGAGGCCTGGATGAGGAGGAGCGCCATCAGGGGGTGCGTCGCGATCGCGCGGGCCGCTCCCAAGATGCCATGCGAGGTCTGGATGACGCGGCCGGTGCCCGCGAGAATCGGCAGTGAGCAGAGGATCATGCCGACGGCAGGCTGTGTCCCGAGGAACGCGTCGAAGGCTTCGAGCCATCTCTTTCGCGTGGCGCGCGTCATGATCGGGAGTTTACCTCCGAGCGTTCGGGGCTGCCAAGGGTTCGACGCCGGACCGCCCGATCGCTTCAACGCCCTGGTGGCGCCCGCCTGAACCGTCGAGGGATTGCTCCTTCGCGCCCCAGTTGCTATCCCGGGCGAATGCTGAGGAATCTCCGGGTCGTCGTTCCCGTGCTCGTCGTCGTCGGCTGCCTCGGCTGGCTCGCCTCCTGGGTCGTCGAGACCACCGCCTGGCGCTGGATGGTCAACGACGCCGTCTCGCGCTCTCAGGTAGCGCTCGGCGGCGCGCGAGACGGGCTCCTCGCCTCGTGGCGGCGCGGCGACCGGGATGCCCTCGGCCGGCAGCTCGCGGCGCTCACCCACGAATCCCCGATCGCCTGGGCCCTCCTCTGCACGGCCGACCTCGAGCGGGTGGCCCAGACGCGCGACTACCCGACGGAGTTCGGCTGCGCCTCGGTCGGGGCGCGCAGCCGCCTCGCCGTGCCCGGTGCCCCGAGGGGGCGCTGGAGTTGGAGGCCCTGGTCCGGCCTCGAGCAGCTCGAGGGGGAGCGCGTCCAGGTGACCGCCGAGCCCGTGAAGGAGGACGGGCGGACCTTCGGCGTCGCGGTGCTCGTGCAGCGCATGGGCTACGCCGAGCGGCGGGTCGCCCGGCTCGAGGACTTCATCGCCATCTTCTTCGGCCTGATCGGCCTCTTCGGCGCCATCGGGGCGCTGCAGGGTTACCGCTTCTTCTGGCGCGACTGGACGGACGAGCTCCGCCGGATGCTGGGCGGCAAGGCGAGCCGGCCGGAGTTCCACCCGCTCCTGCAGGACGTCCAGGAGCTCGTCTCCCAACTCGCGGACGAGTCGCAGGACGGAGGCGGGCCCGTCTGCACCCCGGAGCGGCTGCGGCAGACGCTGCGGCGCCACCTCCGCGGCGAGAAGATCCTCGTGGTCGCGAACCGCGAGCCGTACATCCACGACCGCGCGCCCAACGGGGAGATCGTCGTCCGGCACCCGGCGAGCGGCCTCGTGACCGCCCTCGAGCCGGTCATGCGGGCCTGCTCCGGCGTCTGGATCGCCCACGGCAGCGGCACCGCCGACCGAGAGACCGCCGACCGGCGCGGCCGGCTCTCCGCGCCGCCCGGCGAGTCCGCCTACACGCTGCGAAGGATCTGGCTCTCCAAGGAGGAGGAGCAGGGCTTCTACTTCGGCTTCGCGAACGAGGGGCTCTGGCCGCTCTGCCACCTCGCCCACGCCCGGCCGATCTTCCGCAAGGCCGACTGGGAGCACTACCGGAAGGTGAACCAGCGCTTCGCCGACGCGGTCTGCGAGGAGGCCGAGGGACCCGACCCGATCGTCCTCGTGCAGGACTACCACTTCGCGCTCGCCCCCCGCATGATCCGGGAGCGGCTCCCCGGCGCGACCATCCTCTCGTTCTGGCACATCCCCTGGCCTCACGCCGAGCAGATCGCCATCTGCCCCTGGTACGCGGAGCTGCTCGAGGGGCTGCTCGGCAGCAGCATCCTCGGCTTTCACATCCAGCTCCACTGCAACAACTTCCTCGAGGCCGCCGACCGCTACCTCGAGGCGCGCGTGGATCGCGAGCGGATGGGAGTGGTCTTGGGCGGCCGCGCCACGCTGGTTCGGCCCTACCCGATCTCGATCGAGTGGCCACCCCGCTGGCTCGCGGACTCGCCCCCGGTGAACGAGTGCCGCCGCAGCGTCTTCCAGGAGCTCGGCCTGCGCGAAGGCATGCTGCTCGGGGTGGGCGTCGACCGGCTCGACTACACGAAAGGCATCGAGGAGCGCTTCCTCGCCGTCGAGCGGCTGCTCGAGCGCGAGGCGCGCTTTCGCGGCCGCTTCGTCTTCGCCCAGCTCGGCGCTCCGAGTCGCTCCACCATCCCGCGCTACCAGCAGATGAACGACGAGATCGACCAGGTCGCCAGCCGGATCAACCGGCGCTTCGGCGGTCCCGGCTACAAGCCAATCCAGCTCTTACGCCAGCACCACGAGCCGCCGACCGTCTTCCGTTACTACCGCGCGGCCGATCTCTGCTCGGTCAGCAGCCTGCACGACGGGATGAACCTCGTGGCGAAGGAGTTCGTGGCGGCCCGCGACGACTGCCGGGGCGTGCTCGTCCTGAGCCCCTTCACGGGCGCGGCCCGGGAGCTGACCGAGGCGCTCCTCGCGAACCCCTATGACGTCGACCGGTCGAGCGCGGCGCTCGCGGCGGCCCTCGACATGCCGGTCGCCGAGCAGGAGGCCCGCATGAAGGCCATGCGACGCTTCCTCGGAGAGTTCAACGTCTACCGCTGGGCCGAACGCATGCTCGTGGACGCGGCTCGCAACCGGCTGGCTGGTCGGCTGAGCGAGCGGCTGCGAGAGGCGGCGCGCGCCTCGTGAAAGATCTGCTCGCGCCTCGCCACCGCCCGCTGCTCGATGGGCTCGGCGCTCGGCGGACCCTCTTCGCCTTCGATTACGACGGCACCCTGGCGCCGATCGTCCGCGACGCCGCGCGCGCCAGAATGCGCGCTGCGACGAAGCGCCGGCTCGTGGCGCTCGCGTCGCGGCGTCCGGTCGTCCTCGTCACCGGCCGGGCGCTCGCCGACCTCGCGCCGCTCGTGGAGGGGGTCCCCACCGCCGCCCGAATTGGCAACCACGGCCTCGAGTGGGAGGGCGAAGGGCTGCCGCGGTGCGATCGAGCCGTCGTCGAGCTCGCCGCGCCGCGCGTGGCCGGCTGGCTCGACGCCATGCAGCCGCTCGAGGCGCTCGGAATCCGGGTGGAGGACAAACGGCTCTCCCTCTCCTTGCACCTCCGAGGCGCGAGCCCGCTCACCCGCGACCGCGTCCACCGGGAGGCCGTGCGGTTGCCGGGCGCCCGGCTGGTCCCCGGCAAGGAGGTCCTGAACGTCTTGCCGGAGGTCGGCCTCGACAAGGGCTCGGCGCTCCAGCTCATCGGGCGCGCCGTCGGCTGCGAGGCGCTCCTCTTCGCGGGCGACGACGTCACCGATGAGGATGTCTTCACCCGGAGCGTTCCCTGGCCCCTCGTGGCCATCCACGTGGGATCGGGCCCGTCGGCGGCGGAGTACCGGCTCCGCTCTCAAGGTCGGATCGACGAGCTGCTCGACGCGCTGCTCTTGGCGCTCGACCGGACCGAGCCGGCCGCCGCGGCGAGCGAGTAGACCTCGCAGGAGGACTCGCTTCCGCCGCACGAGAAACGGGCGATCCAGCGGGCGGGGCGCGATCGCGCGAGTCGCTGCGCCGGGGAGTCCATTCCGGCGAGCAGGGCCCCCACCCGCTCCCGCTCGAGCCAGCGGCCGAGCTCGGCCTCCGCGAGGCTCGCGGGGACGTGGAGGACTCGGTTCGACCCCTCGGAGTTCCAGAGCAGGTGGGCGAGCTCGAAGCTGTCGTCGTAGGCGATGGCCTCGCCGGGGCCGAGCGCGCGGCGGAGGTCGTCGAACGCGGCGGCCCGCCCCGAGGGCTCCAGGGCGGCGAGTCGCTCCCGGGAAGAGAGGCGGGCCATCGCGAAGAGCGAGGGGCCGTTGCCCGTGAGGCCCGGGACGGACCAGGCGAGCCCCAGCGCCGCGAGCGCCGCGGCGACGCCCGAGGCGGCGGACCGCCAGGCGGCCGGAAGCCGCCCGGCCTCGGCGGCGGCGAGCGCGAGGCAGAGGCCCGGCAGGGCAAAGGTGTAGCGGGCGATCGCGGGATTCGCGGTGGCGACGGAGGCGCCGAGGCAGACGATCCAGTCGAGCCTCGGCCGCCGCGCGAGCGAGAGGATCGCGCCGGGAAGGGCGGCGAGGAGGAAGAGCGGCCCGAAGCCGCCCACCCGCATGTCGAAGGCGGGAAGCGGATGGAGCGCGATCCACGAGCGGCAGAGGCGAGACCAGAGCGGCCCGACGAGGTGGGGCGCCTCGCTGCCCGAGCCGAGGAGCTGCCCCATCGAGTAGCGCCCCGGTAATTGGATCGGCCCGAGCGAGAGCGCCACGGGCCAGATGGGGTTCCCCCAGCGGAAGAGATCGACGAGGTAGGACTCGCCCCCGACGACGAGCGCGCAGGCGACCGCCCCCGCGAGGGCGAGAGGGCGGCGCGCGCGGAGGGCGCGAGCGGCGAGGAGGAGGCCGAGGACGCCCGCGGCGGCGGGGGCCGTCGGCTTCGAGCCGAGGAAGAGGCCGAGCCCGAGCCCCGCGAGGAGGATGCTCTCGTTCGTCGTCGGCGCGAGCGCCTCCTCGCAGGCGAGCAAGAAGTAGGCGGCGGAGGCGACGTCGAGGTAGTCGGTGGGGAGCTGCAGGAAGACGGCGGGGAGCGCGAGCCAGAGCGCGCCGGCCCCGAGCGCGAGGCCGCGCGGCGCTCCAGCCCGCTTCGCGAGGAGCGCCACCGCGAGCCCTCCGAGCAGGGCGATCGGTAGCTGCGCCAGGTCGACGAGCCGATCGTCCGGCAGGAGCGCCCGCTGGCCGAGGTAGAGTAGCTCGACGCCGTGCGGGTAGCTGCCGATGTAGGGCAGCTCCGCGGGGATCGCCCGGAGCGAGCCGCCCTGGAGCGCGAGGTCGACGAACGTCAGGTGGTAGCCGAGGGCGTCCCACTGCCAGATCGGGAGGATCGCCGCCGCCCCGATCGCGAGCCCGACGGCGCAGAGCCCCACCCCGAGCGCCGGCAGGGCCGCGAGGTCCGCCCGCTCGGCGCCGGAGGGTCGGATGGCCGCGGCTCCCCGGCGGTGGGCGGCCAGGGCGGCGAGCGCGAGCGCCGCGCCTCCCGCGGCGAGGATCTCCCAGGGGCGAAGCCAGCCGACCCCCGCGAGGAGTCGGAGCCCGAGCGTCGCGAGCCCCGCCGAGAGGAGCGCGGCCGCCGCGAGCCGCTCGCGGAGCGAGCCGCGGGGCAGCCAGGCGGCCGATAGCCGCTCGCCGGCGAGCGAGAGTTCGAGGAGGCCGAGCGGCCACGTTCCCGTCGCGAATCCCGCGGCCATTCGGCCACGCTACCACGCGCTGTGCCGGCGGAGATCAGCGCTTCTTTGCGTTCCAATTGGATCTCCCGTAGGCTCCGGGGCTCCGATGGGCCAGCAGCGGGAACGAGGGGGCTTTGGACGACGGCCGCCCGTGTCCGCGCCGCTGCCGGCCGGAAAGTCGGTGGAGCTCGACGCGGGCGAGCTCCTGTCGGCCCTGCTTCGCCGCGCCGACCGCGACCGAGACGGCCGGATCACCGGCTCGGACGTGCGGGGGGCCGGGAACGGCCGGAGCAGCTTTCAGCTCAAGCTCGGGCCGGGGCTCGAGCTCTGGGTCCAGGGCGCCGAGCGGCTCTCTCAGCTCGCCTCGGTCCTCGGAAGCGAGGCCCGCAAGCGCAACGGCCTCGCGCCGATCGATCTCAACCGGCTTCTCGAGGGGCGCGTCGACGCCGCGCTCGATGCCGTCGCGCGCGCCTGGGGCGACCTCGCGCGCAGCGTCCAGTCCATCGACGGCCTGCTCGCCGCCGTCGGCGAGGGGCGGACGCGGGCGGCCGACGGCAAGGCCTATCTCTATGTTCCCGAGAGCGATCCCGAGGCGCTCGCCCGGCTTCGGCGCGAGGCCAAGGGGCGTCGCCAGGTCCGCGTCGTGGCCCTGCCCCGCGCGCGGGGGGCCCGCGAGCACGAGGCGCTCGCACGCAACGCCGGCGTCGCCTACCTGCCTCGTCCCTACGTCGTGCCCGGCGACCGCTTTCGCGAGATGTACGGCTGGGACAGCTACTTCCACGCGCGCGGCGCCCTCGCGGCCGGGCGGCTCGATCTCGCCCAGGATCTCGCCGAGAACCAGATCTACGCGGTCCGGCACTACGGCAAGGTCCCGAACAGCAACCGCAGCTACCACCTCTCGCGCAGCCAGCCGCCGTTCCTTGCCCCGCTCGTCGCGGCGGTGCACTCGGAGCTCGCGACGAGGCGGGAGCCGGGCGCGCGCGAGTTCTTGCGGCGGGGCATCGCGGCGATTCAGCGGGAGCTGCACGGCGTCTGGGATCGCGCCCCGCGCCGCACCGACGCGGGGCTGTCTCGCTACTTCGACGAGGCCGAGGGGCCGTGCCCCGAGGTGCCCGCCGCCTTCTACTCGAGCAAGCCGAGGACCCGGGAGTACTGCCGGCACGATCGCGCGCTGCGCGAGTCGGGCTGGGATCTGACCCACCGCTTCGGCCGGGCCGCCCACCAGCATGCGCCGGTCTGCCTCAACTCGCTCCTCTACCGGGCCGAATCCGACCTCGCGGAGCTCTGGCAGCGGCTCGAGGGGCCGAAGAGCCGCCGGGCGAGCGACTGGCTGCGGCGGGCCGCCTCGCGGCGGCGGCGCATCGACGCCCTGCTCTGGGACGCGCGGGCCGGGCTCTACTTCGACCTCGATCTGCGCACGGGGAGGCTCTCGACCTACGAGACGCTCGCGACCTTCTACCCGCTCTGGGCGGGGGCGGCGAGCCAGCGGCAAGCGGACGCCGTGGCGCGTGGCGTCGATCGCTTCCTCGTGAAGGGCGGGCTCGTCACGAGCACGGCAGAGTCCCGGCGGCGCGGCGGGCCGGAGAAGTACCAGTGGGACCACCCCATCGGCTGGGCGCCGCTCCAGGTCCTCGCCGTCGAGGGGCTGCGCCGCTACGGCCACGCCGCCCTCGCCGACGAGATCGCCTACCGCTGGCTCTGGATGGTCCTGCGGATCTTCGGCCAGAACAACGGCCTCATCAAGGAGAAGTACGACGTGGTCCACCGGACCGTCGAGGTGTCGGCCGAGTACGTGAACCAGGGAAACGACCGCGGCCGCTACACGGGCAGGCCGTCGCGGGAGGCGCTCGGCTTCGGCTGGACCAACGCGTCGATCCCGCTCCTGCTCGCGGGACTCTCGCCGAAGCTGCGGCGAGAGCTCGATCTGGGGACGTACCCTCGGAGGCTCTTCCCCGAGCGGCTCTGATCGGCTGGCGTCCGGCGGCGCGTCGTCTCGGCTCCTTGGCGCCGATCTCCCCGTTCGTGGCGCTCTCTTCTCCGTGGTTGACGCTCGCGGTCCGCGGGGTTACCCCTCTCACCCATGCACGGGACCACCATCCTCGCGGTGAAGCGCGACGGCCGTACCGTCATCGCGGGTGACGGGCAGGTGACGCTCGACAAGACGGTGATGAAGCACACCGCCCGGAAGGTGCGGCGGCTCGGCGACGGCTCCATCGTGGCGGGGTTCGCGGGGGCCACCGCCGATGCTTTCACGCTCTTCGAGCGGTTCGAGGCGAAGCTCAAGGCCCACTCGCAGAACCTCTCGCGCGCCGCGGTGGAGCTCGCGAAGGACTGGCGCACCGATCGGTTCCTGCGGCGGCTCGAGGCCCTGCTGCTCGTCGCGGACAGGGAGCGGATCCTGCTGCTCACCGGGGCGGGCGACGTGCTCGAGCCGGATGGCGGCGCGGCGGCGGTGGGATCGGGCGGGCCGTACGCGCTCGCGGCGGCGCGTGCGCTGCTCGAGCACTCCTCGCTCGACGCCCGAGCGGTCGCCGAGGCGGCCTTGCGGATCGCCGCCGACATCTGCATCTACACCAACACAAATCTGACCTTCGAAGAGGTGTGACGATGGCCGAGGGGACGCCCCCGCCGGGAGAGAGCCTGACGCCGCGGCAGGTGGTGGCGGAGCTCGATCGCTACATCGTAGGCCAGGCCCAGGCGAAGCGGGCGGTCGCCATTGCGCTGCGCAACCGCTGGCGGCGCCAGCGGGTCGACCCCTCGCTGCGCGACGAGATCGCGCCGAAGAACATCCTCCTCATCGGCCCCACCGGTATCGGCAAGACCGAGATCTCGCGCCGCCTCGCGAGGCTCGCGCAGGCGCCCTTCGTCAAGGTCGAGGCGAGCAAGTTCACCGAGGTGGGCTACGTCGGCCGGGACGTCGACTCGATGATCCGCGACCTCGTCGGCATCTCGGTGAAGCTCGTGCAGGAGGAGGCGGCGGAGAAGGTGCAGGCGCGCGCCAAGGCGCTCGCCGAGGAGCGGCTGCTCGACGTGCTCTTGCCGCTGCCCGCCACCGGCTTCGGCGTCCAGCCGGCCCCCGGCGGCGAGACGCGCGAGAAGCTCCGCTCGATGCTCCACGCCGGGACGCTCGACGAGCGCGAGGTCGAGATCGAGGTGAAGGAAGGCGGCCCGAACCCCTTCGTCCAGCTCTTCGGCGGCCAGGGGATGGAGGAGATGGGGCTGAACCTCGGGGAGATGCTGCCGGGCTCGCCGTTTGGAAAGAAGACGAAGCGGCGCCGCGTGCGCGTGCCTGACGCCCTGTTGCTCCTGCGCCAGGAGGAGGCGCAGAAGCTCGTCGACATGGACGAGGTGCAGCGCGAGGCCATTCGGCGGGCCGAGCAGTCGGGCATCGTCTTCATCGACGAGATCGACAAGATCGCCGGCCGCGAGGGCGCAACGGG
Source organism: Myxococcales bacterium (assembly GCA_021783235.1). Lineage (GTDB taxonomy): Bacteria > Myxococcota > Myxococcia > Myxococcales > JAKAPL01 > JAJXUD01. Next base: position 43,553 of record JAJXUD010000021.1, on the reverse strand, counting down.
CCCGGACGTCTCGCGCGAGGGGGTTCAGCGCGACATCCTGCCGATCGTCGAGGGCTCCACCGTGACCACGAAGTACGGCGCCGTGAAGACCGATCACGTCCTCTTCATCGCCTCGGGCGCCTTCCACGTCTCGCGCCCCTCGGACCTCATCCCCGAGCTGCAGGGCCGCTTCCCCATCCGCGTCGAGCTGGAGAAGCTCACCGGCCCCGACTTCGTCCGCATCCTCACCGAGCCCCAGAACGCGCTGACCCGCCAGTACGCGGCGCTGCTTTCGACCGAGGGGGTCGAGCTCGTCTTCGAGCCGTCCGGCGTCGAGGAGATCGCGAGGATCGCCCAAGAGATCAACGACCGCACCGAGAACATCGGCGCGCGGCGCCTCCACACCGTGATGGAGCGGTTGCTCGACGAGATCTCCTTCGGCGCCGACGAGGCCAAGGAGAAGCGGCTGGTCGTCGACGCGGCCTACGTGCGCCGGCAGCTCGACGCCCTGGTGAAGGACGAGGACCTCTCCCGCTACATCCTCTAGGAGGAGACAGCCGTGACCAACGCCGAAGCGGTCGATCTCGGAAAGCGAGTCTTCACCCCGAGTTACAAGCAGCAGCCCATCGAACTCGTGCGCGGCGAGGGCGCCCGCGTCTGGGACGCCGACGGGCGCCGCTACCTCGACATGCTGGGTGGGATCGCCACCTGCGCGCTCGGCCACTGCCACCCGAAGCTGGTGGCGGCGGTGGAGGGCCAGCTGCGGCGCATCTGGCACACCTCGAACGGCGTCTACAACGAGCCGTCGCTTCGGCTCGCGGACGAGCTCTGCCGCCGTTCCTTCGGCAAGCGGGTCTTCCTCTGCAACAGCGGCGCCGAGGCGAACGAGGCGGCCCTCAAGGTGGCGCGCCGCTTCCATTTCTCGAAGGGCGCTCCCGAGCGGGTGGAGCTCGTCTGCGCCCAGGGGTCGTTTCACGGCCGGACGCTCGGCGCGCTCGCGGCGACCGGGCAGCCGAAGTACCAGCAGGGCGTCGGGCCGTTGCCGGCGGGCTTCTCGTTCGTCCCCTACGGCGACGTCGAGGCCGTCCGCCAGGCGGTCGGCCCGCGCACCGCCGCGGTGATGCTCGAGGCGATCCAGGGGGAGGGTGGGGTGCGCGTCGCGCCGCGCGGCTATCTCGCCGAGGTGCGGAAGATCTGCGACGCCAGCGGCGCGCTCTTCATCCTGGACGAGGTCCAGACGGGCGTCGGCCGCACCGGGACGCTCTGGGCCCACGAGCAGGAGAAGGTCGTCCCGGACGTGATGACGCTCGCGAAGGCGCTCGGCAACGGGCTCCCCATCGGCGCGATGGTCGCTACCGAGGCGGTGGGCTCGGCGCTCACCCCAGGGACGCACGCCTCGACCTTCGGCGGCAACGCGGTCGCCTGCACGGCCGCGCTCGCGCTGCTGCGGACGATCGACGAGGAGGGGGCGCTCGAGAACTGCCGCCGCTCGGGTGACTACCTCGAGGGGCGGCTCCACGAGCTGCAGCGGCGCGTGGGTGCGCGCGTGGCCGCCATCCGGGGCCGCGGCCTGCTCTGGGGCGTCGAGCTCGACGGCGACGCGGCTTCGCTGGTCGCCCGCTGTCGCGAGCTCGGCCTCATCGTGAACCTCGCCGGCGAGAAGGTGGTCCGCTTCGCGCCGTCGCTCCTCATCGAGCCTGCGGATCTCGACGAGGCGGTGGACCTCTTCGGGCGCGCGTTGGCGTAGTGGGGGGGCCCAAATCGCCAAGAGCCGTGGAGGGGGCGAGGGCCGCGTCCTCGCGATCGAGCAGAGCGAGGAGCGCGTTGACCTGGCCTCCCAGCACGAGGATGAGCCCCGTGATGTAGAACCAGGTCAAGAGGACGATCACGGCGCCGAGCGAGCCGTACATCGCGTTGTAGTTGCCGAAGTGGTCCGTGTAGAAGCTGAACCCGACCGAGGCCGCGAGCCAGAGGACGGTGCTCAGCAGGGAGCCCGGCGTGACGAGGCGAAAGCGCATCTTCACGTTCGGGCAGATCCAGTAGAGGAAGGCCAGCACGATCATGAGCAGCAGGGCCAGGATCGGCCAGCGCAAGAACGCCCAGGCGTCGTTGTAAAGATTGGGCGCGCCGATCTGGCTCGAGAGCCAGCGGCCGGCGTCACCCCCCAGGATGGCGACCGAGATGCCGAGGAGGCCTGCGACCGCGCCGCCGATCGTGACCGCGAGGGCGATCCCGCGGGTCTTCCAGAACGGGCGGGTCTCCTGGACGGCATAGGCGAGGTTCAGCCCGGTCATCAGTGAGCTGATGGCGTTCGAGGCGGACCAGATCGCGGTGAGGAGGCCGATCGCGAGGAGCTCGCCGTGTCGGTGGGTCACGACGGCGCGCAGGTTCCTCGCGACGAGATCGAAGGCGCTCGTGGGTACGAACGGCCGCACGGAGCCCAACAGTCGGTCCACGATCCCCTTCACGGGTAGGAAGGCCGCGAGCGCCACGAGGAAGATGAGGAAGGGGAAGAGAGAGAAGAGAAAGTTGTAGGCGAGCTGGGCCGCGACGCCGAAGAGGTTGTTGCGGCCAACCTCGGTGATGAGCCGCCTTCCGAACCTGAGCGGCTGGACCCGCCGTCGCCGGCGGAGGACCTTCGGCAAGCCTCGCCCCTTTCCCGGGCCGTCGTTCGTCTCCCGAGAAAGCTAGGGGCGAGAGGGGGCTAGCGCCGCGGCCCGCCGGGCGCCTCGCCGGCCGCCGGCTTAGCGGCCGGCTCGGCCGGCGGCTCGGCGGGCCGGTCGAGGGCGTCCTCGATCCGCTCGTCGCGCTTGCGGCGGGCCGTTTCGCGGACGAAGCGGACGAGCGTGTCGAGATACTGCGTCGGCTGCGGGCAGCGGATGCCGGTCCCGTCGAGCAGCTCGATCGTATTGGCGGAGCGGTAGAAGACCATCTGGTTCGCGTATTCGAGCGCGGTCCGCTGCGGCCGCAGAAGCTTTTCGAGGACCGGCAGCCGCAGGATCGCGCTGGTCGGCCCCGGCGGCACGCGCAGATGCCGGACCTTGCGCTGCGTCCGATCGGCGAGGAGCTGGTAGATGCGGCGGGTGCTCATCGGCGCGGGATCCACGAGGTGGAAGGTCCGCCCGCTCGCGCGAGGGTCCTTCGCGAGCGCGTAGGCGACCTCGACCACCCAGTCGACCGGCACCACGTGGAGGGGGGCGTCGGCGTTCTGTGGCAGCGGCAGCGGTACGTTGATGGGCGAGGTCGCGAGCTGGATGGCGAGGTAGTAGGGCCCCTCGAACCGGTCGATCTCGCCGGTCTGCGAGTCGCCGATGACGGCGCTCGGCCGGAGGATCGTCACCGGCAGGGCCGACTGGGCGCGGCGCACGAGCCGCTCGGCCTCGTACTTCGACTCCTCGTAGGCGTTGCGGAAGCGCTGCCCGGCCTCGAGCTCGTCCTCGTCGATGACCCCGGTCCGGTCGCCCGCGACGTAGCAGGTCGAGAAGTGGCAAAGCCGCTCGAGCCGCCGGGCGTCGCGCGCCAGCTCGAGGACGTTTCGGGTTCCCTCGACGTTCACCCGGAACATCTGCGAGCGGCCGGCGCCGAGGTAGGAGACCGCGGCCAGGTGGAAGATGTGGGTGAGGCGGCTCACCATGTCGCGGTACTCGGTGCCGGAGAGGCCGAGGTGCATGTCGACGATGTCGCCGGCGAGCAGCCGGATCCGATTGCCGCGCCCCTCGGAGAGAGCGGCGGCGTAGCGGCGCGCGTCCTTGAGGAACTTCGGCTGCACGAGCAGGTAGACGTCGGTGTGCCGCTCGCCCGAGGCGATGCGGGCGGCGAGCCGCTTGCCGATGTAGCCGGGGTAGCCGGTGACGAGGATGGCTCTGCGCTCGCCGGCAGGGGCCTTGCGTGGGGTCACTTGGGTTCCTCGGGGTGGGCCGGCGACTCCGGCCGGCGAAGGGTCCGCAGCAGGTCGAGGACCCGGCCGCGCGTCTGCTCGATCGGCCCGTCCGTCCAGACGACGTACCTGGCGCGCCGCAGCTTCTCCTCGAGCGGGAGCTGGGCGGCGAGGCGCTTTCGCGCGTCGGACTCGGAGAGCCCGTCGCGGGCCTGGACTCGGGCGAGCTGGATCTCCGGGCTCACGGCCGCGAGGAGGACGCCGTCGAGCCCGCGCTCCAGCTCCTTCTCGAAGATGAGCGCGGCCTCGTAGAAGGCGAGGGGCCGGCCCTCGCGAGCCAGGGCATCCGCGCGGCGGCGAGCCTCGGCCTCGATGAGCGGGTGGACGATCGCCTCGAGCGCGGCGAGCTCCTCGGGACGGTCGAAGACGTGGGCGCCGAGCCGCGCCCGATCGAGCCGCCCGTCTGGGCCGACGCAGTCCGGCCAGCGGGCGCGGATTCGGTCGATCGCCGGACCCCACGGCTCGACGACCTCCCGCGCGAGCAGGTCGGCGTCGATCACGGGCACGCCGTCCTCGCGAAGCATCTGGGCGATCGTGCTCTTGCCCGAGGCGATGCCACCCGTGAGACCGAGAAGGCGCACGGCCGCGTCGTATTCCCATGGGAGGCCAGAGGTCAAGCGGCTCCCCGCGCCGCCGATGACGCCCGGCCGCTGAGAAGCGTCCTACGCAGTCCCTCGGCCTTGGGGGTGCGAAGCCGGCTACGCGCGCCGATGCAAGCGCCTGGAATGACGAGGCCGAACGCTTGGTCCGGAGCTTGCGTCAAGGGGGGAGCCGGGAATCGGGGTGGCGTTCCCCAGGGTTGTCAGGGCCGATCGGAGGAGCACGATGCCGAAGTCAGCGCTGGCGAAGGCGAAGGAGCCGCAGGTCCAGGCCAAGGAGCGGCCCGCGACCGCCGACGGGCGTGCCGCGCGCATCCTCGCTCGCTCGCTCTTCCGCGACATGCGCTCGAATGGCCACGGGCCTCAGCAGATCCTCGCGCTCGCGACAGAGCTCATCGAGCTCGTCACGCAGGAGATGCGAGGCGAGGCCGAGGGCGCGGCGTGCGAGCCCGGGCTCGTCATCGTCGCCGGCCCCAAGCTCGAGGCCTGAGCCAGTCGGTTACTTGCGCGCCTACGGGCTGCCCGTAGCATGGGGAGGTGCCCGTCGCGCTCGCCGTCCTCCTCGCGCTCGCCGCGCCTTTTTCGGCTGACGACGGCGAGGACGTCCGGATCCTCGTCGCGCGAGGCGACGGGACCCTCGAGCTCCGCGGGCGCGGGCTCGAGCGGGACGGCGAGACCGCCAGGGCGGTCCACCCCGATCGGCTGAGTCTCTCCTGCCGCTCGGGCTCCCTGCACGGCGATGGGCTCCCATCCGCTCTGCGTGGCGCGACCTTCCGGGCGGACGGCAAGCTCGAGCTACTCGGCCGTTCGCTGCGGGGCGAGATCGAGCTCCGCTGCGCCAAAGACCGTTGGACCGCCATCAACGTCCTTCCGATCGAGGAGTACCTCGCGGCGGTGCTCGGCGGCGAGATGTCACCCTCCTTTCCGCGCGCGGCGCTCGAGGCCCAGGCCGTCGCCGCCCGGACCTACGCCATCGAGCGAAAGATGGAGGCCCGGACGCAGGGCCGCGCCTGGCACCTCGACTCGACCGCGCTCTCGCAGGTCTACCGTGGCGCCGGCTGGGAGGATCCACGCACCCAGGAGGCCGCCCGGGCGACGCGCGGCGAGATCCTCGCGGTCGGCTACTTCCCCGTCGAGGCCTACTTCCACGCGAGCTGCGGCGGGCGGACCGAGACCGGCGCCGAGGCGCTCGGGCGAGAGCAGCCCTACCTGCGCTCGGTGAGCTGCCCCTGTGGGGGCCACTCGCCCTGGTCTCACTGGTCGGTGCGGGTCACCCCGGACGAGCTCTCGCGACTCGCGCGTCGGCTGCTCGGAGGCTCAGAGGTGAGCGGGCTCTCTGTGGTGGCGCGGAGTTCGACGGGCCGCGCGAAGACGCTCTTGGTCGAGACCTCCTCGGGCCCCCGGCGCATCGGCGCCTCGGAGCTGCGGGCGCTGCTCGGCTACGCGCGGCTGCCGAGCCTCTGGTTCGACGTGCGGGCCGAGCGCAGCGCCTTCGTCTTCGAGGGCCGCGGGGCGGGCCACGGCGCCGGGCTCTGCCAGTGGGGGGCGCGCGCCATGGCGCTCGCCGGCAGCGGCTACCGGGAGATCCTCGCCCACTACTACCCGGGCACGTCGATCGTCCGGATCTACTGAGCCCTTCCGGCGCCGAGCGGCGCGACGCGGGGTCGCCTCCGCCTCGGATGGGTCCTCGGGGACGATCGCCGCTGGGGCGCGGTGGCGGGCGCGGCCGGCGGGGGGGGGCGGGCCGGCTTCGCGCCCAGCATCTCGGCGGCGAGCTCCTGGATCTCGAGCAGCCGCTGCTTGACGTCTTCGAGCGCCCGGTCCTTGCGGGCGAGATCCTGCTGTAGCTTCGCCTGGCCCGCCCGGGCGAGCGCGAGCTCCTTCTGCGAGTCTTGCAGCCCGATGAGCCCCTTCTTGCAGCTCGCGAGCTGGCCGGTGAGATCTTCCTTCTCTCGGAGTGCGCGGCTCCGGGCGGCGACGAGGAGCCGAATGGCGGCGAGCACGTCCTCGTGGCCCAGCGCGGGCGCCGCGGCCTCGGCGAGCGGGGCGGCCCGAGCGAGCCCGGCCGCCTCGTCGATCTCGAGGAGCGCGAGCAGCGCCGCCTCGAGCCTGGCGAGCGAGGTGCGCGGATCGGAAGGGTTCGCGGCGGCGAAGGTGGTGAAGTCCCGTTCGGCCGCGGCGAAGCGCCCCTCGGCGAGCAGCTCCTGGACCGCATCCCAAGAGAGGTCGACGGGCGAGCGAGCGGGCGCCTCGGCGCGAGGCGGGATCGGCGGCGGGGCGGGAGGCGGCACGACCGCGTGGGCGCAGCCCGCCAAGAGCAACGAGAGTCCCAGCGATCGCACTCGTCTCATCCTGCCTGCCTCTGCTCGAGAGGCCCCGAGCGCAGCGGCCAGACCACCGAAAAGGTGGAGCCCTTGCCGACCTCGCTCCGCGCCTGCACCGTCCCGCCGTTGCGCTCGACGAGCCCCCGGACGATGGAGAGGCCGAGGCCGAAGCCGCGCCGCGTGCGGCCGTCGTGGACCTGGTAGAAGCGGCCGAAGATTCGCGGCAGCTCCTCGGCGGGGATGCCGAGCCCGCTGTCTTCGACCGAGAGCTCGAGCGCGTCGGGGCGCCCCGAGAGCGAGATCTCCACCGCGCCCGACTCGGTGTACTTGAGGGCGTTGTCGACCAGGTTTCGCAGGACGCGGGTGAGGGCGCGGACGTCGGCGAGGCCCGTCCGCGGCGTCGACGGCGCCACGGCGAGGCGCAGCGCGATCTCCTTCGCCCGCGCGGCGCCGTCGAAGCCGCCGACGATCCCGCGGGCCCAGGCCTCGGGATCGAGCGGCTCGAGGACCGGGTCGAGGGCCCGCGTCTGCAGCCGCTCGGCGTCGAGCAGATCTTGCAGCAGCGAGAGCAGCTCGACGACCTGCTCGTGGATTCGCTCGATCCGCTGCCGGTGCCAGTCGGAGACGGGCCCCTTGGCCGGGTTGAGGAGGATGCCGCAGTAGCCCTCGATGAGGGTCAGCGGCGTCCGCAGCTCGTGCGAGGCCACCGCGACGAACTGACTCTTCATCTCCTCGAGGATTTGGAGCTCGCCGACCATCCGGTTGACCGTCCTCGCCAGCGTTCCGACCTCGTCGCTCTCGCGATCGTCGATCCGGACGCGCAGGTCCCCGGAGGCGACCAGCTCCACCCCGCTGCGGATCGTGGCCATGCGCCGCCCCCAGGCGCGCCCGATGGCGAGCGAGAGCGCCAGCGCCGCGAGGACCGTGGCGACGAGGCCGGCCTCGCCCACCACGGCGAGCCGATCGATGGTCTCCGCCACGAGCTGGCCGCGCCGGCCCAGGTTCTCGTTGTCGGCCGCGACGAGCCGGTCGAGGTGCGCGACGAGGGCATCCCCGGCCACCCGCGCCGGGTCGGGTGAGGGGGGCGGCCCGATCGCAGCGGCGCCGAGGAAGGCCTCCGCCGACGAGGCGAGCGTACCCGCCTCCGCCTGGAGCGCCACGCCCTCTGCCGCCGGGAGCGCCAGCGCGGCGGCACGCACCGCCTCCTCGGCCGCGGCCACGCTCGCGCGGGCCGACTGGGTGAAGCGCGGGTCCTTCGGAAAGAGCGCGTGGCTGCGGAGGGCCGCCACGGCGGCGACGGCCGTGGCGCGCGCGTGCTGGCAGGCGTCCCGGCTCGCCAGCTCCGCGAGCGAGCGGTGGGTCTGACGTTGCAGCCGGGAGACGCCGCCGAGGAGCAAAAGGCCGGGCAGGCCGGCGACCGCGGCGAGCGAGGCGAAGGCCAGGCCGAGCTTCGCGGTGAGGGTCATCCTGAAGGCCAAGGCGGCGGCATGGTAGCATGTCGCGGCGTCTCCCATGGACACCGTCCTCATCGTCGACGACGACCCGCGGATGCGGGTCATGCTGGCCGAGCAGCTCGATCTCGCGGGGCTCGCGACCCAGAGCGCCGCCGACGCCGAGGAGGCGCTCCGCGTCGCCGATTCGCCGGGGATCTCGCTCGTGCTCCTCGACGTCATGATCCCGAAGGTGGACGGCCTCGCCGTCCTCCGCGAGCTCCGCTCCCGCCAGTCGACCTCCCGGCTTCCGGTGATCCTCCTCACCGCCCGGTCGCAGATGGGCGAGAAGCTGGCCGGCCTCGAGCTCGGCGCCGACGATTACGTGACGAAGCCATTCGACCCAGCCGAGCTCCTCGCGCGCATCCGCGCGCAGCTGCGGCTCCGCGGTCTCCGCGCGGAGGTCGAGGAGCGGAACGCCGAGCTCCTCCGCTTCGCGGCGGCGGTCGCCCACGAGGTGAGGGCGCCGCTCCACGAGCTGGCGCTGCAGCTCGACGAGGCGCTGGCTCGGGCCGCCGGCGCTCCCGGGGCCGTCGCGGCCCTCGAGCGCGCCGAGCTGGCGCTTCGCCGCGCCTCCTCGGTGCTCGACGCCCACCTGCAGGTCGCGAGGGCAGGGCACGTCCCGGAGCCGCGAGAGCGGGTCCTGCTCGAGGGGGCGCTGCGCGACGCCGAGGAGCAGGTGCGGGTGAGCCTCGGCGTGCCGGGCTTCTCCGCCCGCGTCGAGGGCACGCCGGGCGCGGTGCAGGGCAACCCGACGCTGCTCCGCGAGCTCTTCCGCAACCTGCTCGAGAACGCCGTCCGGCATGCGGGGGCCGAGGCCCGGGTGACGGTCCGCTTCAGCCATGCGAACCAGCTCGTCGAGATCGCGCTCGAGGACGACGGCCCCGGCGTGCCGGGGGAGCTTCTGCCGACGCTCTTCGAGCCGTTCCGGTCTGGGGGCGGCGGCTCGGGGCTCGGGCTCGCCATCGCCCGCCGGATCGCGCGGGGCCACGGCGGCGAGCTGCGTCACGAGTCCTCCGAGCGTGGCGCGAGGTTCTGCGTCGTCCTGCCCGGGAGGCCCGCGTGACCGCGGTCTCGGGTCCCCGCCAGCGGGTGGTGCTCGTCGACGACGAGGCCCGCGCGCGCGCCGCCATGGCGCAGACGCTCGAGCGCTGGGGCTTCGAGGTAGCCCAGGCAGGCGACGGCGCGGCGGCCCTGTCGCTCGTGCGGGCGCTCCGCCCCGCGGTGGTGTTGAGCGACCTCTTCATGCCAGGTCACGACGGCAAGTGGCTCCTCGAGGAGGCGCTCTCCGAGGGCGACGACGCCGCCTTCGTCGTCGTGAGCGGCCGGGCCGGGATCGCCGAGGCCGTCGAGGTGATGAAGGCCGGCGCCTTCGACTTCCTGCCGAAGCCGGTGGATCTGCGCCGGCTCCGGATGACCCTGGACCGCGCCGTCGATCGGCAGCGCTCGCGGCGCGAGGTCGAGCGGCTGCGGCGGAGGCTCCTGGAGGCCGAGGGCGAGGAGCGGCTGCTCGGCGAGGCGCCGGCGATGAGGGAGCTGCGCGGGCTCATCGAACGCGTCGGTCCCTCGGACGCCTCGGCGGTCGTGACGGGCGAGAGCGGGGTCGGCAAGGAGATCGTCGCCCGCGCGCTCGCGCGGCAAAGCCCGCGCGCCGAGGCGCCGTTCGTCGCCATCAACTGCGCCGCCATTCCGGGTCCGCTGCTCGAGTCGGAGTTCTTCGGCCACGAGCGCGGCGCCTTCACCGGGGCCGACGCGCGCCGCCTCGGCGCCTTCGACCTCGCGGACGGTGGGACGCTCTTCCTCGACGAGATCGGGGAGCTGCCGGTCGATCTCCAGGCGAAGCTCCTGCGCGTGCTCGAGGACGGCCGCTTCCGCCGCCTCGGCGGGGCCGCGGAGGTGCGGGTGGACGTTCGCGTCATCGCCGCCACGAACCGCGACCTCACCGCGGCCGTGGCGGACGGCCGCTTCCGGCTCGACCTGCTCTACCGGCTCAACGTCGTCACGGTGAAGGTGCCGCCCCTGCGGGAGCGCGGGGACGACGTTCTCTTACTCGCGCGGGGCTTCCTCGACGGCTATCGGCGGCGGATGGGCAAGGGCTCCGCCGAGCTGTCGGTGGACGCGCGCGCCGCCCTCTGCGCCTACTCCTGGCCCGGAAACGTCCGCGAGCTGCGCAACGTGATGGAGCGGGCCGCCATTCTCTGCGACGGCGACGTGCTGCGGCGCCGCGACCTCCCCGAGGAGCTCTCGGGCCGCGCGAACGCGGAGCAGTCGCTCAGCGTCCCGCCCGACGCGACGCTCGAGCAGGTGGAGCAGTCCTACATCCTCGAGGTCCTGCGCCGCTGCGGCGGCAACCAGACCCGGGCTGCGCAGAAGCTCGGCATCAGCGTCCGGACGCTCTACAACCGCCTGAAGGGGTGAGAGGCTCGCCGGGCGGGCGCCCCCCGCGGGGGCGAGAGCCTCCCTGCTCCCCTTACGCCCGTTCGATCCGCTCCCTACTGTTCCGCACGGGGCTTCGGCGGGGGACGGGATGCTCGGCTTGAGCGTGGCGGTGGCATTGGGCTTGGCGGCGGCGGGGAAGGGGCCGGCGGCGTTGACCACGCCGGCGGAGGTCGAGGCCCTCTGTCGGGCGCTCGCGCGTGGCGGTGGGGACGTCTCTTCGGATCCCGTGGCACGGGCAGACGAAGCGGCGGCGCGTCCCGAGCGACGACGGAGGGCCCTCGATCGGAGCTACGAGCTGCGAGTCCCGGGCCGGCAGCTCCACTTCCGCTCGTACGACGCCGAGAACGAGTCGCTGCGGATCGACGACCGCTTCGCGCTAGGAGCGATCGGCGGGGCGCTCGCCATCTACCCGGCGGGCGACGGCGACGGATCGGGCTTCGCGCTTCGGGCGACGCCCGAGCAGGCGCGTCGCGTGGTTCGGGCCGCCGCCTCGGGCGACGGCGCCCTGCTCGTGCGGTTCCGGCCGAGCGGGAGCTGCGCCGGCGACCCCATGGCCCATGCCTTTTCGCTCGGCGCCCAGCCGGGGGAGCTCGCGTTCGTGGCCGAGGGAGGCAAGCTGGCGCTCCCGGGCGCGGGCGACTGGGAGCCTCGCCCGCCGGGCGGGGCGCCGACCCTCAAGGTGTTGCCGGCGGTCGTGGCCTCGGGCGGCGTCGACCAGGCCGGGCTCGCCTCGAGGCTCGAGACGGACGCGGCCCTCCGGCGCTGTTACGCCGAGGCGCTCGACCGCGATCCCGAGGCCTCCGGCGCCGTCATCCTCTCGGTCGCTGGAAAGAGCGGGGCGCACGACGTCCAGGTCGCGATGGACACCACGGAGGATCCGCGACTCGCCGCCTGCCTGAGCCGCGAGGTCGCCGCCACGAGTCTGCCGACGACGGGCGACGCGCTTCTCTACGTCCCGCTCGAACTCGGGCGCTGAGCCCGAGCGCGCCCGCGGCTCCAGGCGGCGTAGAGAGCGGCGCAGGCCCCCGCGGGATCCGCGCCCCCGAGCGCCGCGCGGATGGCGGCGACTCCGGCGGCGGCCTCGAGCAGTTCGGCGGTCTCTGGCCCGACGCCCCCGAGCGCGAAGAGCGGCAGCCCGAGGCGGGCCGCGCGGGCGAGCGCGGCGGGGCCGAGCGGCGGGCCGAAGGCTCGCTTGGATGGCGTCTCGAAGACGGGGCCGAACGTCGCGTAGCTGGCCCAGCCGGTAGCCTCGCGGACGTCCGCCTCGGAGTGGCAGGAGACGCCGACGAGCCGCGCAGGACCGAGCAGCCGCCGCGCCTCGGCAGGCGCGACCGAGCTGTGCGCCAGATGGACGCCGTCGAGGCCGAGCGCGAGCGCGAGGTCGATGCGGTCGTTCACGAGGAGCGGCGCCTCGCGGGCCCGGCAGAGGGGCAGGAGGGCGCGGCCGAACTCGGCGAGCGCGCCGCCGCCGAGATCCTTCTCGCGCAGCTGCACCGCCGCGGCGCCGGGAGGCACGGCGGAGAGCGCGGCCTCGACCGCGGCCGGCAGCGGCAGCGCGGCCTCGCGCCGATCGGTGACGAGGAGCAGCTCGAACAAGCGCTAGGCGACGAGCCCGACGGGCGGGCTCGATGCGCTCGCGTGGAGGCGGCGGGGCATGCGGCCCGCGAGGAAGGCGTCGCGCCCCGCCTCGACCGCGAGCCGCATCGCCCGCGCCATGCGCACGGGCTCTCGCGCCCCGGCGATGGCGCTGTTCAGGAGGACCCCCGCGCAGCCGAGCTCCATCGCGACCGCGCAGTCGGACGCCGTGCCGACGCCCGCGTCGACCAGCACCGGAACCTTCACGGTCTCGAGGAGAATCTCGAGGTTGACCCGGTTCTGCAGGCCGAGCCCGCTGCCGATGGGGGCCCCGAGCGGCATGATGGCCGCGCAGCCGACGTCCTCGAGCCGCTTCGCCACCACCGGATCGTCGGTGGTGTACGGCAGGACCACGAAGCCCTCCTTCACGAGCGTCTTCGCCGCGGCGAGGAGCTCGGCGGTGTCGGGGAAGAGCGTCCTCGGATCGCCGATCACCTCGAGCTTGACGAGGTCGCTCATGCCGAGCTCGCGGGCGAGGCGACAGGTGCGAATCGCCTCGTCGGCGGTCTGGCAGCCGGCCGTGTTCGGCAAGAGCGTGCTGCCCTGGGGCAGCCAGTGGAGGAGCGACCGATCGCCCGTGGCCTTCAGGTCGAGCCGGCGGACCGCGACGGTGACGATCTCGGCCCCCGAGGCCTCGATCGCCTGCCTCATCGTCGGGAAGTCGGGGTACTTGCCGGTGCCGACGAGCAGCCGGGAGCGAAAGCTTCGCCCGGCGAGCGTGAGCATTTCGGCTTCGGGGACGGCCTCTGCGAAGCGCTCGGACATGGTTCTCCTTCAGCCCCCGCCCACGAACGTGACGACCTCGATCACGTCGCCCTCGCAGAGCGCCGTGAGGGCGCGCTCGGCCTTGGGAACGATCTCGCGGTTGCGCTCCACCGCGAGCCTCGCCTGGGCGAGCCCGAGATCCTCGATCAGCCGCGCGAGCGACCAGCCCGCTGGAACCTCGCGCGGCTCGCCGTTCAAGCGGACGAGCACGCGGCCGATATAGGCGTGGCTCGACGGCGTGTCAACGCGCCCTTGCATTCGCGGCGCGGGGGGGGCATGCTCCGCGCCCCAGCGATGGGCTCGTTCCCACAGATTCGCCCGCGGCGGCTGCGGCGCACCGAAGGGCTGCGGCGGCTCGTCCGCGAGCACACCCTCGCCCCCGAGCGGCTCGTCTACCCGATGTTCTGCGTGCCGGGCAGCGGCGTGCGCGAGCCGATTCAGTCGATGCCGGGGATCTTCCGGCAGTCGCCCGATCTCTGCGCCGAGCTGGCCCACGAGGCTTCGTCGCTCGGCCTCGGCGGCGTCCTCCTCTTCGGCGTCCCCACGCAGAAGGACGCGACGGGCTCGTCGGGGCGCGACCCGGAGGGGCTCGTGCCGCAGGCGATCCGGGCGATCCGCAAGGCCGCGCCGGAGCTCCCCGTCGTCACCGACGTTTGCCTCTGCGACTACACCGACCACGGCCACTGCGGCGTGCTCACGCCCGAGGGCGAAGTCCGGAACGACGCGACGCTGCCGCTGCTCGTCGAGCAGGCGCTCACGCACGCCCGCGCCGGCGCCGACGTCGTCGCCCCCTCGGACATGATGGACGGCCGCGTCGGCGCCATCCGCCGCGGTCTCGACGAGGCCGGCTTCTCGCACGTCGCGATCCTCTCCTACGCCGTCAAGTACGCCTCCGCCTTCTACGGCCCCTTCCGCGAGGCGGCGCACAACGCGCCGGCCCGCGGCGACCGGCGCGGCTACCAGATGGACCCGGCGAACGCGCGCGAGGCCTTGCGCGAGGTGGAGCTCGACCTCGACGAGGGCGCCGACATGGTCATGGTGAAGCCCGCCATCGCCTACCTCGACGTCGTGAGGCAGCTGCGCGACCGGCTGGACGTCCCCGTCTTCGCCTACAACGTGTCGGGCGAGTACTCGATGGTTCGGGCGGCGGCGCAGGCGGGGTTCCTCGACGGGCAGCGGGCCATGATGGAGTCCCTCACCTCCATCCAGCGGGCCGGCGCCGACGGCATCGTCACCTACTTCGCGCTGGAAGCCGCGAAGGCGCTCGTCGGTTCGTAGACGGTGCCGCCGAAGACCCTCTACAAGGTGGTCGAAGCGTCCACCGTGACGGACGAAGCGCTCGAGCGGATCTTGAACGAATGGTCCGCCCGAGGCTGGCGGCCCGACGGCATCCAGTTCGCGATGCGCGAGTCTTCGAAGCGGCCGAGCATGGCCTTCGTGCTCTTCACGAGAGAGTCGGACGAGGAGGCCTCCTCGTGACGCTCGACCTCGCCGCCGAAGGGCGCCCTCCGCCCGCAGGGCCGCCGGTCTTCCGCCAGGTCGCGGCGCTCAAGTCCGGGGCCGCGCCCGTCCGCTCAGCGCGCCGCGAGGGCTCGCCGTACCCGAAGGCGGGGCTCCTCGCCCGCGTCGTCGCCCGCGCGACCGATCTCGCCCTCGCCTCCGCGGTGTCCTACCTCTTCCTCCTGCCCTCGCACGACGAGGGCGCCCGCTTCGCGGCGGCCGGCGTCCTCGCGGGACTGCTCTACCTCGCGCTCGCCGACGCGCTCTGGCACGGGCAGAGCATCGGCAAGCGGCTCGCCGGGCTCCGCGTCGTCCACGTGCCCAGCCGCACGCCCGCGGGGCTCGGGCAGTCGGTCGTGCGCAACGGCCCCTTCTGCCTCGCCTTCCTCTTCTACGCGGTCCCCATCGTCGGCTGGATCCTGCTCGTGATCGTCGGCCTTCCGCTGCTCGCCTTCGAGACCTACATGGTCTCCTCCGACTCGCTCGGCATCCGCATCGGGGACGTCTTCGCGGACACCCAGGTCGTCGACGCCAAGGTGGTCGTGGGTGACGCCGTGCCGCTGGCCTCGGCGGTGGCGCCCCTCTCGCAGCGCTGAAAGGTCCTCGCCGATGCGCATCGCCTTCTCCCATAACCTCCAGCTCTCGACCTCGGAAGAGGAGGCGGAGTTCGACACGCCGATGACCGTGGACGCGCTCGCGGCGGCGCTCGAGCGGCTCGGCCACCGCGTCGAGAAGATCGAGGTCTCGGGGCCTGCGTCCCGCACGGTGGCGCGGCTCGAGGCCTACAACCCGGACCTCGTCTTCAATACCGCCGAAGGTCGGCGCGGCCGCTTCCGCGAGGCCTTCTACCCGGGCCTCTTCGAGGAGCTCGGCATCCCCTACACCGGCAGCGACCCGTACACGCTCGCGCTGACGCTCGACAAGCAGCTCACGAAGCTCGTCGTGGCGCAGCACGGCGTGCGGACGCCAGGCTGGCGCTTCGTCGAGGAGCCGTCGCAGCTCGAGGGGCTCGCGCTCCGCTTTCCGCTCATCGTCAAGCCGAACTTCGAGGGCTCCTCCAAGGGCATCACGCAGGACTCGGTCGTCGAGGATCCCGCGCGGCTGCGCGCCGTGGTGGAGGGGATGCTCGCGAAGTACCCGGCGGGGCTCCTCGTCGAGGAGTTCGTCCTGGGGCGCGACCTCACCGTCCCCTTCCTCGAGGCGATCGCGAAGGAGCGCGGCGGCGTGCTCGCGCCGGTGGAGTACCTCGTCGATCCGGCCCACCGCGGCCGGCACGCCATCTACGACTTCGCGCTGAAGACACTCCACAGCGAGGCCGTCTCGGTGCAGGCGCCGGCGCAGATCCCCGAGGCCGTCCAGGCCGAGGCGACGCGGGCGGCGCGAGCCGTCTTCCGCGCCACCGGCTGCCGTGACCTCGGCCGCATCGACTTTCGGCTCGGCGACGACGGGCAGCTCTACTTCCTCGAGATCAACGCGCTCCCCTCGCTGGAGCCGGGCGCCGGCATCTACGCGGCGGCCGCGCTCGAGGGCATCCACTTCGACGGCGTCCTCGAGGCGGTCATCACCTCGGCGGCGGCGCGCTGGAAGGTGCGCGACTCGCGGGCGCCGCGCAGCCGCCCCACCCGCAAGAGCGGCCCCCTGCGCGTCGGTTTCTCCTTCAACGTGAAGCGCGTCGTGCCGAGCGGGGAGGGGGAGGGCGACGCCGAGGCCGAGTACGATTCGCCGAAGACGCTCCAGGCGATCCGCGAGGCCATCGCGAGCCACGGCCACGAGGTGGTGGACCTCGAGGCGACGAGCGAGCTGCCGCAGCGGCTCTCGGCCACGCCGGTGGATCTCGTCTTCAACATCGCAGAGGGCTTCAAGGGAAGAAACCGCGAGGCGCAGGTGCCGGCGGTTCTCGAGCTGCTCGACATCCCCTACACCGGCAGCGACCCGGCGGCGCTCTCGATCGCG
The DNA here is from genome assembly GCA_021783235.1 of Myxococcales bacterium. Taxonomy (GTDB): domain Bacteria; phylum Myxococcota; class Myxococcia; order Myxococcales; family JAKAPL01; genus JAJXUD01. The sequence goes on along the minus strand of JAJXUD010000021.1, from coordinate 26,932 downwards.
CTCGACAAGGCGCTCGCGAAGAAGATGGTGCGCCAGCACGGCATCCTGACGCCCGACTTCGTCCTGATGCAGACGGGCAAGGAGCGGCTGCCGAAGGAGCTACGCTTCCCGGTGATCGTGAAGCCCGTCGCCGAGGGCTCGTCCAAGGGCGTCTTCGGCAAGTCGGTCGTCCAGACCGAGCCCGAGCTGCGCGAGCTCGCCCGCGAGCTCGCGGCCCGCTACCGGCAGCCGGCGCTCGTCGAGAGCTACATCGGCGGCCGCGAGTTCACGGTGGGCATGCTGGGCGAGCGGCGGCCCAAGGTGCTGCCCATCATGGAGGTCGTCTTCACGGGGGAGGATCCGACGCCCGTCTACGACTTCTCGGCGAAGCTCGACTGGACCCACCGCGTCCGCTACGACGCGCCCGCGAAGCTCGAGGCCGCGCAGCAGCGGGAGATCGAGCGGGCGGCGCGAGGGGTCTTCATGGCGCTCGGCTGCCGCGACGTCTCGCGCGTCGATTTCCGCATGGATCCCGCGGGGAAGATCTACTTCCTCGAGTGCAATCCGCTTCCGGGGCTGACGCCGGGCTGGAGCGACCTCGTCCTCATCGCCCAGGCGGGCGGCCTCTCCTACCGCGACCTCATCGGGGAGATCCTCGCCTGCGGCATTCGCCGCTACCAGGAGCGCGAGCGCGAGCGTCGGCGCGAGGAGCGGGGCGCGGCCGCGGTCGGCTGAGCGGTCGCTGCTCTGCAAGACTTGGCCGCGCGAAGACATCGGCCGCCTCTTCCGAACGAGCGGTCGTCTCGAGCCGCGAAGGGGCCGCTCGCGCCATGTAACCGTCGGTCGCCACTCGGCAAACGGCCGGCCGGACGACCGGGCGACCGCGCCGCTCGGGCGGGGCTGGGGCCTCTTGGAAAGGTGCGCCATGGGCGGCGCGGCTGGGGTATGGTGCCGGTTGGTGAGCGACGCGAACCAGATCCCCCCCCCGACGGCCTCGGCGAGCCTCCCCTGGCCGGCGACGCCGCGGCAGCGGGCGCGGGAGCTCGGCATCCCGCTCGGCCGCTACCGGCCGGGCCGCTACAATGCCATCACCGACGTGAAGGGCGTCGCGGTGGGCCACTCCACCATCATGCGCGGCACCGGGCCGCTCAAGGTGGGGCGGGGGCCCGTGCGGACGGGCGTCACCGCCATCATCCCCACCATGGGCGAGTCCGGCAACGTCTTCGAGAACCGGGTCACGGGCGGCGGCTTCGTCCTCAACGGCGCGGGCGAGGTCTCGGGGCTCACGCAGGTGATGGAGTGGGGGCTCATCGAGACGCCCATCTTCCTCACGAACACCCTCTCGGTGGGGTCGGTCTCGGACGCCGCGATCCAGTGCATGATCGAGGCGAACCCGGGGATCGGCGACGAGCACGACGTCATCATCCCGGTGGTCGGCGAGTGCGACGACTCCTGGCTCAACGACATCAGCGGGCGCCACGTTCGCGAGGAGCACGTGCGCGAGGCGCTGCGCACCGCCTCCGAGGGGCCGGTGGCCGAGGGGAACGTCGGCGGCGGCACCGGGATGATCACCTGCGACTTCAAGGGCGGCATCGGCACCTCGTCGCGCAAGCTCCCGGAGCTGCTCGGCGGCTACACGCTCGGCGTCCTCGTGATGAGCAACTTCGGCCTGATGCACAACCTGCGCATCGCCGGGCTGCCCATCGGCGAGCTGCTCGCCGACCGCTACGCGAGCCTGCCGCGGCGTGAGAACAACTACGGGTCAATCATCGCGGTGGTGGCCACCGACGCGCCGCTCCAGTCGCACCAGCTCGGCCGGCTCGCGAAGCGTGTCTCGCTCGGCATCGGCCGGGCCGGTTCGTTCGCGGCCCACGGCTCGGGCGAGATCATCGTCTGCTTCTCCACCGCGAACCGGATCCCGCGTGAGACGCAGAAGATGGTCTACCGGATCAAGGTCCTCCTCGACCGGCGGCTCGACGCGCTCTACGAGGCCGTGATCGAGTGCACCGAGGAGGCCATCCTGAACTCGATGTGCATGGCGCGCGACATCGAGGGGATCAACGGCCACTTCTGCCCGGCGCTGCCGCTCGACATCGTGCGCGACTACGTGCAGGGCTGCGCGCTGGCGCTCCACCCGGCGCCGCCGAAGCCCGCCCAGAAGCCGCCGGCCGAGCCGCCGAGCGAGCTGCGCGCCGCCGCCATCCGCCCCTCGGACACGCGGGGCGCGGAGGGGATGGCCCCCGCCGCGAAGGCCGGCAGCTCTGCCGCCCCGCCGCCGAAGCCAGTGGCCGCGCCCCTGGCCGCCCCCGCGGCTCCCGCCGGGAAGCCCGAGGGGTCGAAGCAGGAGCCAAAGCGCTGAAGCTGTGGTAGACGTTCCCCTTTCTTCCCGTCGTCACAGGAGAGACCGATGGCCCGCTCGAGGAGCAAGCACAACCGAATGAAGAGCCGCCGCCGCCAGCAGTGGAAGGCGCGGACCAAGCGGCAGAAGGCGCGCGCGAAGAGCGCGGCCACGGCCGCGGGCAAGAAGGCCGCCGCGAAGTAAGGGGCCGCGGGTCCCGGGAGACGGGACCCGCGCCGCCCGCTAGATCCCGGCGTCGATGCCGCCGTCCGACGGGAGAGCTCCCCCGTCGAGGTCGATGACCTGGCTCGTCTGCTGCTGGGCGCTCACCGACACCGCCGTGGCGCAGCTGTTCACCGCGCCGCCCGGCGGCGGCGTGCCCGCCTGTTCGCCCGCGCCGCCCTGCAGCACGAGCTGGCCCGTCAGGTAGAAGGGCGGCGTGTTCGCGCCGCCGTCCCCCTGGCCCTGGAAGCGGCCGGAGACGGTGGCGTAGGGGAGGCCGATCGTCACGTTGAGCTGGCTCTCGGTGACGAAGATCGTCCCGTCGTCGTAGAGCGTGCCGGTGAGCGAGTGCGTGCTCGCCGTGTTGGGCCAGAGGCTCAGCGTGAGGTTGCTGCCGCTGAGCGTCGCCTGCATCACGGACGAGGACGGGATCTGCTGCTCCCACTGGTAGCACTGGATGGCCGGGTCGAAGACCACGTAGTAGCTGCCGGTGACCGGGAGGCAGCCGCCGTCGGACTGCGCGCAGGGCAGCCGGGACGACTGGCAGCCGAGCCCGAGGGCGAGGGCGAGCGGAAGGTAGGCGAGCGGAAGGGACCTCATGCGGCGAAGCGTAGCAAGAAGGCCGCTTCGGCCGCCAGTCCCTTCCTCCGCCGCTCGCCGGCCGTTGACGGCGGTCGATCCGGGGGAGTACGACCACGGGATGGCCACTCCCATCGAAGCGTCGCCCCGATCCTCCCGTCGCCCCGTCGGTCCGCGTGGACGCGCCGGCCTCGTCCTCCCCCTCGTCGCGCTGCTGGGCGCGCTGCCCGCCCTCGCCGAGCCGCGCTGGAATTTCCGCGCCCAGGAGGACGGCGTCGCCGTCTACAACCGGGAGGTCGTGGGCAGCCCCATCAAGGAGGTGAAGGCCGAGGGGGTCATCGACGCGCCTCCGGCCGCGGTGTTCGCCATGATCGCGGACGTCGACAGCTACCCGAAGACGATGCCCTACACGGCCGTGACGAAGGTGCTCGAGCGCTCGCCGGACGGCCGCTCGCTCGTCTACTACGCGCGGCTCTCTTTGCCGATCATCAGTGACCGCGACTACATCCTGCGGGTCGCCGAGGAGAAGCGGCCGGCGGACGGCATGCCTCCCTACCGGCTGACCTGGAAGGCCGTGCCCGACCCGCGGGCGCCCCCGCCGGTCAAGGGCGTCGTGCGGCTGACCGACGTCGGAGGGAGCTGGGATCTCGAGCCCATCCGGGGCGGCAAGGCGACGCATGCCGTCTACTTCGTCCACCTCGATCCGCAGAGCCCGTTGCCGGGCTTCCTCGTGGACAAGGGGAACAGCCAGTCGGTGCCGAAGCTCTTCGAGCACGTGCGCGAGTGGGCGCAGAAGCCGCCCTACGCGCAGACGGCGCAGGCGCCGCAGGCCAGCAAGCCGTAAGACTACTCGCCGGCCTCGGGGTCGTCGGCCGCCGCCGCGCTCTTGCGGACGGGCTTCGGCGGAACGGCCTCGCTCTGGAAGTCGTCGATCTCGCCCTGCTCCTTCAGGCTCTGGAGGACCGCCCAGGCAGCGGCCTGCCAGTTGTCGGCCTTGAGCTTGTAGATGAAGAGCGGGGCGGGGGCCTCGTGGGCGTGGAAGCGCTCGCGCGGGCCGGGGGTCGGCAGCAGCTCGATCGCGTAGTTGTCGGCGAGGTCGCGGGTGATGCGGACCTCGTGCTTCACTCCGTGGATGGACGCGGATGCGGAAGGCATGTTCATCACTCCTGTCGGCGGCCCCCTCTGGCTGGTCCTCGGAACAGCCAGAAGGGCAAGGCGACCGCGACGAGCACGAGGCCGGCGAGCGCGAGCCCCTTGTACTTCAAAGCGAGGAGGCCGACAACGACCGAGAGGGCGATGGCGAGCCCGAGCCGCAGGGCCATGCGGGTCTCGCTGGTCGAGCGGGGCTCGGCCCCGCGCAGGCCCGAGAGCCGGTCGGCGCGGACCCAGCGCTCCGAGTCCTCCGGACGGACGAGGTCCTCGGGCGCGACGAAGCCCTGCGCGTAGAGGGTCCGCAGCTCCGCGAGCGAGCCGAAGGTCAGCTCCCCGCCTTCGCCCTGTGCCTTCACGAGGTATCTCACGAGAGCTCCTGGCCGATCGCCTGGGCCACCTTCAGGCCGTCCACCGCCGAGCTGACGATGCCGCCCGCGTAGCCCGCCCCCTCACCGCAGGGGTAGAGGCCCGGCACGGCGACGGACTGGAGCCCCTCGCCGCGCTCGATCCGCACCGGGCTCGAGGTCCTCGACTCGACGCCGATGAGCAGCGCCTCCGAGGTGACGAAGCCGCGCATCTTCCGTTCGAAGCCGCGCAGCGCCTCGATGAGGCCCCGCCGGACGACGTCCGGGAAGAGGCGGGTGAGGTCGGCGAGCACGAGGCCGGGCCGATAGCTCGTGGCGCCGAGCGCGGCCCTCGGCGCGCCCGCGAGGTAGTCGGTGAGCCGCATCGCGGGGGCGCGGTAGCCGCCGCCGCCGAGTTCGTAGGCGGCCCGCTCCCAGCGCCGCTGCCATTCGAGACCGGCGAGCGGCCCCGTGAAGCCCTCCCGCGCGAAGTCCTCGGGCGAGACCGCGACGACCAGGCCGGCGTTCGCGAAGCGGGAGCTCCGGTGGGAGTTCGACATGCCGTTCGTGCAGAGGAGCCCCGCCTCGGTGGGTGTCGGCACGACGATGCCGCCCGGGCACATGCAGAAGCTGAAGACGCCGCGGGGCGGGGCGGCGCCGAGCCTCGGGTTCTCGGCGAGCTTGTAGTCCGCGGGCGGGAGCTTCGGGTGGCCGGCGGCCGAGCCGTACTGGATCTCGTCGATGAGCGCCTGGGGATGCTCGACGCGGAAGCCGACGGCGAACGGCTTTGCCGAGACGCCCCAGCCGCGGCGCGCGAAGAGCTCGAAGAGCTCGCGGCCGCTGTTGCCGGGGGCGAGGATCACCCGGTCGCTCTCGATGGCGCCGCCGCCGGCGAGGGCGACGCCGCGGCAGCGCCCCGCCTGATCGACGAGCAGATCGACGACCCGGCTCTCCCAGCGGATCTCGACGCCGTTCGCGACGAGCTCTTCGCGCAGCCCCTCGACCGCGCAGGGCAGGGCGTCGCTGCCGACGTGGGGCTTCGCCTCGACGAGGATCCGGCCGAGCCCCTTCTGCTCGCCGTACCGGGCGAAGGTCTCGACGACCTTGCGGACGGCGGGGTGGCCGATGCGGGTGCCGAGCTTGCCGTCGGTGTAGGCGCCGGCGCCCCCCTCGCCGAAGTTCATGTTGCTCTCGGGGTCGAGTTCGCCCGCGCGGAAGAGCTTTGCGACGTCGCGGCGGCGGGGGCCGACGGGGCGGCCGCGCTCGACGAGGACGGTGCGGACGCCGCGCTCGAGCAGCCCGAGCGCCGCGAAGAGCCCGGCGGGGCCGGCGCCGACGATGACGGGCGGACGGTGATCGCGGGCGGCCCGCGGCGGCGGCGGCGGATCGTCTGGAACCGGCTGCACGCCCTCCGGCAGGCTGCCGAGCCCCAGTTCGTCCGGAAGCTCGACGTCGACCGAGAGCAGGTGGCGCGGCTTCCCCTTCTTTCGGGCGTCGAGCGACCTCCGGACGACGCGGATGGTCCCGAGCTTCCCCTCGGGGACGCCGAGCCGCTCGGCGGCCCGGGAGCGAAGCCGTTCGTCGGGCTCGTCGAGCCAGAGCGGCAGGTTTCCGATCCGAAGGCGCACCAAAGGCCAATGACTAACACCGCCCGCCGGGGTTCGCCAGGACCCGGGAGAGCGGCGCGATACCCGGGTCATCCGCCACCGCGATCTCGCCCATCTCCTCGAAACGACGGCGCTCTTCGGCGAAGGGCCGGCGGCACGGCCGTTGCGCAAGCGATCTCCCGAACGCTTTCGAAAAGAGAGACCGCCCGTGACCCGTCCCCTCGTCCTCGCCCTGCTGACCTGCCTCGCCGCCTCCGCGCAGGCCTACGTGCTGCAGCCCGATCCCTCCGGCGCGACCCAGCGAGTCGGCGGGCCGCTCTCCTACCAGGTCAGCAGGCAGGGGAGCCGCGATCTCGAGTACGGCCAGATCGTCCCCGCCGTCGATCTGGCCTTCGCCGCCTGGCAGGCGGCCTCGAACGGCAAGCTCGCCTTCCAGAACGCCGGGCCGACGGACCTCGGGCCGCCGGAGGACGGCGAGACCCGGATCGGCGTCCCGGTGGTGGTGTCCTTCGAGCGCGAGAGCTGGAGCTTCGAGGGGGACGACCAGGCGGTGACCATCCTGGAAGAGGATCCGGACAACCACGAGATCGTCCGCGCCGACATCGTGTTGAACGACGTCACCCACCACTGGGCCATCCTGGGCGATGGTGCGCCGCACCCCGGCTGCGACGACCTGCAGAACACCTTGAGCCACGAGGTCGGCCACCTGGTCGGGCTCGGCCACAGCAGCCTCGGGAGCGCGGTGATGTTCGCGGCGACCCACCCCGGCGAGATCTCGAAGCGGACGCTCACCGGGGACGACGTCGCGGGGATCGATGCGCTCTACGCCGGCGCGCCGAGCGCCGCCGAGGCGGGCGCCGGCTGCTCGACGGGCGCGGGGCCCGCCGCGAGCTGGCTCGTCCTCCTAGGGCTCGCCGTGCTCCGCCGCCGCAGGAGCTAGTCGGCCCCGGCGTCGCTCCCGTCTCCGTCCGGCCCGGTGGCGAGCGGCTGCACCGAGCCCGAGGAGTCGATGCCGGCCGCCTTGAGCAGCCGGCGGAAGTTCGAGCGGTCCATGCCGGCGAGTCGCGCCGCCTCGGAGAGATTTCCCTTCGTGCGGCGCATCATGGCGCCGAGGTAGCGCCGCTCGAAGGCCGAGAGCGCCGCCTGCTTCGCGAGCGTGTACTGGAGCTCCGAGAGCACGGGCGCCTCGGGCAGCGCGCGGAGCTCGTTCTCGGCGATCTGCGGCGGCAGGTCGCCGGGAACCAGCCGGTCGCCCTGGCAGAGGATGACCGCCCGCTCCATCGCGTTCTCGAGCTCCCGCACGTTGCCGGGCCAGGGGTAGCGGAGCAGGAGCTCCATGACCTCGTCGCCGATCTTCGGGGGCGGCTTGCGCTGCCGCCCGGCCGACCTCTGGACGAAGTGGTGCGCGAGCAGCGGGATGTCCTCGCCGCGCTCGTGAAGCGCCGGCATCCGGATCGAGATCACGTTGAGCCGGTCGTAGAGGTCGTCGCGGAAGCTGCCCTTCGCCCGCGCCGCGGCGAGGTCGACGTTGGTCGCCGCGACCACGCGGACGTCCACGTGGACCGTGTCGACCGAGCCGACGCGCCGGACCTCGCCCTCTTGCAGCGTCCGCAGGAGCTGCACCTGCGCGGGCAGCGGCAGATCGGCGATCTCGTCGAGGAAGACCGTGCCCCGGTGGGCGGCCTCGAAGAGCCCCTTCTTCGCGCCCACCGCGCCCGTGAAGGCTCCCTTCGCGTGGCCGAAGAGCTCGGATTCGATGAGCCCCTGCGGCAGGGAGGAGCAGTTCACCACGAGGAACGGCTGATCCTTGCGCGGGCTGCGCAGGTGGAGCGCCTTCGCGACGAGCTCCTTGCCCGTGCCCCGTTCGCCCAGGATGAGCACGGTGGCGTCGGTGTGCGCCACCGTCTCCACCATGCGGTAGACCTCCTTCATCTGCTGGGCGCCGCCCACGAGCCCCTCGAACTCCTCGCGGACCTCGATCTGCGCCTCGAGCGCGCGCGTCCGCTCGCGGAGCCGCTTCCGTTCGGCCGCGCGCCGAACGGCGAGCTCGACGATCGAGACGTCGTCGAAGGGCTTGAGCAAGAAGTCGTAGGCCCCCTTCTTGACGGCCTCCACGGCGAGCTGGATCGAGCCGAAGGCCGTCATCAGGATCACCTCGGCGTCCGGCCGCTGGGCCTTGACGAGCGCGAGGATCTCCATGCCCGAGACGAGCGGCATCCGCACGTCGGTCAGCACCACGTCCGGCGCCTCCTCGGCGAGGGCGCCGGCGGCCTCGGACGGGTCTGCGAGGGCGATGACCTGGTGCCCCGCCCGGCGGAAGAGGGCCTGCATGGCGCTCAGGACCCCGGGGTCGTCGTCGATGATCAGCAGCCGAATGGGTACAGAATCCATCGCCTATGCGCCTCCTGGTGACTCCGGGAAGACCAGCCGAAACGTCGAGCCCACGCCGGCGGCCGAGGATACCTCGACGCGGCCGCCGTGGGCCTGCGCGATCTGGTCGACGAGCATGAGCCCGAGGCCGGCGGCCTCGCCCGAGGGCTTCGTCGTGAAGAAGGGCTCGAACATCCGATCCCAGATGTCCGCCGGGATGCCGCGCCCGGAGTCCGTGACCTCGAGGCAGATGTTCGTGCCCCGCTCGAAGACGCGCAGGAGCACCGTCCCGGGGCGACCCTCGTAGGCGTCGATGGCGTTGCGCACGAGCGCGACCGTCGCCTGCCGCAGCTCGCTGCCGGAGCCCCGCACGGTGGCCTCGGGTGCTTCGACGACGACCTTCAGCTCGATGCCGGCCCGGCGCGCCTCGGCGAGCAGGAGCGGCTGGATCTCGGCCGCCAGATCGGAGAGCCGTACGGGGAGGCGGACGCCGTCGCTGCCGCGCGCGAAGCGGCTCACCGCCTCGATGACGCGCTTGCAGCGCTGGGCCGCCTGTTCGATGAGCCCGATCGCCTCGAGGTCGTCTTTTTCGAGCTTCCCCTCGCGCAGCAGGATCTGGGAGAACGCGAGGATGGTGCCGAGCGGGTTGTTCAGCTCGTGGGCGATCCCGGCGGCGAGCTGCCCGACGACGGCGAGCCGCTGCACCCGCAGGAGCCGCTGGGCGAGCTCGAGCTCGCGGGAGCGCCGCTCGGCGAGACTCGCGAGCGCCTGGGCCTCGTCCGCGAGGCTTGCCTGGCGGCACTCCTCGCGCAGCGCCCGGACGAGATCCGAGTGGTTCCACGGCTTCAAGAAGAGGCGGTGCAGCGACGCCCGGTTGATGGCGTCGCAGAGGATCTGGAAATCCGCCTGGCCGGTGAGCAGCACCCGGCGCGCGCGCGGCTGCCGCTCGCGCACCTCCTCGAGCAGCTCGATGCCGTCCCCGCCCGGCATGCGAAAGTCGGAGAGGACGACCTCGAACTCGCCGAGCGTGAGCCGCAGGCGAGCCTCCCGCGGAGAGGCCGCGACGGTCACGGCGAAGCCCTCCGGGCCGAGCGTCCGCTCGAGGACGCGGAGGATCTGCGGCTCGTCGTCGACGGCGAGGACGCGAGGCCGGGCCGGCTCGGGACCGCGCTCGACGCGCTCGCTCGGAACGGCAGCGGCTGGGCCGGCGTCGTCGGCGCGTGCGGGCGCGGTCATGCCCAGAGAGTAGCAGATTTCGGGGCCGCGTCCGGGAGCGGCGCGGGCGAGGGTGGGTCGGGAAGGACCGCGCGGTCGCCCCCAACCCGGGCGAACGCCGTGCCGACCCCAGGCAAGCGTGCTACCTTGTTCGGGTCCAAAGGCTGGCACGCGGATCGCATTCGAAGCCCTCGAACACTCTTCCGCAGGCAGGAGCCCCCTATGCCGACAGCCACGAAATCCCTCTTGATCGTCGACGACGAGGAGAACGTCCGCCGGGCGCTCGCGCGTGCCCTTCGCGAGGAAGGCTGCTCGATCCGCTTCGCCGGCAGCGGCGTCGAGGCGCTCGAGCTGCTCGAGAAGGAGCCGGCCGACATGGTCCTCTCGGACCACCTGATGCCGCGCATGACCGGTCTCGAGCTGATGCGCGAGGTCCACCAGCGCTACCCGAACACGCTGCGGATCATCCTGACCGGCTACGCGGACCTCGAGACCGCCGTCGCGGCCATCAACGAAGGCGAGATCTACCGCTTCCTCACGAAGCCGTGGGATCCGCTGGAGCTCCAGCTCACCGTCCGGCTCGGCTTCGAGCGACTCCTGCTCGAGCGCGAGAACCGGAGGCTGCTCGCGACGGTGAAGCGCCAGTCGGATCTGCTCCGGGATCTCGAGGCGAAGCACCCGGGGATCTCGGCCGTCGATCGGGACGCCGTGGGCGCGGTGGTCATCGACGACGACCAGCTCGTCGAGCAGTTCGCCGCGACGCTGGGCATCCGGGCGGCCTGAACATGAGCTCTCCGGGCGAGAAGGGCGATCTGCCCAGCGCGGAGGCCTCCCCGCCGGCCGGCGCCCCGGACGTCGGCCACTTCGTCATCGTCGCCCGGGCGAAGGCGGAGTGGGAGCAGACCGTCGACGCCATCGACGACCCGATCGCGCTCCAGGAGGGGACGCGAATTCGCCGAGGCAACCGGGCGCTCGCGAACGCCGGGGAGATCTCGGTGCGCGATCTCCCCGGACGGACGTGCCACGCGCTCGTCGCTGGCCGCTCGACGCCCTGCCTCGGCTGTCCGCTCGCCGAGGGCGCGCCGGTCGGTCGGGAGCAGAGCTTCGAGATCCGGACGGAGACCGGCCGCAGCTTCTCGGTCTCGCTCTTCCCGCTCGTCGGCACGAAGGACGGGTGGGTCGTGCGCCATCGCGACGTGACCGTCGAGCGGGAGGCCGTCGCGAGGGCGCGGGAGCAAGAGCGGCTCGCCGCCGTCGGACGGCTCGCGGCCGGCGCCGCCCACGAGATCAACAACCCCCTGAGCTTCGTCATCGCAAACGTCGCGAGCCTGGGGCGGGACCTCGAGCGAATCGGCGTCGTCGTCCAGACGCTCGAACGCGCCCTCGCCCAGCTCGGCCGAGGCGAGCGCGAGGGCGCCCTCGCGCTCCTCGCGAGGTTCCAAGGAGCGCCGCAGCTCCGTGCGCTCTCGGCGCTCGCCGGCGACGGGCCGCAGCGGGTGGCGGAGGCGCTCGAAGGCTCGCAGCGAGTCGCAGGCATCGTCCGCGCGCTCCGGCGGCTCGCCGACGAGCGCACCGGCGAGGCCGCGCCCGTCGATCTCGCCGACTGCCTCGACCGGGCCGCCGATCGACTGCGCGCCGAAGTCGCGGAGAAGGATCTCGGGCCGCTGGTCCACGACCGGGTGGCTCTTCCCGTGCGGGGTCACGCCCAGGCGCTCGACGAGGCCCTCTACCACCTCCTGCACAACGCCTGGCGCTTCGGGCCCCAGGGCGCCCCGCTCCGCGTCGGCGGCGGGATCTCGGACGGCAAGGCCGTGCTGCGAATCGAGGACGTGGGGCAGGGGATGCCCCCCGAGGTGCTCACGCGGGCCTTCGAGCCATTCTTCACGACCTGCCCTCCCGGGAACGGCCTCGGCCTCGGCCTCACCATCGCGTACGGCGTCGTGCGCCAACACGGCGGCGAGATCCGAATCGAGAGCGAGCCGGGCAAGGGGACGGTCGTCGAGATCCGGCTGCCCGTCCGGTCAGAGCCCCGCGAGGATCTCGGCGTAGGGGATGGCACCCTCGCGCAGGCAGGTTAGGCCCGCGCCGCAGCGCACGAGGCTGCTGCCGCGCCCGCCCGGCGTCGGGCCCCCGTCGAGGGCGAAGTCGATCTTCTCGAGCAGGGAAGGGGCGAGGGCCTCGAAGCGGCTCGCCTCGGGCCCCCCGGAGAGGTTCGCGCTCGTCGCCGTGATGGGGAGGCCGAGGCCGAGGGCGAGCGCCCGGGCCCAGGGGTGCGAAGAGAGCCGCAGCCCCACGAAGGCCCCCTCCGCGTCCCGCGAGAGCAGGGGAGCGGGCAGCCCTTCCCGGGCCGGCACGACCAGGGTCAGCGGCCCGGGCCAGAAGCGGGCGGCGAGGCGCTCGGCGGAGGCCGGCCAGCGGTCGCAGAGGAGGGCGACCTGTGAGCGGTCGCCCACGATGCAGGCGATGGGCTTCCCGGCCGGCCGGCCCTTGAGCGCGTGGAGCCGCTCCACGGCGGCGGGCGAGGTCGCGTCGGCCGCGAGGCCGTAAAAGGTCTCGGTCGGGAAGGCGACGACGCCGCCTCCGCGCAGCGCCTTCAGCGCCCGCCCGAGCGCTTCGGGCTCTGGCTTCTCGGTCATGGACGAGAGCTTAGCGCCAGAACGATTGATCGGGGGCGTCATCTCCGTTAAATCTCGCCGGTCGTGAACCGACTTCCCGTCCTCGTCCTCGTCGCGCTCGGCCTGTCGGCGACGGCCATGGCGGCCGACTGGGTGGGCGTCCAGACCTGCAAGGCCTGCCACCCGCAGGCCGTCGCCGCCTGGGAGGCGGGGCCCCACGGGCACGCGGCCTCGAGCCTCACCGACGCCCAGCGCCGGGATTCCTCCTGCACCCGCTGCCACGCCCCCGATCTGCCGCTCGAACCGATCGCCGAGCAGGCCGGGGCGCGCCCGCCGACACCGGAGCAGCGCGCGGGGATCACCTGCGAGAGCTGCCACGGCGCCGGGCAGTACTACAGCGCCGCCTACGTGATGCGCGACGCCGAACTCGCCCGGGCCGTCGGCCTCGTCGATCCGCCGGGGGAGCGCTCGTGTCGCGCCTGCCACGCGGCGGGCTCGCCGGGGCTTCAGCCGTTCGACTTCGCCGCCCGGGTCAAGCTGATCGACCACTGGAGCAGACCCGCGCCCGCTCAGGTCGGCCCGCCGCGCGCCTCGGGGGCGGAGGAGCGACCGTGAGCGCCTCCGACGCGACCCTCTCCGGGGGCCCGGCCCCCGCGCTTCCGAGCGTGGCGCTGCGGCGCCGTGATCGCGACCTCGTCGACGGCCTCTGGGACTACTTCGCCTCGCTGCGGCTGACGATCCCGTTGCTCTTCCTGCTCGCCAGCGCCTGCACCCTCGGCACCTTCGCGAACCCCGAGAACCGTCCGATGACCGAGATCCAGGCGGCCATCGGCCACGCCTGGTGGTACCCGGGCTACCTCTTCTTCGAGCTGAACGACCTCTTCCACTCGTGGTGGTTCGTCCTGCTCCTCGTCCTGCTGACGCTCAACCTGACCGCCTGCACGATCGAGCGGTTGCCGCGCATCTTCAAGATCGCCCTCCGTCCCGAGCGGCGCCTTTCCGACGCGCAGCTCCGGGGCATCAAGCACTCGGTCCGGCTGAAGACGAAGGGGGCGCCCATGCAGGAGGCGGGCGCCATCGCGGCGCTCCTGCGGGCCCGGGGCTTCGAGCCCGAGATCCTGCGCGGAGATGCGAGCGGCGCCGATGCCGGGACCGCCTTCGTCTTCGCCGAACGAGGGCGCCACTCTCGCTTCGGCGTCTGGATCGTCCACCTGAGCCTCTTCCTCATCCTCACCGGCGCCCTGATCGGCCGGATCTGGGGGATGGAAGGGGTCGTCAACGTCCCCATGGACGGCGGCACCTTCGACTTCATCTTCCGAAAGAACGCGAACGGGGTCACGTTTCGGCAGCCGCTCGGCTTCGCGGTGCGCGTCGACGATTTCCGGCTGGAGAAGTACCTCGACGGCAAGCCGCGGTCGTTCGAGAGCGACCTCACCGTCCTCGAGCCGAACGGGCGCGACGGGCTACGCAAGACCATCTCGGTCGGAGACCCGCTCGACTGGGGCGGCTGGACCTTCTACCAGGCGAGCTACCAGGCGGATCCGACGAAGGACCGCGTCACCCTCGCCATCAAGAGTCTGCGCGGGGGCGGCCCTGCCCGCGAGATCCGGCTCGGGCGCGACGAGGAGACGACGCTGCCCGACGGGGTCCGGTTCAAAGTGGTCGGCTACACCGAGCGCTTCGCCGAACTCGGCCCCGCGGTCCAGATCGAGCGGACGGGTCCCGAGGGCAAGAAGAGCACGTTCTGGCTGTTCCAGCGCTACCCAGGCTTCGACGCGCAGAACCGTGGGGACGTCTGGGGCCTCGACTTCAGCGGGCTCTCGACGTTCTACTTCACGGGGCTGCAGGTCGCGAAGGATCCCGGCTACGTCCTCTGGCTGGCCGGCTGCTGCATCCTCTTCCTCGGTCTTGGCATCGCGTTCTACAGCTCGCACCGCCGGCTCTGGGCGCGGGTGAGAGCGGACGGTGAGGTCGTGCTCGCGGGTGCCGCCCACAAGAACCAGGGGGCCTTCGAGACGATCTTCGAGGAGCTGTCGACCGCGCTGCGCGGCGCGATCGACGGCGGCAAGGGCTAGGCCCCGATGCCCGCGGACGTCCGGATCGCCACCTCTGAGTTCGTCGCGTCGGCCAGCGACGTGACGGGGGCCCCGAGGGTCGAGCTCCCCGAGATCTGCTTCGTCGGCCGCTCCAACGTGGGCAAGTCGAGCGCCCTGAACGCGCTCCTCGGCCGGCGCAAGCTCGCGCGGGTCAGCCGGACGCCGGGCCGCACCCGCCTTTTGAACTTCTTTACCGCCACCTTTCTCGCCGACGGCGCCCGCGTCCCGGTCTCCCTCTGCGACCTGCCTGGGTACGGCTACGCCAAGGCGTCCAAGGCCGAGCTCGCGCGCTGGCGCCCCATGATCGAGCGCTACCTCGAGCGGCGGGAGCGGCTCTGCGGGGTCGTCATGCTCGTCGACGCGCGCCACGAGCCGTCGCCGCTCGATCGCGACATGGTCGGCTGGATCTCGGGCCGCCGCCCGTTGCTCGTCGTCGCGACGAAGTCGGACAAGCTCTCGAAGCACCGCCTCTTCGGGGCGCTCCGCGCGATCGAGCGGGGGCTGGGCCTGCCGGCCGAGAGCGCCCTCGCGCTCTCGTCGGAGACCGGCGCGGGCTTCGACGAGCTCCGGGAGCGGCTGCTCGAGATCTCTCGCGCCCCCGGCGATCCCACCGGTACCTGAGGCGGGCCCGCCCTCCTGAGCGCCGCCCCCTCCCGAGCATGCCTAGGATTCGAGGCATCGATGGGGAGGCCTCACCTTGAGCGTGAACGGTCCGTTTTCCAGCCTCGAGGCCGTCCGGTTCGGCTGGACGAAGACCAGAGAGCGGCTCGGCCCCTTTCTGATCCTGGGGGCAATCGCCGCACTCCTGGGCCTCGTGCAGCGGGCATACCGCGGCCCCGGCGCGCCGCAGGCCCTCGTCTCGTTCGTCGCGGAGATCCTCGAGCTCTGCGTCTCGATGGTTCTGGTCCGCTTCGCCCTCCGGGTCCACGACGGGCTGCCGCTCGAACCGGCGACCCTCGGGGCGCTCTTGGAAGGCTTTCCCTCCTACCTGCTGACCATGATCTTCCAGGGCCTCGTCGTCTGCCTGGGGCTGGTGCTGCTCATCGTGCCAGGGGTGATCTGGGGGCTCGAGCTCGCCTTCTCCGGCTTCGCCGTCGTGGACGGGAGACGGAGGACGCTCGAGGCCATGAGGGAGAGCCGGCGGCTCACCCGGGGGATCAAGGGGCGGCTCTTCTGGTTCGCGCTGCTCCTCCTCGGAGTGAACCTGCTCGGGGCGCTCGCCTTCGGCGTGGGGCTCTTGCTCTCGGTCCCGACCAGCGCGGTCGCCTCGGCCTACGTCTTCCGGCGGCTGCAGCTCCGGGCCAAGGCGCCGGAGGTCAGTCCGGCGCCGGCCGCGAGGGCGAGCTCGCCGCTGGTCACCCGAGGCCTGTGGTTCACCGCCCTCGTCTGCTTCGCCGGAACGGCCTGCGCGCCGGGCCCGAACGTGCTGGCGCGAGTCCCAGATGCCCGGGGCGACGTCGCCGGCTTCTGGCTCGGTCTCTGGCACGGGCTCATCGTGCCCGTGACGTTCCTGATCTCGCTCTTCACGAAGCGCGTCGGCATCTACGAGCTGCACAACGTCGGCGGCTGGTACGACTTCGGCTTTGTGCTCGGGCTGGTCGTCGCCGCGCGAGTGGCGTCGGGACCGCCCGGCGCCTGGGGAGGGAGAAGGGGCTCCGCGCGGACGCGGAGCCCCAGAGGCTGACCGGACGGCTGCTACATCGGGTGGGCTTGCATCTCCCGATCGATGACGTCGGGCACCTTCTGCCGCGCCTTCTCGAAGAGGTTGCGGCGCAGCTCGGGGCCCGACTGGGGCGCGAGGATCATCCCGAGTCCCGCGCCGAGCAGCAGGCCGGCCCCGAAGAGCCCCACCGCCGGGAAGAAGTAGTCCATGAAACCCCGCCGGGGCGCCAGTCCGAGCGCGTCCAGCATGTCGTCCTTGCTCCAGTTTCCGAGGTTGCTCCATTTGGCTGCCATGCGTCCTCCATTTCGGCGGGTGAGGCCCGCCCGTCAGTGTTGGGTCGCCCCGGCCGTCTGGCCAGTGGGCCGCTGCGCGATCTGCGACTGCAAGAACGGGATCAGCGCGAGCCGCAGCCCCAGTCGAACGAACTGCCCCGTCAGGGGCGAGGCGAGTCCTCCTCCGAGGACGTAGCCCGTGAGCGCCGCGATCCCGAGGGTTCGGTAGGGGTGTACGTCCAGCTCTCCGCGGACGAGGTCGGCGACCTCGCTCGCCGCTTCCTGGACCTCGGAGGCGAGCTCCCTCGCGTCGCCGCCGATCGACCGGAGCTGACCTACGGGGTCGTTGGTGAAAGAGTCGGCCATCTTCTCCCCCTATCGCCGCGAGGCGATCCTCCCGACCACGAAGCCGAACGCCAGCGCCCCGAGCAGGCAGGCGCCCGGCCGCTCGCGGACGAAGCGCAGCGCCGTCCGATTCCACTCCTCGAGCTTGCGGCGCGCGTCGCCCAAGTCGAAGGGTGGCTCGTGGATCAGCGTGGCCTTGCCGTTGCCGTGAATCTCCTCGGTCGCCATCGTCTCTCCTTCCTCGTGATGCGGGCCGACGATCGGCGCGGCGATGTCTCCGCGCCGCCGTCCCTCCGCGAGAAAGCTAGCCGTCCTCTGCCCGCGCCGCCGAGCCCAGCGCTCCGAGCCAGGCGCCGATCACGAAGGCGCCGCCGATCCAGCGCCACGGTCGCCTCGCGTAGGCGACCCGCCAGTAGAAGCGCGACGTGAGCTCGCGTCCGAGCGCCTCGATGGAGCGGGCGGCCGCCTCGCGGTCGCGGGCGAGATCCTCCCGCACCGCCTCGGGCGTCCGCGGCGAAAGGTGCGGCTGGTTCACGCTGCGGCTCGAACGGTCATTCCGAGCGAACGTAGCCACGCTCGGCTGGCGCGACAACCGGCGCGCGGATGGCTAGCTTGCGGGCCGAGGAGAACATGGGCCCCAGGGCGCGAATCGTCGTTGCCGCCGTTGCCTGCGCCGCCTGCGCGCCCCGCCTCGTCGCGCTCGGGACGCAGCAGGGTCGCGACCGCTCCTCGGGAATCGCCCAGGGCAAGGGCGTGACGCTCGTCGCCACCGCCCTCGGCCCCGGAACCGGCCCGGACGTCGGATCGCTCGCGACGTCGTTCTACGTCTTCCTCGTGAACGACGGTTCCGTGCCCCTCGGCGTCTCGTACGGGAGCTTCATCCTCGTCGACGGGACGGGGAGGGTGTATGCCGCGCTGCGGCCGGGAGATCTCCTCCGCCTGCTCTACGGCGGCCCGCTCTCCCAGGGCCGCGAGACACCGGGCGAGGAGGCGCTGCCCATCGCGCCGGGGCCGGGAGGCTTCTACGCGCCCGGGCTGAGCCCGTGGGTCGTTCCCGATGCGTCGTGGGGCTACTGGGGCTTCTGGCCCTATCCCGACGCCCCGGCAGAGCTGCCCGACCGCCGCATCCGGGAGCTCGTCACCTTCGGGCTGCGGCCCGTCACGCTCCCGCGAGGCTGCCGGACCGAGGGCTACCTCTTTCTCCAGCGGCTGGACCAGCGGGCGAGCGGGCACGGTCGGCTGACGCTCCGCTTCGAGGCCCGCCCGGAGGGGCGGCCGCCGTTCCCGCTCGAGATCCCCTTCGCGATCGAGCGCTGAGGGCTCTCGCATCTTTGGTGGCACGCAGCGGCTGGCCGCGAGCCCGGCCGTCTGCTATACGCTCGCGGCCATGGCCAACGACCCAACCACCCGCCACGACTGGACCGTCGAGGAGGCGCTCGCCCTCTACGAGCGGCCGCTGCTCGACCTCGTCTTCGAGGCCCAATCCGTCCACCGGCGCCACCACAAGGCGGACGAGATCCAGCTCTGCACGCTCCTGTCGGTGAAGACCGGCGGCTGCTCCGAGGACTGCGGCTACTGCCCCCAGTCGGCTCGGCACGACACGGCCGTCGGGGCCGAGCGGATGCTGCCGGTCGAGGAGGTGCTCGCCGCGGCCCGGGCCGCCGCCGCCGCCGGGGCCAGCCGCTTCTGCATGGGGGCCGCCTGGCGCGAGGTCAAGGATGGGCCGGCCTTCGAGCGGGTCCTCGAGATGGTCCGCGGCGTCAAGGCGCTCGGCCTCGAGGTCTGCTGCACCCTCGGCATGCTGACCGACGCGCAGGCTCAGGCGCTCAAGGAGGCCGGGCTCGACGCTTACAACCACAACCTCGACAGCTCCCGCGAGTTCTACGGCGAGATCATCACGACGCGCGGCTACGACGATCGGCTGGAGACCCTCGGCGCCGTCCGGCGAGCCGGCGTCAGCGTCTGCTGCGGCGGCATCATCGGCATGGGCGAGGGGCCCCGCGACCGCGCCGCGCTCCTCGTGACGCTCGCGAACCTGACGCCCCACCCGGAGAGCGTCCCCGTCAACGCGCTCGTGCCGGTCGAGGGGACTCCACTCGCCGGCCGGCCCCCGGTCGACCCGCTGGAGCTCGTCCGCACCATCGCGGTGGCCCGCCTCATGATGCCCCGCTCGCGCGTGCGGCTCTCCGCCGGCCGCAGCTCGCTCACGCGGGAGGCCCAGGTGCTCTGCTTCCTCGCCGGCGCGAGCTCGATCTTCTACGGGGAGAAGCTCCTCACGACGCCGAACCCCGAGCTGAACGCCGACGACCAGCTGCTGCGGGACATCGGGCTCAAGCCGATGGCGCCCCAGCTGGAGGCTCGGGGGTAGGGCTCCGGCAGGCTCGTCGCTCGGCTGGCGGGCCGCTCGGATCGGCGCCCTCCGCGGGAGCGACCAGCGTCTCCCGTGGCGGCGCAGCCTGCGCGCGTCGCCGAGCTAGTTTCGCAGGCTCTTGTTGAAGCTCACCATCTCGACCGAGCGGTCGGCGATGCCGAAGCGGATCTTCTCGCGGTAGCCCTCGGCGTCGCCGCCGATCTGGAAGGGCATCGGCCGGTCGAAGCGGACCGAGACCCGGTCGCAGAGGAAGTCGAAGCAGTCGTCCTCGTTCGCGTAGCTGCCGTTCCAGACCGTCCCGAGGTGCCGGAGGACCGTGAGCGCGGGGACGCGCGAGACGCGCAGCTGCATCTTGCCCCGCTCCTTGCCGGCGAAGGGGAAGAACTTGAAGTGGAAGCCGAAGTTCGGGACGGTGCTGCCCGCGACGACGTTGCAGGGGCCGCGGTAGAGGATCTCGCCCGGCGCGTAGGCCCCGAGCAGCCGGCCGCCCCGGCCGAGCCGCACCGCGGGGCCGCCCTCGTTCACCACCTCGACCTCGGCGTGGCCGCGGCCCGCGAGGTAGTGGGGGGCGGTCTTGGCGCTGATGGAGGCGGCGTAGCCGGCGCCGCCCGTGGCCCAGCGGCCGAGCGGTCCGCCGGCGAGGCGCCGCTTGAGCGCCGCGTAGTCGTTGATGATGGCGGCGTCGATGCCGAAGCCGGCGAAGGGGCAGCAGCGCCCCTCGGTCTCGAGGAGGTCGAGCTCGTAGACGCCCGGGATCTCGCCGGAGCGGGCGCGGAGCAGGTCGTCGAGGATGCCGCCGCCGCGCACGGGCGAGGCCCCGAGCAGGCCGGCGACCGCGTTCCCGGTGCCGAGCTTCAGCATCCCGAAGCGCGGGACGACGGCGCCGCCGGCCGGCCTGTTCGGCCGCCGCGCCACCGAGGGAGCGGGCGCCTGGAACGGCCTCCGCCCGACTCCCTCGACCGGACCCGGCCGGTCTGGACGCTCGAGGAAGTCGAAGATCTCGTTGACGAAGCCGACGAAGGTCCCGTCGCCGCCGCCGATGAAGACGGTCCCGAAGCCGCGGTCGAGGACGGTGCGGGCGATCGCCTTGGCGTCCCGGGGGCTCCGCGAGAGGAAGATGTCCTCCGGGGGGACGACGTGGGAGATGGCTCCCTGGATGCGGTCGGAGACCTGCTTCGCGTTGGCGTTCAGCAAGACGGCGACCGAGTCGTTCGGCATTCGATGCCTCCGGTGGCACAGACCGGGGAATGGGTGAAGCATGAAAAATGCCAGCCGCTCGTCTCGGTGTCGCCACTGCAAGTATGTGTAATCACAACGCTCGGTGCGAAGGGGTCCATCCCGGAGGGCCGGCGGGCGCGTAGGGCGGGTGGCGGCGCGCGTAGGCGGTTACGCGGTCGGCCCCCCCTTCGAAAGCGAAGCCATTTCACGCGTTGACTCGATCCCATGGGTGGTTAGGTTAGCGCCGTTCGGCCGGTGCCCTTGGAGGCGCCGCCCACAGGAGAGCGCGACAGACATGGCCAAGGTCATCGGAATCGATCTGGGGACGACGAACAGCGTGGTGGCGGTGATGGAGGGGCGCGAGCCCGTGGTCATCACCAACGAGGAGGGGAGCCGGATCACGCCCTCGATCGTCGGCTACCTGAAGAACGGCGAGCGGGTGGTCGGCCAGGTCGCGAAGCGGCAGGCGATCACGAACCCGGAGCGGACGATCTACTCGATCAAGCGCTTCATGGGGCGCCGCTACGAGGAGACGACCGAAGAGGCGAAGCTCGTTCCCTACAAGGTCGTCCGGGGACCCCACGGAGACGCCCGCGTCGACCTCGACGGCCAGCAGACCTCGCCTCCCGAGATCAGCGCCCAGGTGCTGCTCAAGCTCAAGCGAGCGGCCGAGAACTACCTCGGCGAGCCGGTCACCGAGGCCGTCATCACGGTGCCCGCCTACTTCAACGACAGCCAGCGCCAGGCCACGAAGGACGCGGGCGAGATCGCGGGGCTCAAGGTCAAGCGGATCGTCAACGAGCCCACCGCGGCGGCGCTCGCTTACGGCCTCGACAAGAAGAAGAACGAGAAGATCGCGGTCTACGACTTCGGCGGCGGCACCTTCGACATCTCGATCCTCGAGGTGGGCGAGAACGTGGTCGAGGTGCTCGCGACGAACGGCGACACGCACCTCGGCGGCGACAACGTCGACCTGCGGGTGATGGACTGGCTCATCGCCGAGTTCAAGAAGGACACCGGCCTCGACGTGAGCCACGACAAGATGGTCCTCCAGCGGCTCAAGGAGGCCGCCGAGAAGGCCAAGATCGAGCTGTCGTCCATGCTCGAGACCGAGATCAACCTGCCGTTCCTCACGGCGGACGCCTCGGGGCCGAAGCATCTGACCCTGAAGCTCTCGCGGGCGAAGCTCGAGAGCATGATCCAGGATCTCGTCGACCGCTCGCTCGAGCCCACGAAGAAGTGCCTCGCCGACGCGAAGCTCCAGCCGAACCAGATCGACGAGGTCGTGCTCGTGGGCGGCCAGACCCGCTCCCCGCTCATCCAGGAGGCGGTGAAGAAGTTCTTCGGCAAGGAGCCGAACCGCTCCGTCAACCCCGACGAGGTCGTGGCGGTGGGCGCCGCGGTGCAGGCGGCCGTGCTCACGGGGGAGGTCAAGGACATCCTCCTCCTCGACGTGACCCCGCTCTCGCTCGGCGTCGAGACGCTCGGCGGCGTCATGACGAAGCTCATCGAGCGCAACACCACGATCCCCTGCAAGCGGAGCGAGACCTTCTCGACCGCGTCCGACAGCCAGACGTCCGTGGAGATCCACGTCCTGCAGGGCGAGCGCGAGTTCTCGCGAGACAACCGGAGCCTCGGTCGCTTCCACCTCGAGGGCATTCCGCCGGCGCCGCGCGGCATGCCGCAGATCGAGGTCACCTTCGACATCGACGCGAACGGCATCCTGAACGTCTCGGCGAAGGACAAGGCGACGGCGAAGGAGCAGAAGATCGTCATCACGCACAGCTCGGGCCTCGCGAAGGACGAGGTCTCGAAGATGGTCGCGGACGCCCAGTCGCACGAGGCCGAGGACAAGAAGCGGCGCGAGGCCATCGAGGCCAAGAACCGGGCGGAGAACCTGGCCTACCAGATGGAGAAGCTCCTGCGCGAGAACCGCGCGAAGCTCTCCGACGCCACCGCCAAGGCGGTGGAGGACGCCCTCGCCGAGCTGAACCAGGTCAAGGAGAAGGACGACGCCGAGGCCATCCAGCGCGCCGCCCAGGCGCTCGAGCAGGCGAGCCACAAGGCGGCGGAGGAGCTGTACCGCGCCGCCGGCCCCGGCGGTCCGACCGGCCCCGAGGGCGGCGGCCCGACGGGCGGCCCCGGCGGCGGCGAAGGCGAGAAGAAGCCGCAGCAGGGCGAGGTCGTCGACGCCGAGTTCCGGCAGGCGTAGTCGAGCCCGCTCGAGGGACGAGCGGCGCCCGAAGGCGGGCGATCAGTCGAGCCGCGCGAGCCGGAGCCGGAGCGCGTTCGTCACCACCGAGAGCGAGCTGAAGCTCATCGCGGCGGCGGCGATCATCGGCGAGAGCAAGAGGCCGAAGAACGGGTAGAGGACGCCGGCGGCGAGCGGCACGCCGAGGCCGTTGTAGACGAAGGCGAAGAAGAGGTTCTGCCGCACGTTGCGCATGGTGGCGCGGCTGAGGGCGAGGGCGCGCAGGACGCCGCGCAGGTCGCCCGTGACGAGCGTGATGCCGGCGCTGCCCATGGCGACGTCGGTCCCCGTCCCCATGGCGACGCCCACCTCGGCGGCGGCGAGCGCCGGCGCGTCGTTGACGCCGTCGCCCGCCATCGCGACCCGCCGCCCCTCGGCCCGCAGCCTCGCGACGGCCTCGGCCTTCTGCGCGGGCGAGAGCTCGGCCAGCGTCTCGTCGATCCCGAGCCGCTTCGCCACCGCCTCGGCGGTGGCGCGGGCGTCGCCGCTCAGCATCACGATCCGAAGTCCGCGGGCGCGCAGCGCCGCCAGCGCCGGGGCGGCCGATTCCTTGACGGGATCGGTCACCGAGAGGAGCCCGAGGTAGACCCCGCCGCGGGCGACGAAGACGACGCCGTGCCCCTCCGCCCGGAGCGCCCCGGCCCGCGCGAGCGCGGCCTCGGGCAGGGCGACCCCGCGCGCCTGCAAGAAGGGCTGACTGCCGAGCGCGGCCGAGAGGCCCCCCACCTCGCCGAAGATGCCCCGCCCCGGCTCGGCGCCGAAGCCCGCGAGCGGCGGCAGGGCGAGCGCCCGATCCTCGGCCGCCTTCCCGATGGCCGAGGCGAGCGGGTGCTCGCTGCCGCGCTCGAGCGCCGCCGCGACCGCGAGCAGTTCGCCGGCACCGGCGCCGGCCGTCGGCTCGATCGCCTCGACCCGGGGCCTGCCCTCGGTGAGCGTTCCGGTCTTGTCGACGGCCAGCGTGTCGATCTTCTCGAGCCGCTCGAGCGCCTCGGCGTTGCGGACGAGCACGCCGGCCGAGGCGCCCCGGCCCGTGCCCACGAGAATCGCCATGGGGGTCGCGAGCCCGAGCGCGCAGGGGCAGGCGATGACGAGCACCGCCACGGCGTTGACGAGCGCGTAGGCGACGCGCGGCTCGGGGCCCACGAGCGACCAGACGGCGAAGGTGAGGGCGGAGGCGAAGACCACCGTGGGCACGAAGATGCCCGAGACCCGGTCGGTGATCCCCTGGATGGGCGCGCGGCTGCGCTGCGCCTCGGCGACGAGCCGGACGATCTGGGCGAGCAGCGTCCCCTCGCCGATCCGCTCCGCCCGCAGGACGAAGCTGCCGTGGCCGTTCTGGGTGCCGCCCGTGACCTTCGCGCCCGGCCCCTTCTCCACGGGGAGCGGCTCGCCCGTGACCAGCGACTCGTCGACCGAGCTCTGGCCCTGGACGACGGCGCCGTCGACGGGGACCTTCTCGCCGGGCCGGACGCGCACGAGGTCGCCCAGCGCCACGTGCTCGATCGGAGCGTCCTCCTCCCGGCCGTCGGGACGGACGAGCCGGGCCGTCCTCGGTCGCAGGCCGAGGAGCGCCTTCAGGGCGCCGCGCGTCCGGGCCCGGGCCCGCAGCTCGAGCAGCTGCCCGAGCAGGACGAGCACGGTGATCACGGCCGCCGGCTCGAAGTAGACGGCGACCAGCCCCTCGTGTCGCAGCGAGGGCGGGAAGAGGCCGGGGGCGAGGAGCGCGATCAGGCTGTAGGAGTACGAGATGCCCACCCCGAGCGCGATGAGGGTGAACATGTTGAAGCGGAGCGTCTTGAGCGACGCGAAGCCGCGCTCGAAGAAGGGGAGGCCGCCCCAGAGGACCACCGGCGTCGAGAGGATCCCCTGCGCCCAGGCGACGGCGCTCCCGTGGAAGATCGGGATCATGCCGAGGAGCAGGACGGGCAGGGAGAGGGTCACGCCCACGGCGAAGCGGCGCCGCAGGTCGAGGTACTCGGGATCGGGCCCCGTCTCCTCGAGCGAGGGAGAGAGCGGCTCGAGCGCCATGCCGCAGATGGGGCAGGCGCCGGGGCCGTCCTGCTCGATCTGAGGATCCATCGGGCAGCCGTAGCGGCCCGCCGCCGCCTTGGGCCGTGGCTTCCCCGAGAGGTAGCCCTCGGGATCCGCCGAGAAGCGGGCGCGGCACTTCGGGTTGCAGAAGAAGTAGGTCGTCCCCGCATGCGCGTAGCTGCCGCCCTTCGGGGCGGCTGGATCGACGCTCATCCCGCAGACGGGATCGCGGGCCGCTGGTGCGCTGGTCTCGACGGTCAAGGCCTTCGTCTCCTTCGCGGGTCGTATAGGCGGCGCCCGTGGATGCCGTGTCAAGAGCCGCGCGCCGCTCGGAAAGATTCACCGCTCGACGAGCGTGGGTGCGGCGGGTCACTCGGGGACGAGCGGCCGGCGATGCTCGCCCCCCTCCTCGACGAGCAGGAGGTGAACCCCGTCCGAGACACCCAGCCGCACGAAGCCCTCGCGGTGGGAGAGGGCGCCGAAAAGCCGCGCCTTCGCGCCGCGCAGCAGCTCGAGGTAGGCCCCGGGGGCCTCCTCCGAGAAGCGGGGGGCGAAGAGCAGCGCGCCGCCGAGCTTGGGCGCGCCCGCCTGCTTGACGGCGAGCACGCGATCGGCGAACGCACGAACGGCCTCGGGGCTACCCGTGGCGGCGCGATCGACGAGGTGAGAGAGGTCCCCGTTCGGCCCGAAGGTCGCCGCGGCGAACGGGAGGGTATTGGCCCCGAGGGCGGCGTGGTGGAGCCGTACCTCGCGGACCTCCGAGAGCGGCTCCACGAGCTTGCGCCAGCGAGGGGTCCGGCCGAACTGCTCGAACTGGAGCGGAAGCTCGGCGAGCAGCCAGCGCGCCGCGGCCTGGGCGGGATCCTCGTCGACGAGCGACGAGAGCAAGGAGCCGCTTCGGTGGAGCGAGTGGCCGCGCGACTCGAGGCGGATGGCGCGGGCTTCGGCCGCCGCGTCCGATCGAATCGCGGCCTCGCCGGGAGGGGCCGGACGCACGACGTCGAGGGGGCACTCGGCGAGCTGCTGGCGGAAGCTGAGCGACGGAAACGAGGCCCGGCGGGGCTCGGTGCGCGCCCGGGCACCGCTCTCCGTGATCCAGCGCTCCCAGCGCGACCGGCCCGCGGCCGCGGGCCACCCCTCGCCGAAGAGGTCGAGGTCGAGGACGCGGGCGCCCTTGCTGAAGAGCGCGAAGCCAAGGAGGGGCCCCCGTTCGATCCGCAGGGCGCCGTCGAACCCGTCGTCGGCGAGCTTCCCAGCGAGGCGCGGCAGGTCGGTCACCCCGGCGTCGAGCCAGGACGCTTCGTGGGGCCGCAGCACGGAGGCCAGCAGCGAGGGGAGCCGCGGCTCGACGCCGGGCGGGACCGCGTGAAGCGTCGCATCGATCTCGGCGGCCAGCCCTTCGACCACCTCATCCCCGCTCCGACCGGTCGATGGAGCGAAGGCCGCGTAGAGGACTCCGTCGTAGTACAGCAGGGTGGCGGTCCCCACGTCGAGCGCGCCGGAGAAGGCGGGGGCGTGGAGCGGTCGCTCGGCGAGCTGGGCGAGGAGGGGCTCGGTGGGGCGGCGCCCGAGCGGCGTCGCCGGCCATTGACGCACCGCTCCCGCCACGAGCTCCTGGGGCGTAGCGCCGCTGGTCCAGACGGTCTGGACCGAGGCGAGCGTCGTTGCGGGGGCCGAACGAGGCGCCGCTCCGGGGGAGGCGGCGAAGGGCTGGAGCGCCGCCGCCATCTCGCGTGCCGTGGAAAAGCGATCCTCCGGCCGCTTGGCGAGCGCGTGGAGGATCGCGGCCTCGAGGGCCGCTGGCAGCCCTGGGACCGCGGTCCGAGGCGGGAGAGGCGGCTGCGTCTGGACCAGCTGAATCAGCTCGTAGAGGCTCGTCGCCTCGAAGGGCGGGCGTCCCACGAGCGCCTGGTAGAGCACGGCCCCGAGCGAGTAGAGATCGGCGCGCCCGTCCACCGGCTGGCCCGCGAGCTGCTCTGGCGCGGCGTAGCTGGGCGTGCCGAGGAGAGCGCCCACCTGGGTGCGCGCGAGGCTCGATCCGCGGACGTGGGCGATGCCGAAGTCCGTGACCTTGAGCCGCCGATCGCGCGTCAAGAGGAGGTTTTCGGGCTTGATGTCCCGGTGCACGATGCCGGCCCCGTGAGATACCGTCACGTCCGTCAAGAGGATTCATACGGTCCCCGTGGGTGCGAGGTGTGGGGTGAAGGGCTTGCCGCTCTTGGCGACGCTGTAGACGGCGCAGAGGAGTTTGCGCATGGCGGCGA
>JAJXUD010000020.1 GCA_021783235.1 Myxococcales bacterium | reverse complement strand
GCACGGCAGACGCGGGCACGGCAGACGCGGGCACGGCAGACGCGGGCACGGCAGACGCGGGCACGGCAGACGCGGGCACGGCAGACGCGGGCACGGCAGACGCGGGCACGGCAGACGCGGGCACGGCAGACGCGGGCACGGCGGACGCAGGTCTCGACGCTGGCGGGGGAGACGCCGGGCCCCCGGACGCCGGCTTCGACGCGGGGCCTCCCGACTCGGGCTTCGACGCCGGGACGCCCGACGCCGGATCGACCTGTGTCGAGAGCGGCTGCGCCGTTGGCACCCACTGCTTCGGCGGGGTCTGCGCGGCCGTCGCGTCGATGCCGACCGAGCGGGCGATGATGGCGGTGGCGGTCGGAGGCGACGGGCTCATCTATCTGTTCGGTGGCGTCGGCGGGAGCCTGTGCCCTTCGAACGGCGCGTCGGGCGCGACCGCCGTCGGAACGGCCGAGGCCTATGACCCGGTCGCGAATGGCTGGATCTCGTTGGGCGACATGCCGACCGCACGGCTCCTTCCCGGCGCGGCCCTGGGAGGCGACGGGCGCATCTACGTGATCGGCGGGGACAGCGCGATCGGTGGAACGACGCTCAGCGTCGTCGAAGCCTGGACGCTGGGCAGCCCACCGGCGAGCGGTTACTGGACCAGCGAGGGCTCGTCCCTCAGCCCGCGGGCGGCCTTCGTCACGGGGGTCCTCCCCCAGGAGATCTTCCTTGCGGCCGGCCATGCGATCTCGGCGGGGAGCTTCGCTGACCTCGGTACCGTGCTGGGCTTTTCCGTGCCGAGCGCATGGACCACCGAGACTCCCGTCCTGCCGAATCCCCGAGAGAACGTCTGCGGCACGCAGGACGGCGTAGGTCGCCTCTACGTCATCGGCGGCTCGCCGGCGCAGGGGGGGAGCGCCTCGACCGCCGAGGTCGATCGGTACGACATGACGAGCCCGTCTTCGCCCTTCGTCCAATCGAGCCTCCCGCTGCCGGTGCAGAACTGCGCCGCCGCCTACGACCCGGGTGGGGGCAAGCTCTACGTCGCCGCGGGGGGGGAGAACCTTCCTGACGGTGGCGGCTGGAGTTCCCCGCCGCCCACCCAGGTCCTCGATGTCTCGACTGGCGTCTGGTCGAGTGTCGCGCCGTTCCCGACGGCAGCGGCACAGGCGGTGGCGGCGATCTCCCCGAAGAGGCCCGACCTGCTCTTCGTCTTCGGTGGGCTGCTCCCCTCCTGCCAGACGACGAACGCCGTTCAGGCCTACTCGATCTCCGCGGGCCACTGGTAGCGCGCCGCTCGGCCGTCGCCCTCCGCTCCCTGAACCATCGTCTTCGTCGCGGGCTGGTCACGCTGCTCGTTGCCCCCCCGCTGGTCACGGGCGCTCCGGGTCCGGCCCCCCGCGTCGCCTCCAGGCGCTTCGGGCTTTTCTACCGCGCGGAGATGAAGGAAGGTTGCGCCGAGGGACCGCCACCCGTCCTCTCTCGCTGGGGGTTTTCTTGACCATTGGCCGCGGCTCCTTCGGCCTCCGCGACGGCTTCGGAGCGAAGCTCGTGAGCGCGCTCGCCGTCACGAGCGGCCTCGCGCTCTGCGCGTTCGCGGGGCGCGCCGCCGCGGACGACAGCCTGCTCGAGGAGCTGACGTATGGCCCGGCGGCCTTGAGCGGCGGCTACGAGTACGTGGGCGACATCCTCTCCGGCGAGCTGAACCTCGAGTGGCCGGCGTGGAGCCTGCTCGGGACCTACCTCATGACCACCGATCAGCTCGAGACGCTGCATCACACCTTCGAACTCGGGCCCATCTGGCGGCCGTCCGAGCGGTGGGAGTTCGGCGGCTACCTCATGCTCTCGCCGCTCGCCACCGGGCAGCAGACCGAGGCCGCCACCGGGGCCGCGGGACGCCCAACGAAGGTGGTGGACCGGTTGGGCGCCGACGCGGACGGGGCGGATCTGAACGCGAGCTACTCGATCGGGGGTGGCGCCCGTCGCCTCACGCTCCTCGGCGAGACGACCTTCAGCCACTTCGACATCGACCAGTCGATCGGTGTGCCTGGGGCCAAGGGCGCACGGAGCTACCAGAGCGGGCTCGCTCAGCTCGGGCTGACGGGCAGCGTCACCGGCCGGTGGCATGGGACCACCCTCTCCGTGCTCGGCAGCTACTTCGTCTACGATCAGGACCCGGCCAAGGTGGGGCAGATCAGCTTCGTCGGCCTCGGGGGGCGTCTGTTCGCGCTCCGCGGCGTCTCCCCCGCGGCGGCCGGCCTCCCGTCCGCGCCGATGATCTGGACCGGGGTGACCACGCTGCGCCAACAGCTGGGGGACCGCCTTCGCGCCTCCTTCAGCTACGCCTACCTCGCCTACGTTCAAGGAGATGGCGAGGGACAGGCGTTCACGCCCAAGCTCTCCGTCGATGTGACCGACGCCCTCCAAGCCTACGCGGCGTACACGCTCCAGCTCGACCAAGGGGCCTCCGTGGCCGTGGGTTTCGGCGCGCTGCCGCCCGAGCTCAACCTCTTCACCCTCGGGGCGGATCTATCTTTTTGAGGCAGCGGGGGCTCGCTGCGGGGGCGGCGACCCATCGTTCGCGAAACCAGGCGGCCCGGACCGGGTTTGAAGGATCGGAGGTCGTGGTGGTCGCGGCGAGGAGGCACGAGGAGAAGGGCCAGCGGGAAGACCCCGACGCCGAGCTGATGCTGCGGGCGCAGCGGGGCGACCGCCAGGCATTCGAGGAGCTCTTTCGCCGCCACGCGAGCGCCATGGTTCGATTCGCGGCGAGATATGTGGGCGACGAGGCGCGGGCCGAGGAGCTCGCCCAGGAGATCTTCCTCAGGCTTCACCGGTCGCTGCCCCGCTACGCGCCGACCGCCCGCTTCAAGACCTTTCTCTACCGGATCGCCGCGAACCATTGCCTGAACGAGCTGCGCCGTCCAGAGTCGCGCCGAGGAGCCTTCGAGCCGCTGCCAGCCGAGGGGCCGGAGCGCGAGGGCATGCAACCCACGCGGCCGGACGAGATGCTCGAGGGGAAAGAGCTCGAGGCGGCCGTCAATCGAGCGCTCGGGTGCCTGCCCGAGCGCGAGCGCATGGCGCTCGTCCTCTGCCGGTTCCAGGGGCTCTCGTACCGCGAGATCGCGGCCGTGCTCGAGGCGAGCGAGGCCGCGATCAAGTCGTTGGTTCATCGCGCGACCGTGGCCCTCTCCCGCGGGCTGGGAGAGCTGTCCGCGATCGCGCCGGAGGATGACGCGTGAGCACCGCGACCGTCGGTTGCAGCGAGGTGCGGGGGCAGTTGACCGCGCTCTTGGATGGCGAGCTCGCGCCGGACGAGCGCGCGGCCGTCGAGGCGCACCTCCTTCGCTGCGCCTCGTGCCGTGCCGTCCAGGAGGGTCTTGGTCGGGCGGTGGCGCGGCTCGATCGGCTGCCGGAGGTGCGTTTGGCGCTGGGTTTCGAGGGGCGCTTTGGGGATCGCCTCGCCGCCGAAGAGCGGGCGAGCGAGCGCCGCAGGCGTCGGAGGCGGATCGCCTGGCCCTTGGGGTTCGCGACCGCGATCACCGCGGCCGCCCTGCTCTTTCTCGCGGGCCGCCGGGCGAGGACGGCCGGTCGGCCCGAGGAGCTGGCGATCGCCCGGCGCCTCGAGCTCTTCGAAAATTACCGAGCGATCCAGATCGCCTCCGAGCTGCGCTCGCCCGAAGACGTCGAGGTCGTGGCGATGCTCGACCAGCTCGAGTCGGGAGGAGCCCGCCGATGAGCCGCGCCCTGTTGCTCGCCGTCATCCTCGCCTCCGCGGGCGCCGCCCGGGGGCAGACCGCCAGCGAGATCGAGCGCTGGAATAGGCTCTCACCCTCCGAGCGGGAGAGCCTGAGGCAGCGCTACGAGGAGTTGCAGTCGCTTCCCCCCGCGAAACGGCAGGAGCTCCGCGAGCGGCTCGCGGAGCTGCACGCGCTCCCGCCCGAAAAGCGGGCGCAGGTCGAGGAAAACTTTCACGCCTTCCAGGCGTTGCCCGAGGCCGATCGGCGGGCGATCCTGGAGAAGTTCGCGCGCTTCGAGGAGCTGGACCCGCCGCAGCGCCGAGCGTTCATCCGGGCACTCCAGAAGGTGCTCGAGGCCTCTCCCCAGGTCCGCGAGCGGTTTCTCGAGAATCTCGGGCGCTGGGAGTCGATGTCGCCCGACGAGCGTGAGCTGATGCGGGAGCGGCTGCGCGCTCGCGGGCGCCGCTGATGCCGGGATCGGTGACTCGAGCCGCGGGGCATCGAGGCGAGGCTGCCCGACGGTGATCCGGCTCCTCTGCGTCATCTTGGTCGGCTCCCCGGCGCACGCCGGGCCTGCTCCGTTCGGCCCTGCGGCGCCCTCGGGTCTTGCCGCGAAGGAGCGCCCGCTCGCGCCGGACGGCGGCCAACCCGGTGCTGCGGGCGACGAAGCCGCGATCATCCGGGACATGGAGCTCTTGCAGACCCTCGATCTCTTGAAGCTCTACCCGCTCCTCGCGCCCCCGTGACCGGCTCCGGCGAAACCTCCGGCGCTCGGGCGGGTTGATGAAAGAAGAACGCGGCCGCGTTCCTCCGCGGCCCAACACTGGAGAAAGACGAACATGCTCAGACTGCTCGAAACCACGCTCGCCTCAGCCGCTCTCCTCGCCGCCTCCGCGGCCTTCGCGGAGGCGCAGCCCCCCCCGCCCGCAGCGCAGGCCCAGGGCAGCCTGCAACGGGACGTCCGCAAGGACGCCCAGGACCTCCGGGCCGATCGGAGCGACATCGCGAAGGACCGCCAAGACCTGCGGCGGGACCAGCGCGACGTCCGGCACGACGAGGCCGACCTGCGCCACGACGGCGCGGGCAAGGACCGGGCGCGAGACCGTCGCGACCTGCGGCGCGATCGGAAGGAGATGCGGGCCGATCGCCGTGACCTGGGGAAGGACCGGAAGGATGCGGCGCGCGACGCTCGGGATCTCCGAAAGGATCGACACGAGCGCGAGGAGGAGCGCGCGGAGCGCAGCCACGGGGCCCACCGCCGCTGACGTCGAGGAGAACCGAACAAAGCATGAAGGAGGCGCGGCGGCTCCCCCGGGGCTGCCGCGCCTCTCGTTGGTGCGCCGTTCCTGATGGCGCGAGGCGTTGGTCGTGATCGATCTTCCGCGCGCTGGTCGGAGACGTGTCGCTCCGCCCGCCTTGACGCGGCCGGAAGCCAAAGACTAGGCTGCGCCGTTTTCTCGCGCGAGGACTGCCCATGTCGCTATCGAACTATCTCTTCACCTCCGAATCGGTCACCGAAGGCCACCCGGACAAGATGGCCGACCAGGTGAGCGACGGCGTGCTCGACGCGGTCCTCGCCCAGGACCCGAAGGGGCGCGTCGCCTGCGAGGCGCTCCTCAAGACGGGCTTCGTCTGCGTGGCCGGCGAGATCACGACCACGGCCGTGATCGACGTCCCGGAGCTCGTGCGCGGCATCGTCAAGAAGATCGGCTACACCGACAGCGCGATGGGCTTCGACGGCGGAAGCTGCGGCGTGCTCGTCGCGCTCGACAAGCAGTCGCCCGACATCGCCCGCGGCGTGGACCAGAAGGGGGCGAAGGAGCAGGGCGCCGGCGACCAGGGCATGATGTTCGGCTACGCCTGCGACGAGACGCCCGAGCTGATGCCGGCGCCGATCATGTTCTCGCACCGGCTCTGCAAGCGGCTCGCCGAGGTGCGCCACAAGGGCGCGGTCGATTTCCTCCGGCCCGACGGCAAGGCGCAGGTGACGGTCCGC
Source organism: Myxococcales bacterium (assembly GCA_021783235.1). Lineage (GTDB taxonomy): Bacteria > Myxococcota > Myxococcia > Myxococcales > JAKAPL01 > JAJXUD01. The sequence continues at coordinate 55,911 of JAJXUD010000020.1, read as the reverse complement.
TACGAGGAGGGGCGCCCGGTCGCCATCGACGCGGTGGTCGTCTCGACGCAGCACTCGCCCGACGTCGCGCGCAAGACGCTCGAGGAGTTCGTGCGCGAAGAGGTCATCAAGAAGGCGCTGCCCGCGAAGCTGCTCGCGCCCTGCAAGAAGTTCCACATCAACCCGACCGGTCGCTTCGTGGTCGGCGGGCCGATGGGCGACACCGGCGTGACCGGCCGCAAGATCATCGTCGACACCTACGGCGGCATGGGCCGGCACGGCGGCGGCGCCTTCTCGGGCAAGGACCCCTCGAAGGTCGACCGGAGCGCCGCCTACCTCGCCCGCTGGATCGCGAAGAACGTCGTCGCGGCCGGACTCGCGAGCCGCTGCGAGGTGCAGCTCGCCTACGCCATCGGCGTCGCCGAGCCGGTGAGCGTGATGGTGGACACCTTCGGCACGGGCCGCGCCCCCCAGGAGCGGATCGCCGAGGGCATCCGGCAGCTCTTCGGCATGCGGCCCGGCGACATCATCCGCGACCTGAACCTGCTCCGGCCGATCTACGGAAAGACGGCGGCCTACGGCCACTTCGGCCGCTCCGAGAAGGAGATGACCTGGGAGCGGACCGACAAGAAGGACGCGCTCGCCGAGCAGGTCTTCGGTAGCCTCGGGAAGGCTCCCCGGGGAAACGGACTGCGGGTGGTCGCCGAGGCGTAGCGCGGCCACCCCGAGACGGACGGCATTGAACCACTCTAGAGGGAGACAGCCCATGGCGACCCAGGTTTCGTTCTCGATGCAGAAGTCCCCGCAGAAGTCGATCAAGCGCAAGGGCAAGGCGGCGCTCGCGGGGGACGTGAAGGATCTCGCGCTCGCCGAGAAGGGGCGCAGCCGGATCGAGTGGGCGGCGCGGTCGATGCCCGTCCTCGAGCAGATCAAGGCGCGCTTCGGCAAGCAGAGGCCGCTCGAGGGGCTGCGGCTCGCCGCCTGCCTGCACGTCACCACCGAGACCGCGAACCTCGCGCTGACGCTCCAGGCGGGGGGCGCCGAGGTGGCGCTCTGCGCCTCGAACCCGCTCTCGACGCAGGACGACGTCGCGGCGGCGCTGGTCGAGGCCGGCATCCCGACCTACGCCATCAAGGGCGAGGACCAGACCACCTACTACCGGCACATCGGCGCGATCCTCGGGACCCGGCCGCACCTCACCATGGACGACGGCGCCGACGTCGTCTCGGTGCTCCACAAGGAGCGGCGCGAGCTCCTCGCGGGCGTCCTCGGCGGCACCGAGGAGACCACCACGGGCGTCGTTCGGCTGCGGGCCATGGCCGAGCAGGGCGTCCTCGCCTACCCGATCATCGCGGTCAACGACGCGCTGACGAAGCACCTCTTCGACAACCGCTACGGCACGGGCCAGTCGACCATCGACGGCATCGTCCGGGCGACGAACCGGCTCCTCGCCGGCTCGACCTTCGTCGTCGCGGGCTACGGCTGGTGCGGCCGCGGCATCGCGATGCGGGCGAAGGGGATGGGCGCCAACGTCGTGGTGACCGAGATCGACCCCCTGCGGGCGCTCGAGGCCCTGCTCGACGGCTTCCGGGTGATGCCGATGTCCGAGGCCGCCCCGCTCGGCGACTTCTTCTGCACCGTCACGGGCAACACCGACGTCATCCGCGAGGAGCACTTCAAGCGGATGAAGGACGGGGCCATCGTCTGCAACAGCGGCCACTTCAACGTGGAGCTCGACCTGCGGGCGCTCGGGGCGGTGGCGAAGTCCCGGCGCGAGGTGCGCGACTTCGTCGAGGAGTTCACCCTCAAGAACGGCCGGCGCATCGTCGTCCTCGCCGAGGGGCGGCTCGTGAACCTCTCCGCCGCCGAGGGGCACCCCTCGAGCGTGATGGACATGAGCTTCGCGAACCAGGCCCTCTCGGCCGAGCACATGGCGAAGAACCACCGCTCGCTCGAGAAGAAGGTCTACGCGGTGCCCCAGGCGATCGACCGGGAGATCGCCCGGCTCAAGCTCGAGTCGCAGGGCGCCCGCATCGACAAGCTCACGCCGAACCAGAAGCGCTACCTCGCCTCGTGGCAAGAGGGGACCTGAGCGAATAGCTCACCCTCGCCTCTTGTTGGAACGCGCATGACCCACTGGCAGGCAGTCCTCCTCGGGATCGTCCAGGGCCTCACCGAGTACCTGCCGGTCTCGTCCACCGCCCACCTCAAGATCGCCGAGGCGTTCCTCGGCATCGCGCGGGGCGACCCGTTCCTCACGAGCTTCGACGTCATCATCCAGATGGGCACGCTCGTCGCGGTGCTCGTCTATTTTCGAAGCGAGCTCGGTCGGATGATCCGGGGCGCGCTCGCCGGGCTGCGCGACGGGAGGCCGTTCGAGAGCCAGGACGCGCGGCTCGCCTGGTTCGTCGTCGTCGGCTCGATCCCGGTGGGCTTTCTCGGGCTGCTCTTCGAGAAGAGGGTCGACCGGCTCGACGAGCGGCAGGGGACCTTGCTGACGGTCATCGCCGGAAGCCTCATCGCCCTCGCGCTGGTCCTCTTCCTCGCCGAGATCTTCGGACGGCAGGGGCGGCGCATGGGCGAGCTGCGCTGGCGCGACGCCATCGTCGTGGGGCTCGCCCAGGCGCTCGCCATCGTCCCCGGCGTCAGCCGCTCGGGCGTCACCCTCACCGCCGGGCTCTTCGCCGGCATCCGCCGGGACGACGCCGCCCGCTTCTCCTTCCTGCTCTCGATCCCCGCCGTCGCCGCGGCGGGGCTCTGGAAGCTGCAGAAGCTCGTCCGCCACCACGCGCTCCCCTTGCACGGCGAGGCCGCCGTGAACCTGGCCATCGGCACGCTGGTCTCGGCCGTCGTGGGCTACGCGGTGATCGCGCTCCTGCTCCGCTACCTGCGGCAGCGCACCACCCACCCGTTCGTCGTCTGGCGGCTCGCGATGGGCGCCCTGCTCCTCTTCCTCGTCGGCCGCGGCACGCTGGGCGCGCCGATGGCCGCGGAGCCGCCGATCGCGGTGGCGCCCTCGCGCTAGAAGATGGCCTCGCCCCTCTTCGAGCGGATCCGGGCGCTGCTCGGCGGGCGGACGCCCGGCCTGCTCGAGAGGCTGCCTCCCGGCGAGCCCGAGCCGCGCCCCGCCGCGGTCCTCGTGCCCCTCTACGAGGAGGCCGGCGAGCCGCGGCTCCTGCTCACGAAGCGGACCGACTCCCTGCCGCGGCACGCGGGCGACGTCTCGTTTCCGGGAGGCGGCCGCGAGCCGCTCGACCGCGATCTGCTCGCGACCGCGCTGCGCGAGGCCGACGAGGAGCTCGGGCTCCGGCCCGCCGACGTCGACGTCCTCGGGCCGCTCGACCTCTGCGACACCATCACCCGCTTCCGGGTGGCGCCGTTCGTCGGCGTCGTCCCCCACCCCTACGAGCTCCGGCCGGCCCCGGCGGAGGTGGCGCGGGTGCTGCGCCTGCCCTTGCGCGGCTTCCTCGAACCCGGGGCGCTGCGGATCGATCGGCGCGAGGTCTTCGGCCTGATGCGCGACATCTACTTTTACACCGTCGAGGGCGAGGTCGTCTGGGGCGCCACCGGCCGCATCGTCCACCAGCTCCTCGAACTCATCCGTCCGCTGCTGCTGGAGGCCCGTCCATGAGCATCCACCCCACCATCCTCGCCGGCGGCTCCGGCACCCGCTTCTGGCCGCTCTCGCGCCAGGCCCGGCCGAAGCAGCTCCTTCCGCTCGCGGGCAAGCGGCCGCTCATCGCGGATACCTTCGAGCGGCTGCGCGGGATCGCCCCGCCGAGGAACGTGAGCGTCATCTGCGGCGCGGCCCACGCGGCGCAGGTCCGCCGCGCGCTGCCGCGGCTGCCGCGGCAGAACGTCCTCGTCGAGCCCGCGGCGCGCAACACCGCCCCCTGCATCGGCTGGGCGGCACTTCGCGTTCACCGGCGGGATCCCGAGGGCGTCCTGCTCGTCTTGCCCTCCGATCACCACGTCGCGGACCTCCCCGGCTTTCGCGAGGTGCTCCGCCGCTGCGCCGAGGTCGCGGCGTCGGGCGCGCTCTGCACCGTCGGTATCCGGCCCAGCCGGCCCGAGACCGGCTACGGCTACCTGCGGCTCGGCGAGGAGCTCTCGCCGGGCGTCCGCCGCGTCGCGGCCTTCGTCGAGAAGCCGGACCTCGAGCGCGCCCGGTCCTACGTCGCGGGCGGCGACCACCTTTGGAACGGCGGCATCTTCGCCTTCCGCGCCGACGTCCTGCTCTCCGAGATCGAGCGGCAGCTCCCCGAGCTCTGGGCGGTGCTCGAGAAGCTCGCCCCGGCGGTGGGGACCTCGAAGGAGGCGGCGGCGCTGCGCCGCCACTTCCCGAAGGCGCCGTCGATCAGCATCGACTACGGCGTCATGGAGCGGGCCGAGCGGATCGCGGTCGTGCCGGCCGACGTGGGCTGGAGCGACCTCGGCAGCTTCAGCGCGCTCCCCGAGGTGCGCCCGCTGGACGCCGAGGGGAACGTCGCCGGCCCGGACGCGCTCCTCGTCGGCTCGCGCGACTGCGTGGTGCTCGGCAGCGGCCGGCCGGTCGCCGTGGTCGGCATGGAGGGCGTGGTGGTCGTCGACGCGGGCGACGCGGTGCTGGTGGTCCCGCGCGACCGCTGCCAGGACGTGCGGGCGGTGGTCGACGAGCTGCGCCGCCGCCGGGCGACGAAGTACCTGTAGCGGCCGCCTTCGGGGCCGCCCGCTTTCTCGAGGGGCGCCCCTTCGGTTAGCATGGGCTCGTCCTTCTCGGAGGGTGACCCCCCATGCGGCGTGCCGTTTCCATCCTGGCCCTGTCCTTCGCGTTGTCCGGCTGTCCCGGCGCCACCGGTCCCGAGGGCCCCACCGGCGCGACCGGGGCCACCGGCGTCGGAACGGAGGGCGCCACCGGTCCGAGCGGTCTCTCCGGGAGCGAGGGGCCGACCGGCGCCACGGGTCCCACCGGCGCGACCGGAGCGACCGGGAGCGGAAGCAGCGGCGGGACCGGCGGCGCGGTCGGGCCGACCGGCCCCACCGGGCCGACCGGTGACTTCAGCGGAACCTTCACCGGCAACGTCACCTTCAACGGCGACGAGACCGTCAACGGCAACCTCACCGTCACCGGGACGAGCTCGCTCGTGCCGCCCGGCACCATCGTCGCTTTCGGCGGGGCGAAGGCGCCCGCCGGGTGGCTCCTCTGCGACGGGTCGGCCGTGAGCCGCTCGACCTACGCGGCGCTCTTCTCGGCCGTCGCCATCAACTTCGGCGGCGGCGACGGCGTCGCCACCTTCAACCTGCCCGACCTTCGCGGCCGCTTCCTGCGCGGCGTCGACAGCGGCGCCGGCCGCGACCCCGACGCGGCGAGCCGAGCGGCCATGGCCTCGGCTGGCAACAGCGGCGACGCCGTCGGCTCGGTGGAGGCGGGCCAGCTCGGCGCCCACTCCCACGGGGTCAGCGACCCAGGCCACACCCACGGAACCGCCGCTCCGAACGTACTCGTCGGATGGAACCAGTCGACCTGGACCGGCGCCTTCGGGGGAATTCCCTTTGCGCAATCTGGCGCCGCGGCAGACGTGATTGCCTTGCAGAAATCCAACACCGGAATTTCCATCCAAGCCGCCGGCGGCAGCGAGACCCGCCCCGTCAACGCCGACGTGAACTACATCATCAAGTACTAGCCGCGGCGGGCGCCGCCGAGCCGCTCCCCGGCGGCCGCCCCCTGCTACTGGCAGCCGCAGAGGCAGGCGCCCTCGACGCAGGCGTAGCCCACCTCGCCCGCCGGGCAGATGTTGCATTCGTCGGGGTTCGACTTCACGCAGTCGGCGTCGCTCGCGCACGACGGGCCGGCCACCCAGTGGCCGTTCGGGCTGCAGACCAGCGTGTAGTCGTTCGGGAGCATGACCATCGGGGCCGGGCCGCAGGCGGGCGTCCCGGCGTCCGTCGGGGCGAGCCCGCCGTCGATCTCGACCGGCGGTCCCGGGGGCGGCCCCGGCACCGGCGTCGGGGCGGCCACGCAGATCCCCTGGGGAACGGGTGCGGGCGCCGGCGCCGGGCACGGCGGGCAGGAGCCGCCGGTGCACGAGGGGCAGGCCGGTCCCGCGGCGGCGCCGCCCGTCTGTGGCCCGCCGGCGATCCCGACGACCAGCTCGGCGATCTGACAGTACTCGTTCACCGGGCAGTCGCAGTTGGTCTCGCAGCTCTGTCCCGCCGGCTCGGCGCCCCCGCCCGAGAGCGCGCCCCGTCCCAGTCCGAGGCCCGAGCCGTCGGGGCCGAGCGCGCAGCCGCCGAGGAGCAACATCGCGATCGCAGTGAGGAGCCTCTTCATGGCGTTCGACCTCCGAAAGGCGTGACGCCCGCAGCTATCGCAGGAGCCGTGCCACGCCCTCGGCCCCCGAGGCCCCGCACTGATCCCGGTAGCTTGGGAGCCGTTCGCGGGGCCGGCGGCGGCCCCGCGAGCCTCGGACCTTCGAGGGGTCGACGGATTTCCGAGGGGCCGGGGGGCCGAGCCTTCCCTCGCCCTCAGGCGCGGTCTATATTCCGGCCGCTCCGACCAGCAGGGGAAGCCGGGTGAGCGCGACCGAGGCACAGGAGGCGGCGATGCCGATCAACCCTCACATCTTCCGCGAGTACGACATCCGCGGGCTCGTGGACAAAGACCTCACCGAGGACGTCGTCCGGCAGCTCGGCCGCGGGCTCGGCACGATGGTGCGGCGCGCGAACCCGGGCAAGCGCTGCAGCGTCGCCGTGGGACGCGACGCCCGCGAGTCGTCGGTCCGCTTCCGCGACGCCATGTGCCAGGGGCTGAACGAGGCCGGGGTCGACGCGGTCGACATCGGCATGGTCCCGACGCCGCTCTGCTACTTCGCGGCGAACACGCTCCCCGTCGACGGGCTCGCGCAGATCACCGGCTCGCACAACCCGCCCGAGTACAACGGGTTCAAGGTGGGCGTCGGCAAGACCACGCTCCACGGCACGGAGATCCAGGAGCTGCGCAAGCTCATCGAGCGCGGCGACTTCGAGAAGGGCGAGGGGAAGCGACGCGAGCAGGAGATCGCCGGACCGTACCAGGACTACGTCCGCAAAAACCTGCGGCTCGGCGCGCGGCGGCCGCGCATCGTCATCGACGCCGGCAACGGCGTCGGCGGGATCGTGGCCGCCCCGCTCTTCAAGAGCCTCGGCTTCCACGTCACCGGCCTCTTCCTCGAGCCCGACGGGACCTTCCCGAACCACCACCCCGATCCGACGGTCCTCGAGAACGTGGAGGATCTGCGGAAGAAGGTCCTCGAGCTCCACGCCGATCTGGGGCTCGCCTACGACGGCGACGCCGACCGGGTGGGCGTCATCGACGAGAAGGGGAACGTCCTCTGGGGCGACCAGATCATGATCCTCCTGTCGCGCGAGCTGCTCCGCGAGCAGCCGGGCGCGCCGATCATCGGCGAGGTCAAGTGCTCGATGACGCTCTACGACGACATCGCGAAGCACGGCGGCAAGCCGATCATGTGGAAGGCGGGCCACTCGCTCATCAAGGCCAAGATGAAGGAGACCGGCGCGGCGCTCGCCGGCGAGATGAGCGGCCACATCTTCTTCGCGAACCGCTGGTTCGGCTTCGACGACGGCGTCTACGCCTCGGCGCGGCTGCTCGAGATCCTCACGAAGACCGACGCGCCGCTCTCGTCGCTCCTCGCCGACGTGCCGAAGACCTTCATCTCGCCCGAGATCCGGGTCGACTGCACCGAGGAGAAGAAGTTCCAGATCGTCGACGAGGTGAAGCGCCACTTCGCCTCGGGCAACTACGAGTTCGTCGACGTCGACGGAGTCCGCGTCACCTTCCCCGACGGCTGGGGCCTCGTGCGGGCCTCGAACACCCAGGCGATCCTGGTGCTGCGCTTCGAGGCGAAGACCGAGCCCCGGCTCGCCGAGATCCGAAAGCTCGTCGAGGGCGCCGTCCACGGCGCGATGGCGAAGCTCGGCGCCTGACGGGCGCCGCGGGAGACTCGCATGGACGAACGCCGCCACGGCGGGAGGCTCGAGGTCCCGAGGCCCGAGCCCCGGGCCTCGGGCGGGCGGGTCGCGATCGGCGTGGACCTCGGTGGAACGCACGCTCGGGCCGCGGTGATCGACGGCCGGGGCGCGGTCCTCTCGGCCTGCAAGCGGACGCTCTCCGACCGGACGCCCGAGGCCGTGGCCGACCTCCTCGCCGCGGCGACGCACGAGGCGATCCGCGACGCCGGCCAGTCCGAGGCGAACGTCGCCGCGGTCGGCGTCGGCGCCGCCGGGCAGATCCACTCGGGCACGGGCGTGGTCGCGGTCGGCCCGAACCTGGGCTGGCGCGACGTCCCCTTCGCCGAGCTCTTGCGGCAGCGGCTCCCCTGGCCGGTGCTGCTCATGAACGACCTGTCGGCGGCGGCCTGGGGCGAGCGGAGCGTCGGCGCCGGCGAGAGCGCGGACGACGTCCTCCTCTACTTCGTGGGCAGCGGCATCGGCAGCGGGCTCATCCTGGACGGGAGCCTCTACGAGGGGAGCGGCGGTGTGGCCGGCGAGGTCGGCCACACCAAGGTCGTGCCCGGCGGCCGGCTCTGCGGCTGCGGCGAGCAGGGCTGCCTCGAGGCCTACTGCGGCGGCCACAACCTCTCGCTGCGGGTGGCCGAGGCGATCGCCGCCGGCCGGGCGAGCGCCCTCGCCACCGTGAAGCCGCCGGTCTACGCCGCCGACATCGAGCGGGCCGCGCTCGCCGGCGACGGCCTCGCGAGGGAACTTTGGGACGAGTGCGCGCGTTTGCTCTCGGTGAGCCTCGCGAACTACGTGACCCTCCTGAACCCCGCGCGGGTGATCCTGGGCGGCGGCGTCTTGCTCTCCTGTCCCGAGCTGCGGCGAACCGTGGAGGCGCGCGTCTTCGAGCTCGCCCTGCGGGCGTCGCGCCAGGGGCTCCAGCTCGTCGATGCTCGACTCGGCGACGACGCGGGCGTGGTAGGGTCGGGCCTCCGGGCCCTCGAGAGCGTCGTGCCCGGCGCGGAGAGCTAAGGCCCTGGCCGACCAAGCCCAGAAGACGACGAAGCCGGCCGTGGGCGAGCCCCCGGGATCGACGCCAGAGTCGGGCGGCGCGCCAAAGGCCGCTCCCCCGAAGAAGTCGCGCTCCCGTCAGACCGTCGAGTTTCTGGGGCTCCTCCTCGCGGCCCTGGCGATCCGCTCGTTCATCGCCGAGCCGTACGAGATCCCCACCGGCTCGATGCTCCCGACCGTGCAGATCGGCGACCGGGTCGTCATCTCGAAGCTCGCCTACGGCGCGCGGCTGCCCTTCACGCTCTCCGATCAGCTCCGCTGGGGCAGGCCGCACCGCGGCGACATCGTGGTGCTCTTGAACCCCACCCCGGGCGAGCCGGACCTCGCGAAGCGGGTCGTCGCGCTCCCGGGCGACACCGTCGAGGTGCGCGAGGGCAAGCTCATCCTCGACGGCCAGGAGGTCCACGAGACGCCGCTGCCCGGCGTCTGCGAGGACGAGGACCGCGACGAGCGGAGCGGTCGCTGGTTCCCGGTCCGCTGCACCGCCTTCGACGAGACGCTCGACGGCACCCGCTTCGAGATCCACCACGTGCCCGGCGCCGAGCCGCCCGACTTCGGCCCCCTCCGGATCCCGCCCGATCACGTCTTCCTGATGGGCGACAACCGCGACCGGTCGCTCGACAGCCGCTACTTCGGCCCCGTCCCCACCGGCAAGCTCAAGGGCAAGGCGTTCTTCTTGCTCTGGAGCAGCGGTCCCCACGGGATCCGCTGGGACCGGCTCCTTCGTCCGATCCGCCCCCCGCCCCAAGACCTCACCGCGTCGCGGTAGCTGAAGTCCGAGCGGAGGGATGCGGGGCACATCGAGGCCTCGGTCGCCGAGCTCTTCGGGCTGTGCGCGACCGTCGGCCCCCTCGGCGTCGTCACCGAGCCGCCCCTGTCCCACGAGTGAGCGACCTGGCGCCTCACTCGGTCGAATGGGCCCGTGGCTCGCCCGATCGAGCCGCCTACTGGCTCTCTTCGCCGAGCAGATCGGTGAACTCGCCGATGACCGCTCGTGCGAGCAGATCGGACTCCTCTGGTGGGAGGTTGGCATAGGAGAGCACGTCCTGCACGCCGTCCGCCGAAGGAGAGCCAAAGAGCCGCCGGAGATCGTGGCGGAGCCCGGCGAGTTCGTCGCGGGCGCAGAGCTCTCGCAGGTTGTCTTTCAGGTGGTGGGCGTAGGCGTACAGGTCGAACGAATCCTTTGCCCGCTCGCTGGCCGTCTTTCGGAGAGGGCGAGCCGCGAGCTTCATCGCGATGAACGCGGGGCCGTCCGGCACGCGGACGGTCAACGGGCGGCCTTCGAGGTCGAGCACGAGCGAGTGGCAATGGTTGAGCGCGAACCCGCCCTCGGCGGCTTCCGTCATAGCGGTGGGCGGGTCCGTCGTGCCTGGAGCTCGAAAAAGATCCACGGCGAAGTGGAAGTCCCCTCTCGTCCGCTCCCAGCGGAAGTCTCGCGTGCGGCCGAACCCCGCTCGACGCAGCCGGTCGGGAAGGTCGTCCGAGGGGCCGGGCAGCCGGTCGAGATCGAAGAGCAGGTCGGCCTCCAGCGTGTATCCGCGAGAGACCTTGATGCCCGTTCGGCTCTCGACCGCGAGCTCCCCGGGTTGCCCGCGAGCGAGCAGCTCGAGCGCGAGAACCTGTCCGCCGATCAGGACCGCGTGGGTCTCGAGCCCATAGAGACGCGAAAAGAGGTCCTGCAGCCCCGCGAGGGCGCGGTGAACCCGTCGCTCCTCCTCGGTCACGGCTCGGCCTCGAGGTAGGGTAACTCCTTCGCGAACTGCTGGAGGAGCTCCCTCCCCTGGTCGGGGCCGCGCCCCCCGACCCGATGGAAGTCAAGGACGAGCTGGGGCATGGATGCGCCCGCGCCGTGAGCGAGCGTCCGCGGCGCGCAGTAGACGCCCCCTGCCTCGGTGTCGACCGCCGGGTGCGGCTTGAGGAGGTAGAGGTTGTGGGGCGTGATGCGGCGCAAGCCGAGTGTCTCGATTGCTGGCGTCATGTCCCCGGAGACGTAAAGGCCATGCGGCAACGCGGCGGCGAAGACCTCCTTGGGGAAGAGGGCACTCGCGAGCGTGAAGATGCTTCGGATGCCGTGGGAGGCGAGCGCCTCTCGCGCTTCGCGCAGCCGGGTCGGCTCGGTGGAGGGAGCGTTGAAGCGTTCGATGACGACGGCGGCGTCGTCGCCTTGCTCCGCCCAGCGCCTCAAGAGGCCCGCGCCGTCGTAGAGCCGGAAGCCGCCGCGAGGGCTGTGGCGCCGCAGGAAGCCGTCGCGCTCCAGCAGGGAGAGAACGCCGTGGGAGAAAGCGTAGCTCGTCTCGCTCGCCGCGGTCATGGATTGGGCCGTCCAGAGCTCCTCTGGGCGCGAGAGCAAGAGGCGCACGATGCGCGTCCCCTTGCCTCGGAACGCGTTGACCCGGGGCGTCCTGGAAACCGGCGCACTGCCTTGCACGTGAATGAAGAGCGACGGCCCTCGCAGCAGGACGGTCCCGCCCTGGTCGATGACGCCCAGGCCCGCGGCGAGGCAAGCCTCCTGAACGGCGGGGGTTGCGAGGTCGGTCGCCAGGACTGGGAGGGAAGGCGCGGAAGACGACCCGATCGCCTGCTCCCGGAGCCGCTTCTGCTGGAGGAGGTGCCGGAGCCGCTCGCCGATGCCAGGAACGTCTCGCGGAAGGACGTGCCCTCGGTATTCGACGAGGAGCGCCACCCGTCCCTGGGCCGATTCGAGCGCCGCCTCGTCATGGATGGTGGCGCCCCCCGGGCCGCGACGCGGGACCACCAGCGTGCCGAGATGCACGAGACCCAGTCCCTGGGGCAGCGGCAGCCTCGACCGCCAGAAGGCATCTCTGCCCAATTGGACTGATTCCATGGATGAACTGGCTGTCTCGGTCATCATCCGGCGCCTGGACCGACTTCATCAGTATAATTTCGCTGCCGAAGAGGCAACCCTTCGAGAGGGCGCGGGCAGGCGGGCGGACCCCCGCTGGCCCCAGCCGCACCTCGGCCGTGGTATGCTGTGAGCCAAATGACCGGGCGACGTACCGCGTCTGCTCTCTTCGCCGCGCTGTCGTTCGCTTGTGCGAAGGGCACGCCCGGCAGCTCCGGCGGTGTCTTCGCCAGCGTCGAGAGCGGTGGCCGCGTCTCGGCGCCGGCCGTCTCCACGGCCACGGTGCCCCAGGGACCGACGCCCGCCCAGGCCCAGCAGTGCCCGCTCGAGACGCCGCTGCTCTGCCCGGGCGGCCTCTGCTGTCACGCCGGCGACTCCTGCACCGCGGACGCGGGTTGCCAAACGACGGGCCGCTCGGTGAACTGCCCGGCGGGCACCGTCCCCTGCGGCCAGGCTTGTATTCCGGGGAGCTGCACGCAGGGTGGCTGCAAAGGCTCGGGCCAGAGCTGTACCCTGGCGGCGTCCGAGTGCCCCTGGAACGAAGTCCCCTGCAATGGCGGTATCTGGACGCCGACGGGCAGCGCCAACGGTTACTGCTGCCCCGCCGGCGTGTCCTGCGGTCCGCTCGCGAACCGGGAATGTGGCCAGGGCTCCGGCCCACCCCCGCTCGACGGACATGCCTGCGCGAGCGGCCCCGACGCCGGCTGGTGTCCGAGCGGCTACGCGTGCCTCACCGACGGCACGGCCCCCGTCTGCGTGCCCACCGGCGGCGGCGGTCAGCCCACACAGGCCGGCAATTGTGCCGTCACCTGCAAGGGCGTCTGCTGTGCCGAGTACGACACCGGCTCGGGGCCGAGCTGCGGCGCCGACGGCCAGTGCAGCTTTCCGTCCTGGCCCGGCCAGACCGCGGCCTGCGCCGCCGGGCAACAGCTCTGCGGCAGCGCCGGCTGCTGCGCCGCACCCGACGTCTGCGGCCAGGGCTGCGGCTGCCCGGCGTCGGCGCCCGCGGCGTGCGGAGACGGGTGCTGTCCGGACGGCGACGGCTGCTTCGACGGCGGCTGCACCTCCTGCCCCGCGGGCTGGCCGGTCGCTTGCGGCGGCATCTGCTGCCTCGCGGGCGCCTCCTGCGAGGGCAACCTGTGTGGCTGCCCGCCCGCCGAGGCCCCGTGCGGCGGCGGCACCTGCTGCGCCGCCGGCGCCTTCTGCGATTCGCAGGGTCAGTGCGCACGCTGTCCGGCCGACGCTCCCGTCGAATGCGGCGACCTGTGCTGCGGCGCGAGCCAGCAGTGCCTGCAGTGCTCGGGCGAGTCTGCGCCGACGTGCCACGATCAGCCGTGTCCCGCGGCCGGAGGCGGCGGCAGCGGCGGGAGCAACACCACCGTCTGCCCGAGCAGCGTCGATCACTGGGAGCCGAAGTGCGGGAAGTGCTGCAACGACGGCTGGACCTGCTGCGTGAGCCAGCTCTCCGGCCAGCTCGATTGCGTGCAGCCGAACTGGTGCCAGTGAGTGGTCTCCGGCCTCAGCCGCAGAGACCGATGTACAACACGACGTCGCTGGCGAGCAGCCGCAGCTCACGAGCGATCTCACCCTCGAAATAGCCGCCGAGGGGTACGGTCGTCAGGCGCACCGACGCCGAAACAAGACAGAGGTTCTGCATCAGGTGCCCTGCCTCGAGAACGAGGAACCGATGGCCGCGGTCTCCGTACTTGCGCTCGACACGTGCCCCATCCCCGACGATGACCCACAGGAGGGCGCCTCCTTGCACCAGGTCCATGGATGGGGCGAGCTGGCGCCAGCGCTCGCGAGCCGCGGGAGTTGCGAGCTGAGCCAGGCAGTGGTCGGCGCGGCTGAAATGATAGAGCCCAGCCGGGACCCAACCTGCGGAGAGGTTCACCATGTAGAGCTCGAGAGCCTGAAGACCACCAGCCGAGGGCACGGGGCCTCGCCCGCCTTCGGCCGAGATCCCGTGCGCGAACTGGAGCATGCGACCGAGGACGGCCCGTGGCGGCACCTGTTCTCCGAGCATGGCGCGCGAGCGTCGCTGTGCCAGCACGCGCTCGAGGGACACAAGGGGACGGGGTCTGACACGCGGAAGCGGCCAGGACGGGCACCCCGGATAGGCGCGCGGATCTAGGGCTCCATCCTCGTGCTCGAAAGACAGCACTAGGTCGCGCAACTCGGGCCAGCGCGTGCGGTCGAGTTCGCTATGGCGGACCCAGGTGGGCGTTGTCCTCGGCACCATCGGCTATTACCTCTCACGGAAAGGGGTGGGGAGGTAGGGCTTCCCATTGAGCCAGGCTCCGATCGCCCCAGAGCGGACCGCCGAGCTGTGCCAACGCGTGGGCTCCATGCAGTGGCTGTAGTCCTGGAACCAGTACGCGTAACACCGTCCAACCTTCACCGAGCTGTGCGATGGACGGCGGGGTCAGGCTGCGAAAGAGAACCGGGCGCCCGGGACCCAGTCGCTCAACGAGGGCGGGGAGCAGCTCGACCGCCTGGGTTCCATGGGTCCCGGCGCGAGGCCGAGCAAAGACCGTGGACCAGAGCGCCTCCGGCCGCGCGCTGTAAAAGGCGGCATGGGCCTGGAAGCTCGCTGGCGGACCACCTCCTGCCGGCAGGTCTCCGGTTTCCCGCAGGTGGCGCACGTAGGCGAGGCCGTGCAGAGCCTCCAGCAGCGATTTCGACCAGCTCTGCTCTCGTGTCTCCCGGCAAGCCGAACCGATCGCGAAGCAGAAGCCAGCGCGCTCGTCGGAGGCCACCGTCGTCCAGGTCACATGCGCCGAGAATGGGGTATTCACCCGAAAGAAGCGGTAGCGCAACTGCGGGCGAGATACGCGCTCGCGAATTGGCGCCCCGAGACACGCGAGCACCGACTTGGGATGGTGTTCCTCCAGCTCATAGGCGCCGACCCACCCGCCAAAAGCGGCGTCGCGCTCAATGACCTCTTGGAGCCCGCGCAGAACGACCGGTAGTCCCGGTCTACCGCTGGAGAGCCCCGTGGAGATCCCGGGGCAGAGCCGATGGCGCTCGCTGGGAGCCTTGAACAGGAAGCAGAGATCCTCGGGAACCCAGTGCACGTCGCCGCGCGTGGCGTCGCGGAAGGCCACCCATCGACAGGTCGTCTGGCGCGTGAATCGCTCAAAGGGGAAGCCCGCTTGCGCGTACTGCTCGTTCAGGAAGAGCACCCAGCGCTCGGGGGCGACAGCCGGCTCGGTGAGCGGCCAGCGCTCGAACGTGGCTTCAAGGCGCTCGTCCGCGGCGACCGCGCACGCCTGTGTTCGCTCTATACCCTCTCCAAGACAGGCAGCCTCGGCGGCGCTGGGATTCCAGCCCGCGCCGCCCACAGGCAGCGCTTCGCTGCGCGCCCCCCACGGGGCGAGTGTCGCCGAGCAGAGGCTCACTGCGGCGTCGTGGGGTCGCTGAGCTATGGTCCCAAAACTGCGAAAGAGGCCGGTGTAGGGATTGGCGAGGTCGATGCTCACGCGGCGTCAGCGCCGCACCAGGGGCAACTCTCATCCGCGAGCACCCGATGCGTGGCTACCTCCAGCGATGTCGCATCGAGCACGTGGAGCCGATAGAGCGCAGGCGACGGTTCGGACAGCGAGAGCTGAGCAACCTTCCAATCCACGATCGATGCGAGCATGCCCATCCCCTCCGTCGGGAAGGGGACGGCCGGGATTGCGCCCCCCTGGCGGGCGTGTTCGCGCAAGGCATCGTGGAGTTCGGGGGTGGGGGTCAGGCGCCGGAAGTGCTCGAAAAGGCAGCCGAGGCAGGGGCCAACCCCGGGCAGGAAGACCTGGCTGACGTAGCCTCGCGCCAGCGCACCAGTCGACACCCAGAGCCACGGGCGGTCCCCTCCGAGGCACCGCTCGTTGAACCGCAACGCCGCCTCTGGATCCAGCCGATCTTGGACGAGCAGCGCCAGGGGAGGCAGCGTGGCGATGCCCATGTGCCCACGCAGCCGCTCGAAGAGCGGCCCCGCGCCCTCGACCTCGAGCTGGCGGGCTTGGGGGGTGTGAGCCGCCTGTGCGTCGCCATCGACGAGGATACGTTCACCGTACAATCGGTCGACCAGGCTCAGCGCGTCGTCGCGGCGGGCGGCCGGAGCATCGGCGACAAGGGTCTCCACCGATTGGCGCCCATCGCAGGCAGCGAGCAGAGACGGCAGCCAGGTCTCCAGCGCCTTTCCGGTCAGGGTATATCGGACGTCCTCCCCGGCAACGAGGTGAACAAGGTCGGGACCGGCCACGACTGTGAAGGGGAGAGCCGGCCTCGGGCGCCGCTGTCGCTGCTCCCTCACCGGGATCCCCGCGCGGCGGCGGCCACGGCGCGGACAACTGTTCCTTCGCTGGCGAGCAGCAAGTCACGGACGAGGAAAGTCGGTGTGCGCGAGATCTCCATGTCCAGGGTGTAGGTGAGCAGTGCGCGCCCTTGCGCAGCGGGGGTCACTGTCCAGCTGCCACGGTTCACGGTCATTCGGCCGGAGGGCTCATCCCAGGCGGCCACGAAGCGCTCTGGCGATTCGGTGTGACGCACATGCACGTCGACAGGCCACCTCCCGGCCAGCGTGCTCACCAAGTAAGTCAGGTGAAAGCGTCCGTCGGGATCGTGGTTGACGTGGAAAGAGCGAATCGCGGAGAAGAGCTGGGGAAAGTGGTCGTAGTCGGTCACCGTCTGCCATACCCTTTCGGGCGGCGCGTCGACGAGGGTCACGCAACGCACCATTGGTGTTCTTGCGGCATCGGCGACGACCTGGCAGGAGACACCGGCTTCCACGGACGTGGGATCGGCCGGTACCGGCGTGATTCGGGTACCCTCGATCCACATCAGCAACACGACGGCGAAGATGGCGACAAGCGCACCGCCGGCGATCCATTGTCCGGGGCGTTTCATTGCTGGACTGTCGGGGGTTTCAGCCATCTAGGTTCGCTCAGAACATCAGGAAGAGCAAGGGCAGGGTGATTAGCCCGCCGACGAACGCGCCAATTAGGCTCTTGCCGGTGATGCTCGCGATCTGGTCGTAGGCCCGCCACTTGTTGTTGCGGCTGCTGAACGCGACGATGAGGGACGCGACCAGGGATGCGGCGATCTGCAGCGCGGGGAGCGCAGCAATGACCCCGAAGATGTAGAAGACTCCGCCCTCGGGGCCTACGAACGCCGCGACGATCGGTGCGAGCACGGAGATCGCGACGAGGGAGAGCCAGTACATTTCGGTAGCCGCATCCTCGGTGTAGACCGAGGAGGGCTTACCTTCCAGGTAGTCGATGATCTGGGACTTGGAGGCCACCGCCGCCCCGATGAGCCCTCCTACGCTGTGGAGGCAACAGCAACAGCAGGAGCAACACATGCAGGCGGCCACGAATGGCTGGCGGTGGCCGCGCTCAGGCGGGTGCTTCCTGACTGCGATTCCCTGGTTGGAAGTCGGGGCCGTTGGCACAAGTGGCGACTCTAGCACATCCTCGCGACAGTCTATTCTGGAAGCCTGGGGGCTCGGCCCCTGCCCGTAAACCAACGTTCTGGTCAGCGCCGGTGTAGGGGCCCATGCAAAGCGGGCTTCCGGACGGCGCCGACGGTCGGCGCACGGGTTCCAGATCGCGAAAGATGGAGGAACGGGATCGAGGCGCCTCGAGCGCTCATGAGTGCGTCGTCATCGGCCCGGTCGGGCCAGTAACGCGGCGGAGGCTCACCCGATGGAAGCGGGCTCCCGCCGGGTTCTGCCCACTCGCCCGGCCGATGGGCGACCGCTCGGCCCCAAGCCGCTACTGCCCCTCGCTCCCCATCATCCCGTTGAGCTGCTGGAGGAGCTGCTGGGCCTGCTTCGGGTCCGAGAGCTGCTGGAGGAGCTGCTGCGCCTGCGGCGGCATGGCGCCCGCGGCCTGGCCGCCGCCCCCCTGGGCGCCGAGCGCGTTCAGGAGCGCGCCGCCACCGCCAGCGCCGCCGCCACCGAGCAGCGACGAGAGGTCGAGGTTCCCGCCGCCGCCGAAGGCCTCGAGCGCGATCTTCTCGAGGTCGGCCCGGCCCGCGAGATCCTCGTCGCCGTGGCTCTCCTTGAAGTAGCGGCCGAAGAGATCCTGGATCTCGCGGCCGCCTCCCGGGCAGGCCCGCGCGATGGCCGCGGCCGCGTCGCCGCGCCTGGCGAGGCCGAGCCAGTGGGCGTCGGCGTAGCTCGACAGCCCGCGCAGCAGCGAGGCCTCGCCGCAGCGCCGCAAGGCCTCGTCGTAGAAGAAGGGCGCTTTGCCGTAGACGAGCCCCGCGTACTCCGCGGCGTTCGAGAAGTCGCTCGTCGAGCGCGCCACCGGGCCGTCGGCCGCCCCGAGCATCCGCATCGCCTGGTAGTTCACCGCCACCTGGCTGCCCAGGACGGCGCGGCGCGCGGCGTCGCCGCGGGCGTGGCCGACGTAGAGGGCCGCGGAGAACTGCGCCAACGGCTCGTCGACGTCGGGCTGGCGCCGCGGCTGGGAGCCGATCGCGCAGGCCCACCACTGGTGGGCCACCTCGTGGGCGACGACGAACTCGCGCAGCTCGGCGAGGTAGGGGCCCGAGAAGGAGAGCCCCATCGGCAGCGCGCCGCCGCGGCCGTAGGCCATCCCCGCCACCGCGACGAGCCCGGGGAACTCGGCGCCGCCCGCGCCGCCCCGCAGCGGGACCTCCACGGCGCTGAAGGTCGCGTAGGGGTAGGGGTGGAACGAGCGCGAGAAGTCGGCCAGGGCGGCGCGGGCGGTCGCGAGCACCGAGCGGCCCGCGTCGCCGTCGCCCTCGAGGTAGACCGACCGGACGCGGACCGACCCCACGGAACCCTCCGCGACGCGGTAGCTCCGGCTCGCGAAGAGCGGGAAGTCGCGCGCGTCGGCGAGCGCCACGGTGCTGATGCGCCGATCGGCGTGCAGCTCCTCGCCGAGCAGCACGCCGGGGGCGGCGAGCGTCTCGTCGGCGGGCAGATCGACCCGGGCGCGGAAGCTCGAGACGTCCAGGTAGGAGTTGTCGCCGAGCGGCGCGGTGGGGTCGCGGTCGAAGTGGCCGTTCCAGCGGCCGGCCACCACGGGAAGCCACTCGGCGAGCGCGACGCCGCCTCGGAAGCGGGAGAAGAGGCCGTAGTCGGGGGCGCGCCCGGGCGCCGAGAGGAGCGAGGAGAGCAGGGCGCCCTCGTCGACCGGGCTCGCGTCGGGCGCGGGCGCGCGACCCGAGAAGGCGATCGCGAGGTGGGCCCAGCCCCCGGGGGCGACGGGGGCGGAAAGCGGCAGCTCGTAGAGCGACGGCGCGTCCGCGCTCCGGACCGGCGCGGGATCGCCCGGCCGCGCGGACTTCAGCGAGAGGAGCGGATCGTCGGCGTTCGCGAAGACGCGCAGCGGCAAGGAGGTGAGCCGGGCGCCGGTGCCGTTCGGCCAGTCGATCCGGACCTCGCCCGACAGGGCGCCGGTCGAGGGCTCGATCCGGACGTCGATGTCGTAGAACGGCAGGCTCGCGGGATCGGGCGCGGCCGCGAGCGCGTCCGGCAGGAGCGAGTGGAGCACGGCCGCGACGCCGTCGGCCGGGGGGCCGTCCGGCGGCTTGGGTGGCGGGGCGGCGGGCAGGTCGCTGGCGGCTTCGCCGGGGGGGAGCGAGGGAGCGGCCTCACCCTCGGATCGCCGGGGAGGCGCCTCGCCAGCGGGCGCCGTGGGATCCTCTGCCGTCGCGTTCTCTGGCGTCGCTGAAGCCGATCCCTCGGCCGGCGCTGGTCCGCGCGCCGCCGCGCGGTCCGCCGTCACCGCGAGCGGCGCGAGGGGGCCCTTCGGCGCCGCCCGCCTCCGATGGCACCCGGAGAGGGCGACCGCCAGCGCGGCGATGCAGAGAGCCCGGCTGCTCATTGTTCGAGCATACCGGCGCTCCCCCGATCTCGCCACCGCGGGAGCCGAAGACATGGCAGGCGGCCGGCCGCGAGTGTAGATCCCCCTCATGGGATCTCCTCTGGTCACCCGTCTTTCGAATGGCCTCACCGCCGTGCTCGTCGAGAACCGCGCCGCTCCCGTGGTCGCCGTGCAGGCCTGGGTGAGGGTGGGCTCCGCCGACGAGGCGCCGGACGAAGCTGGGCTCGCCCACCTGCACGAGCACATGCTCTTCAAGGGCACCCGGCGGCGCGCGCCCGGCGAGATCGCGCGGGACATCGAGGCGCGCGGCGGGGAGGTCAACGCCTGGACCTCCTACGATCAGACGGTCTACCACCTGGTCCTCGCCTCGCGCTTCTTCGAGGACGGACTCGAGATCCTCGCCGACGCGCTCCAGAACTCGGCCTTCGACGAGGGCGAGCTCGCCCGCGAGATCGAGGTGGTGGTCGAGGAGATCAAGCGCGCCGAGGACATGCCCGCGCGCCGCGTCTCGCGCGACCTCTTCGCGCTCGCCTACGCGGTCCACCCCTACGGCAAGCCCGTGCTCGGCACCGAGGAGTCGGTCCGCTCCTTCCGCCGCCCGAAGATCCTCGACTTCTACCGGCGCCACTACTCGCCGCAGAGCCTCGTCCTCGCCGTCGTCGGCGACTTCGACCCGCAGGCGGCCGCGTCGCTCGTCGAGCGCCATTGGGGCGGCGCGTTCGGCGCCCCCGGCCCGGCCGCGCCGCCGCGGCCCGAGGAGCCCGGCCAGAAGGGGCTGCGCGCGCGCGTCTCCCGCGGCGACGTCCGCGAGGCGCAGCTCGCGGTCGCCTGGCACGGCCCGGGGCTCCTCCACCCGGACGTCGCGCCCCTCGACCTGCTCGCCTCGATCCTCGGGCAGGGCGACAGCTCTCGCCTCTCCTTGGCGGTGAAGCGGCGCGACCAGCTCGCCGCCTCGGCCTACGCCTACGCCTACACGCCGCAGGATCCCGGCCTCTTCACCGCCGGCCTCACGGTCGCCGGCGACCAGGCGCGATCGGCCGAGGCGCTGCGCGCCCTGTTGCGCGAGGTGCGCCGGATCCGCGAGGAGCCGCCGGGGGAGGCGGAGCTCGAGGCCGCGAAGCGGCAGATCGAGTCGGACGCGATCTACCAGCACGAGACCGTCCAGGGCTTCGCGCGCAAGGTCGGCTTCTACGAGACCTCGGCGGGCGGGCTCGCCTTCGAGGACGAGTACCTCGCCCGCGTGCGTGCGGTCACCCGGGAGCGGATCCGCGAGATCGCCGCCGAGTACCTCTCGGCGGAGGGCTGCACCATCGTCGCGCTCACGGGCGAGGGCGTCCCGCTCTCCGAGGCGGCGGCGAAGGATCTCGCCTCCGAGGCGCTGCGGCCCGCGCCGGGGCCGCGGCTGCGCGTCCCAATCGCCGCACCGGCGGCGGCTCCTCGGCTCGCGACGCGCTCCGAGAGCCGGCCGGATCCGCTCCGGACCTTCGGGCTGCCCGGGGGCGGGACGCTCCTCGTGCAGCGCGACGCCTCGGTGCCGGTGGTCGCCTTCCGCTCCGTCTGCGTGGGGGGGCTCCTCTGGGAGACGGACGAGGACAACGGCATCCACGAGCTGCTCGCGATGACCCTGACGCGCGGCGCCGCCGGAAAGAGCGCCGAGGAGATCGCGCGGGCGGTCGACGGCCTCGCGGGGGGGCTCGGGGCCGTGGCGGGGCGCAACAGCTTCGGCCTCCAGGGGCAGTTCCTCTCCCGCCACGCCGACGAGGGGCTCTCGCTCTTCCTCGACTGCCTCCTCCGGCCGACGCTCTCCGAGGAGGAGGTCTCGAAGGAGCGGGGGCTGCTCCTCCAGGAGATCGACTCGCGCGAGGACCATCCCTCGGGGCTCGCCTTCGAGCTCTTCGCGAGGACGCTCTTCACGCGGCATCCCTACCGGCTGAGCCTCGCTGGGGAGGTCGCCTCGGTCCGGCGGCTCGGCTCGGCGGAGCTGCGGCGGCAGTGGGAGCGGCTCGTCTCTCCCGCGGGGCTCACGCTCGCGGCGGTGGGCGATCTCGAGCCCGAGCGGGTCGCCGAGGCCGTCAGCCGGGCGCTGGAGCCGCTCGCGGGCCGCGCCGCCGGGCGCCTCTGGCAGCCGCCGAAGGCCGAGGTCGAGCCGGAGCCCACGGCCCCGCGCGAGGCGCGGCGGATCCTCGAGAAGGCGCAGTCGCACCTCGTCCTCGGCTACCTGGGCGTGCGGCTCGCCGATCCGGCCCGCTTCCCGCTCGAGCTGCTCTCGACCGTGCTCTCCGGCCAGGGCGGCCGCCTCTTCATCGAGCTGCGCGACAAGCGCTCGATGGCCTACTCCGTGACGAGCCTGTCGCTCGAGGGGCTCGATCCCGGCTACTTCGCGGTCTACCTCGGGACGAGCCCCGAGAAGGTCCCCGAGGCCGCCGCGGGCGTGCGGGCCGAGCTCGCGAAGGTGCGCGAGGATCTCGTCCCGGAGCTCGAGCTCGAGCGGGCGAAGCGCCACCTCGTCGGTACCCACGAGATCGGGCTGCAGCGCCGCTCGTCCCAGGCGGCCGCCCTGGCGCTCGACCAGGCCTACGGCTTCGGCCCCGAGGAGCACCGGCGCTACGCCGAGCGGATCGAGGCCGTCACCGCGAGCGCGATCCGGGAGGTCGCGGAGCGGATCCTCGACCCCCGCGGAGAGCTCCTCGTCGTCGTCGGCCCAGACTCCCAAGCGCGCGTCGGCGCGGAGTGACGTCCGATCCCCTCCCGCGCGGAGCGGGGGCGGGCTAGGGTGGGGGCTCACCGAGCGCTCGAACCCATGCCCTCCTTCCTCCTCGTCGTCACCCTCCCCCCCGAGCTCGCCGACGCCGGCGCGGGGCTCCTCCACCTCGCCGGGGCGGGCGGCGTCGAGACGCGCGCCCACGGCGAGCTCGGGCCGCCGGGCGCGCCGCCGCTCCCCGAGGGGACCGTCGAGCTGCGCGGCCACTTCGAGCGGCGCGCCGAGGCCGAGGAGGCCCGCGCGCTCCTCGAGGCGCGGCTCGGGAGCGCGGGGCGGCTCGACGAGATCCCCGAGGAGGCGTGGGCGGAGAGCTGGAAGCGCCACTTTCGGCCGCTCCGCCTCGGCCGGATCCTCGTGCTCCCGCCCTGGTCCACCGAGGAGCCCGCGCCGGGCGAGAGGCGGCTCGTGCTCGAGCCCGGCCTCGCCTTCGGCACCGGCTCGCACGAGACGACCTCGCTCTGCCTTCGGGCGCTCGACGAGGCGCTCGCGGCCCGCCCCGGCGCCTCCGTGCTCGACGTCGGCACCGGCTCCGGAATCCTCGCCATCGCCGCGCGGCTGCTCGGCGCGGGGCGTCTCATCGCGACGGACGACGACGCCGTGGCGGTGCGGGTCGCCCGGGAGAACGCCGCCCGCAACGGCGTCGCGCTCGACGCGCGCGAGGCGCCGCTCGAGGAGGTCTCGGGCGGCTTCGATCTCGTCGTCGCGAACATCCTCGCGAACACCCTCGTCGCGCTCGCCCCGGGCCTCGCCCCGAAGGTCGCCCCGGGCGGCACGCTCTTTCTCTCCGGGATCCTCGGCGGGCAGGAGGACGAGGTCGCGCGGGCCTTCGGGCCGCCGCTTCGCGAGCGACCCCGCTGGCGCGACGGCGACTGGATGCTCTTGACCTTCGAGCGTCCGATCGCTTGAGTCTGCCGATGCCCCGCGATTCCGACGACGAGCGGCCGAAGAAGAGCTGGCGAGAGATCGACAAGGGCCGCGATCGCGGCGGGCGAGGCCGGACCTCCTCCGACCGCGAGCGCGAGCGCTTCGAGAAGACCTCGGCGTACAGCCGCTACAAGGCGAGCCTCGAGAAGGTCTTCTCCGGCGGCGAGCTACCCGAGGCGATGCGCGACCGGATCGACCCCGAGGGCAAGAAGAAGTCGCGCGACGCGGCGCTCCGCAAGATCCGCGAGGCCGAGGGGCCGAAGGCCTTCGCCGAGGCGGTCGACGAGCTGATTGCGGCCCACGACCTGCCGGACGATCCCTACCTGCTCGACCGGGTCCTCGACCACCCGAAGGCCGAGGTGCAGCTCGTCGCGCTCGACCGGCTCGAGGCGATCCACGACGAGGGCAAGCTCCCGAAGCCGCCGCCGAGCCTGAGGCAGCGGCTCCAGTCGCTCGAGCTGACCGCCGACGATCCCGTGGTTCAGGAGCGCGCCGCCGCGCTCGCGAAGAAGCTCTTCTAGCCGGGCGAGCGCGGGGAGCCGTCAGCCCCCCCCCGGGGCGATCTACCCCGCCTCGCCCACGGCCGCCGCCAACGCGGCGGGGTCGGGCGCCGCGCCCGCGGCCTGGCCCGCGGCGAGGAGGCTTTTGCGAAGCTCCGCGGCCGTCTGGAAGCGCGCCTCGGGCGCGGCGGCCATCGCCTTCGCGACGACCGCGCGCAGGGGCGCCGGCGTGGACGGCGGCAGCGGCGGCGGCGCGGCCTCGGTTACCTGCTGGAGCAGCTCGAACTCGACCTCCGCTTCGAAGGGCGGCCGGCCGGCGAGGCACTCGTAGAGGACGCTCCCCGCCGAGAAGAGATCCGAGCGGGCGTCGAGCGGCCGGCCGCGGACCTGCTCGGGGGACATGTACGCCGGCGTCCCCACGAGTGCGCCGTGCTCGGCCTTCGACTCCGGGTGGAGCGAGGCCTCGGTGACGCCGAAGTCGGTCAGCTTCACCTCGCCCGCGCGGGAGAGGAGGAGGTTCGCGGGGCCGACGTCGCGGTGGACGATCTGGACCTTCTCGTCGCCGAGCCTCGCCCGGTGGAGGTAGTCGAGCGCCGAGAGCAGCCCCGAGAGCGCCTGGAGCGTGGCCCCGAGCGGCAGGGGCGCCCCGGCGGCGCGTCGTCGATCGAGGACCGCCCGCAGCGAGGCGCCGTCGACCAGCTCCTGCACCATGAAGTAGTCGAGCCCCTTCTTGAAGAGCTTCTGGGTGCGGACCACGTTCGGGTGGCGCAGCTTCACGCAGAGCTTCGCCTCGCCGACGAAGCGCTCGACGAAGCGCGGGTCGGAGCGGTGCTGCGGGAGGAGCCGCTTGAGCACCAGCCGCTCGCCGCCCGCGACCGGCTCGGCGCGAAAGATCTCCGCCATGCCGCCGACGGCGATCTTGTCGAGCAGCCGGTACTCGCCGACCTCCAGGGGCTCCGCCATGGAGCGCATCGTCTCGTGAAGAAACCGACGCCGTCAACCATCCGTGGTATGTTTTGGGAGGATGGCCCGTTTCGGGCACAGGGAGGAGCAAGCCATGAAGAGAATCGTCGCACTCGCGCTCACCGTGGGCGCAGGACTCGCCGTCGCCGCCTGCCAGGATCTCTGCGGACACGCTCAGAGCACCATGCAGAAGCTCAACTCGTTCTCGGCATCCTGCTCGGACGGGGGCAGCAGCAGCTCCTGCTTCGATCAGAGCGCCTGCGAGAAGGCGCTGCCGAACTGCTCGAGCGCGGATCAGCAGGTCATGACGAACGAGCTCAACTGCCTCGACAAGGCGCTCTCGAACAACTCGGGCTGCACCTCCGGCGCCTTCGACATGCTCGGCTGCCTCGAGCAGGACGGCGGCACGATCAGCGCGGCCTGTCAGGGCGCCTTCGCGAACTCCCCCAGCGCCTGCGGCGCCGACGCGGGCTGAGCTTCGAGCAGCGGCATGAGACGGCGGAACGCGAGGCTCGGGGGCCTTCTCTCGGCCCTCGCCCTCGCGGCCGCCGGCTGCGGGGATCTCTGCGGCCGCGGCACGAGCGTCTACTCGTCGCTCAGCGCGAAGTACCAGCGCTGCGTCAGCCCCGGCTTCAATCTCTGCTTCGACCAGGGCGCCTGCGAGAGCGCCCTGCCGAGCTGCGGCTCCGCCGACCAGCGGATCCTGAACGCGCAGCTCGACTGCTACGAGGCCGCCGCCTCGGCGCAGGGCTGCCCCTCGACCTTCGATCTGCCGAGCTGTCCCGACGCGGGCACGCTCAGCCAGCCCTGCCAGTCGGCCTTGCAGAACGCCCCCACGAGCTGCGGCGCCGACGGCGGCTGACCCGATGCGCCCCCCGCGGGGTCAGCGGCTGGTCTCCCGGTACATCTCCTCGTAGCGCGCCGACGAGGCCTCCCACGAGTAGTCCTGCGCCATCCCCGCGCGCCGCAACGCCAAGAGCGCCGCGGGCCGCGCGTAGGCCGCGAGCGCCCGCTCGATCGCCTCCCAGAGCGCCTCCGGCGTGGGTGGGCGGAAGGCGAAGCCGGTGCCCCGCGAGAGATCCGGGGCGGCGTCCTGCACCGTGTCGGCGAGGCCGCCCGTCGAGCGGACGATCGGCAGCGCGCCGTAGCGGAGCGAGTAGAGCTGGTTCAGGCCGCACGGCTCGAAGCGCGACGGCATCAGGAAGAAGTCGCCGCCCGCCTCCAGCCGGTGGGCGAGCCCCTCGTCGAAGCTGACCCGCACCGCGAGCGCCTCGGGCCGCTCGCGCGCCTTCGCGAGCAGCGCCCGCTCGAGCCCCTGGTCGCCGCTGCCGAGGATCGCGAGCTGCGCCCGCGAGAGCAGCTCCCGCCCCGGCCCGTCGAGCACGGCGAGCAAGAGGTCGTGCCCCTTCTGGGGCGTGATCCGGCCGACCATCGTGAAGAGCGGCCGATCGGCCAGGGCGGGCAGCCCGAGCTCCTTCTGCAGGGCGACCTTGCAGCGCGCCTTGCCCGCGAGGTCGGCGGCGTGGAAGTGCGCCGGTAGCTGCCGGTCGCGGCGCGGATCCCACTCGGAGCTGTCGATGCCGTTCACGATCCCCCGCAGCCGGCCGTCGAGAGAGCGCATCAGCCCGTCGAGGCCGCAGCCGAACTCGGGCTGCCGGATCTCGCGGGCGTAGTTCGGGCTCACGGTCGAGAGCTGATCCGCGTAGACCGCGCCCGCCTTGAGGAACGAGACCGAGCCGTGGAACTCGAGCTCGTGCAGGTTGAAGAGCCGCTCGGGCCAGCCGAGCTCGGCGAGCACGTTGGGCGGGAAGAGCCCCTGGTAGGCGAGGTTGTGGATCGTGAAGACGAGCCCGGGCCGGGCGCCGCCGCCGCGCGCCCGCGAGGCGAGGTAGATCGCGGGCCCCGTCTGCCAGTCGTTCGCGTGGACGATCTCCGGGGGGCTGCCGACCGCCGCCGCCGCCTCGAGGGCGGCCGCCGAGAAGAAGGCGAAGCGGAGCCCGTTGTCCGGGTAGTCGCGCCCCCCCTCGCCGTAGAGCGCCCGCCGCGCGAAGAAGCCATCCTCGCGGAGGAAGAGCCAGCGGACCTGGCCGAGCTTGGCCTCGCAGATCTCGGCCACGTACGGCCGGTCGCCCATCCGGACCTCGACGCTCCGGCCGATGGAGACGGGCGTCGGCGCCGACCGGTCGAGGCCGCCGTAGAGGGGAGAGACCACGGTGACCCGGTGGCCGCGCTGCGCGAGCGCCTGCGGCAGCGCGCCCGCGACGTCCGCGAGCCCGCCGGTCTTCGACCAGGGCTGCACCTCGGATGAGAGAAAGAGGATCTCCACGCGTCAACCCGCCCCCGACTTCCGTAAGAACTCCGCGGCCTCCTCCGGCGGCGTGGGGTTGATGTAGAAGCCGCTCCCCCACTCGAAGCCGCCGACCCGTCCAAGGATAGGCATGATCTCGATGTGCCAGTGGTAGTGGGCGAGCGACCGTTCGTTCAAGGGCCCCGTGTGGAGCATCAGGTTGAAGGCCGGCCGGTCGAGCGCCCGGTCGAGCCGGCGCAAGGTCTCTCCGAGCGCGTCGGCGAGCCCCGCGAGCCGGGAGGGCGGCTCCTCCTCGTAGCCCGAGGCGTGCGCCTTCGGCACGAGCCAGGTCTCGAAGGGGATGCGCGGCGCCCAGGGGGCGAGCGTCACGAAGCCGTCGTTCTCGTAGGCGACCCGGACCCCCTCCTTGCGCTCCTGCCGAACGATGTCGCAGAAGATGCAGCGCTCCTTCTGGTCGAAGTAGGCGCGCGCGCCCGCCATCTCGGCCATCACCTGGCGCGGCAAGATCGGCAGCGCGATGAGCTGGCTGTGGCTGTGCTCGAGGGTCGCGCCCGCCGCCTGCCCCTGGTTCTTGAAGACGAGGATCGAGCGGAGCCGGCTGTCCTGCCGCAGATCGAGCATCCGGTCGCGCCAGGCCGCGAGCAGCTGCGCGATCTCCCCGGGCGGCAGCTCCCCGAGCCGGGCGCCGTGGCGGCGCGTCTCGACGATGACCTCGTGGGCGCCGATGCCGCTCATCTTGTCGTAGATGCCGTGCCCCTCGCGATCGAGCTCCCCCTCGACCCGCAGCGCCGGGTAGCGGTTCGGGAAGACCCGCACGCTCCAGGAGTCGTCGCCCGGCCTCCCACCCGCCGGCCGGTAGGCGAGGATCTCGTGCGGCGTGTGGCGCTCGTTCCCCGGGCAGAAGGGGCAGAGCCCGCCCTCCTCGGGCGGCTCGACGCGGGTCGAGAAGTCGGTGGGTCTGCCCGCCCGCTCGGGGGCGAGGATGACCCAGCGGCCGAGGATGGGATCGCGCCGCAGCTCGGACATGGCGGGGGAACCTACCCGGCCAGGGGCCCGATGGCCAGCCGCTCGGGGCGATCGCGACCTCTCGAATGTCGGTGAGGCGGCCGAGCTTGCGGCGGATCTCCCGGTTCATGGCGAGTGGGGGCCGTCAGACGGGCGCGGGCTGCTGTTGCCAGGCCTGGATCCGTCGCTGGAGATCAAGCAACTCGGGGCAGGTGTCGTGGAGGCTCCGCCACTTGCCAGAAAGAGCGCGCATGGCCGCCTTGCGGCCTCGACCGGGACCTTCGGATCCAAGCTCCTTCAGCAGCGGCTCCGCCCAGCGCTCCTTGGGGTCGGGGTCCTTGCGAACCTCGGTGAACGTCACCTTCAACCGGTCTTTGTAGAGGGCCAGCAACCAGACCTCGACCTCCTGCACGGCAAGGCACGCGAGGAGCTTGCCTGCGTGCTCGGCCTGGCGCTGCGCGGCCTTCGCTTCGTGCTGCTCGCGGTTGCAGTCCCGGTCGACGATCAGGAGGAAGAGATCCTCCATGGGGCTGTCTCGCACGATGGAGGCAACCGTGTCCTTGTCGAGCGCCTCCCCTGCACCGCGGAGCCTCGGTTCCGGGAGGACGTTGACGCTTGCCGGCACGCCGAGGTCGGCGAAGAGCGCCTCGACGACCGGCTTCACGATGTAGCGGTCCAGCTCCTGGTCCTCCGGGATGATGAGGACCTTCAAAGCGCCCGCTCCAGCCAGCCCGTCGAGATCAGCTGCTCGATGTTCTTCGAGTCCCGCAGCGTCTCGAAGTGGGGCAGCTCGCCGAGGCGCCGGCAGTGGGTGTCGCCAGTGTCGGCGTCGCGTCCGAAAGCGACCACGTTCGCGAGGGACTCCGGCGAGAGGTGCGCCAAGAGGGTGGCGGAGTGGGTCGTCGCGATGACCTGGATGTGGCGCTTGCGGGTGAGGTTCTCGAGCAGCTCCGCCAATAGGCGGATGCGCGAGGGATGGAGTCCGACATCGGGCTCCTCGATGACGAGCAGGGCGCCCGTGGGTGCCGTCAGGAGCGCAACGACCAGGCCCAGGAACCGCAACGTCCCGTCAGAAACACTCCGGGCGGAGATCTTCCGCCCCCCGCGCTCGACGAGGATCATCATGACCTCGCGGAGCTTGGTCACGTCGAACTCAAGGCACGCGATCTCGGGGCCGCAGAGCTCCGAGAGCCAGTCGACGACATCTGCCAGCTTGTCCTCGGGCAAGGCGGCGAGCACCGGCGAGACGTTCTCGCCCGATGTCCCAAGGTGGCCTCCGTTGAGTGGCCGATAAGCCCGCATCAGCGAGGGCCGGATGTCGAGGAAGACCGCCTCGCGCAACTCGCGGCCGACCTCGTCTGCGAACGCGAGATCCGCTGGAGGGGGGGGATCATTCCTGACCCTGGCGAGCCTGGACCACGGGCTATGAGAGTCGCGGGCGATCCCGGCGTGCCCCCCGGACTCGAGGTCGATGCTGTCGTCGCTGGCGGTCACCTCCCCCTCGGTGGAGACGACGATTCGATGCCTCACGTGGCCACTCGGAACTTCCCACCTGGCCCCCAGCGTGAACGTGTCGGTCCCAGCGTGCGCAGCCTCGACGACGCCGCCGCGGATCGGCGGCCAGATTTCAACTCCGGCCTCCGAGTGTCCCCGAAGCACGTCACCGAGGCTGAAAAGGGCTGCCCCTTGCAGGAACCGCAAGGCGTCGAGCGCGTTGCTCTTGCCGGAGGCGTTCGGCCCGACGAGCAGGGTCAGCGGCGCGAACTGGAGCGGCGGATTCGCCGGCCCCTCGGGTCCGAAGCTCTTCCAGTTCGTGAGGCTCAGTTGCTTCAGCATGGGCCGCTCCCCGGGGCGCCGAAGCTGTCAACAAGGGCCTTCGATGTCAACCGCGCGGAGGCGCGCACGGGCGCCCTCACCGCGGCTCGTCCTCAGCGTCGGTAGAGCGTCAACGTGGTCGTGAACGTCACCGGGTAGACCTTCGGCGCGGCGTCGGGGCAACCGTTCAGCCCACAGCCGCGCTGGAGGTTGGTGCCGGTGCCGGACGCCAAGACGGTCATCGCGCAGCCCGACGGCTCCATCGTGGCGGTACCGCAGTCGAAGGTGAAGCTGTCTCCCCATTGATCCATGCACGTCGTCCCCGGAACGAGGTCGGCGGCCGTCGGGCTCGTCTGGTGGAAGGACACTTCGCAGCTCTCGAGCATCGCGTTCTTCGAGGAGAGGAAGCCCTGGAACGTGATCCCGCAGGAGCTGGCGGCGACGGTCTCGTCGTCGTCGTTGAAGGCCGCGGTCGTCGTCGCGCCCCCGTCCGGGAAGACGCTCTGCCCGAGCGCGCATCCGGTCCAGTCCCCGGCGAACGACGGCGTCCCGCCGTCCAGGTCGCAGCTCGGCGCGCCAGCGTCCGCGCCCTTGCAGCCGCAGTACCAGGCGGGCGTGCCCGCGCAGGACGTCGAGCAGAAATCGTCTTGGACCATCCCGGAGGGATTCGGCTGGGCGAGGAGGCCGCAGCCGTCGTCCGGGCCGCACTCCGGGCCACCCGTTGCGCCGCTCGCGCTGGCGACGCCGACCCCCGCGGGGCAGCCTCCGTCGGCGGTCGGCCGGCCGCCCGAGCAGGCCAGCAGCGGCACGACCAGCCAGATCACCGCCACGGCGGACTTCAGCGCGCCGAGGAACCGTCCGTTCGCCAAGGCCGACCTCCCGAAAATTCCCATCAGAGGAGACGTAACAGCGTGCGAGCGAGCGGTCGAACTCCGATCCGGATGGTTGGCATCGCTTCGTCAAGCCCGACGCCCCCGGTGGCCGCGGCTCGTCCCGGATCTACGCCCGCTCGTCGGGCCGCGGGTCGAAGGGGAGGAAGGCGAGCTGGTAGTCGAGCTTCTCCTCGCCACCGGGCGGAATCGAGACCGGGGTGCGCAGCAAGAGGCAGGAGCCCTGGTAGGTCCGCTCGAAGCCGCCCTCCGACTGGGAGACCGTCTCCACAGGGTACGCCCAGAGCGAGAAGGGGCGCCCCCCGGCGACTTCGATCTTGAAGCGGCCCCAGCACTCGGCGAGCCGGATCCGCTCCGCGGGCGGGACCTCGCCCCGGAAGGTCATCCGCTCGCGGCGGCCGTCCGGCAGCTCGTAGAAGCGCTCGGCGTCGTCGCCCGCGAGCAGGGTGAGGTTCAGCTCGGGGGCGAAGACGAGGTCGATGGGCCGATCGCTCCGGTTCTCGATCCGGTAGCTCACCTCGACGCGCGGCTCCTTCGCGAGGAAGCGGAAGCGCTTCTCCAGCCGGAGGGGCAGGTGGGCGTCGCGGTGCCAGACGTCGCCCTCGGCCGAGAGGGCGACCAGCGCCTCGCTCTTCTTCTTCTCGGACGAGTCGATCCGGTAGGCGGCCTTCGCGAGGCTGCCCACGTCGCCGTCGCCCCCGGCCCGCAGGTCGGCGAGCGCGAAGCCGGGATCGTGGAAGCGGTCGAGGAAGGAGCCGCGCCGGTAGCCGTCGACCACGAGGAAGCGCGAGAGGTTCGCCTCCTTGGACTTCGCGATGTCGTGGATCGACGCCGGGCCGCCGCCGCCCGCGCTCGCGCCCAGCGCCTCCTTCGCGTCGAGCGCGCGCAGCTTGTCGTGGTAGCCCTCGTCGCGCCGCGACAGCACGTCGGTCACGTCGTAGGCCGCGCCGACGTTCGACCACTCGACGAGGCTGCCGCCCTCGCCAGGATCCACCACCGCCTGGACCGCGGCCGTCCGCACGAGCAGCTCGTCCTCGAGGTCGGCGTCGAAGTCGCGCCGCTCGAGCTCGAGGAAGTCGCCCTTCGGGTGCTCGAGCCGGTCGAGCGCCGCCTGCGAGCGGATCATCGCCTCGGTGAGCGCGTGGCGCAGCGAGTTCAGGTAGAGGCCGCCGAAGAGGCCGTGCCAGTAGGCGCAGTTACACTGGCTCCGGTAGAGCTCGGTCTTCGCCGCGCCGACGTCCTTGCCCTCGGCCTCGAGCCGCGCGAGCTGTCCCGAGACGTCGAGCATCCGCTTGTGGAGCCGGTTGCTCTCCGGGTACTTCGAGAAGAAGCTCTGCCAGATGCCGCCGCGCACGAATGGGTGGAAGCGGCCGTAGATCCCCTCGCCCTCGAGCCGCTGCTTCAGCTCCTCGTAGCGCCGGATCGAGTCGGGCGGCATCGCCCACTCGCCCATCTCCTCGTAGGAGGCGGTCGGCAGGTAGATGCGGCCCGAGGCGGGCTGCGCCATGGCGTCGCTCGGGTGGACCGTGCGGACGATGTCCTGCCGATCGGAGAGGAGCTTCAAGAAGTCGCGCAGCCAGCCGCCGCGGCCGTCCTTGCCGAAGACCCACTCCTGCGTCCCGGGCCAGAGGCCGAACTTCTCGCCGTCGTCGCCGTAGGTGAGCAGCGGCGAGGGGGTCCCCTCGGGGACCTCGCGCGCCATCCGCTCGAGCTCCGGCCCGAGCTCCGGGATCGGCTTGAAGGGGATGGCGTAGCGCAGCCCCTTGTCGATGGGGAAGATCGCGAGCGGCACGCCCGCCTTCTCGGTGACGTAGTGGCCGTAGAGCCGCTGC
The DNA here is from genome assembly GCA_021783235.1 of Myxococcales bacterium. Taxonomy (GTDB): domain Bacteria; phylum Myxococcota; class Myxococcia; order Myxococcales; family JAKAPL01; genus JAJXUD01. The sequence continues at coordinate 23,182 of JAJXUD010000020.1, read as the reverse complement.
TCGGGCAGCCCCGCCGCGAAGAAGTGGCTGTCGTCGAGCAGCGTGAAGCGCGTCCCCGTCGGCGCGATGACCCGCGGCAGGTCCGGGTCCCAGACCCGCTCGGCGAGCCACATGCCCGCGGGCTTCTGGCCGAACTGCTCCACGCAGAAGCGCTGCATCAGCTCGATCTGCCCGCGCGCGTCCCGGTCGGGCAGCACCGCGAGCATCGGCTCGTAGAAGCCGCCGCCGAGGATCTCGAGCTGGCCGCGGTCGACGAGGGCGCGGACGTCCCGGAGGTACTGCGGCTGGTGCGCCCCGAGCCACTCGAGCAGGGGGCCCGTGTGGTGGAGCGCGATCTTCACCTCGGGCGCCGCCGCGATGGTGTCGAGCAACGGCCGGTAGCAGCGGTCGTAGGCTTCTTGGAAGACGTGGCCGAAGTTGCCGACCGGCTGGTGGTTGTGCAGGGCGAGGACGAGCTCGAGGCGCGGCATGTGGGGGGCTCTCCGAGAGGGGCCGTACCCTAAACCCGGCTCAGAGCCCGCGCAATGCCGCAGCCGCCCGAGAGGGGGGGCGGCGGTATCGGTGGCCGTCGTCGTCAGCGCGACCGGCTGGCCCACCGACGGGTCCATCGGCCTCGCCGTTAGGAAGACATGAGGGTCGGCCAGCCCGCACGTGGCGATGCATCGTCGCCTGGGCCGGCACGCTAGGGGGGTGCCTTCGAGCCATTGGCCTAGAACCCGGTCACCGTGAGACTGACCTGGTAGTTGCCGAGTACGTCGGGGTGAAATGGGCCTTCGCAGAATCCGCCGCGGCGATGGCCGCGCGGCTTCCCGCCGGCAGCGACGTCAGCGCCCATTGGTAGGCGGGCGTCTGGCCGGCGGGCACCTGGCTGCCGATGCCTTCGAGGTTCACGACCTGGCCGGAGGGAACCTTGGACGGCGCGCCAAGAACGGCTGTCGCGGTCGGGGGCTGCCGCACGCGAAGAGCCCCGCGACGGCAGGGGCTCGTCCCCCACCGGCCCGCGATTCCCGTGTCCGGCCGGGGACAGGGCCCGGCCGGACATGGCGATTCGACGCGAATCGCGGCCTCCTTACATGCCTCCGACTACTGCGCCTGGATGTAGAACAGCTCCGGTGGGTTGGCGCGAGCCGGGGTCCCGTCGGTCGCCGACAGCCGCAGGATGTACGTCCCGGCACTGTCGATCCGCATCCACGGCGTCAGGCTGTCCGAGAATTCGCCGTTGCCCGACGACGGGTTGAGCTTGGCGCCAGAGCCCACCGGAAGAGCGAACAGCTCCCAGAGGTAGCTCAGCGTCTCGCTCAGATTGCACGGCGAGACCGTATCTGCGTCGGAGGTCCCGGCAGCCGTCAGCGCCAGCATGGGCTGTCCGTTCAGAGCACAGGCAAACGCGGTCTGCGCTGGCACAATGCACGGGCTGCCCTGCGTGCCGTTGCCGCCTTGGCACCCCTCGGTGCAAACGTTGGTGTTGGTGGTCCCGCAGCAATATTCGACAGCGATCCCCACGTTCGGCACTGGCGCCGCGCCGCCGCAGGCCGACACCGTGATCTTCTGGTCGGTCGGCAGGCTCTGGTTGCCCAGCCCGTCGGTTACCACGACCTCCGCGGTGTACGTCCCCGTGACGTCTGGGACGAAAGAGGCGTTCGAGGCCCACGGCGTGTCGATCCGCGCCTGGCTCCCCAGCGGCAGGCCGACGAGCTTCCATGCGTAGCTGAAGTCCGTCACCGTCGCGTTCGGGAACGCGCTCGCGCACGCCGTGTTGGCGTCCGTGAGCGCGCCGGTTCCGCCGACGCCGAGCTGGGCCGCCTGGAACGTGTCGACCGACACGTCCGGCAAGGTGATCGCCGGCCGCGCCATGCCGCAGTTCGTCGCGGTGACCGTCCACGTTCCGGTCGGGGCCGTGGAGCTGCGGCCGAGGTTGTCGGTGACGGTCAGGCTGAAGGTGTAGTCGCCCACCACGTCCGGCGTGAACGACGGCTCGAGGCTCCGGGGATCGTTGAGGCTCGCCTGGCTGCCCTGCGGCAGGCCGATGAGCGTCCACGCGTAGCTGAACGTCCGGCCCAAGGCGCAACCCGGATCGTTGTCGGCGTCGGAGAAGCTCGCCGAGATCTGGGTCGGCTCGCCGAGCACCGGGCTGGCCGGGTTGGCCTGGAAGCTGCCCGGGTCGATGACCGGCGGATTGCTGCCGCAGGCCACGGCCGTCACGGCAACGTTCTGCTGGCCCGTCAAACCCGAGGAGTCCGTGACCGCGACGGTGAGGCCGTACTCGCCCGCGACGTCCGGGGTGAACGACGGGTCGGACAGGCTTGCGCCGTTGAGCGCGGCGCGGCTGCCCGCGGGCACCGCCGTGAACCACCACCGGTAGCTCTCGTTCTCGGTGAGACCACAGCTCGCGGCCGCGTTGCCGTCCACGACCTGCGCGGCGAGTTGCACCGGCGCGCCGGTGTTCACGCTGCCGCTCGGCCCCGCGATGGTCACCACCGGGACGAGCGAACCGCACGTTCCCGCGGTGACCGTGACCGGCGTCGAGAAGCTCGAGCGGCCGTGCTGATCGGTGACCGTGACCACCGCGACATAGGGTCCCGGCACGTCCGGGGTGAAGCTCGGATTCGAGGCGCCCGGCACGTTGAGCTGCACGTTGCTCCCCACCGGCACCTGCACGAGCTGCCAGGCGTAGGCGATTTTCACGGGGAGGCTGCACGGCGGCTGGCTGTCGCTGTCGGTCGCCGTCGCCGCGAACTGGACCGTCTCGCCCACCGACGGGGTGCTGTTGCTGACGGTGGCGGAAACCGCGGGCACCGCGGAGCCGCAGATCGACGCCGTCACGACCTCGATCGCGGGCGCGCTCGACTGGCCGCTCGAGTCGGTCACGACCACGCTGAAGTCGTACTCGCCGGGAACGTCCGGCGTGAACGACGGAGCCGACACGGCGGTCGAGTTCAGCGCGGCGTCGCTGCCCTGCGGCAGCGCGCTGACGGACCACCGGTAGCTGAACGCTTCGGGGAGCTGGCAGGCCGCCTCGGCATTGGAGTCGGTCACCGTGACGCCGAGCTGGACGACCTGGCCGACGTCCGGCTTGGGGTCGGCGTTCGCTACAACCGAGGGCGCGGCGCTGCCGCACGCCGAGACCACGATGCGCTGGACGAACCTGGCGCTCGCGATCGGGGTCGCGAGAGCCCACGGGGCCACGGACGCGCCGCCGTCGCTGGACATCCCGGCGTCGGCGGACGTGCCCGCGTCCTTCGAGGTGCCGGCGTCGTTCGAGGCGCCTGCATCGACCCCGGTCCCGGAATCTGCCGCGCCCGCGTCAGCGGAGGCGCCTGCGTCGGTTGCTCCGGCATCGACCGCACCGGCGTCCACGGCGCCCATGCCCGCATCCGGAAGGCTGCTCGGGAGGGGGGCGGCGCCGAACTCGACCTTGGTCACGACGAGCGCGACGTCGTAGTTTCCCGGAAGGTCCGCGGTGAACGACGGGTCGCTCGCCGCGGCGTTGTTCAACGCCGCGCGGCTTCCCGCCGGCTGGCCGACGATCTGCCACGCATAGGTATAAGCGGGCTTCAGGCCACACGCCGTCGCGTCGGCGTCGCCGATCGCGGCCTGGAGCTGGATGGTCTGGCCGGTGTCGGGCAACGCCGGGGCGCTCGTGATTCCAGTCACCTTCGGGATGGCGCCTCCGCAGCCGCTCACCGTGACCGTCAGCGTCTGGGGCGTCGCGAGGTGCCCGACCGAGTCGGTGACCTCTAGTCGAACCGTATACGCCCCCGGCACATCGGGGAGGAACGACGGCTGCGCGATGGTCGCCGCGTTGAGCTGGGCCCGGCTGCCCGACGGCAGGGCGACGAAGGACCACGCGTACACGAGCGTCTCGCCCGCGCTGCACGGCGCAGCGTTGTCGGGCTGCAGCACCGTCGAGGACAGCTGGACGAGCTGGCCGATCTGGGGCGCGGCAGGCTGGGCGGCGATCTCCTGGATCTGCGGCGGGTTGCTGCCGCACGATCCGACGGTGATCGTCTTCGTGCCCGTCCCCTGGATGCCGGTCGGGCTCGTCGCGGTCACCGCAACGGCGTAGTCGCCTGGGATGTCGGCCACGAAGGATGGATCGCTCAGGGAGCTGCCGTTGAGCTTCGCCTGGCTGCCGCTCGGCACCGACGTGAAGGACCAGGCGTAACCGAAGGCCTCCACCGTCCCGGCGTCGGCGCCCGGCAGGCAGGGGCTATTCGGGTCCGTCACGGTCGCCTGGAGCTGAACCAGCGAGCCGGTCGGGAAGCCGCCGTCTGGGCTACCCCCGCCGCCGTCGGCGCCGCCGATGGCCGAGGTCGGCGCGCCCTGGATCACCACCGCCAGCGGCTGGTTGCCGCAGGGGCCTGCCTTGACCGCCACCGTCGCCGGCTCGCTCGACCACTTGCCGTCGTTCACCACGAGCTGGACGTCGTACTCGCCGCCGACGTCCGCGAGGAACGACGGGTTCAGGATCCCCGGGTCGTTGAACGCCGCGTGGCTGCCGGCCGGCAGGTTCAGCATCTGCCAGTGGAACGCGAGCGGGAGCGAATTCGGGTCCGAGCTGCCGCTGCCGTCGAGTTGCACGATGCTGCCGATGGCAGGGGTCGAGGACCCCACGACCTTGATCTGGGCCGTGGGCGGCTTGAGCTGCTGGGCGCAGCCGGCCGCGAGGGCCATGGCCGCCGAGAGGACTGCGATGCGTCCGGTGAGTCGGTGCATGGGATTCTCCTCCAACAGAATCACGTCGCGATGTCAGATGGCCAGATCGAGCAGGAAGCAGAGGCTGTGGTAGTAGCGGTAGGAGCTGCCGAAGGCGTCGTCCTCGCCCTCGTACTCGAGGCGCAGCCGGTTGCCGCCGCCCATCTCGAGCGCGAGCCCAGCCGAGCCGTCGGCCGCCGCGTGGGGTGGCCCCATCGCGGAGAGCGACCCCGCGTTCTGGAAGAAGAGGTTGTAGAGGTAGCTCACCCGGGCGCGGACCTCGAGGCTGTCGGTGATCCCGAAGCGCAGCTCACCCCCGGGGTAGATGCCGCCGATATTCGCGGGGATGACGTCGTTCATGAAGAAGCGGAAGCCGGGGCCGGCAAAGACGCCGAGCCAGAGCCGGTCCGCCGGGTGGAAGTCGTAGACGAAGTCGAGGTCGGCCTGGAGCATCTCCTCGTTCGTGGTGAGCGAGGCGGCCCCGCCCGTCGAGAGATCCGGCCGAGTGGTGAGGTAGCTCTGGTTGCTCGCATGGTCGCGCAGGGTGAGGTTGAGGCCCATGTCGCCGTTCGGCTTCCGGCTGAGGAAGTAGCGGGCGTCCGCCCCGAAGACGAACTGCGGTGTGGCCACGCCCAGCGCATCCTCCACGACGAAGCCCATCCCGACGACCGGCGTCAAGAGGAAGACCGCCTTCTCGGCCGCGACCGGCGCGGCGGGCTCGCTGGCCGCGATGGCGGCAACCGGCTCTGGTGCCACGACGGGAGGCGGCGCGTCGGCCACGTGGGCGTCGACGGTCCGGACCATCGGCTCGGGAGCGAGCGTGACGGGCGGCGTCAGCGGCGCGGTCGCCATCGGCTTCTCCGCCGCCGCGGCCCACTCGGCGTGCCGGCTGCGCGTCGACTCAACCTGGACGAACGCCGATCCGCTGAAGGTCACCTTGTAGTCGTGCGGTCCGGCCGGGACGTCGACCTCGACGTTGATCGGGCGGCTCAGGGGAGCGCCCCGGAAGCTGTCGGTCGACGGGACCAGCGGGCGGACGTTCACCGACCGCGCTTGCCCGTCACGCTCGAGGGTGATGGTGAGCTGGTCGTCCCGGCCGATGCCGAGCGCGCGGACCAGCATGCGGCCGGGGCCGGTGGCCTGGACCGCCACCGGCTGATGCGCGGAGGCGGTGTAGCCGCGAGCTCTCTTCCGGCCCTCGGTCACCTCGGCGCGCGGCGCGCCCGCGACGTGAACCGTTGCCGCCTCCGCACCCGCGCTGAAGACCAGCGCGCAAGCCAGAAGCCAGCGATCGAAACGGAGTCTCATCCCGCCTCCGAACTGTCGAGGATCATCCTTCTACCCTACCTGGTGCCCGGGCGTGGTCGCAACATTCAGCCCGCGAGCGGCCAGGGCGACGGACGAAGTCGGACTGGAGCGCGAGGCAGCCGGCGGCTCGCCAGCCCGAGAGACATCAGGGGGACAGCTGCGGGCCGCGCGGAGCAAGCGGACCACCCGATACGTCACGTGCGGGCGCACGACTCCATGCCGCTCGGTCGAGAGCGGCTTGATCTTGCCGGCGGGTTTCCGTGAGCGACTGCGCCAGGCCCAGCAGCCGCAGCCCTCCGGGGGTGAGCCCTTGCCGGCGACCCTCCAGGCGGTGGTCCCGGGCGACGCGCAGATGGCCGCCGACTCCGGCGCTCCCAAGCACGTCCTGCTGGTCGCCGATGGCATGCCGAACTGCGACCAGGCGAACCCCTGCGCGAACGAGGCCTGGTCCGACGGGTAGGACCACGGCTGCGAATCCCCGGCTGGCTTGCAGTCCCAGGGGATCGACGCGACGCCCCCCGCTGGCTGCGTCTGCTCGTTCGGGGGCTGCGCGGATCCCGGCGCGTCTGTCACCTGCTGCCCTGCTCCCAGCCCGATCTACTGCCTGGACGGGGCCGCGACGCTCTCCGCGATCGCGCGCCTGAAGAAGACCTTCGGCGTGGTCACCGACGTCGTCGCCGTCCCCAACGGCGACCAGGGCGTCGTGGCCGAGATGGCCCAGGCGGGCGGTGGGCAGGGGCCGATCCAGGTGAGCGACGCCGCGGGCATCGCGCAGCTCGTCCACGATCGAGGGCAGCGCGTGCGGCCTGCCGCACGACGGGAACGGGCACGAGGTCGTCGCGCAGGCGACGCTGACGGGCGGGCCGCGCGCCAGGCGGCGCCGGAGCTACCTCTTCGACTGCGCGGGGGCCGTCGTGGCCTCCCCCTGGGCGAGCAGCTTCGCGAGGCCGTGGTGGTCCACGTCCATCGCGGCCACCGCCTTGAAGATGGCGGTGATGAGCGGCTTCGCCTCGCGCGGCGCCACGTTCATGGCGTCGGCCGCGGCGCAGAGGACGGCCGCCGCGTGCTCCGGCTTGGCCTCCGCAGGCTTCGGCGATGCCGGCGCCGCCACCGGGGCGGGCGGCGGAGGCGCGGGCTTGGGCGCGAGCCCCATCGCGGCGAGGTCGAGACCGACCTGCTCGGCGAGCTGCCGCGCCAGGGCGGCGTTGCGCGGCCAGAGCGCGCGGACCAGCTTCGCGAGGTCGTCCGGTCCCTGGAACCCCCAGAGCCTCGGGTGCCGCTGGACGGTCCGCGCCGAGACGCCGAGCAGCCGTGCGACGTCCTTCTGGGTGTAGAGCAGCTCGCCGAGGGCGGCTCGGACGATCTCGGCGGTGGTCGGCGTCTGCGAGGTGGCAATTGGGCTCATGCGCGTCGTCCTTCCCCGGGCGCCTGTCGCTCGGGCGCTCGCCATGATCGCACAGTCGCGAGCGCGTGTCGCCGATTTCATCGGATGTGGCGACACCCTCGCCGTCCCGACCGCCACGATCGTGCCGGCTGTCGCCAAAAAAAGCGAGCGGCCCGGCGGGCTCCGCCTCCATGGCGCTGCGCTCGCGGAGCGTGGCGCTGCCGTCGGACAGAGTGTCGGCTGGCCGCTCGTCGATTCCGCCGGCCTGCGTGGGCATGGCGCTTCTGCCGTCGAGCGGACCGCCGCGCGCGATGTGCGTGACGCCGCCCGGCGGCGGCATGGCGGTGAGCGCTCGCCGAGCGGCGCCTTCCTGCGGGAACGTGGCGGTCGGGACGACGAGGCTGTCGCCGATTGCGGCGAGCGCGCCGACGATCGCGATGAGATCGCCGACGATCGCAGCGAGTGCGCCGACAGGCACGATGAGAGTGCCGACGCACTCGCCGCGTTCGACGACATCCTCGAGCCAATCGCCGTCGCCGTGGCGTCGTCCGGCGGTTCGACCGTTCGCGGCGGCGACATCCTCGCCTGGCGCGGCGGTCTCCGGGCAAGTCGAGTCGTCTCTCGGTTGCGTGGCCGCGACAGGGGCTTCGGGCGCGCCGCCATGGGTGGCTGTAGAGCCGCCACGTGGGCTCTGAGCGCGGAGTTGCCGGCTCGCCCGGCGACCGGGTGTATGCTCCCTTCGATGGGATACCGCTCGCTCTTCGTCGCCGCCCTCGGTCTCTGTCTCTCCTGCGGCAGCGCTTCGCCGGCGGGCCCGGAGGGGGCGGCCGGCCTGGACGGCGGAGCCGACGCGGGGCTCCTCTGGAACGGGAACGCGGGCACGTCGACCGGCGGCGCCGACGGCGGTGCGCCGCTCGACGCCGGCGCACTGGGCGACGCCGGGTCATCGGCCGACGCCGGCGTTCAGGGCGGCGACGCGGGCTCCGCCGACGCGGGCCCCGCGGTCGACGCCGGAGGCGGCGCCGACGCGGGCGGCCCGCTCGATGCCGGCCCGAGTTCGGGCGGCGGCTGCGCCGGCGGCCCGACCCAGAGCTGCACGACCTCCTGCGGCAGCAGCGGGACCGAGAGCTGCCAGGGCGGCGGCTACGGCGCCTGCGTCCCGCCCGCGGAGATCTGCAACCTGAAGGACGACGACTGCAACGGCTACTGCGACGACGTGATGGGCTGCCGCGTCGCGGTCGACCGCTCCTACGACTCCTCGACCGGACTCCACTTCTACACGACCACGGACAGCGAGGCCTCCTGCTGCGGCTACTCGGTCGAGGCCTACGGCTCCTTCTATCTCTACGCCGCCGCGCAGCCGGGGCTCGTGCCGTTCTACCGCTGCCGGACGGCGAGCGGCGCCCACCTCTACACGCAGGACCAGAGCTGCGGCGGCGCGACCTTGGAGGGGCAGCTCGGCTTCATCGCCACGGGCGCGGTCTGCGGCTCGATCCCGCTCTACGCGCTCCACGACGCCGCGAGCGGCGACTACCTCTACACGACGAGCCAGGCGGAGATGACCTCGGCGGAGCAAAGCGGCTACGCGCCGATCGGGGGCGGGACGGCGGGTTACGTCTGGCCCGGCGCCTGCGGCGGCCCCGGCTGCAGCTGGCCGAGCCCGGTCGAGCTGGAGGGCTCGGCGCTCGCCGCGGTGACGGGTTTCCCCACCGCCTGGTACGGCTTTCCGATCCCTCCCGGCACGCAGAGCCTCGTCTCGCTGTCGGGGACGCTCTCGGTCACGAACGCGCAGAGCCTCTACAGCGAGCTGCTCTTCATCGTCGAGCAGCTCCCATCGGGGAGCTGCCCCGCGGGCCGCTGGCCGGCCTCGACGCCGGAGTACGGTCCGCCCGGGGCCCTGGGGCTCGCCCAGTACATCGTCAAGGCGCCGGCGCAGGGGACCTTCTCGCTCGCGATCGACCAGACCTTCCCCGGCGGGCTGCCGTTCTCGAACTGCCTGCTGCTCGGCCTCAACGGCGGGCCGGTGTCGACGCCGCAAGACGTCGTCTCGGCGGCGAAGCTCACGCTCGGCTACGCGGGCCCCCAGTCGCCCGCGCAGCGCGCGGTGGGGCTCGGCGGCGAGGCCTGCTTCGGGCAGGGCTGGGGCTGCCAGGGCGCCACCACGAACGACTCGCTCTCGTTCGCGGCGGTGAGCCCCATCTCGCAGGCGACCCAGCTCGTCGCGCTCTACGGCGACATCAGCGACAGCACCTTCGACGGGACCGCGAGCTTCGGCGCGCCCCCCGCCGGCGCCTGGACCGCGACGAACGACTTCTACGTCTACCACGGCAGCGAGTGCTCCTCGTTCGGCGTCCCCTCCGGCTTCGCGGGGCCGGGCTCCTACTACGCGCAGATCCCCGCGGACGCGACCAGGCTGCTCTCGGTGCCGCTCTCCGGCAGCGGCATCGGCGTGCAGACCGTCCCGGTCTTCCAGAGCTTCTCCGGCCTGAAGCTCGCCGCGGGCGACTGCCTCGTGACGCTCTGGGGCCTCTCGGGCGGCGGCGGCTTCGACGACGAGACTCAGGTGAACGCGCTGCTCGTGCCGTGAACGGCGCCGGGCGGTGGGCGAGCCGGTGAGCGGCGCCGCCCCCAAGCGGCCCCTGGCGGCGGAGCGGGCGATGCCTTTGGCGAGACCCTGCCGTTCGCACGGGCGCTTGCCCCGTCGCTGAGCCCGTTCTAACGTCATGCGTACGAGGCGAACTGTGAAGAAGCGCGTGATCTCCATCGGCAACAGCTTCGGGATCGTGCTGGATCGCGCCATCTTGGCGCTCCTGGACATCGCCCCGGGATCCGAGCTCACGCTGACGACGGATGGCCAGAGGCTGATCCTCGAGCCGGTTCGGCCGAAGGAGCGGCGGCGGCGCGCGCCGGCCCGGGTGAGGCGGAGGCGGCCGTCGTGACCGAACCTCTTTCGCGGAGGCCGGAGGCGCGAACGTTCTCCGTCGAGGATCTTCTGTCAGAGATTCGCCGAGGACAGCTCCGGATCCCCCGGTTTCAGCGACCGTTCCGATGGAAAAGGGAGCAGATCCGGCGCCTGGTCGAGAGCATCTACCTGGGATACCCCATCGGGACCTTGCTCCTCTGGCGGCATCCCGCCCCCGCGGAGACTCTCGCTCTCGGGCCGTTGACGATCGAGGCGCCGCAGTCCGGACAGGCGCTCTGGGTCGTCGACGGGCAGCAGCGGCTGACCTCGCTCGCCGGGGTCCTGCTCCACCCGCCGTACGAGGCCGATGGGAACGCAGACGAGTACCGGCTCTACTTCGACCTGTCGAAGAGGAGCTTCGAGCGCTTCCGAGCCACTCCGCCGCACGCAAACTGGCTTCCCCTCAACGTGGTCCTCGACGCCGAGCAGCTACTGAGTTGGGTCGAGAGCCACATCGAGGGCAGCGAGCGGCCGATCTACCTCAAGGCTGCGCTCGGGCTCAACAAGGCTCTTCGCGAGTACCAGGTCCCCACCTACATCGTCGAGACCGATGACGAACGGCTGCTCCGAGACATCTTCGATCGTCTGAACACGGGAGGCATGGCGCTGAAGGCGCAAGACATCTTCAACGCCCTGCATGGGGGGATGACGGCCCGCGAGCCGACGGATCTCCACTCACTCGGCATCGCCCTCGATGAACAAGGTCTGGGTCACCTCGACGAGCGATGGCTCCTCCGGGCCATCCTCGCCATCGAGGGCCTCGACGTCACCAGGGTCAAGAGCGCCCAGCGACAAATCAAAGGAAGCGATCAGGTTCTTTCGCGCATCGAGGCCCGTGAACGATTGCCGCTGTTCTCGGCCGCGCCTCGTTCTGCTCCATCGGCGTCGACCTCGTGAACGCCTGCTCGCCATCCAGCAACTCGTGGACCCCTTCGGCGCCCATCGCCATCCCTCCCGACTGATCGTGGAGAATGGCTGTGCTTGCGCCGGGGGCGCGCTGGTGGAGCAACGGCCCCGGCCCTGGTAAAGAGTGGCCCGTGGCCGCCATCGGCAATCTCCTCTGGTTCGTCTGCGGCGGCTTCGTGCTCGGCCTCTGCTGGTGGGCCGCGGGGCTCGTCGCCTTCCTCTCGATCGTCGGCATCCCCTGGGCGCGGGCCTGCTTCGTCATCGGGCGCTTCACCTTCCTGCCGTTCGGGCGGGAGGCGATCGACCGCAAGGAGCTGACGGGGCAGGGGGACCTCGGGACGGGGCTCCTCGGCCTGCTCGGCAACGTCGTCTGGTTCCTCCTCGCGGGGCTCTGGCTCGCGCTCGGACACCTCGCGGTGGCGCTCTTCGACTTCCTCACGATCATCGGCATCCCGTTCGGCATCCAGCACCTCAAGCTCGCGGGACTCGCGCTGGCGCCCGTGGGGAAGACCGTCGTCCCGAGGGAGGTCGCCCAGGCGGCGCGGCGCCAGCGGGCGGACGAGCGCGTCGCGCTGCTACGGGAGTGAGTCATGGGGGAGAAGGGGTGCCGACACGAAAAGCGGCGCGGGCTCTTTCGGCTCTTCCCCCTCCTCGCTCTCCTCCCGCTCCTCTTCGGCCTGCTGCTCTGGCAGCTGCGCGCGCTCGACGCCGCGAGCCAGTGGGTGGACCGCTCCGACCGGACCGTCGCCGGGATCCACGAGCTCGAGAAGCAGATCCTCGACATCGAGACGGGGATGCGCGGCTACGTGCTCACGGGGCAGGACGACTTCCTCGAACCCTATCGCTCCGGGCGCGCCGCGATCGAGCCCGCGCTCCAAAGCCTCTCGGAGCTGATTGAGGACGACCCGGCGGAGCGCCATCGATTGGAGGCAGTGCGCGGCGAGCTCGGCGAGTGGCTGCCCTACACCGAGGGCGTCGTCGAGGCGAAGCGGCGAGGCGAGGAGCCGACGCCGGCCATCGCCTCCGGGCGCGGCAAGCGCGCGGTCGACTCCATGCGCGCGCAGTTTTCGGCCATGCTGTCGGCCGAGGGGCGCCTGCGGAGCGTCCGCATGGAGACGGCGCGCCGCTGGGCCCGCCTCGTCTTTTGGGTCGTCGGCGCGGTCTTCCTCTCGATCGGCATCCCCATCTGGCTCGTCGTCTGGCAGCGGCTGCGCTGGGAGCGGGCCCTCGAGGAGTCGGAGGCGAGGCTTCGGACCGTGCTCGGCGCGGCGCCCGTCGGCATGCTGGTCGTCCAGGGGGCGGCCGGCGAGCGCGTCGAGGCGAACGGCCGGGCCGAGGCCCTCTTCGGGGTGAGGCTCGATCCGGCGGGGGGCGTCGGCCAGTACGCTCCGCTCTTGCGCGACGCGCACGGCGAGCCCGTCCCGAGGGAGCGGCTCCCGTGCTGGGAGGCGCTCCGGGGGGGGCGGGTCGAGCAGATCGAGATGCGGATCGTCCGCCCCGACGGCCGCGAGATCCCCGTCCTGATCAACGCCGCGCCGCTCCCGGGCGGCGGGCGGCCCGGAGCGCTCCTCGCCATCGAGGATGTGACGCTCCTCAAGGAGCTCGAGCGGCTGCGCGCCGAGTGGAGCTCGCTCGTCGCCCACGACCTCCGCCAGCCGCTGAGCACCATCGCGTTGTCGGCGGCGCGGCTCTCCCGGATCTCGACCGATCCCGGGCAGCTCAAGAGCATCGACCGGATCGGCGCGAGCAGCCGGCGGCTCGACCGGATGATCCGGGATCTGCTCGACTACTCCCGGCTGGAGGCGCGCCGGCTCTCGCTGTCGCGGTCGCGGCTCGAGATCGAGCCCGTCGTCCGCGAGGTCGTCGCGCTCCTCGCGGAGGAGGCGTCCGATCGCCCCTTCGACGTTCGGATCCAGGGCGAGCCGCCGGCGCTGCTCGCAGATCCCGACCGGCTGGCCCAGGTGCTCGAGAACCTCCTCACGAACGCCGTCAAGTACGGAGAGAGCGGGACGCCGATCACCGTCACGGTGGAGCCGGCGGAGGGCGGCGTCTCTTTGGCCGTCCAGAACGTCGGGCGGCCGATCCCCCCCGAGGAGCTGCCGGTGCTGTTCCAGCGGTTCCACCGGGCGGCCCAGGCCGGCAAGGGGAAGGTCGCCGGCATCGGGCTCGGGCTCTACATCACCCGCGAGCTCGTCGAGGCCCACGGCGGCCGCATCGCGGCCGAGAGCGCGGAGCGGACGACGACCTTTCGCCTCTGGCTCCCCGCGGCGCCCCCGGAGGGGAGCGCCGCGCCGCCCGCCTGACGCCCTGGCCCCCGCCTCAGGGCGACGGCTGGAAGCGCCAGCGGCCGATGCCGTTCTTCTGCTCTTCGGCGATGCCTTCGGCGACGACGTCGGGATCCGCGAAGGCGAAGTCGAACGTCTGGTTCGCGAGCCAGAGCTGGAGCTGGTCGTCGTAGTGGGGCGAGCTGGGGTCGAAGATCTCGCCGCCGGGCAGGGCGTTGCGCGCCTTGGGGCCGGCGGGGTCGAGTTCGGCGACGAACCGGATCGCGGGGCCGAGGTCCTCCTGGGTGAAGTTCGTCGTGGAGAGGCCGTGGGGCGCGACGTCCACCGTGCCGTTGTCGCCGTGGCGCGGGTAGCCGTTCGGGTAGCTCTTGTCGTGGGGCGGCGGCAGATCCAGCCCGTCGGCGATGCCGGGGCCGAGGAAGAAGCGGAGCGTCAGCGTGTGGAGCTGGGCCCAGCTCCACTTCGTCGGGTCGGGGCCGAGCCGGGCCGAGAGGTCCGAGAGCGCCTCGAGGATCGCCCGGGCGGCGATGAACCGCTTGCTCTCCACGACGCCCGGCGTCCGGAGGTCGTCGAAGAGGATCGAATCGCCGGTGGCCGCGGAGACCCCGGTCTTCAGGAAGCTCGGCAGCGGGCTCTGACAGAGGAAGTAGAGGAGCTTCTCCTCCACCAGCTCGCCGAGGAAGACCTGGGTCGGATCGAAGCGGGCGAGCTCGTCGTCGAGCGTGTCGTGGGCGAAGTGGGAGACGAACGAGGCCATGACGAGCGTCGCCTGCGAGTCGGCGAGCTCGGCGCCGCTGGCGCCCGCGCCCGAGGGCGTCGCGAAGCTCCAGCCGGAGACGAGGGCCTGCGCCGCCTGGATGAGCGCGAGCGGCGGGAGCGTGAAGCTCGGCGCGCCGGCGCCCCCGTCCGTCGTGCCGCCGTCGAGCCCCGCGTCCGTCGAGCCGCCGTCGACTCCGCCGTCCGCCGGCGGGGCGGACGCGAAGAGCGGCGCGAGCTCGGGGTAGGGGCCGCCGTCCGCCCCGCCGTCCAGCGCGGCTCCCTCCGCGACCAGCGCGGCGGCGGCGTCGAGGAAGGTGGGAGAGAAACCCTGGCCCCACTCGGTGACGGTGTCCGCCTGGATGGACTGCAGATCGTCGAGCGTCAGCTTCTGGCCCGCGTCGGCGGCCGCCTCGATCCGCTTCGTGACGCGGCCGACGCGCGTGCCGGGGTCGTAGCCCCAGCCGAGGTAGAGCGGCCCGCCGTCGACGTCCGGCTGCCCCACGAAGGGCGAGTTCTGCGCGGTGACGCCGATGGGGTCGTTGTTCGAGGTGGCGAGGAAGCCCTTCGCCGGGTCGTACGCGTGCGGGATGTAGCGCGGGTCCATGTCCGCGCCCCACTCGGCGCTGCCGTCGCCGGGGAGGACCTGCCAGGGTGAGTTCGGCTGGGTGGCGGTGGGGGGCGCGCGGCGCGGCACGCGGACGATCTCGGTCCAGCCGAAGTGGCCCTGGTCGTCGCCGATGACCCAGTTCTGTCCGCCGTAGGCGAAGCCCTGATCCAGCGCGGCCACGGCGTCCTGCATCGTCCCCGACCGGTCGAGGCCGAAGATGGACTTCACGAGCGCCCCGGCCTGGTAGCCGGTGTAGCGGATCGAGATCTCCTGCGGGCGCAAGGGCTCCGTTCCGATGAGGTTGCCGCTCTTGTCGTAGGAGAGCCTCGGCAGGATCGGGCCGTGCCCTGGCACGTCGTAGAAGGTGAGGGTGATGGTCTTGCCCATGTTGCCGAGGTAGCCGAGCTGGAAGCTCTCCTGGCGCGGAACGAGCGGCAGCTGCTTGCCCTGGAACAGGACGCAGGAGGCGCCGGCCTGCTGCGAGCAGGAGACCACGCTCTCCGCGTAGAGGTCGGTGACGTCGAGGTTGCTCGTGGTGGCGCCCCAGGCGACGTGCCGGTTGACCCCGAGGGTCACCATCGGCAGCCCCGCGAACTGCTCGCCCATCACGTCCACCGGCGCGTCCGCGCCGTGGTTCACGAGGTGGACCATCCAGAACTGGGCCGGGTTGTCGAGCGAGAGGTGGGTGTCGTTCGCGACGAGGACGTGGCCGGTGGCGGAGAGCCCGGGGCCCACGATCCAGTCGTTCGATCCCCGCATCTTGCTGCGGTCCTCCTGGGTCAGGCTCGCGAGGGCGCGGAGGTCGTCGCGGATGAGGCTGCCGGGCAGCGGGCGGAGCTTCTGGAGCCGGCCGCGGCGCGCCGTGCTCGTGTCTCCGTCGAAGCCGGTCCAGCCCTGGATCGTGAAGGTCGGGTCCACGGGGGCGAAGAGCTGCAGGTCCTCGCCGATGCCCGCGCGAGCGCGCAGATCCGGAGTGCCGCCGTCGTCGAAGATCGCCGTCCCCTCCTGCGCGAGCGCCGTGTTCGACAGCTCGTCCGAGGCGTCGAAGGCGAGCTCGAAGGCGAAGAGCTCGCCGAGGAGCAGCGAGTCGACCGGGGTCCACGGCTGGAAGCTCTGGGGCTGGTAGATGGCGAAGTAGTCGGCAGGCAGCGCGTAGCTCCCGGCAACGAGCGCGGCGGCGTAGGCGTTGACGCCGTCGGCGAAGCGGCCGAGGGCCTTCACGAGGAGCTGGTCGGCCGGGTCCGCCGACGCCTGCAGCGCCTGCAGCTCGGCCTGGGCCTGGGCGCGCAGGTGGTGGAGCCGCATCTGGGCGTCCTGGGCGACGATGCCGGGCTCGAGGAGCCCGATGAGCTCGCAGAGGCTCCCGTCGGCGTCGTGGCGGGCGAAGTCCAGCTGGATGAGCCGGTCGTGGGCGACGAGGTAGCCCTGCGCGTAGGCGACGTCCGGGAGGCTCGAGCCGTAGACGTGCGGCACGCCGTGGGTGTCGCGCACCACGTCGACGGGCTCCGCGAGCCCGGGCGTCGGGAGCGTGGTCTGGAGCGGCACCGCCTCGAGGCCGGTGGAGGCGTCGAGGCGCTGGCCGGCGTCCGTGGGGCCGCCGTCCGTGGGGCCGGGACCGGAGCTCGGGTGGTGGCAAGCCTGTAGGACGAACGCCGCGAGGGGAAGGGTCCAATGGAGCGCTTTCATGGGCGCGAAACAGACCAGCCCCCGGGGTCTCGGGTCAAGTGACGGTCTCGCCCGAACCCCGTCCGCTCGCCCTCTGGAGATCTGTTATGCTCCGGACGGTGCCGTCGGTCGTGCTCATCATGCTGCTCGCCGGGTCGCCGGTCACGCGCGCCCAGCTGCTGGCCCGGCGATCGATCGTCGAATACGACGCCGGTGAGTTCGAGAAGGCGCTCGTGGATGCGACCCGCGCGTACGAGCTGGCGCACGTTCCCGGCCTCCTCTTCGACCTCGGCCAGTGTCACCGCGCGTTGCACCATTGGGAGCAGGCCGCGTTCTTCTACCGAGGCTACCTGCGGGGCAAGCCCTCGGCGAGAAACCGCGCCGAGGTCCTGGGGCTCATCGCGGAGATGGACGCCGCCGCCAAGGCGGCGCGGCCGGCCCAGGGGGTGCGGCCTCCGCCCGAGCCCCCCGTCTCCGTGCTGGTCACCCGCGTGCCGTCGCCGCCCGTCCGCCCCGCCTCCGTCGCGCCCGCGGTCCTGGCGAGCCCCCCGCCGCCGCGGAGTCACGTGGCCCCGTGGATCGTGGGAGCCCTCGGCGCGGCCAGCGTGGTCGGTGGCGCGCTCGCCTTCGGGCTGATGGCGTCGAGTCGGGCCGGCTACCAGCCCAGCGGATACGAGACGATGAGCTACGCGAGCATCCAGACGAGCAACACCGAGGCCGTCCTCGGAGAGCTCCTCGTCCCGGTCGGCGTGGCGCTCCTCGCCACCGCGGTCGGCGTCTCGGTCTTCGGCACGGCACCGGACGGCGCGGTGGCTCGGTGATCGGCAGGGCCCTCTTCATCGGTCTCGCGGCGGCCGGCCTCTCCGGCTGCGTCCTCAGCCCCTCGACGGCCGCGCATTTCCCGTGTCGCACGGTCGGCGACTGCCCCGTCGGTCAGCAGTGTGTCGGGGGCTACTGCTTCGCGCCCGGAGAGGCGCCGGCAGGCGACGCTGGAGTCGCCGGAAGTAGCGGAAGTGGCTCGTCGAGTGGGGGCCAGGGCGGAAGCGGCTCGACCGGAAGCGCTGGAAGTGGCGGGTCGACTGGCAGCGGCGGCACGACCGGGACGACGTCCTCGGGCGGCACGACCGGAACGACGTCCTTGGGTGGCACGACCGGAACGACGTCCTCGGGTGGCACGACCGGAACGACGTCCTCGGGTGGCACGACCGGCTCGACCGGAGGCGGAGGCGCGGGCTGCGACGGCGGCTGCGTGGTGACTCTGGCCTCGGGGTTGAGTGGGCCTTACGACCTCGTGGTGGCCTCGGGGATGGTCTACTGGACCGATCAATCCAGCGGAAGGCTGATGGCCGTCCCCACGGATGGAGGGACGCCGGTGACGCTGGCCCAGGGTCAGGGCAATCCGACCGGGCTCGCGATCGCCGGGGGCGACCTCTACTGGACGAATCAGGGGGGCCGAGCCGATGGCGGCGGGACGGTCGTGCGGCAGTCGCTCGACGGCGGGGCGCCGAGGGTCATCGGGACGAGCGCGAACCCCGATTTTCTCGCCGTCCAAGGCGGGACGGTCTACTGGACGGATCACGCCGCGAGCCAACTGTTCGCCGCGCCGGTCGACGGCGGCGCCCAGACGATGGTCGCGTCGCTGCCCAACTGCTCCCCCTACGGTGTCGCGGCGGGCGCCGGGGTGGTCTACGTGGCCTGCTATGGGAGCGGCACCATCGAGGCGGTCCCGCTGGATGGTGGTCCCTCGGTTTCGATGGCGACCGGCCAGTACCAGCCGAACGTCCTCGCGCTGGACGACGGCTCGCTCTACTGGACGAATTACGGCGGCTGGGGAGGCGCCTTGGCGGGCGCGGTGTCGAGCCTCGCCGTCGACGGAGGGACGGTCGAGCTTCTGGCGTCTGGTCTGCCGACCGCCTGGGGGCTGGCTCTGACCGCGACCTCGGTCTACTGGACGTCCTTTGATGGTCACGAGGTCGGGAGCGTCTCCCGGGACGGAGGCGCGCCGTCCGTCCTCTACGAGCAAGGCGCGGGGAGCTTCTTGGCCATCGCGACGGACGGGGCCGCCCTCTACTGGATCGACTTTAGCGGCGGCGCCGTCCTGAAGCTCACGCTCCCGTAGCAGCCGGCCGTCAACGGAGCCCCGGGGCCTCGCGGGCGGCCTTGCGGATCTCGGCGAGCTGCCGCTTCCCCGGGCTCCCCACCGCCGTCACGACGAGGTTCTCGCGCCGCAGGTGGCGCCAGAGCGCGCGCCGCAGCCGCGGGGCGTCGATGGCGTCGATCTCGTCGGCGCGCCGCTCGAGCGACGGCGGCTCGCGGAAGAGGGCGGTGGCGCCGAACCAGGCCGCCATCTCGTTCGTCTGGTCGAGCGTGAACTCGAGCGCCATCCGGTGGCGCGCCTTGGCGCGGTCCAGCTCCTCGGGAGTCGGGCCGTTCGCCTGGAGCTCGCCGAGGGTGCGGCAGATCTCCCGGAGCGCCTGCGCCACCTTGCCGTGGCTCGCCGCGGCCTCCACCTCGAAGACCGAGACGTCGCTGAAGGCGTCGATGCCGCAGTGGAGGCTGTAGCAGAGGGCGCGCCGCTCGACGATCTCGAAGGGGAGCCGCGAGGAGAGGCCGTCGTCGAGGATCCGGCGCGCGAGGCTGAGCGCGAGGAAGTCGGGCCCGTCCTCGGGCGGCCCCGGAAACGAGAGCCGCAGCTCCGTCTGGCTCTCCTCGTGGGCGAAGATCCGGAAGTGGGGGCCGGGCGGCAGCCGCGGCGGCCGGCGCTCCCGCGAGCGCCTCCCCGCCGGGAAGCGCGAGAAGTGGCGGCGGGCCTGCCGGGCGACCTCGCGCGGATCGAGCGGCCCCGCGGCGCAGAGCACGAGGTTTGGGCCGACGTAGAAGCGGTCGTGGTGCTCGCGCAGATCCCCGACCCGCAGCGCCCGCACGGTCTTCGGCGTCCCCGCGATCTTGAGCGAGAGCGGGTGGCCCGGCCAGAGCACGCGCTTCGTCAGGTTCTCGAGGTCGACGTCGTGGCCCGACTCGTCCACCTCGTCGAGCATCTCCTCGAGGATGACCTCGCGCTCGACGTCCATCTCCGTCAGGAGCGGCGCCGCGATCATGTCGGCGAGCACCTCGCAGGCGACGCCGAGGCCGTCCGGGTGGATCGGGGTGAAGTAGACCGCGTGGTCGCGGCTCGTGTAGCCGTTCAGGTTGCCGCCGGCGTCCTCCACCGCCGCGTGCATGGCGACGCTGTTCGGGAACGCCCGGCTGCCGCGGAAGAACATGTGCTCGAGGAAGTGGCCGACGCCGCTCTGCTCGGGCCGCTCGTGGCGCGAGCCGGCGCGGACGTAGAGCGCGAGCAGGCCCGAGTGCAGGTGGGGGAGCTCGACCGTGAGCGCGCGCAGGCCGTTGTCGAGCGTCTCGCCGTGGACGCGGTAGGAGAAGCGGGGGTCTCGTCTCATGCGGTGGCCTGCTCGCTCGGGGGGGGCGGCGCGACGGCGGGCTCGGCGGGGAGGATGAGCCGGAAGGTGGCGCCGCGGCCGGGTGCGCTGACGCAGGCGATGCTGCCGCCGTGGTCCTGGGCGATCTGCTGGGTCAGCGCGAGGCCGAGCCCAGTGCCCTGCTCCTTCGTCGAGAAGAACGGCTCGAAGAGCCGCGGCAGCTCCTCCGGGGCGACCCCCGGCCCCTCGTCCTCGACCTCGATCGCGACGGCTCCCGCGGGCGAGCCGCCCGGTGCGGGCGCGACCCGGATCGTGAGCTGGCCGCCCCTTGGCGCCATCGCCTCGCGGCCGTTGCGCACGAGGTTCAGCAGCGCCTGGCGGAGCTGGCCCGGGTCGCCGCGCACGTGGGGCGAGGCCGGGTCGACCCGGCGTTCGATCCGGACGTGGGACTGGGCGAGCTCCGGGCCGAGCAGCTCGAGCAGATCGTCGACCACCTCGCCGAGGTCGACGCTCTCGCGGACGCCCCTCGGGGAGCGGGCGAGGGCCAGATACTCCTCGCTGATGTCGGTGAGCCGGTCGATCTCGCGGGCCATCGCGGCGAGCAAGGACAGCGCCTCGCTGCGCGCCCTCTCGTCGCCGACCCGCGAGCCCTCGAGCGCGTCGGCGAGCAGCTCGGCGTTGAGGCCGATGGAGGAGAGGGGATTGCGGATCTCGTGGGTGATCTGCGCCGAGATCCGCCCCACCGCGGCGAGCCGCTCGCTGCGCAAGAGCCGCTCGCTCTGCTCGCGGAGCTGCTTCTCGCGCTCCCGGAGCGAGGCGGCCATGGCGTTGAACTCGCGCGCGAGCAGGCCGAGCTCGTCCTCCGACTGGAGCTTCACCTCGCGGCCGAAGTCGCCGCGGCTGATGTCCTTGACGCCCTCGGTGAGCACCCGGATCGGGTGGAGGGTCCGGTGGGCGATGGCGGTGGCGAGGAGCCCGAGGGCGATGGCCGCGAAGCTGAGCGCGATGATGGCCCAGGCCGCCTGCACCTCGGAGCGGTGCACGGCGTTGACCCGGCTCGCGACGCGCGACTCGAGCCGAGTGGAGAGGATCTGGACCTCGCGGCCGATGAGCGCCTCGATCTGCTTGAGGGCCCGGGCCCGCAGCTCGACCGGATCGCTCCCGCCCGGCGCGGCCGTGGCCCTCTGCGGCGGCGGCTTCGGCAGGGGCAGCTCCTCCACGAGCCCCTTCGGCCGCCGGCGCCCCGCCGCGTCCTGCGCGAGCGCGTCATAGAGCGCGCTCGCGGCGTCGTTGTAGTCGCCGTAGCGGTCGAAGAGCTCGGCGAGCCGCTTGTCCATCTCGCCGAGGAAGGCGAGGTCGGCGCCGCGCGCGAGCTTCTGCGCGTGGCCGATCACCGCCCGCGCCGACTGGACCCGGTCCTTCATCATCTTCGGAAAGAAGACGCGGGTGTAGCCCATCAAGACCCGCTCGGTCGCCCGGTCCTTCTCGGCGAGGATCCGGTCGGTGTCGCGCTCCTTGTTCTTGTGGAAGCTCTCGATCTGCCCCACCGCCTTGGTGAGCGGCAGGTAGCACTCGCCGATGACGCCGAGATCCTCCCCCAGCCGGTGCAGGGTCCAGATCGAGGTGATGGCGACCGAGCCGAAGGTCGTGAGGACCACGGCGAAGCAGAGGAAGATCTTGGTGGCGACGGACAGGCGCAGCGTCACGGCTCCGATCGGGGACGGGTCTGGTTAGCACCGGCCCACCGCTGCCGCAACGGTGCGGGAAGATCGAGCGCTCTCTCGCGATGCACGCCGGGAGGAGGGGCAAGCAATCAGAGCGAACGCCGAAGGGGGAGACGCCTCGGGGGAGGGCCCGGGCGCGCTTGACCCCTCGGTTGACTAGCCTCTATGCTGACAATCCGTTTGCTCAAAAAGGACGGTATCTTGGAGGAGCTTCGCTCGACGCTTCGGGCCGCCGTCGCGGCCCTCACGGCGCTGGCGTTCACCCTCTCGCCCGCGGGGATTGCCCGCGCCGACGACGAGGGGCGGCCGCGCGTGGCGCTCCTGCCCGTGGTGCCGATCCTCAAAGGGGCGCCCGAGCCGATCGCGGCCGATCTGGCCGCCCGGCTCCAGAGGGCGCTGTCGCAGTCGAGCGAGCTCGCGCTGGTGCCGCTCGCCGAGGCCGCCCCCGCCGCGGCGGGTCCGCACGCCTCGGTTCCGCCGTTCCACGGCGAGGGCGAGCGGGCGGTGGCGCGGGGCGAGGGGCTCGTCCTGCGGGCCGAGAAGGCGGCGCGGCGGCTCCGCTTCGACGAGGCCGCGCGGGAGCTCCTCGAGGGGCTCGACGCGCTCACCTCCGCGTTCGACGGTCTCGAGCGCGTCTCCGCCATCGGCGACGCCGATCTGCAGCTCGCCATCGTCGAGCTTCGCCTCGGCCACCGGGACGACGCCGAGCGGGTGCTCGAGGACGTGGTCCGGCTCGACCCCACGCGCGAGCTCTCGCGGGGCGCCTACCCGGCGGTCTTCCTCCGCTTCTTCGATCAGGTCCGGGCGAAGGTGCTCGCGCAGCCCAAGGGCGTCCTCCACGTCGCCTCGGCCGCGCGCGGGGCCGCGGTGCTCGTCGACGGTCGCAGCGTCGGGGTGACGCCGCTCGACTTCGAGCTTCCGCCGGGGCGCCACTTCGTCCTCGTCCGCTCGCCGGGGGGCCAGGTGGCCTACCGGCCGGAGATCCCCCCGGGCGGCGACGCCTGGGTGGGAGAGTCGGGCGGCCGGGCGGTGGCGCGGGCCCCGGCGGCCTCGGGCGCGCTGCCCCCCGCCGCCAAGGCGGTGCTCGACGAGGTCCGGGCGAACCTGCTCGACGGGCCGGGCGACGAGCAGCTCGGCGGCCTGGCCCGCGCCGCGGAGGCGGACGACGTGATCCTGGCCGGCGTCCACGGAGCGGGCTCGCAGCTCGCGGTCGACGCGCTCCTCTTCTCGGCGGCGACCGACCAGCTCGTGCCGCTGCGGCGCCAGCTCGTCCAGGACAGCCTCGCGGACGCCGACGCGAGGATCGCGGCCCTGGTGGCCGAGGCCGCGGCGCGCGTGCGGCAGCGCCGCTTCGCCGACGCCCTCACGCTCCCGGGGCCGATCGCCGCCGACTTCGAGGGGGGCGCGCCCGCCCTCGCCGAGCGGCCCGCCCCCACGCCGCCCCCCGTGCTCGCGGCCGCCGCCACGC
>JAJXUD010000086.1 GCA_021783235.1 Myxococcales bacterium | reverse complement strand
CGAGCTGCTGGGCGAGGTCCGCGTCGTCGAGGAAGACCCCGACGACGACGTGCTCTTCGCGACGGCGCTCGCCGCTGGCGCCAGGACCATCGTGAGCGGGGACAGGGCGGTGCTAGCCATCGGCGGCTTCGCGGGCGTCCTCGTGGTCAGCGCGTCCGAGTTCCTGGCGACGCTGGGCGAAAGCTGACCCAGGAGCCGGCGGCCTCCATGTCCGATGGAGTGCTCGCCGGAGCGCGCGAGATCGCCGCCGTCACGCGTCGACATCGCCGGGCTCCTACCCGCGGCGGGCGATATCGCGGGGAAGTGGAAGGTGCACGCCGCGACCGGCACCGTCCGGCCGGGGTCGACGCTTGGACCGGCGGCCGGCCTGGGCCTCCCTCCGGAGATTCCGGAGGGGTGGCGTAACCTTGCGATCGACCTGACCGATCACACGTGGTGGTGGCGATGGAACAACCCCGCGATGTCCGTGGGTTAGGCTACGCTTCGGCTCTCGAACGGGTCTTTCGACCCCTGCGCTCCGCCTCCTCGGACGGAACGGCCGGGAATCGATCGCCTTCTCGAGGCACCGACGAGGGGGAACCACGGTTGACGACGATAGGATCTCCATCCGTTCTCCCCGAGCGAGTGCCCGCTCCCGGCGAGCTCGTCCAGCTCCGCTCCCGCCGCTGGCTCGTCGAGGAGGTCATCGACGCCCCTGCGCCGGGGAACTCACCTCGCGTCCGCCTTGCCTGCGCCGACGACGACGCGCAGGGGCAGTCGCTCGAGGTCTACTGGGACTACGAGATCGACCGCCGGATCCTCGAGGACGAGGGATGGGTCGACCTCGCCGCCAAGGGCTTCGACCCGCCCCGTCGGTTCGCCGCCTTCCTCAACACCCTCCGGTGGAACTGCGTCACCGCGACCGATCCGACGCTCTTCCAGGCGCCCTTCCGCGCCGGCATCAAGATCGACGCCTACCAGATGGAGCCGCTCCGGAAAGCGCTACGGCTACCGCGGGTGAACCTCTTCATCGCTGACGACACCGGCCTCGGCAAGACCATCGAGGCCGGACTCATCGCCCGCGAGCTCCTCCTCCGCAAGAAGGCCCGCTTCATCGTCGTCGCCGCGCCCCCCTCCGTTCTGGAGCAGTGGAAGGCCGAGCTGGAGGAGCGGTTCGGCCTCGTCTTCGAGATCCTGGACCGCGCCTACCTCACGCGGATGCGCCGCGAGCGCGGCTTCGCCGTGAACCCCTGGCGCACTCACAGCCGCTTCCTCGTCTCGCACCACCTCCTCATCGACCCGGCCTACACCGACCCCATGCGGGAGTGGCTCGGGCCCCTGCTCCCGGGGAGCCTCCTCATCCTCGACGAGGCCCACCACGCCGCGCCGTCGAGCGGCGGCCGGTACGGCATCGAGACCAAGTTCACCCGCGCCATCCGCGACCTCGGCCATCGCTTCGAGCACCGCCTCTTCCTCTCGGCGACGCCGCACAACGGCCACTCCAACAGCTTCTCCACGCTCCTCGAGCTCCTCGACCCGTACCGCTTCACCCGCGGCGTGAAGGTGCGAGGGCGCAAGGCGCTGGAAGACGTGATGGTCCGGCGAATCAAGGAGGACATCCGCGAGATCCAGGGCGGCTTCCCCGACCGGAAGGTCGTGCCGCTCCGCATCGACGGTCTCCCCGCCGAGGCGCCGGAGCTGGTCCTGTCGAACCTCCTCGACGAGTACCGGACCGTGAGGGAGGAGCGCTTCTCGGGGGCGGCACGCCGCGCCCAGGCCTCCGCCGGCCTTCTCGTGGTCGGCCTCCAGCAGCGGCTCCTCTCCTCCATCGAGGCCTTCGCCCGGACGCTTGCCGTCCACCGCAGGACGGTTGAGCGGCAGTGGGAGAAGGACCGCAAGCCAGCAGCGCCGCCCGCGATCCCGGCGGACGACGCGCAAGGCAACCTCCTCACCGGGGTCCCGGGCAACGATGACGAGCAGGCTGAGTGGACCCCCGAGGAGCTGGAGGCGGAGGAGGCGGTACAGATCGAAGCAGCCACGGCCGAAGCGGAGGCCGAGGCCCCTCGGGACGCCAATGCCGAGGTTCTGTGGAAGCGGGAGGTCGTGCTCCTGGAACGCATGCGAGCGGTGGCCGAGGAGCACCGCTACCGGACGGACGCGAAGGCGCGGGCACTCATCGACTGGGTCCGGGAGCACCTCTGCCCCGGCCTGCCGCGACCCGGCGAGAAGCCCAAGGGCGAGCCGAAGTGGGGGAACCGCCGCGTCCTCATCTTCACGGAGAACCGCGAGGGGACGAAGCGGTGGTTGAAGAGGATCCTGGAGCAGGCCATCGAGGGGACCGACCAGGCCGACGAGCGGATCGAGGTCATCGATGGCCTCACCAGTTCCGCCCGCCGCACGGAGATCCAGCGCCGCTTCAACGCCGACCCGGCCAAGGACCCACTCCGCATCCTCCTCGCCACCGACGCGGCGCGCGAGGGCCTCAACTTCCAGGCGCACTGCACCGATCTCTTCCACTTCGACCTCCCCTGGAACCCGGGGCGCATCGAGCAGCGCAACGGCCGGATCGACCGCAAGCTGCAGCCAGCCGCCGAGGTGCGCTGCCACTACTTCGTCCTCCCTCAGCGGGTAGAGGACCGGGTGCTTGAGGTCCTCGTCCGGAAGACTCGGACCATCAAGCGAGAGCTGGGCAGTCTTTCCAAGGTCATCGACGACGACGTCGAGCGCCGCCTCGGCCAGGGTATCCGCCATCGGGACGCGGAACGACTCGCCCTGGAGATCGAGGGCGCCGACCTGGACGAGGACCGCAAGCGTGCCGTGGCGGAGGAGCTGGAAGAGTCCCGCGACCGGCAGGCGGACCTCTCCGCCCAGATCGACAAGTGCCGGGGGCTCCTTGAGAAGTCGAAGGAGTGGACCCGCTTCGACGCCGTGCCGTTCCGCGACGCCCTCTCCTGCGCCCTGGAGCTCCTCGGCGCCGACCCGCTGAAGGAGGGCGTGGACGAGCAGGGCCACCGGGTCTGGACTTTCCCGCCGCTCGACCGCCGTGCCCAGGCCGACGCCAGCTGGACCGGCACCCTCGACACCCTTCGCCCGCCCCGTCGCGCCGACCAGAAGGTCGCGGATTGGCGCCGCGAGGCGCCCATCCGCCCGGTGGTCTTCGAGGATGCCGGGGTGGTCACCGAGGACACGGTCCACCTGCACCTGGAGCAGCGGGTGGCGCAGCGGCTCCTCGCCCGGTTCCGTGCCCAGGGCTTCGTGCACCACGACCTCTCCCGGGCCTGCCTCGCCCAGGTCGGCGACGCCATCCCCCGGGTCGTCCTCCTCGGCCGCCTCTCGCTCTACGGTTCCGGAGCCGAGCGACTGCACGAGGTGGTGGTCTCGGTGACGGCGCGGTGGGTCGAGCCGGCCCAGCGCAAGGGGAAGCTCCAAGCCTACGCCCGGGAGGCGGAGGAGAAGACCCTGGACCTCCTGGAGCGCTCGCTCGGGAACGGCGTTCACGCCCCCGGGAAGTCCGTCCAACAGCGCCTCCTCGGTTCGGCCGCACGGGACGTGGAGGAGCTGCTCCCGCAGCTCGCACCCCGGGCCGAGGAGCTGGCGGCGACGGCGGCCGAGAAGCTCCGGCAGCGGGGCGCCCAGGAAGCGAGGAGCCTCCGGGAGACGCTGGAGCGACAGCACGAGCGCGTCCACGAGGAGCTGGTCCGCCATGAGGGCGCCTTCGACCAGCTGACACTGGGCTTCGGCGACGAGGAGCGCCGCGAGCTGGAGGGGAACATGCGCGCCTGGCGCACGCGCCTCGACCAGTTCCACAAGGACCTCGAGGTGGAGCCCCCCCGCGTGCAGCAGTTCTATGAGGTCCGCGCGACCCGCATCGAGCCGGTGGGGCTCGTCTACCTGTGGCCGGAGAGCAACTGACCATGGCCCGGGTCGATCCTCAGATCCTCGCGCATCTGGAGTGGCTCGGTTTCGCGAAGCCCACGGGCCTCGTAGTCTCGGCGCCCGCCCTCGTTCGCGCCGGGGCGATCCTCGACCGCCGGGACGTCGAAGGGCAGCGCCTCCTTCGAGCGGCCACCGCCGAGCGCATCTTCGACCCGAAGGAAGGCCCGGCCCCCTGGTTCCCGGACTTCCGCGCCTTCGCGCGGGCGGTGCTGGGATGGAGCTTCTCGCCCCAGGGTTACGCCGGGACCGCCGAGAGTCCGCTCCCCCCGGAGCTGGAGGTGAGGGTCGCCGGGTTCGAGGAGACGCTGCGCCCCGACCTCGCGGTGCGGGAGCTGGAGCCGGCGGCTGGCGGCTCGCCCTGGCAACTCCTCGTCCGCGTGCTGGAGCCAGGGCAGGATCTCGACCGCGTGGTGCGGAGTGGAAGCGGCCTGGAGGCGTCGCCCCACGGCCGGCTGGAGCGGCTCCTCAGGCAGACCGGCGTGGGGGCCGGGCTCCTCTTCAATGGCCGCGTCCTGCGGCTCGTCTCGGCGCCGCGGGGCGAGAGCTCCGGCTGGATCGACTTCAAGGTCGCGGACATGGAGCAGACGGCCGGGCGACCGATCTGCACCGCCCTCCGGCTCCTGCTCCGGGAGCAGACGCTCCTCGCCCTGCCGAAGGCCCAGCGCTTCGCCGCGCTCCTCTCCGACAGCCGCCGCTTCCAGAACGAGGTGAGCGAGCGGCTCGCCGAGCAGGTGCTCCACGCGCTCTACGAGCTCGTCCGCGGCTTCCAGGCGGCCAACGACGCGGCGAAGGGCGACCTCCTGCGCGAGCCCCTCGGCGAGCACCCCGACGAGGTCTACCGGGCGCTCCTCACCGTCATCCTTCGGCTCGTCTTCCTCCTCTACGCCGAGGAGCGGGACATGCTGCCGGAGGACGAGGCCTTCCTCCGCTACTACTCCATCGCCGGACTCTACGAGCGGCTGCGGGAGGACGCGGCCCTCTACCCGGACACCATGGAGCAGCGCTTCGGCGCCTGGCCCCAGCTCCTCGTGCTCTTCCGGATGGTCCACGACGGCGCCGAGAGCGGGCCGATGCGCCTCCCGCGCCGCCACGGCGTCCTCTTCGACCCCGACCGCTTCCCGTTCCTGGAGGGGCGCGTCCTCGCCGGAGGGCGGCAGGTCCACGAGCGGGTGGACCCGCCCCTCGTGCCGGACGGCACCATCTACCGGGCGCTGGAGAAGCTCCTCGTCCTCGACGGCGAGCGCATCTCGTACCGGGCCCTCGACGTCGAGGAGATCGGCTCCGTCTACCAGGGCATGATGGGCTTCCGCCTCCAGACCGCCACCGGCCGCTCCATCGCGGTGAAGGCGTCGAAGAAGTGGTCGGCGCCAACCACCGTGGACCTGGAGGCGCTCCTCGCCCTGAAAGCGAACGAACGGAAGAAGAAGCTGGAGGAGTGGACCGGCCGCACCGTCACCGAGAAGGTGGCGGGGCCGCTCAAGGACGCGAAGGATGTCGACGACCTTCACGCCGCCCTCGGCCCCATCGTGGACCGGGCGGCGACGCCGGACCTGGTGCCCGAGGGCGCGATGGTCCTCCAGCCGAGTGAAGAGCGGCGCCGATCCGGCTCGCACTACACCCCCCGGTCGCTCACCGAGCCCACCGTCAGGACCACCCTGGAGCCGATCCTGGCGCGCCTCCGCGGGCCTGACGGGAAGGCCCCGACGCCGGACCAGATCCTCGACCTCAAAGTCTGCGACCCGGCCATGGGCTCGGGTGCCTTCCTCGTCGAGGCCTGCCGCCAGCTCGGTGACGCGCTCATCGACGCGTGGCGCGCCAACGGGAGCCTCCCGACCATCCCGCCGGACGAGGACGAGTTGATCTACGCGCGGCGGATCGTCGCCCAGCGGTGCCTCTACGGCGTGGACCGGAACCCGGTGGCGGTGGACCTCGCGAAGGTGTCGCTCTGGCTCGCGACGCTGGCGAAGGACCACCCGCTCACCTTCGTGGACCACGCCCTGCGGCACGGGGACTCGCTGGTCGGGCTGTCGCGGAAGCAGATCGAGGCGTTCCATTGGGACGCCGGTGCGCCGAGGTTCCAGACTGGACTTGAAACTCTCAAGGTGCGCGAGCACCTCGCGAAGGTTTCGGAGTTGCGCGCGAGGATCCGGGACGCGGGGGAGGGAGTCTCCGACTGGACGCTGCGGGACATGTGGGATGAGGCGCAGGCGGAGACCGCCTCCGTTCGGCTTCTCGGGGATCTGGCAGTCACGGCGTTCTTTGAGGGCAAGAACGACAAGGAACGGGAGGCGGCGCGGGCTGAGTACGCCAAGGCCGTCGTCGGGGGAACGAGCGGCAGGTACCAGGCCGAGATCGATGAGCGTCGGCACGCCGATCCGCCGCTCGTGCCGTTCCACTGGCAGCTCGAGTTCACGGAGGTCTTCGAGCGGGAGCAACCAGGGTTCGATGTCTTCGTCGGGAATCCGCCGTTTGCCGGCAAGAACACAGTCGGCGCGGGGAATGTTGAGGCGTATCAGGAATGGCTGAAACAGGTGCACGCCGACAGCCACGGCAATGCGGATCTTGTCGCACACTTCTTCCGGCGGACATTCGACCTGATTCGCGAAGGCGGGACATTCGGACTGATCGCAACGAAGACCATCGCTCAGGGCGACACTCGATCCACTGGGCTACGGTGGATCTGCTCGCACGGCGGCGAGATCTTCGAGGCGCGACGGCGATTCAAGTGGCCGGGTCTTGCCGCCGTAACGGTGAGCGTGGTTCACGTCGTTAGAGGCGCATACGGTCGCCAGCGCCGGCTCGATGGGCGGCATGTCGACAAGATCACCGCCTTCCTCTTTCATCGTGGCGGACACGAAGATCCTGCACGTCTTGTTGCCAACGCGGACAAGAGCTTCCAGGGCAGCATTGTTCTTGGCATGGGGTTCACGTTCGATGACTCGGACAGGACCGGAGTCGCGAATCCTATCGAGGAGATGAATCGCCTGATTCAGGCGAACCCGCGAAGCAGAGAGGTCATCTTCCCGTACATCGGGGGCGACGAGGTGAACACTAGCCCCACGCATGCGCACCATCGCTACGTGATCAACTTCTTCGATAGGTCCGAACAGGAGTGCCGGCGGAACTGGCCGGCGCTGATGAAGATCATCGAGGATAAGGTTCGCCCCGAGCGAGAGGTTCAGAACCGCAAGGCTCTTCGGGCGCGCTGGTGGCAATACGCAGAGAAGCGGCCGGGCCTAACTGCTGCTTGCGCAAGAGTAGACAAGGTCCTGGTTGCGTGCCGACATCAGCCCCAGTGGGCTGTGACAGTGATGGACTCGTCGTCGGTCTTCGCAGAATCGTTGATAGTGTTCCCGCTCCCCTCCTACTTCTTCCTGGCGCTGCTCCAGTCGCGCGTCCACGAGATCTGGGCACGGTTCTTTGGCTCCTCGTTGGAGGACCGACTTCGGTACACGCCATCCGACTGCTTTGAGACGTTTCCATTCCCTCCCGCGGATGCGACCAACCCGACGCTCGTATCCTCGGGCCGCCTGTACTGGGAGTACCGGGGCGCACTCATGGCCCGGAACGGGCAGGGTTTGACCGATACGTACAACCGCTTCCACGACCCCGACGAGCGAGACGCAGGCATCCTAAAGCTTCGGGAGTTGCACGCCGCGATGGACCGTGCCGTCCTCGACGCCTACGGCTGGACCGACATCAAGACGGAATGCGAGTTCCTCCTCGACTACGAGATCGACGAGGAGGAGTGGGGCGACAAGAAGAAGCCCTGGCGCTACCGCTGGCCCGACGAGGTCAAGGAGGAGGTCCTCGCGCGGCTGCTCGAGCTGAACGCCGAACACGCCAAGGAAGAGGCACGCTCCGGAGCCGCGAACGCCGAGGCGGAGGCGGCCGGCGGGAAGGCGAAGAAGCCCCCGAAGAGGGGCGCCAAGGCGAAGAAGAAGGACACGGACACCGGGGACCTCTTCTCATGACGACGAAGCCTGACCTTGCCCCGATTCTGACTTCCGAGGCTGCCCGCGCGCGCCTCGTGGAGGCGCTCCGCCTCGACCTCGTGGGCCCCTGGGCGGGCCACCCGCTCGCCGAGGAGAAGCTATTCGGCTGGACCTATCCATCCAACTGGTACCTCAGCGGCTTCCTCATCCCAGTAGCAACGCCGCCTGAGAAGGCGGCCGATGAGGATCAGGAAGACGACGCCGATGTCGCCGAGCCGGGCGGGCTCCCAGGCGAGTCCACCGATGACCGGAAGCCGGCCAAGAAGGCCTACTTCCCGTCGTCCCTCGGCCTCTCGTTCCTCGTTGGCGCCAAGGCCACGTCGCTCACGGTTAGCGTCGAGTGGGGCGACTACGAGCAGGGCACGATCGAAGCGGAGGGCGGCAAGACCCAAAGCATCTGGCAGCGCCGCCCCGGGCTTGCCTCCGTCGCGGTACCGCTCGCCGGCGCCAACGGAACGAAGAAGCACCCAGTCCCCGGCACGGGCGGCCTGTTCCTCCATGCTGTCGAGCGGCGCGTCCCGGATGAGGACCTGGCCGACCGTCTCCCCAAGGGGGCCCGTTCGGTCTCGGTCTTCCTCGTGAACGAGCGCATCCCGGATAGGGAGACCCCCGACCGCGCCTACGTGTTCCAGGCGGGCCTCGTCGTTCGCTGCGACGTGCCCTTTGTTCCGCGCCCAGACCTGCGCGGTTCCTTCCCTGACGACTGGGACGAGCAGGTCGCGGATCTCCACTACGCCGACTCCCCCGAGCTTGCGACCGGTCACGGGGTGTCGGCCGACTGGGTCCCCGGCGAGGACGGCTGCCGGGAGCTCAGGACCACTTGGCTGCCTTCGGCCGGGGTCGAGAAGACCGAGACCGTCCAGATGGAGGGCGTCGAGCTCTCCATGGAGGCTCTGGGTGGCCTCGCCGACGGGGCCGCAGCGGAAGCTGCCCTTCGCCCCCTCGTCGCCCGATACCGGGCCTGGATCGCGGAGCGGCAGGCGGCCCTCGGCGCGCTCCCCCCCAAGCGCCGTGAGACTGCGGAGGCCCTCCTCGCCGCCGCGGGCATGGCGGCCGGTCGCATCGAGCGCGGCATCGCTCTCCTTGCCTCCGACGCCGCGGCCCTCGACGCCTTCAAGCTGGCGAATCGGGCGGTGGCGAAGGCCCTGCGACAGCGGCTCAAGCCCGAGCAGCCGCCCGCCTGGCGCGCCTTCCAGATCGCCTTCATCCTTCTCAACCTCCCCGGCCTTGCCGATCCCAAGGACGGGAGCCGGGAGATCGTGGACCTGCTGTTCTTCCCCACCGGCGGCGGTAAGACCGAGGCCTACCTGGGCCTCGCCGCCTTCGCCATGGTCCACCGGCGCCTGCGCAACCCCGGCGGCGAGGGCCGGGCCGGCGCCGGCGTGAGCGTGATGATGCGCTACACGCTCCGGCTCCTCACCCTCGACCAGCTCTCCCGAGCCGCCGGGCTCGTCTGCGCCCTGGAGCTGGAGCGAGAGCTGGACGTGGCGCGGTACGGGAAGTGGCCCTTCGAGATCGGCCTCTGGGTCGGTAAGGCCGCGACCCCAAACGTCATGGGGAAGAAGGGTGACGGGCGTTCTGACACCGCGCGGACCAAGGTCAACCAGTTCAAGGAGGACCCGCGCTCCCGGCCTTCGCCTATCCCGCTGGAGACCTGTCCGTGGTGTGGAAACCGGTTCACTTCGGCCTCCTTCACGCTCCTCCCAAACAGCGAACGGCCGAAGGAGCTGCGGATCGTCTGCGCCGACTTCCAGTGCGACTTCAGCGGTCGCCGGCCACTTCCCATCCTCGCGGTGGACCAGCCTATCTACCGGCGCCTCCCCGCCTTCCTCATCGCCACGGTCGACAAGTTTGCCTCGCTGCCCTGGGTCGCACAGTCGGGGGCGCTCCTCGGCGGCGCGAGCCGGTACGACGACGGCGGATTCTACGGTGCCGCCGAGCCGGGAGAGGGACGGCCGCTCCCGGCACCGCTCCCGCCCCCCGACCTCGTCATCCAGGACGAGCTCCACCTCATCTCCGGGCCCCTCGGGACGATGGCCGGCCTCTACGAGACCGCCATCGAGGCGCTCTCGGTCCGCACCCTCGACGGACATCTGGTGAAGCCCAAGATCGTCGCGTCCACCGCCACCGTCCGCCGCGCCCAGGACCAGATCCAGGCCCTCTTCGCGCGCTCGGTGACCCAGGTCTTCCCGCCGCCCGGCCCGTCGCGGAAGGACTCCTTCTTCGCCGAGACCGTGCCGGCGACGAAGAAGGCGGCGCGGCTCTACCTCGGCGTTGCGGCCCAGGGGCGAAACCCCAAGGTCCTCATGCGCCGCGTGTGGCTCGCGCTCATGGGGGCCGCCCAGCGGGCCTACATGGACGGCGGCGGGTACAGGAATGCCAAGAACCCCGCCGACCCATACATGACGGTGCTCGGGTACTTCAACGCCCTGCGCGAACTCGGTGGCGCCCGCCGGATCCTGGAGGAAGAGGTCCAGAGCACCTTGAAGGACTACGGGGGCCGCAAGCGCGTGGGCGAGGCGCGCGGTCTCTTCCTCGACCGCCCAAAGTTCTCGGAGGTCATGGAGCTCACCTCCCGCGTGCCCACGGACAAGGTCTCCGAGGCTCGGCGGCGGCTGGAACGCACCTTCGCGGAGGATCCGCAGGATCGGGTGGATTGCGCCACCGCCACCAACATGATCTCCGTCGGCCTCGACGTGCAGCGCCTCGGCCTGATGGTGGTCATCGGTCAGCCGAAGACCCACGCCGAGTACATCCAGGCGACGAGCCGGGTCGGCCGCGACGACATGCGCCCCGGCCTCGTGGTTACGGTGCTCAACGTCCACAAGCCCCGCGACCGGTCCCACTACGAGCGGTTCCGCCATTA
This sequence comes from Myxococcales bacterium, assembly GCA_021783235.1. GTDB lineage: Bacteria > Myxococcota > Myxococcia > Myxococcales > JAKAPL01 > JAJXUD01. Next base: position 5,610 of record JAJXUD010000086.1, on the reverse strand, counting down.
CCACGAGACTTTCTACCGCTCGGTGGAGGCGGGAAGCGTGACCCCCTTCTCGGCGCGGGCCCTCGACCGCGGCTTCACCGGGGCGATGGTCGCCCTCGCGCGCCACCTCGTCGCAGAGCTGACGCCACCCGAGGGGGTGGAGCGCATCGCGGCGGTCCGGACCGAGTTGGAGCAGCGGCTTGTGGATGCCTTCCGGGCGCGGGTGAACGAGCAGCCCGCCCTGGAGGAGGACGAGCGCCAGGAACGGCTCCTCGGTGTCCAGCGCCGGGTGGTGGACCTGCTCGATGCTTGGCGCACCGTGTACGAGGGGTACCGCGTCGCCGGGGTCCCCATGCAGTACCAGCGCTACGAGCTCGATGGCCCCAAGCCGCTCCTCCGCGAGATGCTCGACCGCGACTTCGAGTCGGAGCAGCACCGGAAGTTCCGCGCCAACCGCTCGCTTCGCGACGTGGAGCCCGAGGTGAACCTGTTCCTCAAAGACCTCTCTGGCGAGGACGTCCAGGAGGGTGCATGAGCCAAAAGAGCCACGGACAGGTCCGGCAGAGCCAGGTCATCACGACCTACGGCCCCGGCGCGCTCATCGACCTCCCGAAGCACTCGGCCATCGTCGGGGGCCTCGAGTTCTGGCCGAAGCCAGGTGACCTGACGGAGATCCTGGAGCCCCGCCTCTCCCGCAAGATCCATGCGATGACCGGGGTTAGGGCGCCGAAGCTCTACGCCCCGCCGCCGGACGTCAGCGATCCCAGGGAGGTGGCTGCCGGCGTCACGGTGTGGCGCTTCCCCGAGTGGTTCGTGGTCCAGGAGAAGTCATCGGGGGAGCGCGAGAAGGGGCGGCGCCTCGTGCACCGGAAGGCCCTCGACGATAGGGGCCGGTTCGATGGGCGCGAGGTGGTGGCGACCCGCTTCGTCCGCGCCTGCAACCGGGGCCACGTGGACGACCTCAACTGGTACGCCTTCGTCCACGGCGCCGAAGGCTCCGAGTGCAAGCGCCCCCTCTGGCTCGTGGAGCGGGGGACCGGCGGCGACCTTGGCGACCTGGTGGTGCGCTGCGAGTGTGGGAAGCAGCGTGGGATGAACGAGGCCGCCATCATGGGCGGGAACCCGCCCATCGGAGTGTGCCAGGGACGACGCCCGTGGCTTGGGCGGCGGGCGGACGAGACCTGCGGCGTACCAGCCCGGCTCCTCATCCGGACCGCCTCAAACGCCTATTTCTCCCAGGGCGTGAGCGTGCTCTCGCTCCCCGACAAGGGCAGCGCGGTGGACTCCGTGGTGAAGGACCTCTGGGAGGACCTACAGATCGTCGAGTCCGTGGCCGAGCTGGGGCTCCTCAAGCGGAAGCCGAAGATCGCCGCGCGACTCGCCAGCTTCGGCGACGACGAGGTGTTCGAGGCCATCGGCCGGCTCAAGAACGGGAAGGTGGACGAGCGGCCGGTGAAGCTAGTGGAGCTCGACGCGCTCCTCGCCGCGCTGGAAGGGTTCGGCGAGGACGTCCCCATCGATCCCGACTTCCACGCCCGGCGGCTCCCCGCGCGCGTATGGAGGAAGGCGGAGACGCCCCAGAGCGTCGAGGCCGTGGTCCAGTTGCATCGGATGCGCGAGGTGGTCGCCCTCCTCGGCTTCACACGCTTCGAGGCGGCCATGCCCGACATCCAGGGCGAGTACGATCCGGAGTTCCAGAGGGCCTCTATCGCCGTGGAACCTTCCTGGTTCCCTGCCGTCGAGAACCGAGGCGAGGGGGTGTTCATCCAGCTCCGGGCCGGGGCGATCGAGGCCTGGCTGGCCCGGCCCGCGGTGAAGGCGCGGATCGACTCCCTCATCGCGGGCTACGAGAAGTGGAAGGCGCTCCGGAAGAATGCGCGTCCCTTCCCGGGCGGCCCCTACGTTCTCCTCCACACGCTCTCGCACCTCCTCATCCAGTCCTTCGCCATGCGCTGCGGCTACCCGGCGAGCTCCGTGCGCGAACGCATCTACGCCGACGACACGGGCAAGCGATACGGGATCCTGCTCTACACGGGCACCCCGGATGCGGAGGGGACGCTCGGCGGTCTGGTGCAGCAGGCGCGGTACGTTCAGGATCACCTCGCCCAGGCGCTGCGGAGCGGTGCCCTTTGCTCGCACGACCCCATCTGCTCCCAGCACTCGCCGGGCGAGAGTCTGGAGGGCCGCTGGCTTCACGGCGCCTCGTGCCACGGCTGCGCCCTCATCGCCGAGACCTCCTGCGAGATGCGGAACGACCACCTCGACCGCGCCTTGGTGGTGCCCGTCCTCGGCTGCGCGGACGCTGCTTTCTTCCCTGCCCGGGCATGATCGACACTCTCCTCGACCTTCCAGCCCACCTGCGGCAGCGGCTCTCTGGCGCCCTTCGCGCCGGCCTCCTCGCGCCGCCCTACACAGCGGTGTCGGTCCGGTCGGTGGTGAACGCCGGTGAGGCGTGCCAGGGGATCGCCGAAGCCCTTGGCACCCTGGCGCAGCGGGGGCTTACCGGAGTCGGGGTGGCCGAGGTCCTCGGTGTGGCCGACCGCGTGGCTGCGCGGGCCCCACGCCTGGACCTGGTCTGGTCGGGACCGGCTGTTCACGGGCTGCACGCGCGCAACACCCGGCGAGTGTACGAGGAACTGCTCGGGGCCGCGGAGCGGTCGGTCTGGGCGTCGACCTACGCCTTCTTCGATGGCCCGAGTGCGTTCGAGGTCCTGGCCAAGCGGATGGACGCCAAGCCGGGGCTGCAGGTCACGCTTCTTCTCAACGTCCAGAGGAAGCGGGGGGACACCACGGTCGCGGACCAGCTCGTTCGTCGCTTCGCCGACCGCTTCTGGAAGTATGAGTGGCCGGGGACCGCGCGCCCGCATGTCTACTACGACCCCCGTTCCCTGGAGCCGGAAGGCCCCGGCGGCGTCCTCCACGCGAAGGCGGTCGTGGTCGACGACGAGGTGGTCTTCATCACGTCCGCGAATCTCACCGAAGCGGCACTCGACTCGAACATCGAGCTAGGCTTGGTGGTGCGCGACCGAGCCCTCGCGGCGAGCGTTTCTACGCACTTCCAGGCGCTGATCGACCAAAGGCTGTTGGCGGCACTTCCCGCTGCATAGGTCGACCACCCTGATTCGACGCTCGAGGTGAACAACATGGCTGAGCAGTCCCCCCTGTTCTCATCCGACTCCGAGTTCGAAGACGAGGTCCGCCGGATCGCCAGGCAGCTTTGGCCGTCAGCAGAGTTTGATGGCGCCGCATTGCGAGATGGGCGCGAGCGAGACGGGGTCTTTGTTACGGAGGAGATGGTCCATGTCTTGGAGTGCACAACCTCCCGGAAGAAGGAGAAGGCGGAGACGGACGTCAAGAAGATCGCCAAGCTCGTGGGCCAGCTCCAATCGGGCCACAGAACTCGCGGCGCGAAGGGCTGGTTCGTCACCTTGGGGGAGCCAACCGCCGACCAGAGGGCGGTGGTCGAGAAGCACAAGGGCGCGATCGTCGCCTGCTCGTACGACCAGTTCCGAGCTCGGCTCATCGATGCAAGGACTTACATCGACCTTCGTCGTCGGCACGCGTTCGGGAGCCTTCGGGATCCGGAGACGGGATCCAGAGTCGACGTGAAGTATGTGCCGCTCGACATGATGGAGGTGGCTACTGCAGAGCGCTGGAGCGCAGAGAGAGCAGCCGAGGCGCTGCTGGCCAACGGGAAGTTGCTGATCCGGGGAGACTACGGTGCAGGCAAGAGCACCACGATGCGTGAGCTGTTCATGGTGTTGAGCGCTTGCTTCGCCTCCAACCAAGCGAGGTCATTCCCGATCTTGCTGAACCTCCGGGAGCATCAGAATCAGAAGGATCCGGTGGAGGCGTTGGAGAGGCACGCGAGGAACCTCGGATACCCCAACGCCGGTCATCTCGTGCGTGCGTGGCGATCCGGCTACGCCACCCTCCTACTGGACGGCTTTGACGAACTCACGACGGTCGGGTGGGTGTCGCAGAACAAAAAGCTCCGCGACCTTCGATACGCTGCGATGGAGTTGGTCCGCGCCTTTGCCCGCGATACGCCGCCGCAATCCGGGATGGCCGTGTCGGGGAGGCCCTTCTTCTTCGACAACACCAAGGAACTTCTCACCGCTCTGAGCCTGGGTGGAGAGGTGACGCAGTTGGAGATGGGGGCATTCGGCGAAGAACAGGCCGAGGCGTTTCTACGGGCATGTTCATGGACCGGGCCAGTTCCAGCCTGGTTGCCGGCCCGCCCGCTGCTTCTCGCGTACCTCGCCTCCAAGCGCTTCCTCAAGGACATAGCCGCTCTTGACGCGGGTGCACCAGCTCCAGTTGCTTGGGACGCTCTCCTCAACGTGATCTGTGCGCGCGAAGCTGAGATCGAAGCTGGTATCGACGCCGGAGCGGTGAGGGGAATCCTTGAGCGCCTGGCGACACGTAGTCGCGCTCAGATGGACGGTCTCGCGCCGATCACGCCAGAGACTATCGTTGAGGTGTTTAGGAACGTATGCGGGTATGCCCCGGACGAGAAGGCGATGGTCTTGCTGCAGAGGCTCCCGGGTCTCGTGCCATGCCCGAACGATGAGGCCGCTCGTCGATTCATAGACGTGGATCTCGTGGATGCAGCGCGTGCGGGCGATGTGACGCGCTTCGTCGGCGATCCATTCGCCCAACGACCGAGCGACCCAGCGGCGTGGCAGTGCTCGCTTGGTACCCTTGGTGTCGGAGTTGTGGCACTTCAGTTGAGCGGGCTCGGTATGGCGCCCGGGAAGTACCACGTTGCCCTTCAGCAGGCGGTGGCTTCGGACTACGGCCTCCTGGCCTCCGAGGTGGTGCGCGTGATGAGCGATAGCGGTAAGGACCATTCGGGCGCCACGAAGGCGATCACCAACGCCTTCGTGCCTTCTCTTGAACTATCCGAAGACGGTCCGAATCTGGCCGGCATTGAGTTTAGGGAGTGCATGTTCACTTGCCTAGAGCTTGAGGGCCAGGTGTCGGCAGAGCGAGCGCCAAGGTTCACTGGCTGCTACTTTGGCCAGATCGACGGTCGGATAGGCGAGCGCGACCTGCCGCCGATCTTCGACGGCTGCATGTTTGACGGGTTTAGCGAGAGCGCGGCCACGAACGCAGCGATCATGAGTTCCTCGCTGGCCACGGGGGCGAAGGTTCTTCTGACGATACTGCGCAAGCTGTACTTGCAGCGCGGAGGCGGCCGGAAGGAGTCCGCGCTCTACCGAGGCCTTGATCACCGCGATCGTAGGTTGGTGCCCGAAGTCCTTGGACTGGTTGCGTCCGCCGGACTGGCCGCCAAGGGACGCGCCGGTGATGCGACCATCTGGATGCCGATTCGCGCCGAGACTGCGCGCGTGAGGAAGATCCTGGTGGCGCCGACGACTTGCGGCGACGTGTTGGTGGCGGATTGCAGCGCAGTGGACTAGGTCGGGCCGACTGGAAGGCGAGCGGGGAGGCTTCGGTGGCATTCGCCGACGGGAACTCGTTCACGAGGAGCAAGCTGCAATACTGGGACTCGTGCCTGGCGCGCGAGGTGGCGAGGGAGAGTCGCGGCTCCGGGTGGCGCGGGCCGGCCGGCTCGCTCTCCGCTGGTCCGCCGCGCCGGTCTATGGCAGCCTGCCCGGTCGACAT
>JAJXUD010000019.1:33869-62485 GCA_021783235.1 Myxococcales bacterium | reverse complement strand
CACGACCTCGAGAAGCCTTGTCGCGGTCGTCATCACGCTCATCACGACCTCGATGAGCCTTCTCGGGGTCGTCATCACGCTCATCACGACCTCGATGAGCCTTCTCGGGGTCGTCATCTCGCTCATCACGACCTCGATGAGCCTTCTCGAGGTCGTCATCACGCTCATCACGACCTCGATGAGCCTTCTCGGGGTCGTCATCACGCTCATCACGACCCCGAAAAGCCTTCTCGGGGTCGTCATCGCGCTCATCACGGGCCCGCTGAGCCTTCTCGCGGTCGTCCTCGCGCTCATCACGGGCCCGCTGAGCCCTCTCGCGGCCCTCCTCGCGCCTCTCCGGCCGCCGAAGGCCTCGAAACCGCCCGGGAAAGTCGCGACCGAGCCCCCGGCGTCGCTCTTCTCGCCGCGCTTTCGCGGCCTCTGGGCCCCCATGAAGGTGAAGGGCGCGGAGAGGCCCGGAAAGGAGGTGACGATGACCATGACGAAGTTCAAGCAGAAGGTGAAGCGGCGCCGCGACGGGATCGCGGTGGTCGCTCCGGCGAACGGGGCGAGCCCAATTTGAGGGTTCTGCTACTTGGGCGTCAGCTTGAAGAGCCCTGCGTCCAGGAAGTCGCCCCAGTAGACGCTCGTTCGATCGATGGCAAGGCCGTTTGCCGCGTGTTGCGAGGATGCAAGGGTCTTCACGGCGCCACCGACCTTCGGAACGCTTAGGACCGCACCGTCGGCCCAATTTGCTGCACCACGTCCATTGTTCGTCCAGTAGACTCGATCTCCGTCAAGGGCGAGACCAGGGGCTGGGGAGCTTTGCCCGGTCGCAAGAGAGACCGGGGCGCCTCCGTCCTTCGGCATCTTCAGGATGGCGCCATTGGGCCCACTGCGCGCCCAATAGACCCAATCCTGGTCGACCTGAATGCTGGAGACATAGAGCTGGTTGCCCGCGAGCAGCTGAGGAGGGCCACCCGCAAGGGGCGCTCGCATCACGCTACCATCCTCGAACCCGTTCTCGATGGTGCCTTGGTTCGTCCAATATACCCAGGTCGAATCGATGGCGATTGCGAAAGGGGTCGACTGGTTCCTGGCCAATGCGATCGGTGTTCCGCCCTGGCGGCTCAGCTTCATGATGGCGCCGTCCTCGTATCCCGCGTCGCTCGTTCCTTCGTTTGTCCAATAGAGATTGTCAGCGTCTCCGGTAATGGCAAATGGGCTCGATTGGCTCCTTGCGAGGACGCTTTGCGACGAGCCATCGGTGGCGCAAGTCACGACTTGACCCGCCCAAGAGGTCCAGAAGAGCTCGGCCCCAATCAGAGTGATCTCATACCCTGGCTGCTGACCATCGAGGACGACACCGGGGCCTCCTGCCTTCGGGATCTTGTAAAGACCATCCTCCATCATATAGACGCTGGTCGAATCGACGACGATGCCGACAGGGCCAGCCTTCGGGACAAGGGTGACCAGGCAGCCGGTCTGCGTCACCGCCCCATCGCAGGGTTCACAGCTCCCGAGATCGCAGAAGTCTCCTGCTGGGCAGGCCTTCCCGCAGGCGCCGCAATTACCCGGATCTCGACAGGCGTCGATGCTTGCCGGAGGCGTCCCGCACGACAACTGGTCATTGCAGGGCGAGCCTCCATCACCGATGATGGCCCCAGCGTCGCCCGGGCCCGTCGCCCCGTTCGAGCCGCCGCTGGTGGTGCTCCCACCGCCCGTCGTGGAGCTTCCCGCTCCGCTGCTGCCCCCGGACGTGGTCCCAAAGGACGCCGCCGTCGCCGAACCCGAGCTTCCCCCAGCGCTCGGAGGCCTGCTGCCTGCCGCCCCCCCTCCCGAGCCACCCATTCCACCACACGCGTTCGCGGCAGCCATCGCGGCGATCAACCCAAAGCCGTCGAATCTCATGCCCTCGCCCCCCGGCCAGGTCCTCGAGTATTTCGAAGCTTAGGGATTCGTGGGCTCGTACGACGTGGCCCCCCCCTCTGCGCATCCCGTCGCTATTGGCAGGTCGAGAGGAGAATGCTCGCCGTGTCGTCGCCAGCGTTCGCCACCACGAGGTCGGGGCGACCGTCCCCGTTGAAATCAGCCACCGCGAGCGAGATGGGCGCCGAGCCGACGGCGAACGTGGTCTGGGCACCGAAACCTCCGGTGCCCGTTCCCAGCAGGACGCCCACCGTATCGTCGCCGAAATTCGCCGCAACGAGGTCGGGATGGCCATCTCCATTGAAGTCTTCCACTGCCACCGACACCGGCCGGGTTCCCACGGCAAAGGCGGTCTGAGGACCAAAGCTCCCGGTTCCGGTTCCCAGCAGGATGCCGACCGTATTGTCGGTCACGTTTGCCACCCCGAGATCGAGCTGGCCGTCCCCGTTGAAGTCAGCCACCGCGACCGACACCGGGTACGAGCCGACGGCAAAGGTAGTCTGGGGTCCGAAGCTTCCAGTTCCGGTTCCCAGCAGGAGGCCGACGGTGTTGTCACCGCCGTTCGCCACCACGAGATCGGGATGGCCATCCCCGTTGAAATCCCCCACCGCGAGCGCAAGGGGGTCCGATCCCACCGCGAAGACAGCCTGGGGGCCGAAGCTCCCCTCCCCCGTTCCCAGCAGGACGCTAACCTCGTTGCCATAGGAATCTGCGACCGCGAGGTCGGGACGGCCATCCCCGTTGAAGTCTGCCACCACCGCGGATTCAGGCCCAACGCCCACCGCGAAGGGGATCTCACGGCCGAACCTCCCCGTTCCGGCGCCTCGCAGGAGGCTCACCGTGTCCTGGGTGCCGACGGTCCAGCACGCCACCGCGAGGTCGAGATGGCCGTCTCCCGTGAAGTCACTCACCGCGACCGACACGGGCTGATACCCCACCGCGAAAGCGGTCGGCGGACCAAAACTCCCAGAGCTGCTCCCCAGCAAGATGCCCACCGTGCCATCGCCTTTGTCTGCGACCGCGAGGTCGGGGTAGCCGTCCCCGTTGAAGTCGCCCACCGCGACCGACTCGGGGGTGGGGCCCGCTCTGAAGACGCTCTGGGGCGCAAACATCGGCGCCGTGCAGCCACCCGAGGAGCCGCCGGTGGCATCGGTTGTCGAACCGCTTTCCCCGTGGTCGGTCGTCGAGCCGCTCTCGTCGTAGATCGGTGAGCGACCGCAGGCAAGCTGTCCGAGCGCCAGTCCAGCAAGAAGAAGAGCTCGCACCCGGGGCTTCTCGCATGCCCATTTCTGCCGGTCAATGCGCCGTGCGAGGCGGCAACCAGCGGCGGAAGCTCCTCGCCGAACCCGAGGGCGTGGCCTCCGGGGAAGAGGCTTCGAGGGTGGGCCCTTCTTTGTCGGGGCGGACGGTGCTATGGCCCCCCGAATCATGGCCACCTCGTTTGGGAAGCTGAAGATCCGCCGGCAGGACGCGCTCGACTACCACTCGCAGGGCAGGCGCGGGAAGATCGAGGTCGTCCCGACGAAGCCGTGCGCCACCGCGCGCGACCTCTCGCTCGCCTACTCGCCGGGCGTCGCCGAGCCGTGCCTCGAGATCGCGAAGGACGAGGATCTCTCCTACCGCTACACGGCGCGCGGCAACCTGATCGCGGTGGTCTCGAACGGCACCGCGGTGCTGGGGCTCGGCGACATCGGCCCCTACGCGGCGAAGCCCGTGATGGAGGGCAAGGGGGTGCTCTTCAAGAAGTTCGCCGACATCGACGTCTTCGACATCGAGCTCGACGCCCGCGACGTCGACTCCTTCTGCCGCGCCGTCCGGGCGCTCGAGCCGACCTTCGGCGGCATCAACCTCGAGGACGTCAAGGCGCCCGAGTGCTTCGAGATCGAGGAGCGGCTGCGGCGGGAGATGAAGATCCCGGTCTTCCACGACGACCAGCACGGCACGGCCATCATCAGCGGCGCCGCGCTCATCAACGGGCTCGAGGTCGCGGGCAAGAAGGCCGCCGACGTCCGCGTGGTCGTGAGCGGGGCCGGGGCGGCCGCGATGGCCTGCTCGGCCTTCTACCTCTCGCTCGGCGTGCGGCGCGAGAACCTCGTGATGGTGGACACGAAGGGCGTCCTCTACGAGGGGCGCACCGAGGGGATGAACCCCTACAAGCTGCGCTACGCCCTGCCCACCCGGCTGCGGACGCTCGCGGAGGCGCTCCGCGGCGCCGACGTCCTGCTCGGCTGCTCGGTGAAGGGGCTCGTCACGCAGGAGATGGTCCGCTCGATGGCGAAGGACCCGATCGTCTTCGCGCTCGCGAACCCCGACCCCGAGATCAGCTACCCCGACGCGGTGGCGGCGCGCGACGACGTGATCATGGCGACCGGCCGGTCGGACTACCCGAACCAGGTGAACAACGTCCTCGGCTTCCCGTTCATCTTCCGGGGCGCCCTGGACGTGCGCGCGAAGGCGATCACCGAGGGGATGAAGCTCGCGGCGGCGCGGGCGCTCGCGCAGCTCGCCCGCGAGGAGGTGCCCGACTCGGTGTCGCGCGCCTACGGCGGCAAGCGCTTCTCGTTCGGCCGCGAGTACATCATCCCGAAGCCGTTCGACCCGCGCGTCCTCTTCTGGGTGGCGCCGGCGGTGGCCAAGGCGGCGCTCGAGGAGGGGGTGGCGCGCAAGGAGATCGACCTCGCGCTCTACCGCGAGGAGCTCCAGCAGCGGGTCTCGCGCAGCTACGAGGTCATGCGCGTCGCCGCCGGCAAGGCGCGCCGCTCGCCGAAGCGGATCGTCTTCCCCGAGGGGAACCAGCTCAAGATCCTCCACGCGGCCCACGACCTCGTCGAGGACCAGATCTGCGTGCCAGTGCTCCTCGGCGACGCGGCCTCGATCCGCCAGACCATCGAGAGCGAGAAGCTCGACGCCCTGCACGGGGTCGAGATCGTCGACCCGCCGGAGAGCCCGCGCTTCGGCGAGTACGTCGACCTCTACTGGCGGATGCGGCAGCGGCGCGGCGTCTCCTTGCGCGAGGCGCGCAAGGAGGTGCGCACCCGCAACGTCTTCGCGGCGCTGATGGTGCACCAGGGCCACGCGGACGGCATGGTGACGGGGCTCACCATGAGCTACCCCGAGGCGATCCGCGCGCCGCTGCAGATCGTCCGCACGCGGCCCGGGCAGCGGGCGGGCGGCATCTACCTCGTCATCTTCAAGCAGGGCTTCAAGCTGCTCGCCGACTGCACGGTGAACGTCGACCCCTCGGCCGAGGAGCTCGCCGAGATCGCCGCCCGCACCGCGGACGTGGCCCGCTACTTCGACCAGCTCCCGCGGGTCGCGATGCTCTCGCACTCGAACTTCGGCAGCTCCTCCTCGCCGACCGCGCGGAAGATGCGGCGGGCGGTGGAGATCCTGCGCGAGCGGCGGCCCGACCTCTCGGTCGACGGCGAGATGCAGGTCGACCCCGCGGTGGTCACCGAGATCCAGAAGGACCTCTACCCCTTCTCGACGCTGGGCGGCGAGGCGAACGTGCTCGTCTTCCCGAACCTCGACGCGGCGAACATCGGCTACAAGCTGCTCTGGCGGCTCGGCGGCGCCGAGGTCGTGGGGCCGATCCTCATCGGCATGCAGAAGGCCGTCAACGTGCTGCAGACCGGCGCCTCGGTGCGGGACATCGTGAGCCTCGCCACCGTGACCGCGCTGCGCGCGCAGGGCGAGGAGTTCGAGTTCTAGCCCGCCGGCGACGGCGGGCCGGCGCAGGGCTTGCCGCGCGACCCGTTGTGCTACAGTGGGCGTTGGGATGGGCCTGCTTCTCCTCGCCACGCTGCTCTCCGCCGCGCCGCACGCCGAAGCCCAGGCGCTCGCGAAGCGATCGATCATCGAGTACAACGCGGGCGACTTCGAGAAGGCGCTCGCCGACGCGCAGCGGGCCTACGAGCTCGACCCCGTCGCGGGGCTCCTCTACAACCTCGGCCAGTGCCACCGGGCGCTCCACCACTGGGAGCGCGCCGAGTTCTTCTACCGCGGCTACCTGCGCGAGAAGCCCAAGGCGAAGAATCGCGCCGAGGTGACGACGCTCATCGCCGAGATGCGCCGCAAGGAGGCGCTGGAGGAGGCCCGCGCGACGGCGCCCCCGTCGCCGGCGATCGTCGTCCCCGCGCCCCCCGCCGCGCCGATGGCGACGCAGGCCCCGCCTCCGCCCGCCGCGCCGACGCCCAGCGGCCCGACCGTCCGGGTGGCCCCAGCCGCGCCCGCCGCGGCGCTGAGCGCGCCCGCGCCAGAGCGGCACGTCCCGGGGATCGCCTGGGGGATGATCGGCAGCGGCGCCGCCGCGGGCATCGCGGGCGGGATCCTCTGGGCGCTCGCCGGCTCCTTGCGCGGCCCGGCGCACCCCACCTTCGCGGCGATGGGCCAGAGCAACGATTACGCGATCGGGGGCAACGTCCTCGTTCCCGTGGGGGCGGCGCTGATCCTCGGCGGCGCCGGGCTCGCGATCTTCGGATCGGGAGGGAACTGACCGATGCGACGCTCGCTCCTCGCGCTCCTCCTGCCCGCGCTCGCCGGCTGCCCCTGCGTCTCCCTCGCCCCGGACGGCGGCCCCTACGGCTGCGCGAGCGACGCCGACTGCCAGGCGATCGGGGAGGTCTGCGACCCGGGGCAGGGAATCTGCGTGCCGCCAGGCGTCCGCGACGCGGGCCCGACGGACGCGGGGAGCGACGGCGGCTGCGTGGTCCTGTCGAGCTGCTCGGTCTACGACGAGGCGTGCGGCGTCACCGCGTGCGGCCAGCCGGCGAGCTGCGCCGCCCCCTTCGCGAGCTGCACCGACGGCGAGGGGCGGTCGAGCGGCTACTGCGCTCCGCTCGTCCTCCTCGGCCAGAACATCGACCTCTGCGTGCCGACCGGAGACATGGGACCGCTCGGAGCGTGCCAGCCGCTGGTCGCCACCACGACCTGGAGGGACGTCGACCCCGTCCGTTCGTCGCTCTGCGCGGCGGGCGAGGTCTGCGTTCCGTTCCCCCTCTCGACGAAGAGGGGGTTCTGCGCCGATCTCTGCGATCCCAATGGCGGGTCGCCGGTCTGTCCGGCGGGCTTCGCCTGCGCCAACGGACAGACCCTCACCGGGGACGGGACCTTTTCGCGCCTCGGGATCTGCGTCCAGCCGGACGGCGGCACGCCCGCGCCGGATGGCGGCTGCGGCAGCAGCGGCGGCCCGCCGTGCGCCTCGGACGCAGGCCCGGGCCAGATCGACGGCGGGTTGCCGGGCGGAGGAGACGCCGGTTCCTCGGACGGGGGCGGCATCCTCGGCGGGGGGGACGCGGGGCCACCGAGCAGCTGCGCCATCGCCGACTGGTTCGACCTCGATGCGGGCCAGACGGCGCCATCGCCCCCGAACAACCCGATGGGGATCGCCTTCGTGAAGCTGCCGTCTCCGGGGAGTTCGCCCTTCGTCGCGCTCGCCGATCCGGGCAACGGCAAGACCGAGATTCTGGCGACGCCGGGGATGATGGGGACGACGTTCTTCATGTTCATGCCCGACTGGATCCCCGGGCAGCAGATCGGGGCCGTCGCGGCGGCCGACTTCAACGGCGATGGCACCGACGACCTCGTCGCGATCAACGCCACCGACGTCGGCGCGAGCGCCGGGATCTCGCTCTCCTCCACGAGCGCCCCCTTCCAGTCCTCCTACGAGCTTTTCAGCGGCCCGGGCCTCGTCGCGGTGGCCACGGGCGACCTGAACGGCGACGGGCACCAGGACATCGCGATTGCGCGCAACCAGAGCGGATCTGGGGCCGTCGTCCAACCCTTCTTTGGGGACGGCGACGGCGGCTTCACGCTCGGGTCACCCGCGACGTCTTCCGGAAACCCGACCGCCCTCGCGGCCGCGAGCCCCCCCGATGGCGGCGCCGCCGAGCTCTTCCTCGCGGGGAGTTCGGGGCTGACCGAATTCGACTGCTCGTCCAGCTCGACCAACTCGACCTGCGCAGCAACCGCCGCGAGCTTCCCGGACTCCTTGATGGTCTCGCCGGCGGCGGACCTCGCCATCGCGGATCTCGACGGCAACGGGACGCTCGACGTCGCGGTGGTGGGAGGCGACTCCAGCGCCTCCCCGAGCCATGCCGGCGCCATCGACCTCTTTCTCTCGACGACTTCGGGAATCTCCCTCACGACCGTCACCCTGAGCGACACGTCGCGCCCGGAATGCAGCTCGGTCGCCGCCGCCGATTTCGACGGCGACGGCCAGATGGATCTCGCCGTCCTCTGCTTTCACGACAGCGCTTCCCCCGCCTTGACCCTGCTCCAGGGGCCGTTCACGCCCCAGCCGCGGAACATCCTGGGGCCGCTGACCTTCCCGAACTGGCCGGGGGCGAACGCCCCCCACAAGCTGCGCGCCTCCGGTCGGAATCTCTTCATCGACGGCGCAGGGGTGCTCCTCGAGCTCCAGAACCGGTGCCCGGCCGCGACCGCGCTACTCGCGGGCGGTTGACCCGAGCCGCGCGAACGCCCTAGCCTGCCACCGATGTCCCGCCCCCAGAAGCGCGTCGTCCGGCTCCGCGTCAACGGCGAGGACCACGAGCTCGCGGTCTCGCCGCACGAGACGCTGCTCGAGGCGCTCCGCTACGGGCTTCGGCTCACGGGCTCGAAGCAGGGCTGCGACAAGGGCGACTGCGGCGCCTGCACGGTCCGGCTCGACGGCGCGCCGGTGCTCTCGTGCCTCACGCTCGCGCTCGAGGCCGAGGGGCGCGAGGTCGTGACCATCGAGGGGCTCGCCCGCGGCGCCGCGCTCGACCCGGTGCAGGCGGCCTTCGACGAATGCGGAGCCCTCCAGTGCGGCTTCTGCCAGAGCGGCATGATGATCTCGGCCCGCGCGCTGCTCGACCGGACGCCCTCGCCGACGCTCGGCGAGATCAAGGAGGCGCTCTCGGGCAACCTCTGCCGCTGCACGGGCTACACGAAGATCCTCGAGGCGGTGCAGGTGGCCGCGGGCCAGTGCCGACCGGGCGAGGGGCCCGTGGGCGACGGCCTCGGGAGGAGGCGGACGTGAGGACGCCGAGCCGCACCCGCGTCATCGGCACGCGCCGCCGCAAGGTCGACTCGGTGCAGAAGGCCACCGGGCAGGCGATCTACGCGGACGACCTCCAGCTCCCGCGGATGCTCCACGCGAAGATCCTCCGCTCGCCCCACCCCCACGCGCGCATCCGCTCGATCGACTTCTCGGAGTGCCTCGCGCTGCCGGGCGTGGTCGCGGTGCTCCGGGGCGAGGAGATGCCGGTCCGCTACGGCATCATCCCCTGGACCGAGGACGAGCAGGCGCTCGCCGTCGACAAGGTGCGCTACGTCGGCGACGAGGTGGCCTGCGTGGCGGCGCTGGACGAGCTGACGGCGCAGGAGGCGCTCGAGAAGATCCGCGTCGACTACGAGCCGCTGCCGGCCCTGCTCTCGGTGGACGAGGCGCGCCGCTCCGAGACCCGGATCCACGAGGGGAGCAAGCACGGCAACGTGAGCAAGCACGTCGACCTCGCCTTCGGCGACGTCGACCTCGAGCTCTCGCGCTCGGCCGTCGTGGTCGAGGAGGACTTCTACTACGAGGGGTCGACCCACGCGCCGATCGAGCCTCACTGCGCGGTGGCCCAGCTCGACGGCGACGGCAACCTGACCGTCTGGTCGTCCACCCAGATCCCCCACTACCTGCACCGGGCGCTCGCGAAGGTCCTCGGCCTCCCCGAGCGGCGCATCCGGGTGATCCAGCCGTTCCTCGGCGGCGCCTTCGGCGGCAAGAGCGACCCCTTCGCGCTCGAGTTCTGCGTCGCGAAGCTCGCGCAGAAGACCGGCCGGCCGGTCAAGATCCTCTACACGCGCGAGGAGGTCTTCTACGCGCACCGGGGCCGCCACCCGATGAAGATGCGCTTTCGCGTCGGGACCGACCGCGAGGGCAAGATCACCGCGGTCGACTCGAAGATCGACATCGACGGCGGCGCCTACAGCTCCTTCGGCCTCGTCACCGCCTACTACTCTGGGCAGCTCCTCACGGGGCCGTACCGCTTCCCCAGCTACCGCTTCGACTCGACCCGCTGGTTCACGAACAAGCCATGCTGCGGCCCGAAGCGGGGCCACGGGTCGGTCCAGCCGCGCTTCGGCTTCGAGGTGGCGCTCGACCTGTGCGCCGAGAGGCTCGGGCTCGACCCCATCGAGATCCGGCGGCGCAACTTCATCGGCGAGGACGTCGTCACGGTGAACGGGCAGCGGATCGGCTCGAACGGCTTCGAGAGGTGCCTCGACGCCGTCGAGCGGGCCTCGGGCTGGAAGGAGCGCTACGGCCGGCTGCCGCCGGGCCGGGGCCTCGGCGTCGCGGGCAGCATGTACATCAGCGGCACCGCCTACCCCATCTACCCGAACGAGATGCCGCAGACCGGCGTGCAGGTGAAGCTCGACCGGAGCGGCCGGGTGACGGTCTTCTCGGGCGCGTCCGACATCGGCCAGGGCTCGAACTCGGTGCCGGCCTACGTCCTCGCCGAGGAGCTCGGCTGCTGCCCGGAGGACGTCGTCTGCGTCGCGGCCGACACCGATCTGACGCCGGTCGACCTCGGCGCCTACAGCTCGCGCGTCACCTACATGCTGGGGCTCGCCTGCCTCGAGGCGGCGCAGAGGCTGCGGGCGCAGCTGGCGGCGGCCGTGGCGGCCCACTTCGGCGTGCCGGAGGGCGCCGTGGAGGGCGAGCTCGGGAGCTGGCGCGAGCCGGGCGGGAGAGCGATCTCCTTCCAGGAGGCGGTGAAGCTCGCCGAGGCGAAGTTCGGCACGCTGGGCGCGACCGGCAGCTACCGAACCCAGAAGCTCGGCGGCGACTACCGTGGCGGCACCATCGGGGCCTCGCCGGCCTACTCGTTCACCGCCCACGTCGCCGAGGTGGCGGTCGACGAGGAGACCGGCCGGATCGCGGTGGAGAAGCTCTGGGTCGCCCACGACTGCGGCCGCGCCCTGAACCCCTGCCTCGTCGAGGGGCAGATGGAGGGGAGCGCGTACATGGGCTACGCCGAGGCGCTCTTCGAGGAGCAGGGCTACGACGGGCGCGGGCTGCACCGCGGCCCTTCGCTGCTCGACTACCGGATCCCGACGACGCTCGACACCCCCGACCTGCAGGCGCTCGTCGTCGAGAGCATCGACCCGAACGGCCCTTACGGCGCGAAGGAGGCCGGCGAAGGGCCGCTCCACCCCGCGATCCCCGCCATCTCGAACGCCGTCTGGCGAGCCGTCGGCATCCGGCTCACCGAGCTGCCCTTCACGCCCGCGAAGGTCCTCCGGCTCTTGCGCGAGCGCGACGCCCAGCGTCGGCCGGCGGCGGGCGGCGGCTGACGTCAGGCCGCGCGGGCGTCGAACCGAACGCCGAGCGCGGCGGCGATGGCACCGCGGGCGGCCTCTCGAAGCTCGGCGGCCGACCGGTAGCGCTCGGGCGGGATCGGCGCGAGGACCTCGACGTGGGCGTCCATGCGCTGCCGGAGCACCCAGCCGTTCTTCGGCAGCGCCTCGCCGGTGCCGTGGATGGCGATCGGGATCACGGGGCAGCCCGCCTCGGCGGCCAGCAGGAAGGCGCCGTCCTTGAAGGGCTGCAGCTCGCCGGTCTTGCTGCGGGTCCCCTCGGGGAAGAGCATCACCGGGATGCCTTGGGAGAGAAGCTCCCGGCAGCGTCCGAGCATCGCGACCACCGATTCGCGATCGCCCCGGACGAGCGGGACGTAGCCGTTGAGCCACATGTTCCAGCCGATGAACGGCACCCGGAACAGCTCGCGCTTCGAGACCCACTTGAAGGGCCGGTAGAGGCCGAAGAGGATCAGGATGTCGATGCTCGAGACATGGTTCGCGACGAGCACCGCCGCCCCGCGCCAGGGGATCCGACCGCGGCCGGTCACCCGGACGCGCCAGAGCGGGCAGAGGTAGACGTAGAAGCTCGCCCAGAAGCAGCTGTAGAGGTGCAAGAGCCTCCGGCTCCGATCGAACGGCCAGGTCACCAGGTAGATGGCGAGCGCGAAGACGAAGAAGACCGGGCTGCTGAGCGCCATGAAGGCCCAGAGGCCGAAGGAGTAGGCGGCGAGCACGGGGTCGGATCTATGCCGGGGAGGCGCGGCGGTCAACGAGGCGCGGGGCGCGCCGAGGCCGCGAGGTCACTTCGCGATCACGACGGTCGCCGGCCCGTCTCGACCGAAGACGAGCGTCCCCGAGGAGGGGTAGCCCGGCAGCGGCTTCACGTCGGCGAAGAAGCGCCACGCTCCCGCCGGGACGGGGCTGCAGGGGGCGGTCGGCACGCCCCCGGGCGCGGCGTGGACGACGTAGTCGAGCGTCGAACCGGCCGACGCCTGGGTGAAGACCACGAGGGCGACGCCTTGGCCGTCGACGAGCAGCGCGACAGGAGAGGCGCCAGCGCCCTGCTGCCAGCCGGCGGCGGCGATGCTCGTGAGCCCGGCCAGCGTCCCCGTCGCCGGATCGGCCGCCGCGAGCAGCAGGTCTCGGGCGCCTCCCCCCTGGCCCGCGAGCGCGCCCCCGAGGAGCAGCCAGCCGGGCTCGGCGACGGCGAAGTACGGGGCGCCCGCGGAGCTCGGCGGCTCGGTCGCCGCGAACTCGAGCGTCGCCGGCTGCTCCCCGCCCGACAGGGTGGCGGTGGGCCCTGCGGCGATGGAGGCCCCCTCGAACGTCCAGGAGGCGATCGTGCTCGACCCGGGCGCGCCGCCCCAGAGCGCCCCGCCCCCTCCCGGGCCCGCGGCCACGAAGAGCGCGGGGAAGGCGCCGCTCCCGGGCGGGACCGGCGCCACCGAGGCGGTGCCGCCGTCGAGGTCGATGAACGAGAGCCCGGTCGGCGCCGCCTCGAGGCCGAGGAGCGAGCCCCCGGGCCCGAGGGCCAGCGGCGAGACGAGCGGACCGTTCGCGACGGCCGCCGGCGTGCTCCAGCTCGCGCCGGCGCTCGGGGTGAGGCGCGAGAGCTCGAGCCCCGAGGGGGTCGTGAAGGCCACGGCGAGCGAGGGGGCGCCCCCGGCGGCGGGCTCGAAGCGCAAGAACGGGTCGCAGCCGGTCGCCTGGATCCCGAGGCAGGGTCCTCCCCAGGGCGCGCTCGGGGTGCCCGGCAGCGCCAGCGGCGCCGAGAGCTGCGTGATCCGTCCGCCGGAGAGGCCCGCGCCGTCGAGGACGTAGCCCGCGAGCTCCGGCGCGCCGCTCCCCTCCTCCACGAGCGCGCCCAGCTCGCCGCCGGGGCCGAGGGCGAGGAGGGCGCCCTGCGCCTCTTCGGGCGCGTCGACGTCGATCCGAGTGAAGGCCGCGCCGCGCAGCGCGAAGAGAGCGAGCCCGCCGCCTTGCGAGGGCACGGGCGCCAGTCCGACGAACGAGCCGTGCTGGTCGTCCCAGAGGACGGGGGCTCGCGCGCCGGGCGCGGACGTCACCCCGGCGGGCGCCGGGAGTCGCGCCGCGTAAGAGGGGCCCGCGCCGATCTCGACGAGCAGCGGCAAGCCGCTGGGGTCGTAGCCGAGCAGCTCGGCCCCCCCCGATCGCGCGAGGCCGGCGACCCCGAAGCTGGCCGTAAGTCCGCTGCCGGCGAAGCCGAGCGGCGAGCCCGCGCCCGCGGGCGTGATGAGGGCCAGCGCGCTCCCGGCCGAATCTCCCTGCGAGACCGGGAACCAGACCAGGGCCGCGCTGCCGTCGAGGGCGGTGAAGAGCTGGACGGAGGCGACGTCGCCCGAGAACGGCAGGCCGGCGGAATCCAGCCGCTGCGCCCTCGGAGGCGAGCTGCCGACCCAGAGCGCACGGAGATCGGGCGTCTGCGGCTCGGCCACCAGGGCGACGGGGCCGGACTGAAGGAAGGCGAGGCCAGCGAGCGTGGAGCCGGGGTCGGCGCTCAGCGGGCTCGGCGTTCTGAACGACGAGGTCCCACCGAACCAGCTTCCCGGGCAGCTCGCGTAGCTGCCGCCGCCGCCAGTGGTCGCGGAGCCACCGTCCGAGGCCCCGCCAGTGGGCGATCCGCCGCCCGAGACTCCCCCTCCTCCCGGGGAGAAGCTCGTACCGCCCTTGGCGGGCGGCCCGGACGGCCGACAGGCAGCGCTCGCGAGCCACGCACAGGCGAGCGCCGAGGTCCGCGAGAGGCGGCGAGCCGATCCCATGGGTCGATGCTATCGGAACGGATCCATTCCGGCGAGGGGGGCGCCGGTGGCTTCGCCACGACCGGCTACTCGCAGGTGGCGGTGCGGCAACGGCCCTGCACGCACGACCAGTGGACGCAGCTCTCGCCTCCGTCGGCGCAGGTCTCGCAGATCCGGGACAGGGTGCGGTGGCAGTCGGAGGCGACCGCGCACTCCCCGATGGACGCCGGGGAGCCGAACTCGGTCGAGATGAGCCTGGACCCACCGAACGGGCTCGCCTCGACGGGATCGGCGATCCCTTCCCCGCAGGCCGAAAGAACGACGAGAAGCAGCGCGATGACGAGCTGTCGGAACACGCGAACCTCCACGAGCCCCCCAGAGGCTCCAATGTGGGCGCGCGTCGTACCCCCACGCACCCCGCCTGTCAAGAGGCCGCCCGGCAGCCGAGCTCGAGCCCGCCCGACCGAGTGGACTTGAGCGGCGCCCACCGGCCGCGCAGAATGCGGGCGATGCTGCCACTGCCACCGTTCGAGTACCACGCGCCGCGCACGCTCCCCGAGGCGCTGCGCATCCTGCGCGATCACCCGGGCGACGCGATGCCCATGGCGGGCGGGACCGATCTGCTCCCGAACCTGAAGCACGGCCTCTACGGGGCGCGCCACGTCGTGGGGCTGCGCGGCCTCGAGGAGCTCCGCGGCGTGCGCGAGCGTCCCGACGGCTCGCTCGCGCTCGGCGCGCTCACCTCGATCGCCGAGATCTCCCGCCATCCGCTCGTCCGGGCGCGGCTGCCGTCGCTCGCGGCCGCGGCGTCACAGGTGGCCGGGCCGCAGCTGCGCGAGATGGGCACCCTCGGCGGCAACCTCTGCCTCGACACCCGCTGCGTCTACATCAACCAGACGCACTTCTGGCGGCAGGCCCTCGGCTACTGCCTGAAGAAGGACGGGACGGTCTGCCACGTCGTGCAGGGCGGGCAGCGCTGCGTCGCCGCCGCCTCGAACGACACCGCGCCAGCCCTCTGGAGCCTGGGGGCACGGGTGCGGCTCGCCTCGGCGGCGGGCGAACGGGAGCTGCCGCTGCGAGAGCTCTACGTCGCGGACGGCGTCCGGAACAGCGTGCGGCGCGAGGACGAGATCCTGGTCGAGGCCATCGTGCCCCCGCTGCCCGAGGGCCTTCGCGCCGGCTTCTCGAAGCTTCGAATGCGCGCCGCCATCGACTTCCCAGCGCTGTCGGTCGCCGTCGCGCTCTTCGCTCCCGCGGGAAAGGTGGAGCGGCTCTCGCTGGTCGTGAGCGCGCTCGCCGCGAGGCCGCACGAGGTCCGCGGGCTCGAGAGGCTGACCGGGCGGCCGTGGGGCCCCGAGCTCCTGCGCGAGGCGGGCGAGCTCGCGCAGAGGCAGTGCCACCCCCTGACCAACATCAACGTCGACCCCGAATGGCGCCGGGCCGTCCTGCCGGCCTACGTCCGAAAGGCCTTCGAGTCCGCCGGCGCGCTTCCCGGGAAGAGCCCATGACCTTCCGATCCCTTGCATCGACGGCCCTCGTCGCCGGCGCGCTCGCGCTCGCTGGCTGTCTGCGATCGGAGGGGAGCCCTGGCGGCTCCTCCGGATCGACCGGCGGCGCTGCGACGGGGAGCGGAACGACGACGGGCGGCACGGCCAATTCGACGTCTGGCTCGAGCGGCTCCTCGGCCGACGGTGGCGGCGGCGACGGAGGCTCGGACGCCGGCTGCAGCTTGGGATCGACCTGCCCGAGCGGCGACTACTGCGACTTCGGGACGGCGCCCTGCGCGCTCGTGGCCGCCTCGATCCCCTTGCCCGGCAGCTGCCGCGCGAACTGCGAGCCGTCGGGCTGCGGCCTCTGCCACCAGGACGGCGACTGTGGTCCGACCGAGTTCTGCGACACGGCGACCGCCTCCTGCCGCCCCGTCTCCTGCCCGGTGCCG
Source organism: Myxococcales bacterium (assembly GCA_021783235.1). Classification (GTDB taxonomy): domain Bacteria; phylum Myxococcota; class Myxococcia; order Myxococcales; family JAKAPL01; genus JAJXUD01. Next base: position 46,546 of record JAJXUD010000019.1, on the reverse strand, counting down.
GTGTCGAGCTGCCCCCCAGGCTGCCCCTTCACGCCCGTGCCGCACGGCTGCGGGAGCTGCCTCTGCGCGGACGGGTGCCCCACGGCAGACGCTGGGACGACTCCTCCCTGCAGCGCGAGCAGCTGCTCGGCGGGCGAGCTCTGTTGTGGGTCGAGCTGCTGCGCACCGGGAGAGATCTGCTGCGACTACCAGGGGGGCGGGCCGAAGCCGCTCAACCCCTGGATGTGCACCCCCGCGGATGCCGGCTGCCCGGTTCCGTGTCCGATGTGCCCGTAGCCTACTGGCAGAGGAGCTGGGCGTTGCATCGGCCGCCGTCGCAGTCGGCGTCGGCGACGCACTGCGCGCAGGCGCCCCCGTCGCCGCAGATCGGCTGGAAGGCGGGACAGCCCGCGTCCCCGGCGGGGGGGCACGGGTAGCGGCAGATCCCCGTCGAGGGATCGCAGCTCACGCCCGCGGGGCAGTCGGTCGAGGTCGCGCAGCTCCCGCAGCTCCACGTCTGCGAGTTGCAGCCGGGCTCGGAGAGCGGGCACTGCGAGGCGGCCGTGCAGCCGACGCAGACTCCCTGTGGGCTGCAGACGCGCGCGCCGCCGTCCTGAGGGCAGTCGGCGTCGAGGGCGCAGGCGCCGCAGACGTGGCCGCTCGCGCAGAGGCCACCGTCGCACTCGGCGTTCGAAAGGCAGGCGACGCAGAGGCCCGTGGACGGATCGCAGTCGGGCGTTCCGGCGGCGACGCCGCACGAGCGGCCGCCGTCCGTGCCGCAAGGCGGAACGCAGGCGCCGAGCGGGAAGTCGACCTGGTCGCAGACCCCCCCGTCGCCGCACTGCGCGGAGGCCGTGCAACCGCACGCGCCCGAGCTTCCACCGGCTGGAATCACGCAGACGGGCGCCACGCCGCCGCAGCCGCCGTCGGGGCCGCAGGCGCAGAAGCCCGCGAGGCAGCTGTCGCCCGGCGGGCAGTCGCTCGCGGAGCCGCAGGCCCCGCAGAGGTTCTGCGAGCAGCCGGGGTTCGTCGGGGGGCAGTCCGCCGGGCCGAGGCAGTCGACGCAGCCGTGGCTCGCCGGATCGCAGACCGACCCGCCGAGGGCCGGGCTGCAGTCGGCGTTCGTGCCGCAGCCCGGCGCGCAGAGGCCCGCGTCCGGGTCGCAGTGGCTCCCGGCCGCGCAGCCGGCGTCGCTGGCCCGACAGTCCGCAAGGCAGCTCGCGACCGATGAATCGCAGACCTGCCCCGCGGGGCACTGGCCGGCGCCGGTGCAGGCGACGCAGCTCCCGTAGGCAGCGTTCGAGGGATCGGTCTCACAGTGAAGCCCGGCGTCGGCGCAGTCGGCGTCCGAGAGGCAGGCGACGCAGTCGCCAAGGCCGTCGCAGAGCGGCGATGGGGGGAGGCAGGCGCAGAGGGAGGCGTCGGGCGCGCCGCCGTCCGGAGCGCCGCCGTCCCCCGGCCCGGCGTCCGGAAGGCCGGCGTCGGGACCGCCGTCGATGCCGGCATCCGCCCCCGCGTCGATCCCGGCGTCAGAGGGCCCCGCATCCGCGCCCGCATCCGAGGGGCCGCTGGACGTCCCGCCGCTGGACGCTCCACCGCTGGACGTCGCCCCGCCGGAGGTCGAACCAGCGGAGCCTCCGCCGGCGCCGCTCGTGCCCCCACCCGGGGGCGAGCGAGCGGCCCGGCAGGCGCCGAGGCCGACCAGGAGCAGTCCGCAGCAGAGCGCGCGCTTCACCAGAGGCGACGCTAGCCCGACCCGGGCCGCGCGGCTACTGAATCTTGTAGAGGTAGCCGTCGTCGACCGTCACGTAGAGCGAGCCGTCGCCCGCGATGGCCGGCGAGGCGCTGATCGGCTTGCTCCCCGAGTTGAAGCTCGGGCCCGGCGACAGCTTGAAGCGAACCGTCCCGTCGGGCTTGACCGCGTAGAAGGTGCCGTCGTCCACGCCGAAGAAGACCGTGCCGTCGCCGCCGATGGCGGGCGAGGAGCTGACGTTCGCCGTCTTGAAGAGCCACTTCACGTTGCCAGTCGCCCCGTCGATCGCGCGCAGCCCGTCGCCGTTGCCGACGTACACCGTGCCGTCGTCGGCCACGGCCGGCGCCGCGTTGCCGGCATCCGACGAGAGGGCGGACCAGTTCGGCGGCAGGCTGCCCGAGGGGAGCGCGACCGTCCACTTGGTGGCGCCGGTCGCCGGATCCAGCGCGACGAGATTGCCCTGGACCGAGTAGTTGAACGAGGTCATGTCCATGTCCTCCCAGGCCGAGTAGGCGTAGAGGAAGCCCGTCGTGTGCGCGTCGAGCGCGAGGTCCGAGACGACGGCCCCGGCGCTGTTCGGGTCGTTCGTGTTGTTCGCGAGGGTGAGACCCGCCGAGGGCCAAGAGGAGAGCTGCTTGAAGCCCGAGGAGGGCGGGCTGATGCCGAAGAACTGTCCGTTGTTGCCCCAGTAGCTCGTGTCGTCAGCGCCGATGACGATGCCGAACCGCTCGGACTCGTTCGTGAGCGGCAGGGAGAGGCCGGCGAGCTGCTTCACCGTGGTGCCGCTCTCGCTGAAGGAGATCGCGGAGTAGGGATCCGAGCCGCCGGCGCCGTCGTCGTCCGCCTCGAAGAGCGTCCCGTCGTTGCCGAGTCCCGGACAGGCGTCGAAGCCGTCCTCGCCGAACGGCTGGGAGGCGAGCACGTTGCCGGTCGCGCTGTCGATCAGGTAGAGCGCCGGAGGATTGTTCCCCGCCGGGTCGTCCGAGCCCGAGACGACGAACATGTGGCCGTCCGCGAGGATCGCCGGCGTCGAGGGGTGCGGGTCGCCGGACGGGTCGCTGAGCTGGGTGCCCCAGAGCTTGTGGCCGCTCTGGTCGAGGGCGTAGAGCATGCCGCTCATCGCCACCTGATAGACGTTCAAGTTCGCGTCCACCACGGGCGAGTTGATGTACGTCGTCGGCAGGAGGGAGCCCGAGGGGGCGCCGACGTTGAACTTCCAGGCGACCGTGCCTTGCAGGCTGGAGGTGTCGGCCTCGGTCTGCCCGGTGTTCCCGTTGTCCAGGTGCCACTTCGGCCAGCCGCCCGAGTAGATGGTGTTGTTGTTGATGTAGGCGGTCAGCGGCACCTTGACGTTCGCCTGCGACGGATCGCTGCTCTGGAAGCCGAGCGTCCCCTTGCGCAGCAGCGGCGTGTTGCTGTTGTTCGGGTTGAAGCTCACCGCGATGGTCGCCGAGCCGCCCGCCGGCACGGTGAGCGAGGTCGGCTGCGAGCCGGGGAGCGAGTAGGAAGGGTCGGTGCCCGCGAGGAGGGCGATGGCCGTCACCTGACAATCGGTCTGCCCCTTGTCCGAGAGGGTCACCTGCTTCGTGGCCGTGGCGCTCGAGCTGACGTTGCCGAAGCTCAGGGTGGTCGGCGAGATCGTGAGCGTGCAGGGGTTCAAGGTCACGTTGCCCGAGAGCGGGTCGTTCCCGTTGCGGGGAGGAACCGCGGCGTCCGCGACGGCCCAGGTCACGAGCAGCTGGTCCTGGTCGCCCTGCTGGCCCGACGGCGCGTAGGCCACGTTGAGGGTGGTGCTCGCGTTCACCGCGAGCGGGATGGGGCTCGAGCCGCTGATCGAAGGGCTCACGGTGAAGACGCCGTTGTTGTTCTCGGTGCCGTCGTTGACGAGCGCGATCGGCTCGGTGCCGCAGTTCGTCACGACGACCGGCACGGTCGGGGCCGGCGTGGTCCCCGCCGGCACGTTGCCGAAGTTGACTGGGTCGGGCGCAAAGCAGACGGCGCCGTCGACTCCGACGCCCGTCAGGGTCACGTGCTCCTGGCAGCCGCCCTGGCAGACGGTGAAGGGCAGGTACGCGGTCGAGGGGCCGACGGCCTGCGGCGAGTAGGAGACGGTCACGGTGATCGTCTGGTTCGGCTGGAGAGTCTGGTTCGAGTCTCCCGTGGCGCCGAAGTCGCTCGCCTGGCTCCCGGAGATCGGCTGGAAGGCGATGTCGAACGGCGACTTGCCGCAGTTCGTGATCTCGAGCGGCAGGGTCGAGGGCGTCCCCTGGACCTGGACGTTGCTGAAGTCGAGCGTCGACGGCTTCGTGCAGACCTCGACGTCGACCCCGTCGCCCGTGAAGGGGACGGTCACGGTGGGCGTCTCGCCCGAATCGGTCTGGAGGACCAGGCTCGCGGTCCGCGGGCCGGCCTGCTTCGGGGCGAAGGTGAAGCTCAGGACGGCGCTCGTCCCCGGGCTCAGGTCCTCGGGCACCTTGCCCACCATCGCGAAGTCGGCGGCGTCGGGGCCCGTCACCTTGGACGAGGTGATCTGCAGGTCGCCCGCGCCCTTGTTCGTGAGCGTCAGCTTGAGCGACTTCGTCTGCTGCAGCGGCACGTTGCCGAAGTCGAGCGAACTCGGGGTCGCGACGAGCTGCCCGTCGACCGCGACGATCGGAGGCGTGCCCGCGCCGTGCTTCTTGCAACAGCCCCCGAGCGCGGAGACGACGATGGTGAGCGCGGCGGGAAGCCACAGCGAGCGGGACGACGGCATGACGACCTCCGACGGCGTTTGCGACTGGGAGGCGAGCGGCTGGCCTCCGCCCCGGGTACTCGGGGTGGGCTACGATCCACAATCGCTCGGCCGCTCGCAAGGGCGCACGCTCCCTACATCGGCATTAAATGTAGGCGATCTGCGCCACGCCGGCTCGACGGAAGGAGCCGCTCCCGCGCGAGCCGCCGGCCGCCGTTGACCGCGAGCCCGCGGGGGAGCAGCATCGGGCGATGCCCGAGGAGCCGCTTCCGCCGAGCTGGCCACGACTGCGCCGCTTCGTCTCCAAGGCGGCGGCGCTCTTGATCCTCAGCGTCACCGCCGCCGGCTCTGGAGCGCTCCTCACCCAGGGGCTCTCGGCCCCATCCATCCCCTACGACGCCTCGAGCCTCGGCGCGATCTCGGCCCTCACCATCAAGGCGCCGCGCGACTACGACGTCCCCGACGAGGAGAGCACGCGGCGCAAGCGCGAGGCGGCCGCGGCCGAGGTGCGCCCGGTCTACGACCTCGACTCGACCGTCCTCACCGAGGTGGACAGCCGCATCCGCGACGCCTTCGCCTCGATGCGCGCGGCGCTCTCGGCCCCGGAGGAGGGCGCCGAGAAGCCGGCCGCGCCGCCCCGCGACGTCGAGCCGCTCCGCCAGGAGCTCGTCTCGAAGCTCCAGGCCCCGGTGGAGTCGCGCGACTTCGAGTCGCTCGTCCGGATCGGCTTCTCGGCGGCGGCCGAGCAGGCGGAGCTCGACCTGGTCGGCCGCGAGATGGCGCGGATGCTCGTCGGCGAGCGCGAGCTGCTCGTCACCGACGAGCGCGGCATCTTCGTCCGGCCCCTCCCCGAGGGCTCCCCGGGCGGCGAGGTGGTCACGGATCTCGACAGCATCCGCGACCTCGCCGCGGCGCGCGCCGACGTCGAGCGCGCCGCCTTCGATCTCCAGGGAGACTTGCCGCTCCAGGCCCGCCGCTCGCTCGCGCGCCTCGCGCAGGGAGCGCTCCGCCCGAACCTGACCTACGACGCCGCCGAGACCGAGCGGCGCCGGCTCGACGCCTACCGGGGCGTCCCCCCCGTGGTCATCCAGATCAAGCGCGGCGAGAAGGTCGTCGGGGCCGGCGACCGGATCGAGCCGCGCCACCTGCTCGCCTTCGAGGCGATCCGCCGCCAGGCGCGCACGGGCGACCAGACGCTCGCCCGTCTCGCCGCGGGGCTCCTCGCCGGCCTGCTCATCTTCGTCGCCTACCGCTTCGGCCGCCACGGCCTCCGCCGCTTCCAGCCGCGCCGCCGCGACGCCCTCTTCCTCGGGGTCTTGCTGCTGTCGTGCCTGCTCGCCCTGAACGGCCTCGGCGCGCTCGGCGCGGCGCTCGACGACCGCTTCCCCATCCTGGTGCCGGACGCGCTCGCCTTCGCGCTCCCGTTCGCCGCGGGGGCGATGGTCGTGCGGCTCGTGCTCCCCGCGGAGAGCGCGCTCCTCTTCGCGCTGATCTCGTCGTCGCTCTACGGCCTGCTCGAGGGCACCTCGCTCGCCATCGCCATCTACGCGCTCGCGGGCTCGATCGTCGGCGCCGACCGGGCCGCCCGCTCGCAGGACCGCTCGGGCATCCTGCGGGCCGGGCTCTTCGTCGGCCTCACGAACGCCCTCGTCATCGGCTGCTTCGAGGCCTTCGTCGGCCGCCTCTGGTCCGTGGCGGCGGCCCAGGAGATGGCGCTCGGCTTCGGGGGCGGCGCCCTGCTCTGCCCGATGATCGCGCTCGCGGTGATCCCGCTCGTCGAGGGCGTCTTCGGCTACACCACGGACGCGCGGCTGCTCGAGCTCGCGAACCTGAACCACCCGGCGCTCAAGGAGCTCATCGTCAAGGCGCCCGGCACCTACCACCACAGCATCATCCTGGGGGCGCTCGCCGAGGCCGCCGCCGAGGCGATCGGCGGCAACGCCCTGCTCGCGCGCGTCTCGGCCTACTACCACGACCTCGGCAAGGGGAAGAACCCGCTCTACTTCGCCGAGAACCAGAAGGGGCAGAACCGGCACGACGCGCTGCCGCCCGAGGAGAGCGCGGCGATCGTCCGCCAGCACGTCGCGGACGGCCTCGAGCTCGCGCGCCAGTACAAGCTGCCGAAGGCGGTCGCCGACGCGATCCCGCAGCACCACGGCACCCGGCTCATCGGCTTCTTCTACCAGAAGGCGCTGCGGCTCCACGGCGCCCCGCTCTCCGAAGAGCCCTACCGCTACCTCGGGCCGAAGCCGCGCAGCCGCGAGGCGGCCCTCGTCATGCTGGCGGACGGCGTCGAGGCCGCGAGCCGCAGCCTGCCCCAGGCGAGCCCGGAGGCCGTCGGCTCGCTCGTCCAGAAGGTCGTCGACAGCGCCTTCGCCGACGGCCAGCTCGACGACTGCGACCTCACGCTGCGCGATCTCACCGCGGTGGCGCGGAGCTTCCGGCAGACGCTCGAGAGCCTCCACCACGGCCGCCCGTCCTACCCGCCCGACTCCCGTCCCGCCCCGCGCCCCGGCCTCCCGCTCGGCGCCGACGAGAGCGGGGAACAAGAGCTGCCGACCCGCGCCCAGATCAACTAGGAGCCGAGCCGCCCCCCCAGGCGAGGGGCGAGCACGGCGCCCCGCGAACCGAGCGGCCGTTCGATGGCGCTCGGCGCTTCGGGCCGGGCTCGCTCGGATCACCGCCTCACGGGCCTGGCGATTGGCTCGGCACTCTCGTACTCTCGCCGGCGATGCTCGGCGTGCTCGCACTGCTGGCCCTCTCCGCCGCCGGTGCGCCGCGGGTCGCGGTCCTCGACCTGTCGGCCGAACATGGCGCCTCGGCCGACCTGACGCGCGCGATCTCCGACGCGGCGGTGGTCGCCGTGCGCGCGGCCCTCGGTGCGAAGGAGGTGGTGGGCGCGGCGGACATCCGAACGCTCGTCGCGTTCCAGGATCAGCGGAACAAGCTCGGCTGCCAGGACACGGGCTGCCTCGTGGAGCTGGGCGGCGCCCTCGGCGTGCGCGAGGTCGTGACCGGGACCCTGACGCGGCTCGGCGGCGTCTACTTCCTCGCGCTGCGCCGCATCGACGTCCGCTCGACCCGCGTGCTCCGGGAGTCGTCGCGGAGCGTCGCCGACGAGGCGGGCCTCGTGGCCGCCCTCGGCGCCGAGGTCGCCGAGCTCTACCCGGCGGCCGCCGCGACGGCCGGGCCGCCTTCGGGTGGCGAGGTCGCCCTGGCGCCGCCCGCCTCGCCCAGCGCGGGAGCGGTCCTCGCCGGCACGGCGAATCCAGCCGATCGCGGCTTCGGGCCTGCGCCTCCTGAGGCCGTGACCGCGCCCCCGCCAGAGCTTTCGACGGAGGCCCGCCTCGCCTCCCCGGGCGGCCGCTCGCACGCCCTGGGAATCGTCCTGCTCGCCGGCGCGGCCGTCGCCGCCGCGGCGACGGTGGTCGGCCTCGTCGACCTGGGCAGCTTCTACGGGGCGGAGGCGGGAAGCGCGACGGTCCCGCTGCCGGTCGATCAGGCCCAGGCCGCGGCGAACCGCGGGAATCTGGGGGCGGGGCTCGCCTTCGGCGGGGCGCTCGCGTTTCTGGCATGCGTCGCGACCGCGGGGTTGACCTGGTGAACGGCTGGAGGGCTCACACCGCCGCGATCGGCCTGCTCGCCGCCGCCGGCTGCTACGGGCTGTCGGGCTTCCACATCGCGCCGCTCCCCGACGGCGGCTGCCCCGCCGCCACCGTGCCCTCGGAGCTGGGGCCCTACTGCGTCACGAGCGGCTCCCTCGCGCCGCTGGGTGGAGGCTTGGGCGGCAGCAACAGCAACAGCAACAGCAGCAGCAACAGCAGCAGCGGCGGCGGCAGCGACCCGGCCTACCCTTCGCAGCCCGGCGTCTGCGCCGGACAGGGCGCCGATTGCAGCAGCAACCGCTGCTGCGCCCCCCTCACGTGCAGCGAATTCACCTATCCCTTCTCCTGCTGCGTCCAGGCAGGCCACGCCTGCGTCGGTCCGGCCGAGTGCTGCAGCGGCCAGTGCATGAACGGAAGCTGTCAGTGCGCGGCGGTCGGGCAGGCCTGCACGCAGAGCGCCGAGTGCTGCCAAGGTGACGAGTGCGACCCGACGTCCCAGGCCTGCGTGCACGACTGCGGCGCGGTGTGCGAGAAGGCGAGCGACTGCTCCACGATCGCGAATGGCTGCGGGGGCCAGTGCGCGTGCCAGGCCACCGGCAACAGCTGCGTCTACGATGCCGATTGCGTCTCCGGGGACGTCTGCCGGGGCGGACCCGACCTCGGGAGCTGCTGCGTCCCCACCGGCGGCTCCTGCGCCAAGGACGCCGACTGCTGCGGCCAGGCGCCCGGCGGCACGCTGTGCGCGGACAACGGCCACCAGTGCCCCTGACGGCGCGAACCGGCGAGAAGCCGTTGGGGTCCGGCGCAAGTCGTGCCGCGCGGCGCCAGAGGAGCGGTGCTGGGGCGTATACTGGCTCGTCATGAGACCGGTGGTCGCGCTCACCCTGCTGCTCCTGCCGGCCCTCGCGGCCTCTTGCTCCTGTGGGTCGAGGGGCGGCTTGGCCGATGGCGGCCTCCACGATGGCGGAGCGGCCGACGGAGGCCTGAACGGCTCTCCGGATGGCGGTGGCTGCGCCGGCAACGCGCCGCTCTGCCCGCTGCAGGAGGGCGTCTGCGCCGGTAGCCGGTCCGTCTGCGTCGACGACGCCTGGGGCTGCCCGCCATCGGCCTACGGGCCGTCGTACTCGCCGACCCAGGCCATCTGCGACGGGGTCGATCATCAGTGCAACGGCGTCACGGGCACGGTGAGCTGCGGCTCGACCTGCTGCCCGACCGGAGAGGTCTGCACGGGCTCGGTCTGCGGCGCGAGGTGCCACCAGAGCTCCGATTGCCAGTCCGACAGCCTCTGCCTGGACGGCGGCTGCGCGCCGTGGCCCGACGGCGGCTTCGACCCGTCGTGCACTCACCCGGCCCAGCCGCCGCACTTCTCCCCCTCCATCCGCTGCGCCTGGCCGCCCGCGCTCGGCGATGGCGGCTACCTGGTCACGCCGGACCCGGAGAACTACCAGGTCATCACGACGGCCCTGGTCGCGGACTTCCAGATCGGCGACGGCGGCCCGCTCATCGTGTTCCCCACGCAGAACAGCCTGGGCGGCAGCACGGACGAGTGCGTGGGCACGGCGACGACATACGGCCTCATTCGGCTGCTCGACCCGCGCAGCTGCACGATCGTCGCGACGCTCGATGCGCCAGACCAGCACGTCATCGGCTCGTCGACGCCCGCCCTCGGCGACCTCGACGGCGACGGCAAGCCGGAGATCGTGGCGGCCGCGGTGGGCGGGGGGCTGGTCGCGTTCCATTACGATGCCGCGACCACTGCCTGGGTCACGCTCTGGCACAGCACCGAGGCCAACGGCAGCCCGTCGACGCTGAACGCCGGAGGCTGCGAGTGGGCCGGCCCCTCCATCGCGGATGTCAACGGGGACGGGTTGCCCGAGATCCTCTACGGCGGCGTCATCCACGACCACGACGGCCGGGTCCTGGGCAAGCGGCTGGGGATGCTGAGCTACAGCGCCGGGCAGATCCCGGTCCTCGCCAACGTCGACCTCGACGGCGGGCCGGAGCTGGTCACCGGGGCCGAGATCTACACGTACGACGCTGCGACCAGCGACTGGATCGTGGCTCCGTACTTCCGCCCCGCGGCTCCGCTGGCCGACGGCTTCACCGCGGTCGCGCGCTTCGGCTCGTTCCCGGCGCCGGGGCAGAGCGACCCGGGCTACCCGCAGGTGGCCGTGGTCTCCTCGGGCACGGTGCGCGTGCAGACCATCGACGGCCGGATCGTCTTCGGGCCGTACGCGCTCCCCGGCTCGGTGGGCGGCGGCCCCCCGACCGTCGGGGACTTCAACGGCGACGGCCAGCCGGACATCGCCGCAGCCGGCTCGGACAGCTACACCGTCTTCAGCTTCCACTGCGTGCCCGCAGACGGAGGCGCGCTCCCGGCGGACTGCGCGGCGCCCGGGGTGCTCTGGACGGAGCCCTCACAGGACCACTCGTCCAACGTCACCGGCTCCTCGCTGTTCGACTTCACGGGCTCGGGGACGGTCGACGGCATCTACGCCGACGAGTGCTTCGCCCGCGTCTACGACGGCAAGACCGGCGACGTCGTGTACAGCCAGTGGCACAGCAGCTGCACCTGGTACGAGAACCCGGTGGTGGCGGACGTGCTCGGCAACTACAGCTCCCAGCTGATCGTCATCTCGAACCAGAACTGCGGCGTCGACTGCAGCGGCTCGACCAGCCCGGACCCGCTGGGGCGGCCCGTCGACAAGACGTTCAACGGGCTGCACTGCAAGACCGCCGCCGACTGCCCGAGCGCGGCGGCGACCTGCGCGGGCGGCCTCTGCCGCTGCACCCGCGACGACGACTGCTGTGGGACTCCGGGCGGCTGCCCCGCGGAGGGCTTCGTCTGCGCGCCGCCGCCCGCGGCCGGCGCCCCGGCGTCGGGCAATACCTGCCGCGCCGTCCACGGCGGCGCCTACCCCGGCGTGCGGGTCTACGCCGACGCGCAGAATCGCTGGGTCGACAGCCGCGGCATCTGGAACCAGCACGCCTACTCGGTCACGAACGTGAACGGCACCGGCACGATCCCCGCGGCCGCCGCGGTCCAGAACAACTGGCAGCTGCCCGGCCTGAACAACTTCCGCGAGCAGGTGCAGGGCAACCTGACGCCGCTGGCCGCCGCCGACCTCACGGTCCGCTTCCTGGGCGCGAGCTGCGACGGCGGCTCGGCGACGCTGTCCGCCAGCGTCTGCGACCGCGGGGCCGGCGGCGTGGCGGCCGGGATCCCCGTGGCCATCGGTCCGCCCGACGGCGGGGCGCCCGGATGCACGAGCCAGACCGCCTCCCCCCTGGGGCCCGGGGCCTGCGAGACCGTGAGCTGCGACTGGGCCTCGGCCGGCCTCGCGAACCAGACCGTGCTGCTGACCGTCGATCCCGCGGGCACGAGCGACCCGTGCGACGGCAGCGGCCACACCGCGCAGGGCGCCTTCAGCTGCGGCTGCGGCAGCGGCTTCCAGGAAGGGCCGAGCTGCACGGACGGCGGAATCGGCGACGCGGGGCCGTTCGAGTGAGACGGCCGGTTCCCCACTGCTCCCGGCGGGCGTGGCATTGGCGCTCTCCGCAGCAGGCGAAGCTGAGCGGAACGCTCGCGAGGCCGGCAGGAGCGCCGCAGGACCGCCATTCGAGCGACGCATGGCGGCGACGAACGCCCGCAGGGCACCACGCGATCCCATCATGGCGGCGACGAACGCCCACCGAGCGCCACGCGATCCATGCATGGCGCCGAGCTGGCATCGCAGAGCGCCACGCGATCCATTCATGGCGGCGCGCTGACCACACAGAGCGCCACGCGATCCATGTTTGGCGCCGCGCCTGCTTCGCCCAGCGCCACTCGAGACTTCCAAGGCGCCACTGAAGCCTCGTCTGGCGCTTCCGCGGCTTCGCGCGCCGCCATGCGAGCGTGGCGAACCCATGACGGACGCAGGTTCGCCGCCACGAGGCTCCTCCTTGGCGGTGAACGACGCTCGCTCGCCGCCTCACGGGCATCGCGAGGTCGCCCAGAGACGCCGGCGAGACGCCCGGCGAGCGCGACGAGGCGGTTTGGACGCTCGGCGCACCGCCTGGCCACCCGAGCGAGGCGGCCAGCGGCGATGGCGTCGAGGGCCAGCGCCGCCGTCGGGCTGGCGGGAGACGTCGCGAGCGGCCACGCGAGGATCGCTCGGGGGCTCCGCCCCCCAGAAGATGTGGAGTGGAGCCCACAGTTCAGCCGCGGCGGGCCTCCCGATGGGGCTGTTCCGGCCAGACGCGCAGCGCTCGCGGGTGGCATCGAGCTTGCGTGGTTTCGATCGGACTGCACCCATCGAGGATGGCACCGCACCGAGGAGGCTCTCAATGTACGGCACTGGATCGATCGTCCGATGGGTGGCGCTGACTCTGAGCCTCTCTTGCCTCGGCCTCGCAGGCTGCCCCGGCAGCACGACGGGTGGCAGCACGACGGGTGGCAGCACGACGGGTGGCAGCACGACGGGTGGCAGCACGACGGGTGGCAGCACGACGGGCGGCAGCACGACGGGCGGCAGCACGACGGGCGGCAGCACGACGGGCGGCAGCACGACGGGCGGCAGCACGACGGGCGGCAGCACGACGGGCGGCAGCACGACGGGCGGCAGCA
>JAJXUD010000019.1:0-33859 GCA_021783235.1 Myxococcales bacterium | reverse complement strand
GGCAGCACGACGGGCGGCAGCACGACGGGCGGCAGCACGACGGGCGGCAGCACGACGGGCGGCAGCACGACGGGCGGCAGCACGACGGGCGGCAGCACGACGGGCGGCAGCACGACGGGCGGCAGCACGACGGGCGGCAGCACGACGGGTGGCAGCACGACGGGAGGCAGCACGACGGGTGGCAGCACGACGGGAGGCACGGGCTGCGCGATCGCTGGAGCGGCCGTCGCGGGCGCCAGCTGCTGCGGCTGCGGGGGAGGCTGCGCGACCGGTTGCGGGACGGGGGTCGCCTGCCAGCCTGGCGCCTGCGCCTTCTGCGGGGCGGGGCAGAGCCCGACCTTCGGCCTCCAGGCCTCGGACGCGGCGGGGAGTGGCCCCGTTTTCGTGGCGGTGGGAGACTTCAACGGGGATGGGAGGCCCGACCTCGCCGTGGCGGACGAAGCCACCCCTGCCACGCTGGGCGTGCTCATGAACGGGGGGGGCGGGACGTTCGGCGCGCCGGTGACGTACGTGGGGGGGAGCGGGCTCAATCCCTGGTCCGTGGCGCTGGGAGACTTCAACGGGGACGGGAAGCCCGACCTCGCCGTGCCGAACTTCAACGACGGCACGGTAAGCCTGTTCTGGAACGGGGGAAGCGGGACGTTCCCCTTCCAGAGCTCCTACGCGGCGGGGGGCGGGCCGGTGTCCGTGGCGGTGGGGGACTTCAACGGCGACGGGAAGCCCGACCTCGCCGTGGTGAACGCGAATGCCGGCACGGCGAGCGTGCTCTTGAACGGGGGGAACGGGACGTTCGGCGGCCAGACCTCCTACCCGGTGGGGGGCGAGCCCTATTCCGTGGCGGTGGGGGACTTCAACGGGGACGGGAAGCCCGACCTCGCCGTGGCGAACTCGCTCGACGGCACGGTGAGCGTGCTCCTGAACGGGGGGGGCGGGACGTTCGGCCTCCAGACCTCCTACGCGGCGGGGAACAGCCCCTATTCCGTGGCGGTGGGGGACTTCAACGGCGACGGGATGCCCGACCTCGCCGTGCCGAGCTACGACGGCTCCGGCACGGTGAGGCTGCTCCTGAACGAGGGCAACGGGAAGTTCGGCCCCCAGAGTTCGTACGCGGTGGGGAGCCTGCCCGTGTCGGTGGCGGTGGGGGACTTCAACGGCGACGGGAAGCCCGACCTCGCCGTGGCGAATTCGGGAGACGGCACGGTGAGCGTGCTCCTGAACGGAGGGGGCGGGACGTTCGGCCCCCAGAGCTCGTACGCGGCGGGGACCCACCCGAGCGCCGTGGCGGTGGGGGACTTCAACGGCGACGGGAAGCCCGACCTCGCCGTGGCGAACAAGAACGACGGCACGGTGAGTGTGCTTCTGAACGGCTGCCAGTAGCGGCCCGCGGCGCTCTGGGGGCGAGGGCCGGGAAGCAGTCGGGGACGAGCTCGACCGACCGCTCAGGGGATCAGCACGAGGTCGCCGGTGGGGACCTCCCAGTCCTCGGCGTTCTTGACCCGCCAGCGGCCGCCTTCGCGGGCGAGGTCGAGGTCGATGCGGATCGCGTCGGAGACCCGGCGGCCGGCCCCGCCCTCCCCCTGCGCCAGCAGGATCTTGGCGGTGGCCTTGGCCTCGGCGCCGTTGATCTCGGTGACGGTCACCTTGACCGGCAGCACCCGCTGGAAGCGGGCGTGCCGCAGGTAGCTGCCGAGGGAGGAGAGCAGCTCGGCGCGGCCGAAGCCGCGGCCGTCCCGGTAGGACGGACTCACCTCGGGGGCCATCGAGGCGACGTCGCGCCGCTCGGCGTCCCGCGCGATCTCCCGCACGAGCGACTGGATCTGCCGCTCGTCGCCCCCCGCGAGCTGGCGCCACGCGAACGCGGCGCCGAGCAGCGAGGCGAGGAGCAGAAGAACGAGGAGCCGCTTTCCCACCATGGACTTCCGGCCGCGGGGACTTTAGTGGAGGATGACCTTCGAGTCCTCCCAGAACTTCTTCTGGAGAGGCTTCGGGCCCTTCTTGAGCCGCTTCGCGAAGTCGTCCCGCAAGGAGACGAGCTTCGCGCGCGGCGCCTGGTCCGCCTTGAAGAGCTCGAGCGCCGTCTCGAACTCGCCGGCGGCGTCGACGAGCTTCTTCGCGTCCATCAACATGTAGCCCATCTGCTGGTGGACCTCGGGGAAGTTCTCCTGCGCGCCGAGCGCCGCCTCGTAGGCCTTGCCGGCCTCCGGGTACTTGTGCTCGCCCTGCAGAATGCGCCCCTTCGCGTACCAGGCAGGCGCCGAGAACGGATTCGCCTTGAGCGCGAGCTCGAGCTGGGCGAGCGCCCCCGCCTTGTCCCCCTTGCGGTCGAGCAGATCGGCGTAGAAGACGTAGTAGTGCTCGTCCTTCGAGAGCACCTTCTCGTAGCGCTGCATCATCGCGATGGCCTTGTCGGCCTGCCCCGCGTCGAGCAGCGCCCGCGCGGACGAGAAGTAGAAGGCCACCGGGTAGGGGTCGATCGAGAGCGCCTTGTCGAAGGCCGGGGACGCGTCCGCGGGCTGGGTGTGCGCCCGCGCGAGCCCCAGCGCCTCGTAAGCCCAGGCGTTCCGCGGGCCGGCCTTCACCGCCTCCTGCGCGTCCCGCTCGGCGTCCTTGAACTGCCGGTTGAAGAGCTTGAGCTCGGCCCGGGCGGTGTAGGCGAGCGAGAGGAGCCCCGGGGTCAGCTCGTCCTTGCGAGGGCCGAGCAGCGAGGCCAGGTCGTCGGTCGCGGTCTTGATCTTCTCGCCGCGCGCGAGGCCGGCGCGGGCCCGACCGAGCAGCGCCCGGGGGTGATCCGGGTTGCTCTCGAGCGCCTTCTGGAAATAGGCGAGCGCGTTCATCGTGTCGCCGTCGTCGAAGTAGAGGTTCGCGAGATCGACGTTGAAGCGCGGGTTGCGCCAGCTCCCCTTCGCGGCCTCGGTCAGGCTCTTCTTCGCCATGTCGAGCTTGCCGAGCTGCCGCTGGGACCGGCCGAGCGCGTCGAAGATGTGGCTGCCGTGGGCGCCGCGGTTGATGACGCCGACGAGCGACTGCTCGGCCTGGTCCGGGTGGCCCTGGTAGAGGAGGAGGAGCGCGTCGGCGGCGTAGCGCTCCTGGATGTGGGCGTGGACCTCGTCCGCCCGCTTCGCGAAGTCCTCGGCGTCCTTCTCCTTCTCGCGGACCCCCTCCTCGCCCCAGAGGAGCGCGTCGAGCTCGGCGTGCGAGGAGAGCGCGTAGGCGTTCTTTCCGTCGAGCGAGAGGACGTGATCGAGGTCCTTCTCCGCCTTCTCGAAGTCCCGCGGCGTGTCCTTCTCGGAGAGGTCCTTCGCCTGCTTCGCGACGTGGTTGACCTCTTTGCTCGTCTGGACGTGCCGGTAATAGAAGACGAGCCCGGCGAGCAGCAGCGCCCCGAGGACGAGGATGTCGCGCAGCGCGCCCCCGAGGCTCTCTCCGGCCTTCTTGCGCGTCTCGCTTTTCGAGGGGTTGGCCATGGGATCCTCGACCTCTTGATCGGGCGGAAGGGTCATGGCTGTAGCAGAGCGTCAAAACGGCTGTCAAGCTGTCCGTCCGTCGTTTTCCCTTGACAGTCTGCGCCATTGGACGTTTGAGGCCCCCATGGCCGTCCGGATCCGGCTCTCGGCAGACGAGCTCTCGGGCGCCCTCGCCCCCTTCGGGGTCGGCCCCGTCCGAGAGGCGATCGGGCTACCCGAGGGCTCCATCAACACGAACCACCGGCTGGTCACCCAGGCCGGGACGTTCCTCGCCCGCCTCACCGAGCTCCGCAGCGAGGCCGACCTCGAGTTCGAGGCCTCCCTGCTCGTCGAGCTGCGGGCGGGCGGCCTGCCCGTCGTCGCCCCGCTCCGAACCCCCGGGGCAGCGGCCCTCCCGTTCGTCCAGCTCGGCAGCGGCCTCCTCTCGCTCTTCCCCTGGGTCGCGGGCGAGCCGGAGCGGGACCAGCTCCCCTCGGCGTCGCGGCGGATGGAGCTCGGCCGGATCCTCGGGCGGCTGCACCGGCTCACCCGGGGCAGCGAGCTGCGCCGCCCGAATCCTTATGGCCCCGAGCGGGTCCGCGGCTGGCTGACCGAGCTCGAGGCGACGGACGGGCGGGGGGATCCCGACGTGGCGGCGGCGCTTCCGCTGCTGCGGCGGGGCCTCGAGGCGGGGGATCTCTCGGGCCTCTCCGAGGGGGTCATTCACGGGGACGCCTTCCGTGACAACGTCCTCTGGCTGGGCGACCGGATCGCCGCGTTGCTCGACTTCGAGATGGCGGGCGACGCCCCCTGGGAGCTCGACCTGGCCGTCGCCCTGCTCGACTGGGCGTTCGACGCGGCGGCGCCGGAGGGGCAGCGGTTCGCGCCGGCGGGGCCGCTGCTCGCGGGCTACCGGACCGCCCGGGCGCCAGACCCGCCGCCGGATCCCGGGGCGCTCGCCCGCTGCCTCGCCTTCGCGGCGACCCGCTTCACCCTCTCGCGGCTGCGAGACTTCCACTTCTCGCCGCTGCCCGAGAGCGCGCTCGTTCGCAAGGACTGGCGCGAGATGCGCGCGCGCCTCGAAGAGGCGCTGCGGCTCGACGGGCGGACCTTCGAGGCGACGGCTAGATCCCCTTCGTGATGAGCCAGCGCTTGCCCGACCGGACGAGCTCCATCCGGTCGATGTCCGAGGCGTGCTCGGGCGTCTCGCCCTGCGGCAGCTTCGCGATGTAGTCCTCGACGTAGAGGTAGCTCACCTTGGCGCGCTCCTGGTCGACCTCGATGCGGCGCACGGTGATCGTGAGCCGCACGTCGTTCACCTTCTCGAACTTCTTCGGCAGGTCCCTCGCGAGCCGCTCGAAGTTCCAGTGGAAGGACGCGTCGTCCGGGTGGCCGCGCTCGTCGAAGTAAGAGGGCGCGACGAGATCGAGGATGGCGGTGGCGTCGCGCCGCTCGACGGCCTGGCGGTAGAGCTCGACCACCTTCATGATCTCGCGGTTCTCCCGGGTGTCCGGCACCTCGGTGCCCGGCAGGAGCGAGGGGGCGCAGGCACTGGAGAGCGCCGCGGCGGCGAGGACGAGAAGGGTGCGGCGAGCCATGTCACCTCCGGCGTGAAGCGCCATCCCGATACGGCCGCGGGGGAGCAAGAGTCAACCACGCATCTTGACAGAGGTCGACCGGCCGGTGTTGATGCGCTCGCCGAAAAACCTCCAGGAGTCCGTGCCCCCGATGCGTTCGAGAACCGTCCTCCTTTCCGTTCTATTCCTCGGACTCGCCGCCTGCCACGACGACGTGACCTGCGTGTACGACACGGACTGCGCCTCCCAGGGCAGCTCGTTCGTCTGCGTGCCCGACAGCTCGGGCTTCGGCCACTGCCTGCCGGCGTCGCTCGTCTTCGGAGCCGTGCAGGACGGCGGAACGGGCGCGGCCGGCAGCGACGCCGGTGCCGCGACCGCCGACGCGGGCTTCGACGCCGGGCCGGCGGCCGATGCGGGACTGGACGCCGGTCCGGCGGCCGACGCTGGCGAAGACGCCGGTCAGGACGCGGGCAGCGACGCCGGCCCGCAGGACGCGGGCAGCGACGCCGGCCCGAGCGACGCGGGCTAACAGCCCCGCCGCAGCCCCAAGGCCCGCCCCCGGGTTCCGACCGAACCCGGGCCTTCCGACCGACTAACGCCCTGGGGCGCGCGTCCGGCGCCAGCGCTCGAAGCGCGCGAGGTAGCCCTCGCGGTCCTTCAAGGTGGCGAAGAGGCCCGGGAAGCGCTCGACGGCGTAGTCGATGGGGAGCGCGTATCCCAGCCGCGAATCGGCGCGGGAGAGGTAGTCGACGAGCCCGACGACCCGGCCATTCGCGTCGACCAGCGGGCCGCCGCTGCTGCCGAGATCGAGCGGCAGGTCGGCCTCGAGGAAGAGCGACCCGAGCAGCCAGCGGCCGATGACGGCCGCTCGCCCGCGACTGGCGGCGAACGCCTCTCCCCGGGGGCTGCCGGCGGCGGCGAGTGGCTCGCCCACCTCGAGATCGACGACGGAGCCGATGGCGGCGGACGGCCAGCGGCGGGGCGCGACGTCGAGGACGGCGAGATCGAGGAAGGCGTCCTCGGGGCCCCGGGTGGCGGGCTCGCTTTCGCCGTCCGGCCAGAGGACCTCGATGGGCCCGCGGACGCCGTCGAGGACGTGCGCCATCGTGAGGACGCGCCCCGCCGCCGGATCGACCGCGACCCCGGCCCCGTAGAAGCCGTCGGCCCGCACGACGACGCTCGCGGCGACGGCCTCGGCGCGTCGATCCGCCGGCGACCCGGCCGCGGCAACCGGCCAGCCGAGGAGGAGCGCGAGGGCGAGCACGGCCGCGAGAACCCGCGGCGGGCGGAGGCCATTCCGCGGGTTTGCCTCGCCGGCGAGGCTTGCGGTAGGGTGGCCGCCCGCCGGGCGTCCAGAAGACGCGCTCGCCGAGAGGTTTCGCGCATGCCCACAACGCCTGGTCGCCTCGTCCGCGTCGCGCTCGCCATCTCACCGCTCTGCGCGGCCGGCTGCTTCATCCGGCCGCCGGACGACGGCAATTCGGACGCCGGGCCACTCCCCGAGTCGATCCTGGCCTTGAACGGCGGCCTCGCGGCGCCGGGGATTCCCTCGACGATCGCCCCGAAGCCGGTGGCGCTGACCCCCAAGTTCTACCTCCGCAAGGCGCGGGGCAGCGCGCCCGACTGCTACTACGGAATCTTCGTGGCGGATCCGGGGGAGGCTGGCCAGCCGAACAACGGGCTCCTGCTCGTCGCGCTCGGGGACATGAACAAGATCAACAACGACCCGGCACAGGGCGGCCAGAGCCGCTCGAGCTGCCCGTCGCCCCCGGGCTACGCGGTGGGGGGGCCGCTCGCCGACGACGTCCAGCCCGGCGACGAGCTCGACGTCCAGGGCGCCCTCGCGCCCTACTGCGAGACCTACGACACCTCGCTGAACCAGTGCGACTCCGACCCGTTTCCCGAGTTCCAGGTCAGCTCGATGTCGAAGATCGGCACGGCCACCCCGCCGCCGCCGACCGTGGTCGACCCGGCCGTCATCGCCGACGGCTCGACGAGCGCCGTCCTGTACGCGGCCAACCTCGTCATGGTGAAGAACGTGACGGTGGCCGATCCGAGCCCGGACGCCTACGGTGATTTCACCCTCGAGGAGGGCGGCCTCTGGATCGATCCACTCCTCTCCGGGGTCTCGATCTTCGTCCAGCAGGGGAGCCAGTTCAGCTCGATCACCGGCGTGCTCCACTACCAGTTCGGCCACTGGAAGCTCCGGCCGCGCACGACGAGCGACGTCGTCGCGGCGCAATGAGCCGGTCCTCCATCGCCGTCTCGGTCGACGCGGGCGTCGCGACGCTCACGCTCGACCGCCCCGAGGCGCGCAACGCGCTCGATCTCGAGCTCGTCCAGGCGCTGCACCGGGCGCTCGAGGAGCTCGCCGCGCGCGGCGACGTCCGGGCGCTCGTCCTGCAAGGAGCCGGCGGCAAAGCCTTCGCGGCCGGGGCCGACATCGCGGACCTCCAGCGGCGCGGCTCGCGCGAGGCGCTCTTGTCCATCAACGCTCGCCTCTTCCAGGCGGTCGAGGAGTTCCCGGTCCCCACCGTCGCCGCCCTTCGCGGCTGGGCGCTCGGCGGCGGCCTCGAGCTGGCGCTCGCCTGCGACATCCGGATCGCGGCCGACGACGCGAAGCTCGGGCTTCCCGAGGTGACGCTCGGGATCTTCCCTGCCGCCGGCGGGACCCGGCGGCTCCCTCGGCTCGTGGGCGACGGCTGGGCAAGAGAGCTCGTCTTCACCGGCCGTCACCTCGGCGCCCTGGAGGCCGAGCGGATCGGCCTCGTCAACCGGGTGGTGCCGGCGGAGCGGCTCGAGGAAGAGGCGCTCGCGCTGGCCCGCCAGATCGCCCAGAACGACGACCTCGCGCTGCGGATGGCGAAGCTCGCGCTCCTCGCGACCGCGCACGGTCGCGACAGCGACGCGTTCGAGAAGGCGGGGCAGGCGCTGCTCTTCGACTCGCCCGGCAAGCGAGAGCGGATGCAGGCGTTCCTCGACCGCAAGCGCTCGGCGGCGGCCGCGCGGGGCGAGCCGGTGTCCGGCAAGGAGCGAGGCTCGTGAGCGACCGGCGGATCGCGCTGCTCGGGGCCGGCACCATGGGGCACGGGATCGCCCAGCTGGCCGCCCAGGCCGGCTTCGAGACGCGCGTCTTCGACCCCGCTCCGGAGGCCCTCGCGAAGGGGCTCGCGGCCGCCCGCGCCGGAGTGGAGCGGGCGATCCAGAAGGGAAGGCTTTTGGCCGAGGAGGGCCCGCGCGCGCTCGCCCGGCTGCACGGGGCGAAGAGCCTCGAAGAGGCCGTCCACGACGCGGACCTCGTCATCGAGGCGGGCCCCGAGAGCCTCGCGGTCAAGTGCCGCATCCTGACCGAGGCCTGCGCCGCGGCGCCCGAGGACGCCATCGTCGCCTCCAACACCTCCTCGCTCTCGCTCACCGAGCTCGCCGCCGCGACGCCTCGTCCTTCGCGCGTCGTCGGGATGCACTTCTTCAACCCGCCGCCCGTCATGAAGCTCGTCGAGATCGTGCGGGCCGAGCAGACCGCGCCGGAGGCGATCGCGCGCGTTCGCGCCGCCGCCGAGCGAATGGGCAAGGAGGTCGTCGAGGTCCGCGACTCCCCGGGCTTCGCCTCGAGCCGACTCGGGATCGCCCTTGCCATGGAGGCCATCCGGATGCTCGAGGAGGGTGTCGCCTCGGCGGAGGACATCGATCGCGCGATGAGGCTCGGCTACAACCACCCGATGGGTCCGCTCGAGCTCACCGACCTCGTGGGCCTCGACGTGCGCCTCGCCATCGCCGACTACCTGAACCGGGAGCTCGGCGGGCTGCGCTTCCAGCCCCCGCAGCTCCTGCGCCGCCTCGTGCGCGCGGGGAAGCTCGGGAAGAAGGCGGGAGAGGGCTTCTACAAGTATCAGTTGTCCGAAGGCCAGAGCGTTCGGTAGCATGCCCACATGCCCGCCCGCACGGCCTCACGGACGCTCCCCCGGACGATCGACGAGAAGCGCCCCGCGGACGCACCCACGGTGAAGGGCCGCCCCTTCGCCTTCGCCCTCCTCTCGTCGCTCGCGATCTTCGCCTGCCAGGCGCCGACCGTCGAGGTCAGCCTGCCGCTCGGCGTGGTGAGCTTCTCGCCGCAGGACGGCGCCTCGAACGTCTGCCCCCATTGGCCCGCCACCGTCTGCTTCAATCAGCCCATCGACCCCGCGGCGATGACCAACGGCGACCTCCTGCTCGGTCCGGCGAGCTGCGCGCCGCGCGCCGCCATCGACGGCGGCGTGGTGTCCGGGGTCTCGGCCTCCGTCGCCGAGAGCGACGACGCCGGCAACCCGATCTGCGTGACGCTGACCCCGAGCGGCGGCCTCGCTCCGGGGAGCTGCTACGCCCTGGAGGCGGAGGGCGCCGACGTGACGCAGACGCCGGTGGTCTCGGCCGACGGCGGCGACCCGCTCGCGGTGACGGTTCGCTCGATCTTCCAGGTCGGCGGCCCGCAGAGCTGCTTCAGCGCGGACGCTGGCTGAAGCCTCGTCGGCTCCCCCTCACCTGCCGGGCAGCACGAGGCCACCGGGAGCCGCGGGAGGCTCCGGGGGCCGTCTCTCCTCTGGCTCGCGCTCTCTGGCCGGAGCCGGAGCGAAGACGCGGGAGAAGAGCCGCCGGGCGAACGGGTTCTCCAAGAGTTCGCCGACACCCTGGAGCTGGCGGGCGGCCGCCTGAGCCCGCTCCGCCGCCTCGCGGCGCCCGTCTTCGGCGAACCGATCGGACATCTCGAAGAGCCGTCGCGCGTAGCGCGCGCGCCGCTCGGGCGTGAAGTAGTCCGTTGCCGCCTGCTCCACCGTCCGCTCCCACCGCTCGGCCTTCTGCCGCTCGTCGAGCAGGAGCGGACTGACGAGGACCTCGTCGAGCTTGACGGCGAGCGCGCGGAGGGCGTCCTCGGCGGGCACGTAGCTCGCGAGCTCGGGCTCGTCGAAGAGCGAGGCCGACTCGGCCAGCCGGGCGCGCTCGTTCTCCAGCGGGGGCGACTGCGCCGCACGGGGCCGAGCGAGCGACGGATCGCCGCCGCCGAGCCTCCCCAGGATCTCCCTCGCGTCGACGGCGCGCGGTGTCTCCGGCGCGAGCGAGATGGCCTCGGCGAGCAGCGCCGCCGCCATCTCGCGGGAGATCTCTCGCACCGATGACGCCCCCTCCTGCGGCAGCGAGGCCATGAAGGCCCGAAGCTGCTTGCGGGAGACGTCGAGCGGAGCGAGCTCCCGCACGCCGATCTCGTCAGAGAGGACCGCTTGCCAGAGCGCGAGGCCCTGCGAGCGCCTGAGCGGAAGGAAGAGGGCCCTGTCGCCGAAACCGTCGACGGCGGTGGCGTAGCACGGCGGCTCCGGCGACTCCGAATCGACGGGCGCGTGGCGAGGCGTCGGCGCTCGCGCGGGCTCCTCGACGTCGACGCCGCGCGAGCGCAACAGGTGCAGTCCGCGCTTGGCGGCCTTGGCGACCGCCCGATCGGCATGGGCCGCGAGCGCCCAGAGGACGTCCGGACGGCGACGCTCGACCGCCTGCGCGACGGCGGCCTGTGCCAACTCCGGCGGCGCCTCGACCGAGCGGCCGGGGGCCTCGAAGAGCGGCGTCAGCCGATCGTCCTCGACCGGCGGTGGGATACGTGACGTCACGCCCCGTGAGGATAGGGGCGGCCGCCCGCGCCGTCGAGTGGTAACGTCTCGGCCGTGCCTTCGATCGCGCCGCTCGAGATCGCCGGCCCGACCGGCCGGCTCGAGGCGCAGCTCGATCTCCCGGATGGCCCGCCGCGCGCCGCCGCGCTCCTCTGCCACCCCCACCCGCTGGGCGGCGGGACGATGCACACCCACGCGGTCTTCCGGGCGATGCGGGCGCTGCGGGCCCGCGGCGCGGCCGTCCTCCGCTTCAACTTTCGAGGCGTCGGCCGAAGCGAGGGGCGACATGCCGAGGGGGTCGGCGAGCGGGACGACGCACGGGCGGCGCTGGCCGAGCTGCGCGAACGCGTGCCGGGGGGGCCGCTGTTCGTCGGCGGCTTCTCGTTCGGCTCCTGGGTCGCCTCCGCCGTGGGGGCCGGCGAGGCGGACGGCCTCCTGGTCCTCGCCCCGCCGGTCGGCCTCTACGGGTTCGAGGAGCTGCGCCGAGCGGCCGAGCCCAAGGCGGTGGTCGTCGCGGATCGGGACGAGTACGCGAGCCTCCCCGACGTCGAGGCGTTCGTCCGGGAGCTGCCGCCGCCCGCGCGGCTCTGGGTCGTCTCCGGCGCGAGCCACCTCTTCACGGAGGATCTCGACGGCTACGAGGCGCGGGTGGGCGAGGCGACCGACTGGCTCCTCGCGCAGATCTCCTTTTGATTTGCCCGGCCCCGCCCCCGCTGTTACCTGGGGGGACACGATGCGCGCCCTCCGCTGGCTCCTCTGGCCGATCCTCCTCGTGGCCCTCGCGGGGGCCGCGGTCTTCTGGCCGAAGGCGCCAATCGCCGTCCGGACGGTCCCGGTGGCGCGCGGAGAGGTCGAGGACGTCGTCACCTCGGCCGTCGCGGGCGAGGTGAAGCCGCGGCGGGAGACCGCGGTGAGGAGCGAGATCTCCGGTCGCGTCGCGAAGGTGCTCTGCCGCCGAGGCGACCGGGTCGCGCAGGGGCAGACCGTCGTCGAGCTCGACGCGGCCGAGCTCGACGCTCGGATCGACGAGGCGCGCGCCCAGCTCGAGGCGGCGCGCGCCGCGCTCGCGCAGGCGGAGGCCCAGCAGGCCGCCGCCGAGCCGACCGCCCAGCGGCTGCTGCGGCTCGCGAAGCAGGGCGCGGCGACGCAGGAGCAGGCCGACCGGGCCCGTTCGCAGGAGCTCGCGGCGCTGGCGGCCCTCGCGTCGGCGAAGGCCCAGATCGCCGCCGCGCAAGCGGCGCTCGAGCTCGCGCGGCTCGCCCGAAAGAAGGCGACCGTGACCGCGCCGTTCGCGGGAGCGCTCCAGCAGCTCTACCCCGAGGTCGGCGCCGACCTCGCGCCGGGCGCGCCGGTCTTCGACCTCCTCGACCCCGAGGCGGCGCGCGTCGAGACCACCATCGACGAGGCCGACGCGGCCCGCATCCAGCTCGGAGAGCCCGCGGAGCTGACCCTCGACGCCTACCCAGGCGTCCGCTTCGGCGGGAGGGTCTCGCTCGTGGCGCCGGCCGTGGCCCCCGACCCACGGCTCGGGACCACCCGCTCGCTGCCCATCTGGATCGCGGTCGACCCCGACCCTCGGCTGCGCATCGGCATGAGCACGACGGTCGAGGTCATCGTCGCCCGCAAGAGCGGCGTCCTCTGGGTCCCCTCGCAGGCCGTCGTGGGCCGGGGCGCGCGCCGGAACCTCTGGCTGGCGAGGGCTGGCGTCGCCCGCGAGGTGCCGGTCGAGACGGGGATCTCGAACTGGGAGCGGACCGAGATCACCGCGGGGCTCGCGGAGGGCGACCGGGTGATCACGACGCTCGACGTCGAGGGGCTGCGCGACGGCGCCCGCGTGGCCGACCTCGGCCCGGACGCCGGCCGGTGAGCGCGGTGGCGACCGTCATCGAGTGCCGAGCCCTGTCCCGTCGCTTCCGGATGGGCGAGGGCGACGTCTGGGCGCTCCGCAACGTGGACCTCTCGGTCGAGTCCGGCGAGTACCTGGCCCTCATCGGCCCGTCCGGCTCGGGCAAATCAACCCTCATGAACCTGCTCGGCTGCCTCGACCGACCGACCGAGGGACGCTACCTGCTCGACGGCGCCGCGGTGGAGCGGCTCGACGACGCCGAGCTCGCCGACGTCCGCAACCGAAAGATCGGCTTCGTCTTCCAGACGTTCAACCTGATG
This sequence comes from Myxococcales bacterium, assembly GCA_021783235.1. GTDB lineage: Bacteria > Myxococcota > Myxococcia > Myxococcales > JAKAPL01 > JAJXUD01. The sequence goes on along the minus strand of JAJXUD010000019.1, from coordinate 21,040 downwards.
GCGCGCCAGACGGCGCTCGAGAACGTCGCCCTCCCGCTCGTCTACGCGGGCCTTTCGCGCGCCGAGCGGCGGCGACGCGCCGGAGAGGCGCTCCGGCGCGTCGGCCTCGAGCATCGAGTCGACCACCGTCCCGATCAGCTGTCGGGGGGGCAGCGGCAGCGGGTGGCGGTCGCCCGGGCGCTCGTGACCCGCCCGGCGCTGATTCTCGCCGACGAGCCGACCGGAAACCTCGACCAGGCGACCGGGCGCGAGGTGCTCGGGCTCTTCGACGAGCTCCATCGAGAGGGCGCGACCATCGTGCTCGTGACGCACGACCCCAAGATCGCGCAGCACGCTCGCCGTCGGATCGAGCTCGTCGACGGCAGCGTTCGGGCCGACGTTCGGCAGCCCGAGGCCTCCCCGTGAGCGCGCCGGCGCTCGAGCGGCGCCCCGCCGGCCGCTCGATTCCGCTCCTCGAGCTCGTGCGCGTCGCGCTCGAGGCCACCGCGGCGAACGGCGCGCGGAGCCTGCTCACCACGCTCGGGGTGGTCATCGGCGTCGCCTCGGTGGTGGTCCTCGTGAGCCTCGGCGACGGCGTCCGCAGCTTCCTCGGCGAGCAGTTCGCGGGGCTCGGCGCGGACCTCATCGTCGTTCAGCCCGGCCACACCGAGACGTCGGGGTTCGGGCCGCCGCTCGAGAACGTGCAGCGGCCTCTGACCATCGCCGATTCGAAGGTGCTCGCGCAGCGCGTCCCGTCGGTCGTGGGCTTCTCCGCCGATCTCGTCGGCGGCGGTACGGTCTCGTACCTGAACCGCTCCCGGGACGTCATGGTCGCCGGCGTCGGCGAGCGCTTCTGGGAGGTGCGCGGCATGCGGGTCGAGATCGGCCACCCGTTCAGCGCGGACGACGAGGCGGCCCGGCGGCGCTACGCGATCCTCGGCCACACCGTCGTCCACGAGCTCTTCGCCGACGAGAACCCGCTCGGGAAGACCATCCAGATCTCTGGGGCGCCTTTCCTCGTCGTCGGCGTCACCGCGCCGAAGGGTCGGATGCTCGGCTTCGACCTCGACGATCTCGCCTTCGTGCCGGTGACCGCGACCGAGGATCTCTTCAACCGCGACTTCGTGACCGAGATCCTCGCGAAGGCGCGCAGCCACGAAGACGTCGGGACGGCGGTCGCCCAGATCACCGACGTCCTCGAGCGGCGTCATGCCGGGCACCAGGACTTCACGGTCCACACCCAGCAGGATCTGATGGGGACCTTCAACCGGATCGCCGACACCATGGCGAGCGTGGTGCTCGCCATCGCGTCGATCTCGCTCGTCGTGGGCGGCATCGGCATCATGAACATCATGCTCGTCTCGGTGAACGAGCGGACCCGTGAGATCGGCGTCCGGCGCGCCGTGGGGGCGCGCCGCAGCGACATCCTCGCCCAGTTCCTCATCGAGAGCGTGGTCGTGAGCCTCATCGGCGGCATCATCGGGCTTCTCCTCGGGACCGCGGTCGTCCTCGTCGCCGGCCTCGTCCTGCCGAGCCTGCCCGCCCGACTCTCGCTCTGGATCGTGCTGCTCGCCTTCGGCTTCTCCGCCGCGGTCGGGGTGCTCTCGGGGGTGCTGCCGGCGCGACGGGCGGCCTCGCTCGACCCGGTCGACGCGCTCCGTTACGAGTGAGAGCCGGAGGGAAGGCAGAGCGGGCGCCGAGGTGTTGACAGGGACGGCTGCACCCGAAAGGATCGCGGCACTCCTGGGGTCGCGGCGACCCCAAGGAGGTCGAGGGGGAGGTTGGAGTTTTGCAACGTGGCGAGAAAGTCGAAGCAGCAGGCGGCCTCGAGCGGCGGCGGGGCTCGCGAGCCCGGGCTGCGGCGAGAGGTCATCGAGGCGATCGGCCGGCGGATCCGAAGCCTGCGGATCGACCGGCGCGGCGGGAAGATCACGCAGGGCGAGATCGCTCGAAAGGCCCACGTCTCCGTCTCCTTCCTCTCCATGATCGAGCGAGGCGAGCGGAGCCCGAGTGTCGAGACTCTCGACGAGATCGCGGGCGCGCTCGGCGTCTCGCTCCAGGAGCTCTTCCGGTCGGATCCCGAGCCCACGGAGAGCAATCCGGCGTTCCGCAGGCTCGCCGACTTCGTTCGCTCGCGGCGACTCGGCCGCAACGACCTCGTCCGGCTGCTCGCCGTCGCCGAGGCGATCTTCGCCGACGACTAGGAGACCCGATGCGACCTTCGACCCGAGCCTTCTTCGTGGCCACGCTTGCAGCGGGCGCCTTCGCCTGCAACGAGGCGCGCGAGGCGCCCAAGGCCGCGGCACCGCCCGCGGCGCCCAAGGCCGCGCTCGGCCCCAACGCCGACGCCGCCCACTATGGACCGCATGGCGTCAGCGCTGTGCCCGCGGCAGCCATGCCCGCGGCTCCGGCGGGTCAGGCCGGCTCTGCCCCGCCCCTTCCCGCGGGCGGCATGAACGTGGCCGACATGGCCGGCCACCCCTGCACCTGCGGCGGGACGTGCCACTGCGGCCACTGCTCCGGGATGGTCGCGGGCTGCCACTGCAAGCCAAAGCGCGCCGACGAGAAGTGAGGGCCCGTGACGGACGAGGGGCCCGGGCGAGAGCTGCCCCACGCGGGGCAAGTGCGCTATCCTCGATGGTCGATGAACGGCTTCGTCAAACGGCTGGCCGCCCGACTGCTCGACCGCGACGCCGAGGGAGCGGAGACCCTGAGCCGAAACAGGCACTTCGAGGTCTTCAGCGACTGGCGGGGCCGCACCGCCCTGCGGATCTACCGCCACCTGCGCTCGCTGCGCGCCGACATCCTCGCGGCTCCCGACGCCCCGATCGTGGAGCGGGGTCCCGAGGGCGACCAGGGCCGAGTGCGGCTCGAGATCCGGTGGGCGCGCTCCGTCCGCACCGCCTACCTGAGCCCGGACGAGCTCGAGATCCTGCTCCAAAACGCCGCCGTCCGGCGCCGGCTCACCGGATGAAGGGGCTCGTCGCGATCGGCGAGGGGGAGCCCCCGCGCAGGGAGATCGAGCCGGCCGCCGCCCCCGACGAGCAGCGGTTCGACGCGGCGCTCCGACCGCGCAGCTTCGACGAGTACGTCGGGCAGCCGACCGTCATCGACAAGCTGCGCGTCTACGTCGCCGCGGCGAAGAGGCGGGGCGAGCCGCTCGATCACGCGCTCTTCTGCGGCCCCCCCGGCCTCGGCAAGACCTCGCTCGCGCATCTCATCGCCCAGGAGCTGGGGGTGCCGCTCCACGTGACGAGCGGACCGGCCATCGAGCGCAAGGGCGACCTCGCCGGCATCCTCACGAACCTCGGCCGGGGCCAGATCCTCTTCATCGACGAGATCCACCGACTCCCTGCGCCCGTCGAGGAGACGCTCTACCCCGCCATGGAGGACTTCCAGCTCGACGTCATCTTCGAGAGCGGCCCGGCGGCGCGCACGCTCAAGCTTCCCCTCGAGCGGTTCACGCTCGTGGGCGCGACCACGCGCTCGGGCCTCCTCACCTCGCCTCTGCGCGACCGGTTCCAGATCGTGGAGCGACTCGACTTCTACGGGGCCGCCGAGCTCTCGGCCATCGTCGTTCGATCGGCGCGGCTGCTCGGCATTCGCATCGACGAGGAGGGGGCCCGCGAGATCGGCCGGCGCGCCCGCGGGACGCCGCGCATCGCGAACCGGCTCCTGCGCCGGGTCCGCGATTTCGCCGAGGTGTCGGGCGAGGGATCCATCACGCGGGCGGCGGCGGCGGCGGCGCTCGACCGGCTCGAGGTCGACGAGCTCGGGTGCGACGCGATGGACCGGCGGCTCCTCTCGACCATCATCGAGAAGTTCGACGGCGGTCCGGTTGGCGTCGACACCCTCGCGGCCTCGGTCGGCGAGGAGAAAGAGACCATCGAGGACGTCTACGAACCGTTTTTGCTCCAACAGGGATTGCTCCAGCGGACGCCCAAGGGGCGCATCGCCACCTCGCGCGCCCACGCCCACCTGGGCGTCCAACGAGGAGAGCGCTCCCAGGGCTCGCTCCTGTAGAAGCCACTCCCGGCCCGCTGCCCTGGGCCGCCCGCTCGCGGTCAATAGGCGAAGCGCCGGGGCCGCGGGCGAGTGCCGCCGAAGATCCAGACGAAGAGCAGCCCCGCGACGAAGCCGCCGACGTGCGCCGCGAAGGCGACGCCCTGCTGCATTCCCGCCGGCAGCGAGAGGAGCTGCACGAGGAGCCAGATCCCGAGAAAGAGAACCGCGGGCAGGTAGACCAGCCGGACGAAGAAGAAGACGAGGACGAGCGTGAGCACCCGCGACGTCGGGAAGAGGAGAAAGTAGGCGCCGAGGACCCCCGCGATCGCCCCCGAGGCGCCGATCATCGGGAGTCGGCTCGCCGGGTCGGCCGCGACCTGCGTCACGCCCGCGCAGAGACCGCAGAGCAGGTAGAAGACGAGGTAGCCCACGTGGCCCAGCCGGTCCTCGACGTTCCCCCCGAAGATCCAGAGGAAGAGCATGTTCCCGCCGAGGTGCAGGAAGCCGCCGTGCAGGAACATCGACGTGAGGAGCGTGAGCGGCGGCCAGGGGAGCGGCGAGAGGGCGCGGGCGGTCCGGCTGAAGGCGATCGCCCGCGGCACCGCCCCGAACACGTCGACGCTCGACGGCCCCACCCCCAGCTGCCAGGCGAAGACCATGACGTTCGCCGCGATGAGCGCGATGGTGACGAGCGGCGGGCGATCGCGCTGCACGTCGTTCTTGAGCGGGATCACCCGGGCACTCTGCCGGGGGGGCCCGGGGCCGTCAATGGCGGGATCTGCGAGGCTTTTTTCTTGCGGAGGGCGAGCGCTTGCTGTTAACGTCCTGCGTCAACTGGAATCGTTTCGCGCGCCTGGCTGGCCCCCTGAGAAAACATGACAGAAATGTCAGGAAACGTCGTCCGCCGCGAAGAACGCCGAGGGACTCGTCTGCAGAGCGAGTCTTTCATGGCAAAAAAGGCGAGCGGTTCCGATGAGTTGCAGCTGAACACCAGCCGGGGCTCCAACCGGCCTCCGGCACGCGATTTGCTCTGCTTTTCTTGGCGAATTTAGAGGCGACGAAGCCGTCAACCAGGGGACGGTCGGCCAGGGTCGACCGAGGGACGCGATGACAGAGCTCAACCAGAGAACGCTCAAGGCCCCGGTCGGCTGCCAGGGAATCGGTCTTCACAGCGGCGCCCACGTCGAGATGACGCTCCGGCCAGCCCCCGCTGGCAGCGGCGTCACCTTCGTCCGCACCGATCTCTCCCCCGCGGTCGAGATCCGGGCCTGCGCCGAGAACGTCGTCGACACGGCGTTCGCGACGACCCTCGGCAAGAATGGCGTCCGCGTCGGCACGGTCGAGCACCTGCTGGCGGCGCTCGCAGGGCTCGGGGTCGACAACGTTCGGGTCGAGCTCAATGGCCCCGAGGTCCCGATTCTCGACGGCAGCGCCGCGCCGTTCGTCTACCTCGTCCGCACGGCGGGCATCGAGCTACAGCGAAAGTTCAAGCACTTCCTCGTCGTTCGTCGCCCGGTCGAGGTCGTCGACGGCGGCAAGCGGGCCTCCATCCAGCCCGCCTCGCAGTTCACGATCTCCTGCACCATCGACTTCGACCACCCGCTCATCAAGGATCAGGAGCTCAAGGTCGAGCTCTCCGACCGGATCTTCTACCGGGAGATCTGCCGCGCCCGGACGTTCGGCTTCCTGCGGGACGTCGAGGCGCTCAAGGGGATGGGACTCGCTCGGGGCGGCTCGCTCGACAACGCCATCGTGGTGGACGACTTCAACATCCTGAACCCCGAGGGCTTGCGCTACTCGGACGAGTTCGTCCGGCACAAGATCCTCGACGCCATCGGCGACCTCGCGCTCTGCGGCATGCCGGTCATCGGCCACGTCGTCTCGTACAAGTCCGGCCATGCGCTGAACCAGAAGCTCGTCCGCCGGCTCGTCTCGGAGCCGGGCGCGGCCGAGATCGTCGAGGTCCGCGAGAAGAAACAGCTCGAGCGGATGTCGATTCTGCCGCCCTCCTGGGGAGTCCTCGAAGGCCAGGCGGCGTAGAAAAGCCGCCTCGACTCGCGTGTTGGCGGCCATTAAGGTACGGCCGCCATGAAGATCCCCCTCGTGTTGCGCCTCGCCTCGCTCCTCGCGCTCTCGGCCTGCGCCACCGCCGCCCCGGCCGGCCGCGTCTCCCCGTCGCCCTCCTCTGCCGTCGTCGCGACCACCGTGGACGGCCCCGTCACCGAGGCCGAGCTCGACCGAGAGATCGCCGGCAAGCCCAAGCTCGCGAAGCAGCTCTACGACCTTCGGCGCGACGCGCTCGAGGGCATGATCCTCCAGCGGCTCGTCGAGCGCGAGGCCGCCCGCCGCAAGGTCACCCCCGAGAAGCTCCTTCAAGACGAGGTGAGCCGGCGGGCGACGCCACCGACCGAGAAGGAGATCCAGGCCTACTACGATGCCCGGGTCGCGAGCTCCGGCTACAAGCTGTCCGACGTCCACGACCAGATCGCCCAGCAGCTCGTGCAGGAGCGGCGCCGCGACGCGATCGTCGATTTCCTCCAGAAGCTCAAGCGCGAGGCGAAGGTGGAGGTCCTGATCGAGCCGCCGCGCGTCGAGGTGGCCGCCGACGGCCCCTCCAAGGGTCCTGCCGGCGCGAAGGTGACGATCGTCGAGTTCTCCGACTTCCAGTGCCCCTACTGCCAGCGCCAGGAGGCGGCCCTCCACCGAATCCTCGCCGACTTCCCCAAGGACGTGCGGCTCGTCTTCCGCGACTTCCCGCTCGACATCCACCCCGACGCCGATCGGGCCGCCCGAGCGGGGATCTGCGCCGATGCCCAGGGCCAGTTCTGGAAGATGCACGACAAGCTCTTCGAGAACCAGCACGCCCTTTCGCAGGAGGCCATCCAAGGCTACGCCCACGCTCTCGGCCTCGACGGCCAGAAGTTCACCGCCTGCCTGGACGCGGCCGACACCCACGCGCGCATCGAGCGGAGCCTGCACGCCGGCGAGCAGGCCGGCGTCGACGGGACCCCTGCCCTCTTCGTGAACGGCCGCCCGCTCTCGGGCGCGACCTCCTACGACGAGCTGCACGGCGCGATCGAGCGCGCCCTCGCCGAGAAGTCCCGGTGAGCTTGCACGACGCGGAGGCCGGCCGGCCGCTCGCGCCGAGGCGGCAGACGCGCCAGATTCGGCTCGGCCGCCTCGCGGTGGGCGGCGGCGCGCCGATCTCGGTCCAGACGATGGCGACCGCGGACACCCGCGACCTCGCGGCCTGCACCGACCAGATCCGGCAGCTCCAGGCCGCCGGGGCCGACATCGTGCGCGTGGCCGTTCCCGACAAGACGGCCGCCGCGAACCTGGGCTCGCTCCAGCGGGCGATCAACATCCCGCTCATCGCGGACATCCACTTCGACCATCGCCTCGCCCTCGAGGCGCTCCTCCAAGGTGTCCAAGGGATCCGGCTGAACCCCGGCAACATCGGCGGCCAGGCCCGCGTGCGCGAGGTGGCAAAGCTCGCGAAGGAGCGGGGGGTGCCGATCCGGGTCGGCGTCAACGCCGGCTCGCTCGAGAAGCGCCTGCTCGCGAAGTACGGACGCGCCACGCCGGAGGCCATGGTCGAGAGCGCCCGCGACGAGATCCGGATGCTCGAGGACGAGGGCTTCCTCGACATCAAGATCTCGCTCAAGGCCTCGGACGTGCCCACCGCCGTGCGGGCCTACCGGCTGGCGTCGCAGGCGTTCGACTACCCGCTCCACCTCGGCATCACCGAGGCTGGCACCCTCCAGACCGGCAGCGTGAAGAGCGCGGCGGGTCTCGCGATCCTCCTCGCCGAGGGCATCGGCGACACGCTGCGCATCTCCCTCGCCGCCGATCCGATCGAGGAGGTCAAGGTCGGCGTCTCGCTCCTCAAGTCGCTCGGGCTGCGCGACGGCGGCCTCACCTTCGTGGCCTGTCCGACCTGCGGCCGCTGCTCCGTCGAGATGATCCCCGTGGCCGAGCGCGTCGAGCGCAAGCTCCAGGTCATCGCGGGCGACGTCCACGTGGCCGTCATGGGCTGCGAGGTCAACGGTCCCGGCGAGGCCAAGGAGGCCGACATCGGCATCGCCTATGGCCACGGCGGGGTCGGCGTCCTCTTCAAGAAGGGGAGGCTCGTCAAGCGGATGCCGGCCGACGAGCTCGAGGCCGTCCTCGTCGAGGAGGCCCGGAAGATCGCGGCCGGCGAGCCGAGCGAGCTCGTCGCCGAGCCCCCCCCACCGCCGTCCGCCGCCGACGTTGGACCCCGCCTCCACCCGATCGCCCAGGACGTCCTCGCCCACACGCGCTTCTAGCTGCCCCGCCTGATTCACGGTCCGGCTGCTGCGGCGTCCCGTGAATCATGCGGGCCAACGGGCGGCGCCGACGATCCGGCGCACCGAGGGCTCGCCCGAGATCAGGCGCAAGCAGACCCGCAGCGCGAGGATCGGGACGGCGAGCTCGATGCTCGGCAGGCGGACGGCGTCCTTCTCGGTGCAGCAGAGCGCGCCCGCGCCCGCCTCCCGGGCCCTCGCCGCGAGAGCCACGAGCTCCGCGGGCCGAAAGCGGCGGTGATCGCCGAAGGCGACGCGGCCGGCCAGCTCGGCGCCGCCGATCTCGAGCGTTCGAAAGAAGCGGGCCGGCCGGGCGATCCCGCAGAAGGCGAGGATCCGGAGCCCCGCGAAGGGAGCGGGGGCCGCGCCGAGGTCGCCCGAGGGGACGAGGCCGACCGGCACGCTCACGGAGCGGACGTCGACCTCGAAAGGCGGCTCGCCGGCGCCCTCGCCGTGGAGCCAGACGAGCCGCTCGCGAGGCATCGCGCCGAGGGGCTCGCGCAACGGACCGAGCGGCAGGAGGTGGCCGTTCCCGAGCGGCGACTCGGCCGGAAAGAGCACCAGGTTGCGAGAGGGCTCGACGTCCCGCTGCTGCAGCCCGTCGTCGAGCAGGGCCAGATCCGCCCCTCGCCCCGCCGCGAGCGCGATCCCCGCCGCGCGGTCGCGGGAGACGACGACCAGGGCCCCCGGGCAGCGGCGGGCGAGGAGCAGGGCCTCGTCTCCGAAGCGGGCGGCGTCACCCGAGGGCCCCACGACGGCGGGCCCGCGCTCGCTTCCGCCGTAGCCCCGCAGCACGACCGCGGGCGAGCGCCCCTCGACGAGGGTGCGAGCGCAGAGCTCGAGAGCGACCTGGGTCTTGCCCGTCCCGCCCGCGTGGAGGTTTCCGATCGCGACGGTGGGAAGCGCGGGAGCGGCGCGCGACCGGCGTCGCCGTCGCCGTCCAGCGAGGCGCGTCGCGATGGAGGCGAGCCCGAGCGGCCAGACGATGAGCCAGGCGAGCGGCTCGAGCGGCTGGCTCCAGAGCCGCTCGAGCAGCCGCTCGACCCGATCGCGCAGGCTCACGATGCCCACCGCCGCGAGGCCGCCGCGAGCACCTCGCTCGCGGGAATCTCGGCGAGGCAGGCGTGCGTCCCGAGCGGGCAGCGAGCGGAGCCGTGGTTGCTGCAGGGGCTGCACGGCAGGCCCCGGTAGAGCAGCTCGACGTCGGACCCGATCGGCGCCCAGCGCGAGGGGGCGGTCGGGCCGAAGAGAACGACCAGCTTTCGACCGAGCGCCGCCGCGATGTGCGCCGGCCCCGAGTCGTTCGCGACCACGAGGTCGCAGGCCTCGATCGCCGCCGCGAGTCCTCCGGTCCCGAGCGCCCGCGTGTCGCCGAGCAGCGCCGAGCCGAGGCGGGCTGAGAGCGCGTCGAGCGTCGGGCCGTCGGCGGCGCCGCCGAGCAAGAGGAGCTTCGCGCCGCGCTCCTCGGCCGCCTGGCCGAGCTCCAGAAAGCGCTCGATCGGCCAGCGCTTGGTCGCCCAGCGCGTCGAGGGGGCGAGGCCCCAGAGCGAAGCGGCGCCGCGGCGGGAGAGCAGCGGGGCCGCCTCGAGCCGGGCCCGCTCGGGGATCACGAGGTCGAGCCGCGTGCCGGCCGACGCGACGCCGAGCCGCGCGGCCAGGGACAGGTAGAGCTCGACCGCGTGCGGCTCGGTCGCCGGCCGCTCGCGGCCGAGCAGCGAGGCGATCGCCCCGCTGAAGGTCCGCTTGCGCAGGCTCACCACCCGGGCAGCGCCGAGGCTCGCGCGCAAGAGCGCCGTCCTCGGCTTGTTCTGCAGATCCAGCACGAGATCGTAGCGGCGTGCCCGCAGCCGCGCGGCCACGCCGCGCTCCGCCGGGAAGACTCGCGAGAGGTTCGGGTTCGCCTCGAGCAGCGGCGTGAAGGGCGGCGCCACGAGCCAGTCGATCTCGGCAGCGGGCTGGGCTCGGCGCAGCGCCCGCGCGAGCGGCGTCGCGAGGAGCACGTCGCCGAGGGCGGTCAGCCGGACGATCAGGATCCGCCCGAGCGTCACGCCGCGCGCCGCCCGTCCGGGTGCCCCTCTGTCCGCTCGACGAGGAGCCGGGCGAGCTGCTCGACGTCCCGCTGCCCCGCGCCCCGCACCGCCGCCACCGCGTCGCGGGCCATGGCGCCGAGCTCGGCCATCTGGTCGGGACGGAGGAGCAGGTCGCTCACCACCCGATGGAGCTGCTCCTCGTCCTTCACCTGGATGCCGCCCCGGCCCACGAGCACCTGAACGCTGTCGTGGAAGTTGTCCATGTTGGGGCCGAAGAGGACCGGCTTGCCCGCCGCCGCGGGCTCCAGGATGTTCTGGCCGCCCCTCTGCGTGAAGGAGCCGCCCACGAAGACCAGGGTGGCGAGGCGGTAGGCCTGCCCGAGCTCGCCCATCGAGTCGAGGACCACGACGTCGGCCGGCGTCGGCGCCTCCGACCGGAAGCGGGCCCGAAAGCCGTGCTCGCGGGCGAGCGCCACGATTTTCCCCGCCCGCTCGATGTAACGGGGCGCGATGGCGAGCCGGAGCTTCGGCTGCTCCTGGCGGAGCCGGCCGAACGCCGACAGCAGGAGCGCCTCCTCCCCCTCGTGCGTCGAGCCCGCGATCCAGAGCGGCCCGTCGCCGCTCAACGCCTCGTCCAGCGAAGGCACGCCTCCCCCGGCCTTGGGCGCGGGCCCCTGGCCCGAGAAGAGCAGCGCGTCGAACTTCGTGTTGCCGGTGACCCAGACTCGCTCGAGCGGCGCCCCGAGCGCCAGCGCCCGCTCCGCCTCGACGTCCTCACGCATCAGGAAGAGGTCGATCTCCCCGAGGGGGTTGCCGATCAGCCGGAAGAGCCAGCGGTACTCGCGCAGGTGCCGGGCCGAGAAGCGGCCGTTCGTGAGGGCGATGCGCGCTCCGGCCCGCCGCGCCGCCCGGATGAGTCCTGGCCAGATCTCGGTGTACTCGAGCACGAGGAGGTCCGGCCTCACCGCCGCGATCGTCCGCCGCGTCGCGCCCGGCAGGTCGTAAGGCAGGTAGATGACGGCGTCGACGCCCCGGATGCGTTGGCGCGCCATGAGCTGCCCGGAGTTCGTGAGCGTCGACACCACCAGGGTGCAGCCCGGGAAGCGCTGCCGCAGCCCGTCGATCACGGGCGTCAGGGCCAGCAGGTCGCCCGCCGAGGCGCCGTGGAGCCAGATGCGAGGCCCCCTCCCGTCCGGGCAGATCGGGCCGCCGAAGAAGCCGAGCCGCTGCCGGATGCCGTGGCGCAGCTTCGGGTGGACGAAGAGGAACGGCCAGAGGACCGAGAAGAGCGCGAGCGAGGCGACTTGGTAGAGGAGGTGCACGGGTCGAGGCCGAAGGTACCATCGGAGGCGGCGCGGCGCGCCGTTCCCCCTCAGGGTGGGTCCGCGTAGATCCAGCTTCCCCCGCTGGCGGGCCAGCGGGATTGGAGCTCCGGCAGCCGGATCTCGGCTCGGCAGCCGCGGGGGACGCGGACGGGCAGCGGCCCTTCGGCCGAGACCGCGCCGCGACAGAAGGTGACCACCCGCGCGTCGGCGGGAAAGCCGACCGGCGGCGCCCGCAGCTCGGTGCCGCCGGGGACCGGCGCGAAGCCGAGCCCCGAGGCGCTCGCGACCCCGTCGAGGCCGCAGTAGAGCGGTCCCCGGGCCAGACCATCCGCGACCGCGAGGGCGTCCCTCGCCGCGTCGCCGGAGAGGCGCAGCCCCGGCAGGTGGATCTGGAGCGACTGGAACGAGGTCGCGTAGCCGGGAAGCCCGTGCGCGTCGACCGAGCAGAGCCCCCTGAACCCCGGTCGCCCCGGCCGCAGCCGGTCGTAAGCCGAGAGCGCCTCCACCGGCCGCCGGAAGAGGTCGTAGACCCCGTAGAGCATCGAGGCCGGGGCGTCGACGAACGCGAGCAGCAGCCGGCCCCACGGCGGGCGGAGCGCCTCGCGCCAGAAGTCGTCCCACGAGAGCAGCTCCATCCCGTCGGCCGGCTCCGAGAGCTCGCGCCAGGGCACCCGCCGGTTGAGCGGGTGGGCGAAGAGCCGCAGCTCGCCGCCCGTGGCCGCGAGGGTGACGAGGTGCCCCTCCGGCAGCGACTGCTCCTCGCCGTAGATCAGGAGGACGCCGTGCCGGCGCTCGGCGGGCAGCGGCGCGACGTTGTGATCGGTGAGGACGACGAAGTCGAGCCCGACGGCCGCGGCGGCGAGAGCGACGTCGTCCACCGTGCCGCGGCCGTCCGAGCGGGTCGTGTGGACGTGGAAGACGCCGCGGGGCTCCGGGTGGCGATCGACGGCGGCGGGGAGGCGGGCGGAGGCGACGAAGGCCCAGCGCGCTCCGAGCGCCGCGAGGGCGACCGCGCAGGCGGCAAGGCCCTTGCGCACTCAGGAGGCCCTCGGCGCGGGCGCGGCCGTCCGCAAGAGCCGCGCGAACGCCCCCCCCGAGGCCGCGAGCTCCCGCGGGGAGCCCTCCTCGACGATCCGACCGCCGTCGAGGAGCGCGACCCGGTGGCAGCCGAGCAGCGTCGCCGGCCGATGCGCCACGACGAGCGCCGTCCGGTCGGCGAGCAGCCCCTCGAGCGCCTCGCCAACCCGGCGCTCGGTCTCGGCGTCGAGCTGGCTCGTCGGCTCGTCGAGCAGCAGGAGCGGCGCATCGCGGTAGAAGGCCCGCGCGATCGAGAGCCGCTGCCGCTCGCCGCCCGACAGCCGCGCGCCGCGCTCGCCGACGCGCGAGCCCGGACCGCCCAGGCGCCCGACGAGCTCCCAGGCGCCGGCGCGGCGCAGCGCCGCCTCGAGCCGCGCGGGCTCGACCGCCACGCCGAGGGCGACGTTCTCGGCGACGGTCGCGTCGAGCAGGAGCGCCTCCTGGCCGACCCAGGCGAGGAGCCGGCGGCGGATCCCGAGCGGCAGCTCGGCGAGATCGCGCCCGTTCAGGCAGATCCGGCCGCGCGACGGCGCCCGCAGGCCGAGCAAGAGCGAGACGAGCGTCGTCTTGCCGCAGCCGCTCGGCCCCGCGAGGCCCAGCCGCTCGCCGCGCCGCAGGCGCAGATCCAGCCCCCGGAGCAGCCAGTCGCCCTCCTCGGAGTAGCGGAACCAGACCCCCTCGAAGGCGAGCTCCTCGAAGCCCGGGGCGACGGCCTCGGGGCTCTCGAAGAGCTTCGGCGCGTGGCGGCGCGCGGCGTCCTCGGTCTCGAACAGCCGCTCGAGCGCCGCGAGCGCGGAGGTGCCGAGCGGCCCCACCTTGCCGAGCGACTTGAGCGGCTGGGCGAGCAGCAGCGCCGCGGCGAGGAACGAGACGAGGTGGTCGGGGGAGAGGCTTCCGCGCGCCACCTCGGTCGCCGCGACCCAGAGCATGAGGCAGAGGCCGAGCACCGCGACGACCTCCATGAGCGGGCTCCCGAGCGCGCGCAGCCGGGCGACGCGCAGCTCGTCACGCAGCTGCTCCCGGGAGAGCCGCCGAAACCGATCGGTCTCGCGCCCCTCGAGCCCGTCCACCTGTACGAGCCGAAGCCCCTGCAGCCCCTCGGCGAGGCTCTGGCCGAGATCGCTCTGCCGCGCCTGGACCCGGCGCGTCGCCTTGAGGAGCCGGCGCGCGAGTCGAACGAGCGGCCCCACCGTGAGCGGCAGGAGGCCGAAGGCGAGGAGCGAGAGCCGCCAGTCGAGGACGAGGCAGAGCCCGAAGAGCACGAGCGCGGTGAGCGTGTCCCGGACGTAGGCGGCGAGCGCGTAGGTGACCCCGAGCTCCACCGCGCCGACGTCGCTCGAGAGCCGGGTGAGGAGGTCCCCGGTCCGCTGCGAGGCCAAAAAAGCGGGGCCGGCCTCGACGAGCGCGGAGAGCAGCCGCGACCGGAGCCGGCTCGCGACCCGCTGCCCGGCCATCCCGACGAGGAAGAATTGCCCGAAGTAGGCGCCCCCCTTCACGAGGGCGAGCCCGACGAGGAGCGCCGGCACGAACCAGGCGTCGTCCCGGAGCCGGTGGGCCGGCAAGAGCCGCGCGAGCCAGCTCGACCTGGCCGAGAGGTCGCCGGTCACGAGCCCGTGGAGCACCGGGCCGACGAGCTCGGCGCCGGCCGCCGTCGTCGCGGTCAAGACCGCCATGCAGGCGATCGCGAGGACGAGCGAGGCGAGCTCGGGCGAGAGCAGCGCGAGGGCGCGGCGGGCCGTCACGCGCCGTGCCCGGCGATTCCCGGGAAGGCGCCGGCGATCCCGTCGAACATGAACTGCACCGCGATGGCGGCGAGGATGAGCCCCATGACGCGGTTCAGCACGTTCATGCCGGTCTTGCCGAGCAGCCGATCGATGAGCGTCGCGCCGCGCAGGAGCCAATAGGCGAGGAAGCAGGTGAGCAGCACCGCGCCGACCACCGGGATCGCCTGCCACCAGGCGGTGGAGCGACCCATGAAGACCATGGTGGTCGCGATCGATCCCGGCCCCGCGAGCAGCGGCGTCGCCAGCGGAAAGATGGCGACGTCCTCGCGCTCGGCCCCCTCGGCCGCCTCCTCGGGGCTCGATCGGACGCGCGAGGTCTGGGCGCGCAGCATGTCGATCGCCATGAGCAAGAGCAGGAGCCCGCCCGCCATCTTGAAGGCCGGCAAGGTGACGCCGAAGAACTTGAACAGAAGGCCGCCGGCGAGCGCGAACGCCGAGAGGATCAGCGCGGCCGCCACCGAGGCGCGCCGCGCCATGTCGCGCCTCGCCTCCGGCCCGTCGCGCCGGGTCATGGCGACGAAGAGCGGCACCGCGCTCAGCGGGTCGACCACCGTGAAGATGCCGGTAAAGGTCACGAGCGAAAAGCTCACGACCTCGCGCACGGGGCTCACGTGGCCGCGGGGCGGGCGCTCCTCGCCCGCTCGAGGAAGGCCCGACGGCCGAGCCGCAGCTTCCAGACCATGCCGACCGCCTCGAGGAAGATCTGCCGCGACATCTTGCTCTGCCCGACGCGGCGGTCCTCGAAGACGATCGGCACCTCGCGCACGCGCAGCCCGAGCGCGAGCGCGCGGTACGTCAGCTCGATCTGGAAGCAGTAGCCGTTGCTCTGCACCGAGCCGAGATCGAGCGCGAGGAGCGTCTCCCGCCGGAAGCACTTGAAGCCGCCCGTCAGGTCGCGCACCGGGGCGCCGAGGATGGTCCGCGCGTAGAGGCTGCCACCCCGCGAGACGACCTGGCGCCCGACTCCCCAGTGGCGGGTGCCGCCGCCCTCGACCCAGCGGCTGCCGATGGCGAGGTCGGCGCCCTCGGCGGCGTCGAGCAGCTTCGGCAGGTAGGCCGGGTCGTGCGAGAAGTCAGCGTCCATCTCGAAGACGAAGGGGTAGCCCCGCTCGAGCGCCAGCGCGAAGCCCGCGAGGTAGGCGCGCCCGAGCCCCTCCTTGCGCTCGCGGTGGAGGACCGTCAGCCGGGGGCTCTCCAGCGCGAGCCGATCGGCGATGGCCCCCGTTCCGTCCGGCGAGCCGTCGTCCACGACCAGCACGTCGCAGCGCGGGGTCGCCGCCCAGATGGCGCGCGCGATGGGCTCGAGGTTCTCCGCCTCGTTGTAGGTCGGCAGGATCACCAGGGCGTCGCGCGCCGGCTCTCGAATCGGGGGGCTCAAGGCGCCGCAAGTCTACTTCGGGACAGCCGCGGGGTCACGGGCCGCCTCGAGCAGCGCGGCGGCGACCCGACCCGAGGCCCCGGCGCCGCCGAGCCGATCGCGGACCTCGCGGTAGCCCGCGAGCAGCTCGGCGCGCCGGCCGGCGTCGAGCCAGACCGAGCGGAGCGCCTCGGCCACCGCGGCGGGGGTCATCTGGCGCTGGAGCAGCTCGGGCACGAGGCGCCGCCCCGCGAGGAGGTTCACGATGGCGACGTGCGACACCCGGACGAGCAGCCGCCCCACGAGCCAGGTGAGCCACGAGACCCGGTAGACCACCACCATCGGCCGGCCGGCGAGCAGGGTCTCGAGCGTCGCGGTGCCGCTCGCGACGATGGCCGCGTCGGCGGCGGCGAGCAGGTCCGCCGTCCGGCCACGCAGGAAGCGGACGTTCAAGCCGCGCGCCGAGGCGAGCCGCTCGAGCCGGGAGGCGTCGACCGTGGGCGCCACCGGCACGACGAGCTGGAGCGGCCCGTCGCTCCGCTGCAGCCGCTCGGCCGCCGCCAGCATCGAGGGGAAGAGCCGCTCGACCTCGCTCTCGCGGCTGCCGGGGAGGAGCGCCAGCGTGCGCGCGCCGGGGTCGAGGCCGATCGCGCGGCGCGCCCCCTCGCCCTCTCGCGCCGGCGGCGGCTCGTCCAGGAGCGGGTTGCCGACGTAGGTCGCCTCGACGCCGCGCTCGCGCAGGAACGGCTCCTCGAACGGGTAGATGCAGAGGAGCCGATCCACCGAGCGGGCGATGGCCCGGGTTCGGCGCGGCCGCCAGGCCCAGACCATCGGGCTCACGTAGTAGATCACCGGGACGCCGAGCCGCTTGAGCCGCTTCGCGAGCCGCAGGTTGAAGTCGGGCAGATCGACGAGCAGCGCCGCGGCGGGACGCCGCTCCTCGGCGAGCCGCGCGAGGCCGCGCAGCGCCCCGAGGATACGGGGCAGCCGGCCGAGGACCTCGCTGATGCCCATCACCGACACCTCGGCGGCGTCGTAGATCGTCTCGACCCCGGCATCGCGCAGCTTCTCTCCCCCCATGCCCGTGAAGCGCGCCGTGGGGCAGCGTTCGCGCAGCGCCCGCACCGCGGCGGCCGCGTGCAGGTCGCCCGAGGCCTCGCCCGCGACGACGAGAAAGAGCGGCCCCGCCTCCGACGCGGCGCCGCGCCCCTCGGCCTCCGCGAGGACGGCCGCGCTCACCCGGCGATCCCCACGATCGAGATCCGCGCCCGCCCGGCGTCGCGGACGAGCTCCTCGCGGTCGAGGATCAAGGTCGCCCCGGCCTCCAGCGCGAGCAGGCGGGCCTTCGCCGCCGCGAGCGCCGCGACGGTGCCCGGCCCCACCGCCGGCAGATCGAAGCGGAGGTCCTGGCCGGGCTTCGCGCACTTGACGACCACCGCCCCCGGGACGAGCTCGCCGGCCCTCCGGATGCAGGCGTCGGTGCCTTCCATCGCCTCGACGGCCACCACCGCCCCCTCGCGCAGCACCACCGTCTGGCCCACGTCCGCCGCGCCGAGGAGCCGCGCGATCCGGATCCCCTCGCGCGCGTCGGCGAGCGCCTCGTCGTCCGCGGGGGGGCCGGCGAGCGCCCCCTCGGCCGCGAAGCAGCCCGGCACGAACCCGTGGGGCGGGACGATCTCGACCCCTTGCTCCGAGAACCAGTCGGCGATGGCGCGCAGCAGGCCGTCGTCACCCCGGGCGCGCAGCTTCGCGAGGAGCCCGAGCGCGGCGAGGTCGGGGCGGGCCCCCGAGAACCAGCTCGCCTTGCGCAGCCCGCCGGCGAGGAGCGCCTTGCCCACCCCCTCGCCCCGCAGCTCGGCGGCGATGCGGCGGAGCTGCCCCAGGCGGACCCAGCCCAGCCGGTCGACCTCTCCCTCGAGCGCGGGATCGGTCTCGCCCACGTGGCCCACCGCCACCACGCGAAAGCCGGCCGCCCGCGCGGCGCGCGCCAGCGCGAAAGGAAGTCGGCCGTTGCCGGCGATGAGTCCCAGCGTCTCCATTGCGGATCCCGCGCCTGGTCGCTTGACCTCCGCGGGGGCGCCGCGCATCTTACACCCTCGATTCTCGGGAGGAATCCATGCACCGCACCGCCCTCGCCTGCGCCCTCGCGCTCTCTGCCTGCTGCAAGCCGGCCACCCCGCCCGCCACGCCGACGAGCTCGGGCTCCCTCGGCATCATCACGGTCACGGTGAACGGCAAGGAAGAGCAGAAGCTCTACGTGCCGCAGCAGAGCGCCAACGCGAACGGCCAGCCGACCATCGCCGTGCTCGACGCCGCCTGGGACGGCCAGACCGGCAAGCCGCTCCTCGGCACGATCGCCCTCACGAACCACGCCGATCAGAGCTTCGCGACCGCCACCGCCGCGGGCGACGGGGTCGTCGTGGCCGTGGGCTACCAGAGCGTCTACGTCGATCTCATCGACCCGACGACGGACGCGGTCACCAGCACCGTGCAGCTACCCGCCTCCGTTCAGGGTGCCCAGCCGCAGGCGAGCTTCAGCGGCGGCGGCGGCCTCGTCAACGGGGTCGTCGTGGACCCGGTGAAGCACCGCGCCATCCTCGCGGTGACCCAGGGCTTCTTGCCGCTCGACCTCACCACCCACGAGTTCGGCGCCGTCGTCCCCGCCGCGCCAGCCGAGAACTTCGGCTTCTGGCCGGACAAGGGCTGGGTACTCGCGCCGTTCTACGACTGCCCGAACTGTTCCAACAGCTTCCCCGCGGAGGGCCTACAGATCGTCGACATGAACGGCGGCAAGAGCTACCTCGTGACCGACGCCGACGGCGGCGTGCCGTTCGCCGAGCCCGACTCGGCGGACGTCGACACGACCACCGGCGTGGTGGTGGTCCCGGACGAGGGGGGCAACATCTACGGCGCCAACTTCGAGAGCCTGAACCCGAGCGGAAGCTCCGTGACCGCGACCTACGAGCAGTCGCCCAACCTGTCGGCGCTAACGGGCGTCGCCATCGATCCAGTTGGACACCACGCCTTCCTCGAGTCCGAGGCGGCGAGCGCCGTCGCCGTGCTCGACCTGCCGTCCACGACCCCGAGCGGCGCCCTCACGCTGCCGGCCGTCAAGTCCGCGCAGATGCCGAACCTGCCGGACAACAGCGGCTGGGTGAACGCGGGCGATCCCCACGGCCTCGCGGTCAGCGTGAGCCTGCTCTCGGGCAACCCCGTCGGCTTCCTCGAATACACGGACGGGACCTGGGTCGCGCGCATCGACCTCGACGGCTTCGCGAACGCCCCGGTGGATTCCAGCGGGACCGTGGCGGCGAAGGATTTCAACCCGCTCGTGACCCTCATCCCCGCGCTGCCGAGCCCGTGAGTCGCCTCCCCGGCCGCGAGGCGGACGGCGGGCTCCCCGTCCCGGTCCTCTCCGTCTTCGCGCTCGGGGCGCTCGTGGGCACCGCCCTCGACAACCTCCACGTCCGGGGCGGCGTGCTCGCCTACCCGCACCCCGCGTTCTTCGGCGAGGCCGCCTGGGTGCCGCTGCTCTTCGGCGCCGCGGCCGTCGCGCTCGTCTGGAACCACCGGCTGCTCTTCCGCGCGGCCGGCGAGCGGACGAGCGGCGGCCGCTTCGGCCTCGCCCTCCTCGGCTTCGCGGCCGCTTACGCCGCCACGGTCGCGCTGCGAGATCGGCCGACGATCGCCTTCGACGTCCTCTTCGCCGCCTGGCTCCTCGAGGTGCGCCGCTCGCCGCGGCTCGCCCTCCACGGGGTGGGCGCCGCCCTCGTCGGCCCGCTCGTCGAGGCGGCGCTCTGCCGGCTCGGAGCCTTCCACTACCTCGCCCCCGGCGAGATCCGGGGCCTCGCGGTGCCCCTCTGGCTCCCGGCCCTCTACCTCCACGCGAGCGTCGCCACCGCGGCCCTCGACCTCGCGCTCCTCGCCCCCCCCTCCGACGGCGCCCTGACGGCCCGCTACCTCGGGGACGGCGGCCGGTAGGGCTGGGACTCCTCGTGCTCGTCACCCGAAGGGGCGCCCTCGATCTCCTCGAGCGGCTCGTCGCCCTCCGGGAGGGCGGGCGGCAGCGGCCGCTTCGCCTGGGCGGGCTCTGGGCGGCCGTCGCCGAGCTCGATCACGAGCGGTGGTCCCGAGGGGGCCTTCAAGATGCGCTCGAAGATGTCCTCGATCTCGGCTTCGCTCATCACGCGCCTCCAGGGGGTCGAAAGGGCCCTTCGAAAGAGTGGTACGGAGCGAGCCGTCGAGCGGGAGAAAAGCTGGTGCAAGCCGCTGGGATCACTGGACCGTCCCTCGGAGAGGCAGCCGCGTGAGCCGCTCGATTCTCCCGCCGAACGAACCGCTCCGTACTCGTTCTTCAGACGTGACGCTCCCGGCCGCCACCCTCGAGCGCTTCAGAGATGGCGATCCAGAGGCGTTCGAGGCGTTCGTCCGGGGGTTCGCTCCGCTCGTGCGATCGATCGTCGCCAAGTATTTTCGCGGGGCTTTCGAGCGGGAAGAGGCAGCGCAGGAGGTCTGGATGCAGTGTTTCCGGCAGCGCGAATACCTCGACCCCTCCCGCGCGGAGGAGGCCCGCGGCTGGCTCGCGGTGCTCGCGCGGCGCCGCTGCGTCGACCTGTTGCGCAGCGCGGGGCGCGAGCGGCCCGCCGAGCCGCTCGACGAGCTCGCCCAGGGGGCGCCGGCGGCCGGGCCCGATCAGCTCGCCGCCGCCGAGGCCGAGGAGCTCTCGCGCGCCGTCGCCGCCTTCGAGGCGAAGCTCGAGGGCGACTGGCGCGGCTTCTTCCGCCTCCACTTCGTCGAGGGGCTCCCTTACGAGGAGGTCGCCGAGCGGCTCTCCATCTCCCGGCTCCGCTGCAAGTACTTGAAGAAGGTGCTCGCGGCGCGGGCGCGAACCGAGCCCACGCTGCTCTCGGCCCTCGGGCGATACCTGCGCGCGGGAGGCGACCTTGCACCTTAGCCCACGGAGCCTGGACCGGCTGGTTTCGGGCGACCTCCCCCCGGCGCGCGCCGCCCGGCTGCGCGCCCACCTGCGCGGCTGCGCCCGCTGCCGGAGCGCCTACGACGGAATCGTCGTCCTCCAGCGGGCGCTCGCCGGCCGGCCCGACCGGCCGACCCGCGCCGAGGAGGAGCGGATGGTCTCGCGCGCCCTGCTCGGCGCCGG
>JAJXUD010000131.1 GCA_021783235.1 Myxococcales bacterium | reverse complement strand
CTACGGCCTGCGCGATGAGGAGTACCTCCGCCTCAAGGTTCTCACCTGCGTGCTCCCGGCCATCTGAGCTACCAAGCTGAGCCCAAGTTGAACCCGGAATGAACCCACTCGATCACGCGATGAGCCCCTACCTGGAGGTCCCCAACTTCCTCTCGTCCCGAGCGACCGACCGGCACTTCACGGTGCTCGTCGACCAGAACGACCGCGCGACGCTCCGCTTCGGCAACGGCGTCGAGGGCGCAATCCCTTCGGGCACCGTCGTGGTCGCCTACAAGACCGGCGGCGGCGCCCAGGGCAACGTCGACGCCGGCACGGTGCGGCGGCTCGAAGGGAGCTTCACCGACGCCGCCGGCCACCCGGTCACCGTCTCGGTCACGAACCCCGCGGCGGCGAGCGGCGGCGTGGACCGCGAGAGCCTGGCGCAGATCCGCACGCTCGCGCCGGCATCGATCCGCGTGCTCACCCGGACCGTTGCGCGCGAGGACTTCGAGATCCACGCGCTGGGCGTTCCTGGAGTGGCCCGCGCGCTGATGGTCACCTCGAACGAGGACGCGGCCATCGAGGAGAACTCCGGCATCCTCTTCCTGGTCCCGCAGGGTGGTGGCCTTCCATCGGCCGCGCTGAAGCAGCAGGTGCTCGACCAGGTCACAGTCGTCTACCCCTGCACGCTCACCTTCGACATCGCGGTCCAGGACCCGGTCTACCGGAGCATCGACATCCGAGCGGAAGTGGCGCTGCGCCAGGGCGCGAACTCGGTCGCCGTCGCGGCGGCCATCCGCAAGGCGCTCGCAGGCCTCTTCGCGGTCTCACTTCCCGACGGCACGCCCAACCCGCAGGTCGACTTCGGCTTCAACCTCAAGAAGGCCTCGGGCGACGTGGCGGCCGAGATTCCCTTCTCGGAGCTCTTCGATGCGGTGGCCGAGGTTCCGGGCGTGCGCAAGGTCCACGAGCAGAGCTTCCTGCCCGCGGACGACGTGAAGCTCGACGTGCGGGAGTTCCCCGTGCTGGGGAAGGTCTCGCTCTTCGACCTCGACAGCGGGAGGGCGCTCTGATGCCGGCGCTCGCGGGCGAGGTCTACAACGGCGGCTTCGAGCTGGCCGGCGCAGCGCCCGGCCTTGCCGACGGCTGGGCGCTGCGCGTTCGCTCGACGGCGGAGGAGATCGCCACCTATCCGGAGGCCCCGTACGAGGGCTTCGAGAGCGGGTGGGCGAACGATCACTTCCACGCCGCCTTCGCGCAGGGCGACGCGCAGCCGGCGACGTACGGCGCCCTCGCGCTCCTCGCCGAAGGCTTCGAGACCGGCTGGGACCACAACGAGACCTACCTCGTCGCGCTCGGCGACATCGAGGCCGCGGACTTCGGTGTCAGTCAGCCGGTCGAGGACTTCGAGGAGGGCTGGCCGGGTGTGCCTCATCCGACGCCGGCCTTCGCCGCGGCCACCCCCGACTCGTTCGAGACCGGCTGGAAGAACGGTTCCTACCTGACCGCCTTCGCAGCGGCCGACCTGGTGGCCGGCATCGCCGAGGACTTCTCCGGGACCTGGGCCGCCGCCGCGACCCTGTGAGACAACCCATGGCGCAGACCGACTGGACCTACCTGAACGACGGCCTCGACGCGGCGACGGTGGACCGCGGCGTCACGAGCGGCATCGCCACGCCGAACGGCGGCGGCTCGTTCCTCTTCGGCTTCAACTCGCTCGCGGCCGACGCGGGCGCGGTCGGTCTCTTCACCAACCAGGTCTCCTTCGCGCCGCTCGCCAAGGGCGGCTCTATCCGCGGGGCCATCCAGCGCGGTCCGAGCGGCGGGCCCATCGGCTTCTCGCCGCTCCTGTTCCTGGGGCTGCAGGGCAAGTCGGTCAACGACTCGGGCTACCTGCTCGGCCTCGAGGACGACGACCCGCACCACATCGTCCTGCGCAAGGGCGCGTTGGTGCAGGGGCTGCCGTCCACGCCGGGCGCGGCGCTGCGCCGCTCGACCGACACCTTCGCGGTCGGGACCTGGCTGCACCTGCGGCTCGACATGGTGGTCAATGACAACGGCGACGTGATCCTCCAGTCGTTCGCGAGCGACCTCACGAAGAACCCCGTCACCGCGCCCGACTGGCAGCCCGTCGCCGGGATGGATGACTTCACCGACGACGCGCTCGCCATCAACTCCGGCACCCAGCCCTTCACCTCCGGCTACGCCGGCTTCGGTTACGCGGTGAACGACGTGACCCGGCGCGCCTTCTTCGACCAGCTCGAGGTCTACCAGCAGCTCTGATGGCGACGACCCTCTTCCAGCGCGACCTGGGGCGGACTCAGGGGCGGATAGAGCCGGCGGGCTTCGCGCCCGTCGAGGGGACGTACGTCTTCGCGCTGGGGAGCGACGCGCCCGGCGTCTTCGGCCGCTTCCTGCCGGGCGACTTCGCCGAGGTCGCGCAGACCATCGACCTGACCGGGATGAGCTTCGTCCGCTTCGCCGCGGCGCTGCGTGGACCGAGCGCGGCGCCGGCGCGCGGGACCTGGCGCTTCGCGGTGCTCCTCGATGGCGTTGAGCAGTACGGCGAGGCGCTGCCGATTGGTGCGCTCCGGACCCGCTTCGACCGCGTCATCGACGTCTCCGGCCGCTCGGGGAGTGCAGAACTATCGTTCCGGCTGGAGCTGACAGATAGCGGTACGGAGCCGATCGAGAGCGAGCTGCCGGCGGCCTACCTGGACCGGGTCCTCGGCGACGTGAGCCCGGCGCGGCCAGTTCTCGCCGATCGCGTGCCGGAGCCGGGTGATCTCGCGGCGCCGCGTGGCGGACCGATCACGTTCGATCTCATCGGCGTGGGCCACGACGGCATCGATCCGTCCTCGGTTCGCGTGCTGGTCAACGGCGCGATCGCGATGGCGACCGGTATCGCGCAGCCGGGCTTCGACGGCCCGGGCGCGGGCTTCACGGTCAACGGCGACACGCTCTCGGTCACGCTCGTGCCGACGGCCGATTTCCTGAGCCGCGCGGCGGTCGCGGTCCACGTCGAGGCGGCCACGCGCTCGGGCCAGCAGGGGAGCTTCGACTACTCCTTCACCATCGAGGACTACGCCCGGCCGCACCTCGCCGGCGCGCAGGCGCTCGCGGCGAAGAAGGTCCAGGTCTCCTTCGACGACGACGTCCGCCAGCAGAGCGACGGCGACCCGACCGACGCGCTGACGCCGGGCAACTACGCCATCGCCGCAGTGAGCGCGCCGACGATACCGGTGGAAGTCGTCAGCGTCGAGGCCGTCTCGTCTTCGTCCGTGCTTCTCCACCTCGACGCCGAGCTGAGCGCGGGCGCGGTGTACCAGGTCTCGGCCACCGGGCTGACGAGCCTCTCCGGGCACGAGGTCGCTCCAGACAGTGCGACGTTCACCGGCTTCTCGCCCGTCGTGCCCGCGGGCCGGCGGTTCGATCTCTACCGCCTCCTGCCCCAGATGAACCGCGACGAGGACACGGGCGACCTGCGCAAGCTCACCGCAGCGCTGCAGGACGTGACGGACCTCCTGCTCGCCGACGTCGATCGCTTCCCCGACATCCTCGACCCGGACCTCGCACCGCAGCCGTTCCTGGGGCGGATGCTCGACGACCTGGGCAACCCATTCCCCTTGGGTGCAAGTCTGAAACTGATTGCATCGAAGCCCTCCCTGGCAGAGCGCGACGTCCGCATTACGCGGCCTCTGCAAAGCCTGGCTGCTCGTAACACTTGAGGCCACGATGCGTGGTCACCACGAGC
>JAJXUD010000085.1 GCA_021783235.1 Myxococcales bacterium | reverse complement strand
GCGGGCAGGTCTGATCACGATGCTCCGATCCGGGTGATCACGATGCCGATCTCGGTGATCACGATGGTCCGATCCGAGTGATCACGATGCTCCGATCCCGGCGATCACGATGGTCCGAGATACGCAGTCGAAGACCGGCTTCAGCGGCGCGAGCGCGGGGCTCGCCTGTGCCATGAGGTTCTGGACGAGGTCGAGCTGGTTGGGAATGCCCGCTGCCGACTGGACGAGGCTCTGGAGCGTCACGCCGCCGGGCAGACTGAGCGTCAGCGGGCCTGGGACCGCGGCGAGGTCGGGGCAATCTGGAATCGCGACGCTCATGCGATCCCCTTCTTCGAGCTGAGGACCCTGCGGCCGTTGAGCTGAACGATCGCGCCGCGGATGTCCACGAGGCCAGTCGCCTCGAGCACGAGCGCGGTCGTCCCCTTGATGCGCACGGCGTTGGTCTCGGCGTCGAGCTCGAGCACGTCCTGGGTCTTGAGGTTCGTGATGCGCAGCCCGCGCGTGCCGTCCGCCTCGTCCAACTCGATCCGGAAGGTCTCGGTCGCGAAGACGCGATTCGTCGGCTGATCGCGCTGCGCCTCCTTCGGGACCTCGCTCTCGCCGCCTGGCTTTCCCCAGTGACCGGCCAGGTAGTAAGGCTGGTCGACCTCGCCCTGGTTGAACAGGACGCCCACCTCGGCGCCGACATCGGGAACCGCGAAGAGCCCCCGGTCCTTGCTGCCGCCACCACCGGTGCCGAGCGGCCAGGCCCATGCGCTCGCGGGTTCGAGAAGGCCCGGCACGCGCACGCGGACGCGGCCGAGCTGCTCTGGGTCGTCGCGGTCGACGACGGAGCCGATGTAGAGGCCGAGGCGGGCGTCCATGGTCAGCTCCGGCCCCGGCTGTCTCGGTAGGTGACGTTCGTCCCGCCCGTCTCCGGGTCCACCGTCTCGACCTGTTGCAGCGCCCCCGGGTCGGCGTCAGCGGCCTTGGTGTCGTTCGGCCGGCCCTTCGACTGCACGCCGGTCTCGCTGTGGCCGTCGCGCAGGCAGCGCAGCGTCACCGTGTAACCGGAGGCGTCGATCCGGTGGCGCGCCTCCTTGACGAAGTACTTCCCTGAGAGCCGCTGGCTGATGCCCTGGATCTCGATGACCGACTTCGCGAGCAGGTCGGGATCGCCCACCACCGTCGCCGTCAGCTCGACGGTCGTCCGCTGGGTGTTCACGTAACCGGCGTCGGCCTGCCGCTTGGCGAGGCCGGAGGTCGGCGCCGCGGTGGGGCCGGTCTCCTCGCTCGCCGCGCGCTCCTCGAGGTGGCTCTTGCCCGACTCGGGATCGACGATCTCGACGACCGGCGCGAGCACGTCGCGTTTCGTCTCCGCGTTCGAGCCTTGGACGTCGATGTCCTGCTTCTGCAGCGGGTCGCGCCCCTGGAGATGCACCGCACCGGGCTTGCCGGAGAGGTCATTCTCGACGTGGATCGAGAGCACCTCCCCGGCGTCCGGGTCCGAGTACCAGCGCAGCGTCCTGATGGGCGCCTGGCCGAGGCGGCGCTGGTGCCAGTGCAGACCGTCGAAGTCGACGTAGAAGTGGAAGCCCTCCTTGCGAGCGAGGCGCGCGAGGAGCTGCGCGTCGGTCTCGCGCGCCTGCGAGAGGACCGGAATGCTCTCGTCGGTGTCGTCGATCTGCTGGTGGGCCGCGTCGTACCCGTTCTCGGTCGCGACCTGGCGCACGACCTCCGAGCGCGTCTTGTTCTCGAAGGTGCGTGACTTCACCACGCGGTGGAGCAGCATCGAGCGGCCGTGCCCCTCGATCGAGAGCACCTGGAAGCCGGTCACCTTCTCGATGACGACCTGCCGCGGCGGTGTGAGGCTTCCGGCGTAGCCCCAGGCGACCTCGAGGAGGTTGCCCTTGCGCGTCCAGGGCTCGTCGAAGGCGGTGAGGTCGTGGTTGTCGAGCGTCAGCGTGAGCCGGTCGGCCTTCTCGTCCGAATCCTCGTACTCGAACGACAGCACGCGGTCGGTGAGGTCGAGGCGCTCCGCGTCCTCGCCCTCAGGCGCAACCGAGACCACGAAGAGCGGAGCATCGCGGTTCATGCGGTCTCCCGGCGGCGCTCGTTGAAGATCTCCGCCTGGATCGTCTGGAGCGACGGAATCACCAAAGTCGCGCCCACCGTCAGCGCGATGGTCGGGTCGAGGATCGGCTCCGGCTGGAAGTCGGCGATGACCCACCAGAGCCCGGCGGGGCGCGGCAGCGGCGCGAAGTAGCGGCCGGCCAGCGTGAAGAGCGACTCGCCCTCCTGGACGACGTGCAGCCGGTTGTCAGGGAACGGCTGGTAGCCGAACGGCTCGCGCTCGGTGAGGAAGAGGATGCCGTCGTCGTCCTGGAGGGCGGTGCAGAAGGTGAAGCGGGACCAGCGGCGCGGCGGCATCGGTCACGCCCCTTCCGGAGCCGCGGCCGGCCGCTGGCTGCCCTCGGCGAGGACCTCGTCGGAGGTGAGGCGCACGTCGCGGATCTCCTCCAGCGCGAGCTTCGCCGTGAACTGCACCGGGGTCCCCTGGAGGTTGAAGCGGCCGTACTTGAAGGAGAGACTTCCGACGACGCAGGTCAGGCTCACGATGCTGGGCCAGACGACCAGCACCCGCGGCGGGCTCGTCGACGGCACATCCTCGCCCGCGACCGGGTAGCAGAGGCTCATCAGAAAGCGGCGCGACTTGAGGATGTCATCGAGGCTGCTCGTGGTATCGAGCGCGTCGAAGGTCAGCTCCAGCGCGAGCTTCAGGTTCTCGGTGTTCACGAAGTGGAGCCGCTCGTGCGAGAGGCCCGGGACCTTGAGGTGCGCCCAGCCGACCTCGATCGCCTCCTCGAAGCCCGTCGGGTTGAACTGCGCCTCGATGGAGTCGCCCGTCGCGATGTTGGCGAGCGTGAGGCGCGGCGGGCGCTGGAATGCGTCAGCGAGGCTCATGGCAGCACCGGGACAAAGGAGCGGACCGCGAGGCCGCGTTGCGCACGGGCGCTGGCGCGGGCGAGCGTCTCACCGTCGACCGTCAACGTGACGTGCGTCTCGATGGGCCGCTCCGTCGTCACCGCGGCCGCCGGGCTTGGGACCTCTTGTGCGATCACCTGCCGCGCGCTCAGCTCGCTCGCGGCCGGAAGCGCCGCCCTCGCGGAGCTCGCCGGCATCACCGAGATGGGCAGTGGCGTGATGCTCGGGCCTCCCGCGAACGAGACGCTGCCGAGAGCGGTAGACGGAGCCCGTGCATCGAGCCTCGCCTGCGCCGCCTCGCCGGCGGCAACCACCGCATCGAGCATCGCCGGCCGGAAGCGCTCGGGGATCTTCGCCGCGAGGTGGCCGACGTACGCGATGAGCCGGTCGAGCGCGGTCCGGATACTGTCGACGACGCTCTCGACGAAGGACACGACGGGCTGGAAGAAGGAGCGCATCGCGGCGACGACCTGGTGGAAGGCGCGCGGCAGCGTCTCGGTGAAGAAGAGGTAGATGCGCGCGGCGGTCTCGCCGATGGTGGTGCCGAGCCAAACGAAGGCCTCGACCACGCCGCGCACGAGCGCAACGACGGTCCGCAGCGCGAGCGCGACCACGCCCAGCGCGCCCGCGAGCACGCTGACGGCGATTCCGGCGACCCAGCCGAGCACCTCGCCGATGTCGGTCCAGACGGAAGCGCCGCCGCGTGCCTGGCCCGTGAGGCCGGTGACGTCGGCGATGAGGCCCCGGATGGCTTCCGCGAGGTACCCGACCGCCTGGCCGACGAAGCCGAAGACCGGCTGGAAGGTCGTCAGCGCCTGTCGGATGCCGGCGATGATGCCCGCGGAGAGGTGGACAAGGTCAGTCAGCGCGTCGGCGACCACGGTCACGACCTTCGCCAGCGTCTCGCCGATGGCCGCGCCCTTGGCCGCGAAGCGATCGGACGGGATCGCCGCCGCGGCACCGAGCGCCGACTGGCCGAGGCCGCCGAAGGCGTCGCCCAGCTCGCGCAGCGCGCCCGTGAAGGCCTCGAAGACCGGCCGGGCCCGCTCGACGGCCGCTTCGAAGCCTGCCGCGAAGCCGTGGAGGAATCGTTCGACCCGGTAGCCAGCCTGGTAGACCTCGATGACGAAGCGCTTGAGGCCCGCGTTGCCAGCCTTGTCGATCTCGTCGCGCACCGCCCCCGAGAAGCCTCCCGCCTCGAAGAGCTGGACCAGCGCCTGGAAGCCGAGCTTCAGCTCCGACCAGAGCTGACCGAAGAAGGTCCCGAGGCCGCCGAGGTCGTGCTTCACCGCGTAGACCACGCCCGCGATGGCGACGCCGGCGAGCGCGATCCAGCCGAGCGCGGGGAGCAGCGCCGCGACCAGGCCGCCCACGCTGATGCCCACTGCTTCGAGCCCTGCCGAGAGGAGCGCGGCGCCCGCCTGCGCCGCGATGAGCGCGCCGGCGACGGCGACGATGGCGCCGCCGGCGACGACAAGCATCGCGGCGAACCGCTTGACCGGCGCGGGAAGCGCGGCGAGGAACCGGCCGATGCCGAGGAACAGGTCGCGCAGCGCGGCGACGATCGGCTTGAAGACCTCCGTGAACGGCTCGCCGACGACGGTGGCGAGCGTCGAGAGCACCCCCTCGAGCGCCTTCTTCTGCCCCGAGAACGAATCGAGCAGCCGGTCCTTGAACGCCTGCGCAGTTCCGCCCGCCTGCGCGAGGCTCTGGCGCAGCATCGCGACCGCCGCGGCTCCGGTGACCATCTGTCCAGAGGCGTCGCGGATGCCGTGGCGCAGGGCGTCCATGATCACCGTGAGGCCGCCTCCTGCGCGCGCCGAGAAGATCGTCGAGAGCGCCGCGGCCCGCTGACCCTCGGTCATGTGCGCCGTGCGGGCGTTGAGGTCGCCGAGGATGTCGACGAGCGGCCGCATGCGACCGGCCTGGTCGGTGATGGTTACGCCCAGCGCGGCCAGCTCGCGTCGGGTGGTCTTGCTGGCGAGCTGCTGGAAGGCGAGGTTGACCGAGCGGGCGGCGACCTCGACCGACGGGAACGCGCTCTTCGTGAGCCCCAGCGCGATGAGCGTGTCGTTGAAGCTCGCGCCGGTCAGCCCGACGCCGCTCGCCACCCCGAGCAGCGCGGGCGTGAGCTCGTCCGCCCGGATGCCGAAGGTCCGCATGGCCACCGCGAGTTGGTCGACGGTCTGCCCGGCTTGCGCGGCGCCGAGGTGGAACTGGTGCAGGGTGTCGACGAGCAGGCCCGCTGACTGCTCGCGAGTGAGCCGCCCCATCGAGAGGTCGACGAGGAGCAGCGACGGCGCGAGCGCCTGCGCGGCCTCGTTCGCCGCGAGCCCCTTCTCCGCGAGCTGGCGCAGCGCCTCGGCCGCATCGGTTGCCGAATCGCCAGCGCCCTTGAGACCCACGTCCAAGGCAGCCTCGCGCAGCTTCACCATCTCCGCTTCGCTCGCCCGGGCCATCGCACCGGCCTGCTCGAGCGCGTCCTTGAAGCGGTCGGCTCCCTCGGCCAGCTCGAAGGCGCTCCCCACCGCGGCGGCGCCGGCCGCGAAGACGGCCAGCCCCTCCCCGAAGCGAGCGAAGGAGGACTCGACCGCGTGCGTCGCCGCCTCGCTCTTGTGTTCGAGCTTCTCGAAGCTCCCCTGCACGCGCTCGATGACCCCGCTCGCGAGATCGCGCGCCGTGAAGACGAATCCAAGGCCCATCTGATTGAGCGCCATTGGTCACTTCCGCCTGCGTACCGCCTGCTCGATGGCGCGCGCCTCCCGGGCTCGCTCCGCGTCGAGCCGTTCGAGCAGCCACCGCATCCGTCCGAGGTCGAGATCCATCGCTTCGGTCAGCGTCAGCGCGAGGCCGCTCCCGCCGTGCTGCGTGTAGAGGAGCCGGAAGATGCCTTCCCAGAACTCGTCTTCCGGCAGCGACGGGAAGAGCGAGCTCAGGCCGCCTTCGCCCTCGGCAGGAAGAAGCCCCGTTCGAAAGGGAGGTCGATCTCCTGGACCGAGAGGCAGGCCGGGCACTCGACCTCGATGCGCGTCTCGACGCCGCCGTCGGCCTCGTCGAAGCGGTCGAGGAGCGCCACCTGGTCGGCCAGCTCCATCTCGTCGAGGAACTTCCGCCGTTCCTTCTCCGCGACGCCCTCGATCTCGACGATGCGCGCGAGGAGCGCGGCCTGCAGAAGCCCGTCCTGGCCGGCCTTCAGCGACTTCGCCGCCCGTTGCTCGTCGGCGCCCGTGAGGAGCCGGAACCAGACCTTGCGGCCGTCGTGCGGCAGCCTCGTCTCCAGCCGGTTGCCCGTCGTGAACGCCTCGAGCGCCTCCTCGGACAGCGCCCGCACCGGAAGCTCCGAGAGCTTCAGCTCCCACTCGAAGCGCTCCCGGCAGGAGGCTGCCGCGCACTGGACCGAGAAGGCGTAGCCGTCGCCGAACGTGAGTGCCCGGATCTGGAGGAGCGTGTAGAAGCGGTCGGCGACGAGGACCTTCGACCAGCCGAGCGGCTTACCCTCCTCGACCTGGTACGGCCCGGGGTCATCGGTAGACAGCCAGCAGGCGGCGAGGATCTTCTCGAAGGTGGCTCCAGACTTCGCCGCGGCCCGGTCGGCGAGCAGAGTTCCCTCCTTGCCCTTGAGGCCGCGGATGGTCCCCGCGAGGCCCGAGGGGCAGGTGATCGTTTCAGACATGGCTTCCTCCGTTCCCGTTCATGGCTGCAAGAGATCGAACCAGTCGAAGGTGAGCGTGACCGACTCGATGACGTTCTCGTCGGCGCCGTTGTCCCACTCGCCCGCGACGAACTTGATGGGCCAGGCTTGCGCGAGCGACCAGCGGCGCAGCGTCGAGCCGTCGCGATCCTGCTGGACGATGTCGACGCCGCGCTTGAAGAGCGGCTCGACAAGGCCGGCGTTGGCGGAGGCTATGGCCACGTCCGACATCCAGTTGAAGAGGTCCTGGTCCTGCGTCGCGCCGCGCTCGAGCGTCACGTCGGCGAAGGTCAGCCGTCCGGGCGACTTGTTCGGGATGAGCGAGCCGCCCTCGAAGGCCTGGACCTTGGCCACCTCGACCGACAGCTCCGAGCACTTCTGGAAGCCCGCCCAGCCGACGCCGTCGATCTCGACCAGGTACTTGAACTTCTTATGGAAAAGACGCGCGGAGCCGAGGATCACGACCCACCTCCATCGGCGGTGAGCTGGCTGAAGCGGAGGATCACGAACTCCGCCGGCTTGTTCGTGGCGAGGCCGATGCGGCCGACGACCTGCCCCGAGAAGATTACCGACGTCGGGTTCAGCGCGTCGCCGAAGTCGACGAAGAAGGCCTTCTTCGGGTCGGTCGAGCGGAAAGCGCCGTTGCGCATCTGGTCCATCAGGAACGCGGTCGCCATGCGGCGAAGCGTCGCCCGCAGCGCCTCGGTGTTGTTGTGGTGCTTCGCGAAGAGCGTCCCCTGCTTCATCGACTGCTCGATGAAGATAACGCCGCGCCGCTCACCCACGGTCGGGAAGTTGCCGTCGGCCTTCAGCGTGCGGGCACCGTCGATGTGGCGGGGCGTGCCCGGCAGCACCGTGAGCGGGTTGATGCGCTTCGGGAAGACGAGGT
Source organism: Myxococcales bacterium (assembly GCA_021783235.1). Classification (GTDB taxonomy): domain Bacteria; phylum Myxococcota; class Myxococcia; order Myxococcales; family JAKAPL01; genus JAJXUD01. The sequence continues at coordinate 9,022 of JAJXUD010000085.1, read as the reverse complement.
CTCGCTTCGTCTCGTCGAGCGTCTCGTCCGTCTCGAAGCCGAGGACGTCGAGGAGCTTCCCGTTCTCGATGCCCGCGGGCGGGATGTAGACGCCGCCGGGGCGCGAGCCGTCGGTGCGCGCGTAGACGCCGGCGAGGATGCAGGAGGGCGCGACCGTCAGCAGCGCGTCCGAGCCGAAGACGGTCGTCGAGGGGTTCTGGATCTGGACGCGGGGCCAGTAGATGGCCGCGTACTCCGAGAGGCCGATGAGGCCCGCGGTCGTGTCCGCGTACGCAATGACGTCGACCGCCGAGAGCCCGGCGGGTGGGTCGAGGACTGCGAAGACCGAGCCGTCGCGCGTCGACTCGCAGTATGTGACCATCGCGTTGTGGACGGCAGATGTCGCGCGCCCAGGCACGATGAGGAGCGAGAGGTCCTGGACCGTGTCGAGTGCGTGGAGTCCGGTCTTGCCCGCGTCGTTGCCGGTGAAGTCGTCGTCGTCGAGACCGGTGAGGCCGTCGTCGCCGCCGGTCATGGGGCCGAAGATGCCCATGGCCGGGCGGTTCCCCGGCGCGGCCGTGGCCGACTCCAGGTCCGTGAGCTTCACACGCGTCGAGGCGGCGTTGACGATCGTCACCGCATAGCGCGGCTTCGTCGCGTCCATCGTGAGGTTCGGGTAGACCTCGACGCGGATGCCGCCCTCCTCGACGACCAAGTTGAACTCGTCCGCCGCGCCGGAGGTCGGCGCCTCGATGGCGATGCTGATCGCGTTCGCGTACGCGCCGTCGGACAGGCCGTCCACGCGCAGCGTCGCGAGCGGCGGGGCCGCGCGGTCGTTCAGCGTCAGCGTCGCCGCCTTCGAGGTCTTCGTCGTCGGGTCGGTGATGTCCGTGTGGTGGACCGTCCGGACCACCCAGAGCGTGGTGCCCTGGTTCTCGAAGAAGCCCTGGGCGGCGAGCGCAAGGTCCGAGGCCGCGGTGAAGCCGCCGAAGACCGAGACGAACTCCTCGAACGACGTGACGAGCTGCGCCTGGTCGATGGGTCCGCGCTCGGTCACGCCCACCGCGCCGACGACGGAAGTCGCGAGCGCGGGGATGTTGCGGATGCGCGGCTCCTCCTCGACGATGACCACCTTGGAGGCGAGCAGTTCGCGGCTCACGGCGTCGCCTCCTTCTTCGGCGCGGGAGCCGGCGGAAGCTCAGCTACGACCTCGACGCGCCCGGCGCGCAGCGCGGCCTTCACTTCGCGGCAGCCGAGGACCGAATCCGGAAGTCCGCGCCGGAGCTCGCGCGGCAGGAGCGTGAGCGACGCGCAGACCTGCTTCTCGATCACGCGCTGCGCGCGCACGCCGGTGACGGGGCTCTGGTCGGTGACGACCACCCGCATCGGCTTGCAGCCGCAGGCGCCCGAGGCACACGAGACCTCGTGCTCGAGGTTCATAACCAGCATCCGCCGGGTCCGGTTGCGCAAGGACGCCATCAGCGCGCCTCCGTCTCGATCGCCACTCTCTCGGCCACGCGCCCCTCGCGCAGCGGGATGCCCTGCGGCTCGTCGAGGTCGAAGCCGCGCAGCACGAACGTGCCGTTGAAGTGGCGCACGTTGGAGGGGTTGGGCGTCGAGACGACCTTCAGCCCGTCCAGCAGCGCCAACTCGTAGCTGACGCTCCCCTTCGTGGGATCGCTCCCGTCGCGCGCGACCTCGAGGCGGAGGTTCTTGTGGAAGAAGAGCGTCGCGGTGGCGAGGAGGTTGAAGAGTTCCGAGGTCCGGTCGGTCACGCCGACCAGGGTGAACTCCAGGTCGACCGTGTAGGGCTCGCGCCGCTCGCGGAAGACGCCCGGCGCGACCGCCTGCTCGGGCAGATCGTTGCGCGAATAGAACCGGTCTTCGAGAACGGACGGCCCGATCAGGACGACCGCTGGCAGTCGAGACAGCTCCGCCCGCTCGATGCCGGCTTCCGCGAAGTCGGTCGAGGTCGTCAGCGAGACGTTCTCGTGGACCTGGCGCTTCAGCTCCCGGATGAGCGTCCGGACGAGGCGGGCGAGGTCGGTCTCGACCGCGAGGTCCGGCGGCGCGTAGGTGAAGGCGCCCGCGAGCGTCGCTGTCTCACCGCCGGCCAGCACCTCGACGTCGACGGCCCCCGCGTCGTGGCGCGGCGTCACGCAGAGGAGCCGCCCGGCGCTCGTGACCGACAGGTGCGTCGCCGGCGCGCCGCCGAAGAGGACCTCGATGGGCCCGTCGAGCGGGAAGCCGGCCCCGGCGATCTCGACGAGCGTCAATCCGCTCGTGAGGCCATGGTCCGGTGTGAGGGAGCGCAACGTCAGCATCAGCGCGCCTCTTTCCCGGAGAAGCTCTCCGCCAGGCGCCGAGCGAAGCGTTCCTTTGCGCCGGGCGCGAGCTTCTTCCAGACCGGCGCCAGGAAGGGCCGCGCGGGGATCGTGTAGACGAGCACCCGCGTCTCCTTCGCAAGCGGCGCCTTCGTCAGCCCCTGAAGGAAGAGCGCGAGGAAGAGCCGGCGCACCCTCTCGGTCACCGGAACCACGATCGGATGGCGGGTGCCGGTCTCGTTGAGCTCGGCGATGTCGACGAGGGCCTGCCCGTCCGTCGCCCGCGCGGTCCGCAGCACGCCGACGAAGGTTCCCTCCTCCTTCTCGACGACCGAGACCGAGTTGCGCAGGTCCGCGTGGTGCAGGAGCGCCTTCGTGCCACCGAAGCCGGCGAGCTTGCGCAGTGCGAGCGTCAGCGGGGAGAGCGGCTTGAACGCCTCGCCGCCCGGGGCCTGCGCGGTGATGCCCTCCACGATCTCCTTGCGGAAGAGCTGCGCCTCGGCGAGTACCGCCTTGCGCATCGCCCCCTCGGCGCGCTCGCCGAGCTTCGCCAGCGCATCCTTCGCCTCCGCCCACTGGCCGAACTTCCCCTCGCTCATGACCGCACCCCCTGCTCGCGGTCGTGGAAGATGGCGAGGAGCAGGTTGCGCGCAAGGCCGAAGCCGAAAGTCAGCGGACGGACCTCGATGGCGAACAGCCCGGGCGGCGTCTGGATCGCCTGAACGATGTTCCCCGCTCGGTCCCGCAGCGCCGCGAGCCGGTCGCCGACGCGCAGCTTCGCGTCGCCCGTTTCGGCGGAGGAGCGGGGCTTTGCCCCGCGACGGGCGGAGGCGCCAGCCGGAGCATCCACGATGAGCCCCTGCCGCTCGAGGTCGCGGAAGTGGAAGACGAGCGTCAGCGCCGTCTTCGGCAGGTCACCAGAGAAAGCCTCCTCCAGCGTCTCGAACTCGCCCACCTCGACCTGGCACGGGAGCGTGATCGTCTGCTCGACGCGGCCGTCCGGGAGCGGCTCCTTGAAGTCGGGGTCGAAGCGGGACGCCGTCCGGTCGAGCTGGGCGATCTCGGCGACGAACGGGAAGAGGAGACGCCCGCGCATCAGGCCGCCCCCAGGTCCGACGGCCGCTTGAACATCACGAGCAGGTTGTCGATCTCGGGATCGCCCGTGAAGGCGCCGTGCAGCCGCAGCGTTTCCAGCGTGTAGAGCTGGTCGCGCGTGCGCTCCTGCGTGAGCCGGTAGCGCTTCTGCGCGTCCTCGCGCGCGTCCACGTCGCGCAGCCGCGGCAACTCGCGGACCACGAGCCGCTTGCAAACCTCGCGGATGAGGCGGGGCAGCCCGCCCGTGGTCGAGCCATCAGGGTCGCTGTAGCCGAAGACGCCCTTGACCTCGACGTTCTGGGTGCCGCGCGGGAAGATGAGGTCCGAGATGAAGCCCGGCCGCATGCTCGGAGGCACCGCGATGCGCACCAGCGAGATGCGCGGATCGTCGCGGTCGTCGGGCTTCAGGAGCCCCATCGACAGGTGCCGGTTGTAGACGTTGATCGCGCCCGGGTACCAGACGCCGCCGACGATCCACGGGCTGACGATGCGGACCTCGTCGATGGCGATGACCGGCTCGGACAGGAGCAGGTCCGGCGAGTCCTTGCCGTCGAGTCGAAAGGTCAGGAAGCGTGGGGCGAAGAAGCGCTCCGTGACCTCCTCGATGTAGCGGGTCGCCATCGCGACGAGCGAGACGAGGCGCTCGCGCGAAGCGTCGGTCTCGCTCACGCCCTCGGCGCGCAGGTCCGCGAGCGAGCAGTAGCCCGAGCCGACCGCGTCGCGCGCATCGGCGAGCACGTCGAAGGGCGCGACCGAGTGCTGCTCGGCAGTCGTCTCGGCGAGCTTCCAGCGCCAGCTGACCTCGTGCGCGCCCTCGGGCTCGGTGTCACCCGGCCGGTAGCGGGCGACGTAGCGGCCCTTGCTCTGCCGGTCACCGTCGGGGCAGGGGCGCAGATCGACGAGCGCCCAGTCCCCCGCGACCGGGGGGAACACCTGCACCGGCGTGACGCGCTTCTCAGGCGTGGAGACATCGAGCACCTGGTACTCGACGCGAAGGGCATCGACGAGCTGCCCCTGCGAGATGTCCGGCGGCAGGCCCGCGGCGATGCTCTCCGGTGGCCCCGGCGCAATGGTGAGCAGCTCCAGCACGGGGTGCCGGCAGTTGCTCTCCTGTCCTCGCACGAGCTCACGCATCGATTACTTCCTGGCAGCCTTCGCGGGTGGGGGCGCGGGCGGCGGAGGCGGAGGTGCAACCGGCGGCGCCGCGGGCGCGACAGGCGCTGCCTGCGTCTCCGGCGTTGGCGCGGCGGACGCCGCGCTCCGGCGGCTTCCGAGGTCCGCGGTCGTCAGGTCGTAGGGCGTCGCGACGTTCGGCTCCGCCGCCTTCGCCCGCTCTTCGGCCTTCTTGCGCTCCGCCTCCTCGAGCGCCTTGGCCTCCGCCTCGGTGCAGACGTCGAAGACCAGCGGGCTGTCCTCGTCGTGCGGGGCCTGGTGGACCTTCGACAGGTACTCCGCCACCTCGTCGGCCACGCGGTACCAGCCCCGCGACTCATCCAAGCGGATGCTGAACACCGTGTAGCGACGGACGACGTGCCCCCGCTTCGGGTCGTAGGGCTTGATGCGGACGAGCTTCGGCATGGCTTACCCCTTCACGGTCTTGAGGACCGCCGCGTGGATGGCGTTGAGCTTGGCCTTCAGCTCGTTGACCAGCGTGATGGCCGACGGCAGGTCGGTTGCGTCCGGGCTCGCGATGGCCGGGATCTGCAGCACGCCCAGGTCGTCGGCCACGTCGCGCAGGGCCTCTGCGAGCGTCGGCTCGCCGCCGGCGCCGCCGGGAACGACGTTCGCCCCGCCCGAGCCGAAGCGCTTCGTGATGGTGGCCATGGCTACGCGCCCACCTTCACGTTGATCGCTTTGACGGTCGCCGTCTCCTCGGCGAACTTCACGTCGAAGCGCAGCGTCGCGACGATGATCAGGACGCCCGCCGGCACGTCCTTGAACGTCTCGATGCGGATGTTGCGCCAGATGCCGACCTGGATGTTCTTCGGGTCGGTCAGGAGAATCGCGCTCGTGTTGTTGCCGGGCCCGAGCGCTTCCGGGAACATCGGCACCGAGAGTAGCGGGACGCCCGAGTACATGACCGGCACGTCCTGCTCGAGGAACTTGTCGCCGACCACCGTCGCCCGCTCGGCCAGGCTGTCTCGGTAGTCGATCTCCGACTCGACCGAGGTGAAGAAGCGCATCTCCTTCTTGTTGCGCAGGAACTCCGACGGCATCGACTTGAGCATGTCGCGCAGCACGATCTTGCTGGTCGGCTGGGTACCCGCGTCGACCACGTTCGCCGCGGACTGCTTCAGGATGCCGTCGAGCTTCGCGTAGAACGGGTCGGCGCTCGTGGTGTCGCCGCTGACGATCACGTCGTCCATGTCGCGCGCGATCGCCTCGGCCATGAGCTGCATGATCGTCTGGCGGAGCTGCGCCCTCTCGATGGAGTCCTCGAGCACCTCGTTGTTGAGGCGGACCTCGGCCTTGAAGAGCTGCGCGTCGAGCTCGACGAGGCCGAGGTCAGGCTTCGCGCGGTCCGCGGGCTGGAGCGCCACCGCCTCGGAGCCCGCGCGCAGGATGCGGCCAGCGAAGCGGATCTTCTCGATGAGCTGCTTGGGCGAGCGCATCGGAACGACCGTCGCCTGCTTGAGCAGCACCGACTCCTTGATGAGGATGCGCAGGAACTTTTGCGCCTGCGCCGGCTGGAGCATGCCGCCGCCGGTCGTCAGGTCGGCGAGCGCGAGGTCCGCCTTCTCCAGCACCGTCCGGTTGTCCATGAAGCTTGCGAGACCCATCGGCTCTCCTCTCACTCGTCGTAGAACGACGTCTCTTTCGTTACGCCCTCGCGGCTGATCGGGCGGTTCATGTCCAGCGGCCACGAGACCTCTTGGGCCTCGGCGCGACCGCCCTCCGGCGCGAGGGCGTTGGGTAGGCCGCGGTGCTGCTTCAGCACCCGCAGCTCGTCGTCCTGACGCTTCACGATGCGGGTCAGGTCCGAGACGCCCTTGAGCACGTCCTTGAGACCTGGGACGTCGGCGAACGCGGTGGCCGCGCTCAGGCCGGTGTTGTCGGGATCGACGCCGGCGCCGCGGTTCGGCTTGCTCGGGTCGGTGGTGCGCTGGCCCTGCGTCGCTCCCTCGGGTGCGGCCTTGCCGGTCAGCTCGGTGAGGATGCCCGAGAGCAGCTCCATGGCCTTGTGGAAGCGGTCGAGCCGCTCCTTGGCCATGCGCGCGCCGGCCTTCTGCACCTTCGCGGCCTTCTCGGATGGGCTCGGGTAGCTCTCGGTGATGCCGGAGAGCAGTTCGGACAGCGCATCGATCTCGGAGCCGACGTCGCTCGGAAGCGGCGCTTCTGTCTCGCTGTCCGGCTCGGAGGCGACCTTCACCCGGTTGAGGAGATCGAGGCCGCGCTGGAGCACCTGGGTGAGCGTGCTCGCCACCGCCACCCGGACCGGCGCGGCGAGGACGAGCTCGTCGTCCTCTTCCTCGTCGTCGTCATCGTCGTCGTCAGGATCCTCGTCGTCGTCGTCCGGGTCGCCATCCGCCTTGGCAGCGCGCCTCTTCTTCTTCTCCTCCTCGTCGGCCGGCTTCTCGCGCCGCGCCTTCTCGGCCTCGTCCGGCTCGTTATCGTCCGTTGGGTCCTTCGGCTTGCGCGCCTTCGCGGCCTCCTCCGCGCCGTCATCGCAGCCGGGCTTCTTGCCGCGCGCCTTCTCGGTCTCCTCCTCGTCCTCTCCCGGCTTGCGGGCCTTCTCGGCCGGCTCGTCGCCGTCGCCGTCGGCGGGCTTCGCGCGACGACGCGCCTTCTCCGCCTCTTCGTTCTTCGGCTTGCGCGCGGCCTTGGTCACGTCGGTCACCTTCAGGCCGTCGCTCGTCGTCTCGGGAGCTGTCTCGTCCGCTGCCATGCCGTTCCTCCGCTTCACGACCAGGAAGCGCCGCTTGTTCGCGGGGCGGTCGACGAGCGAAACCTCCTCGACCACGATGTCCCGCAGCCGGTGCACGCCCTCGTCGCCATCTGCCTCGCTCGCCATTTCGCTCCAGAAACGCAAGAGCCCCGGCGCAGTCCGAGGAGGACCACGCCGGGGCTCGATGAACTCGACAACCCCTGCCGGGCACGCGCCCGGCGATGGAGCAAGACTACGGCGCGCGCGGACTCGTGTCAAGAGGCTCCAGAGATACAAGCCAGGGCCCAGGCGCCTCGCGTGGGATCAGAGGGGCGATGTAGACTGGTCCCAGATCAGAGGCGCAGAGCGGCGCGCCGAAGCGAAGAGAGACGTCGACGACCGCGCAGGAGAAGAGGAACGCAATGAAAGAGCCCGGGCTGGACAATCGGTACCGCGACAAGGATCGCCCCAAGGCGGGCGAAATTCACCAGAAGCGCGGCGATACCCTCAACAAGAATCTGCCAAGGCCAATCCCCGGGTTCTCGCCCAGGGCGAAGCTGGAGACCATGCGGAAGGAGACGGGCAAGACAAGCGTGGAGGCCGTTCGCAGAGCGGCGAAGTCACGCCGCTAACGCACCGAGAGCAGCCAGGTTCCAGGAGGTCTGCTGGAGGCGAGCCCATGACCAGGAAGAAGAAAGGCCTGCCAAGGGACGCAGCCAGAAAGCTCGTCGAATCCATCAGCAAGTACAGCGGTACGAAGGGCTTCCAGCGCCACCAGTGGGTGGAGACCTTTGTCCGCGCGGTCCGAGAACTTGCTCATCATCCCAAGGCGGCGTGGCCGTGGGGCTCCATCCTGTGGATTCGCCTGAACGGCGTGCTCGACGAACTGGACGGCACCTTCCGCTTTCTTCATGACGCGAGGACGGCTGCCGGACGCCCGCCCATCGAAGGAACCCTCGGGTGGCATGCAGAAAGGGTCTTCGAGGCGATTCAAGCCGTTCGGGCCACGCTAACCGAAGACGAAATCATCTTCGTTCACTACTGCCGCACCATGAACGCTCACGTCGCGGCGGGCGGCTACTATCTGCAGGGGCACATGGGGCGCCCAGACCTCTTGGAGACCCTGGCCGTTCCGGCGCTCAGGAAGAGCCTGCCAAGAGACACCCTTCTACAACGAGTCGAGGCGGTGATGGGCCGCTACCCCAACCTGAACGTGGCGGCAGCGGACTTCGCCCAGAAGGTCGCCAAGCCTGCCATCGAACTGTACAAGGCCCACGCAGCTCTCAAGAAGGTAGACGAGGACACCTCGGCCGCCCGAGGACGCTTCATCGATGTCCTGGTGGAAGAGAGCATGGCCGAGCGGTTCGGAAAGAAGCCAGGGGACGATTCGTAGGACCGCAAGTGTCCGGGATGATCCCTGCAGAGATCGACGCGAGGTAACAGGAGCGCCGTGGCAGCCGGCGAGAAGGATTGGATCGACTACGTTCTGGCCGCCGAACCGCCGATACTCCACCCGGACAAGTCTCCGCTCTTCACCTTCGCCCATAGCTCGTCGTCGAGCACGTGCACGGCGAGCAGCCACGTGCCCTTCTTGATCTTCGTCGCGGCCATCTCGAACTCGGCCGGCGCTACATAGAGCTTGTCGGGCAACCGGATCGAGCAAAATGGGCGAGCGGCGGCGGCATCCGGACGAGCTATTGGCTTCGGGTGAACTGAGGTCGACTTGGGCAGCGGGGCTCGACGCTCGCCCGATCCACTA
>JAJXUD010000130.1 GCA_021783235.1 Myxococcales bacterium | reverse complement strand
CCGATCTACGCCCTTGTGCCGAGTCTTCCGTGTAGCGGCGAAGATTCCGGCGCCGCCGGAGGCGGCGGTCGGACAACATTCGCGCGCCGCGGCGCAGATCGGCGGCGCCGGAATTTTGTGAGCGAGATCGCTCGGTAACTTGAGCCTTGGACGGTAGATTGAAGTTCTTCAGACAGACAATCAACCGCAAGGCTCGCTCCCATCATAATCTGTATCCCGTGCAGTCTCAAGCGGCTGCTCGAAGATCCTTCGTTGGCTCTGGCGTATCGGCCCCTGGCATGCGCCCTGTGCGGGCGTCGAGGGCCATGGCACGTGCATGGGAGCCGTGACCGCGCTGTGCGGATCGGCGAGAGTGTCATCCACTTCGACGCTCTGCGGTTCCGCTGCCCGGACTGCCGCGCCACGGCAACCGCCTTGCCCGAGGACGTGCTTCCCGGCCTGCCCCAAGGCCTCGATACGGTCGCCGGGATCGTGGAGAGTTATCTGGACGGAGACGCGAGCTACCGGAATCTGACGCCCGGCGTGACGGGCGCTGAGGCGCGGCCGGCGATCGGGCCGTCGGACTACGCCGAGCCGCCCTACCCTTCTCCGACGCCTTCCACCTGCTTCCGCTGGCTCCAGCGCTTCGTCTCGGGGGCGCGGGCTTGGTGGCGCCTTGCCGCGGCCATGCTCCTCGGAAGAGACGATTACCAACCGCCTTCGGCGCCGGGCCACCTGAACGCCTCGGGCCGCAGCGAGGCTAAGCGTGCGGCTTTGCGCGACGCGTGGCATGCCCTCGACGCTTGGAGGCGGCTCGCGGTGCAGCCAGGAAAACTGCGTACGCGCTGGGCCCACCTCATGCGGCGCTGTCCGCGCCTGCCCACGGGCCTCGACCGGACCGGCTGGTTCATCCGAACGGCTGCGCCGCCCTAGGAACGACAGCTGGATCCAAAGGTTAACACCATCGATGGAACGCGCTTGGTGAGCCACTCTCGACCTACAGTGGAAAGTCGAAAGGAGATCATCGACCATGCCATCGAATGAGAACGACCGCGAATGGGACCTCGCCCTCGCCAAGTACGCGGTCATCGCCCCCCTCGTCTGCCGCAACCTCGAGCCTGCTGAACGCGACGCGCTCCGCAAGGAGATCGTGGCGGCCACCCATCGCTTCCCCGGCGATCGCTTGAAGCGCTTCGCGCCGCGCACCGTGCGCGAATGGGTTTCGCTCTACCGGAAGCACGGCTTGGCGGGATTGCGCACCAACGTCCGCAAGGACAAGGGCGTGCCGCGAGCCGTGCCGCAGGCGGTCATTGAGCGCGCCAAGGCCCTGAAAGCCGAGCTGCCCACGCGCTCGGCCGAAGCCATCAGCAACCTGCTCGCCGGTGAGGGATTGGGGCTGGTTTCGCCCTCCACCGTCGGCTACCACCTGCGAGAGGAGCCCCCCGCCCTGGCGAACGGGGAGCCGCCCAAGGTCTTCCGGCGCTTCGAGCATCCGCGCCCCAACGACTGCTGGCAATCCGACATGACCGATGGCCTCTGGCTGCCGGACCCCTCCGACCCCACGAAGCGCCGCAAGTGCTATTTACACGGCTTCCTCGACGACCACAGCCGCATGGTCGTGCACGCCCAGTTCTACTGGCGCGAGAGCCTGCCAGCCCTGGAGAACTGCTTCCGCCAGGCGATCGCCCGGCACGGGATCCCATCGATGGCCTACTGGGACAACGGCAGCGCCTACCGAGCCGTGCAACTGCGCCGCATGGCGGCCCGGCTGGGGGTGGAGATCGTCTTCGCCGCGCCGTACGCTCCAGAGGGCAAAGGAAAAATCGAAAGATTTTGGGCCACCCTCAAAGGCGCGCTGTATCCCGAGGCCGAGCGAGCCGACATCCAGGGCCTCGACGAGTTGAACCGCTTCCTGTGGGGCTGGCTCGAAGCCCATTACACCCACCGAATCCACTCCCAGACGGGCGAGACGCCCCACGAACGCTGGGAGGCCGGCCGTCACCGCATCCGCGAGGTGAGCCCCGAGGAGTTGGCCGACACGTTTCTCTGGGAAGACGAGCGGCACGTCTCCAAATGCGGCGAGGTCCGCCTGGGCGGCAACTGCTACCCCGTGCCGGCCGACCTCGTCGGCCAGCGCGTCATGGTGCGCTACGACCCCTACGACCTGAGCACGGTCAAGGTCGTGCTGCATGGCCGGCTCGTGGGAAGTTTCCGGCCCGCCGAGCTGGTGAGTCGGACCTTTGCGAAAGCCCGCCCCCATGACGAGGGCCCGCCGAAGCCGCTCGCGAGCGCCAAGCGCCTCAAGGAGCGGCTCACCGAGAAGGCCGGTGCCTCGGACGGCCGGTGGGCGACCCTGGCCGAGAGCGAGCCGGGCTCCGTCGGCGCCGAGGCGTTCGTCGGCCGCATGGGCACGCTCCTGGGCGATCGGCCATTCGACGGCGCCGAGCACCAGACGCTCGCCGAGTTCCACCGCCGCTACGGCCCCTCACCCGAGCGAACGGAGGCCGCCGTGGCCGACGCCGTCGCGCTCAAGGGCCCGGAAAAGCCGCTGGCCTATTACCTGGAGGCCATCGAACGGCGGCTGCGCGAAGGAGGCCTGCGGTGAGCAAGGATTACATCGCCTTCTTCGGGCTCGCCGGGCCGGCTTTCTCCAAGACCATCCCGGCCGACCGGATCTACCGCTATCGCGACCTCGAAGAGTTGCACTGCTATCTCTCCCATGCCGTCTCTGACGGCGCCGTGGCCGCCCTGACCGGCCCGGTCGGCGCCGGCAAGTCCACGGCCGCGCGTTCCTTTTTGGCCGGGCTCGACCCCAACCGAGTGGCTGTGCTCTACATCGGCTTCACGGCCTCGGATCGCGGCTTGTTCCGCGAGATGGCCCGTGGGCTCGGGCTCGCTCCGGCCTATCTGAAGGGCGACCTGGTGGTCCAGTTGCACACGGCTATCGAGCACGTCTGGCTCAACAAGCGGCGTCAGACTCTGCTGGTCGTCGACGACGCCCATCTCCTGCCCGATACCCTCCTTGTCGAACTGCGGCAGTTGCTCAACTTCCAGATGGACGCGGCCACGCCTCTGGCCATGGTGCTCGTCGGCCAGCCCGCCTTGCGCGGCCGGCTGAAAGACCCCATGCACGAAGCGTTGGCCCAGCGCACGCCGGTACGATGCACGCTCGTGGGCATGAGCCGCGCCGAGGCGACCGAGTACGTCAAGACGCACATGGACGCCGTCGGCGGGGATCCGAGCATCTTCACCGACGATGCGATAGACCTCGCCTACCAGCACGCCAAGGGGCTGCCCCGCGAACTCAACAACGTGCTCGTCTACGCCCTGATTCGAGCCGCCTGGCACGACATCCGGATCGTGGACAGGCGCGTCGTCGACGAGACCATCAAGGCCCAGACCCAGGGCTGACCCGAAAGGAGCCATTCATGCCCCCGAAGAAATCGCTCGCCCGCCTCGACGCCGTCGAGCACGAGCTGACCGTCCTGTCACGCCAGTACCGCTTCTGGCGCGAAGGCCTCCCACGCGAAGGTCGCGGCACGGCCCGCGACGAGACGCGCCAAACGCTCCTCGTTCTCTCCGCGGTGCTCGATATCTTGAAAGCCAGCCTACCGGCCTACAACTACATCCCGTTCTGAAATCCCCCCAGGAGGCCATTCCGGGACGCCTCGACGGCGTCCCGGGCGTTGATTGGCTTCTCCTATATCAGGCACCCCGCGCGACGCGATCGCTTCTGGCGCCGCGGCGCGAGATTGTTGACCGATCGCGGCGCCGCAAAGTTCTCAGCAACAGCGCGGGGGCCTTCCTG
>JAJXUD010000018.1 GCA_021783235.1 Myxococcales bacterium | reverse complement strand
TGGCTCCGGCGGCTCCGGCGCCTCCCGCGGCCGTCGCGGGGCCGCCGGCTGCCTTGGCGGCGGAGCGGCCGAAGCCCGCCGCCGCGCCCCTCCCCGGAAGCCTTCTCGTGCGGGCCGAGCCGGCGAGCGCGGAGGTCCGATTGGACGGCTCGGGGGCCGGCCACCCGGTGCCGGCGAGCTTCGGCGGACTCGAGCCAGGCTCGGAGCACTTCTTCACCGTCTCGGCGCCCGGCTTCGAGTCCCGGCGCTACGAGTTCACGGTCGCCTCCGGAGCGGAAGGGGTCTACGACGTGACGCTGTCGCGCCGGCGGGCCCAGGCCCCCGTCGCCCGCAAGCCGACTCGGAACATCCGGACCGACGAACCGCTCAATCCGTGGGGGAGCCCTTGAGCAGGACCCGTCTCTTCGCGCTGGCGCTCGCGCTCGTCGCCGCCCGTCCGGCCCTGGGCGACGAGCGCGCCGACGCCCAGGCGAAGGCCCGCTACTCCGAAGGCGAGACCGCGCTCCGGCTCGGCCACTACCAGGACGCCATCGAGGCCTTCGAGGACGCCTACCGGCTCTCGCAGAGGGTCGAGATCCTCTTCAACATCGGCCTCGCCTATCGACGCGCCTACGGCGTCGTGGACAAGCCGGAGTACCTCCGGCGCGCCCTCGACATCTACCGCACCTTCGAACGGCTCGCGCGGTCTCCCGAGGAGCGCCGGGCCGCGGCGCAGGTGATCTCCGAGATCGAGCCGCAGGTCCGAGCCATCGACGATCGCGAACGGATGGCGCGCCTTCAGAGCCAAGGCGCCCCGGGGCCGCTGCAGGCCGCGATCCGGCTCGACGCGGAGGGAAAGGCCGCCGACGCCGTCCGGACGCTCGACGCGCTCCTGCGCAAGGGTCACAACGGCCCCGACATGGTGGCCGACATCTATCGGCTCGAGGCGGAGATGGCCGCCGACGCGGGTCCGTGGGGGCCGAAGTTCTCGACCGGCGCCTTCGAGCGGCTGCTCTCGGTGAATCCCGAATACCGGCTCCCGGCGAACGCCTCCGCGAGGGAGCGGCAGAGCTTCGCCGCCGCCCGGGCCTTCTCGGCCGGCCGCCCCGCGCTCGCCATCTCGCACGTCGTGCCGCCGCCGGCGGCGCCGAACCAGCCGCTGCCGCTCAGCGTGGCCGTCGAGAACGACGCCCTCGGGATGATGCGGACGCTCGTCGTCGGCTATCGGCAGGCGGGACGGCGATCGTTTTCGACGGTCAGCCGGGCGGGCGAGGGGGAGCTGCTCATCCCCGGGATCGACCTTCCGGCCGAGGAGAAGAGCTACCGGGTCGAGTACTACGTCGAGGGGCTCGACCGGTACGGGAACGTTCTCAGCTCGATCGGCAGCGAGCGGGCGCCGCTCTCGTTTCCGGTCATGTCGAAAGAGGAGGTCGCCGAGGCGGAATCCGCCCGGCGCCCCTGGTATGGGCGCCCCTGGACCTGGGTCGGCATCGGGCTCGGGGTCGCCGCGGTGGCCGGCACCGTGGCCGCCGTGGCGATGAGTCAGCGGGGGCCGCCGGCGAGCGACTACGGCGTCCTCCAGACGCTGCAGCACTGAAGCGACGACCTTCGGCGTCGTCGCGCCGGGCCCCTAACTCCCGGGCAGCCGGTCGATCGGCCGCTTCATCGGCGCCCGGTAGCGCTCGAAGCTCCAGCGCTCGTTTTCCCAGCGAAGGGCCAGCGCGGCCCCCTTCTCGAAGGCGAGCGGCAGGGCGGGGAGCCCGACCAGCGTGGCGGCGAGCTCCGAGAGGGTGGGGTCGTGGCCGACGAGCAGCGCGGCGTCGATGGCCGGCAGATCGCTCACGAGCTCGAGCAGCGCCTGGATCGGCCGCCCGGTCGCCAGCGCGTCGGCGACGGCGACGGGCGCGGCCGGCCAGAGCTGCGCCAGGATCTCGGCGGTCTGGACGGCGCGCACGAGCGGGCTCGTCCAGATCTGCGGGACGGCGGGGGAGAGGGAGGCGGCGAGCTCGCGCGCGGCGTCGCGGGCCTGCTCGCGGCCCAGCATCGTGAGCGCGCGGCCAGGGTCGCCGAGCGGTCCCCCCATGTCGGGCTCGGCGTCGGCGTGTCGGACGAGGACGAGCTTCATGGCGCCCCCGAGCATGCGCTCGTGGCGCTCGTCTGGCAATCCTTCCCGGACGGCATTGACGCGGTCGAGGTTCGAAAGGTACGACGCGGAAATGGCCGGGCAAGATCCACGCACTGAAAGCGTCGCCGCGGCCCCCCTCGGGTCGGGAGCGCCCGGCTGGAGCACCGGCTTCGTCTTCCTCTCGAGCTTGCTGGGCCGACCCATCCTGGGGTCGGAGGGCGCGCGAATCGGGCGGCTGGTCGACGTCGTGGTGGCCCCGGGCGAGCCCTACCCGCCGATCGTCTCCCTGGTCTACGCATCGCCGGACCACCGGCGGCTCACGGTCCCCTGGAGCTCCGTCGAGCGGCTCGAGGGGAGGCGCGTCGTCCTGCGACCGACGGCGGCGGGCGAGCCGCTCGCCGATCCGCTTCCGCCCGATCGGCTGCTGCTCGCCGCCGAGGTCCTCGACAAGCAGATCGTGGACGTCGAGGGGGCGAAGGTCGTGCGCGTCAACGATCTGCACTTCCTCGACATCAAGGGGACGTTGCGCCTCGCGCACGCCGACGTCGGCTTTCGCGGGCTCGTGCGGCGGATGGGTTGGGAGAGGCTCGTCGACGGGCTCGTCGCGGGGTTCAGCCCCAAGGCGCGCTACCTGAAGGCCGACCTGCTCCTCCCCTGGAAGCTCATCCAGCCGCTCGACTCGGGCCGGGAGAAGGTGCGGCTCGACATCGCCCAGCGGCAGCTCGCCGAGATCCACCCCGCCGATCTCGCCGAGATCCTGGAGGACCTCGACCGCTTCCAGCGGGCCGAGCTCTTCAAGCGGATGGACGTCGCCACCGCCGCCGAGACCCTCGAGGAATCGTCCGCCGAGATCACCTCCGAGCTCATCAACCAGGTGCCTCCCGAGCGCGCGGCCGACATCCTCGAGGAGATGGCGCCGGACGACGCGGCCGACGTCCTCTCGGAGCTGTCGCACGAGACCCGGCAGGAGCTCCTCGGCAAGATGGAGCGGCCCGACGCCCGGGAGGTCCAGGCGCTGCTCGGCTTTCCGTCCCGCTCGGCGGGTGGCCTCATGACGACCGAGCTCGTCAAGCTCGAGTCCGAGGCGACCGTGGGCGCGGCGCTCTCGGAGATCCGGCGGCGCGCGGAAGAGCTGCCGCTCGTCTACGAGATCTTCGTGATCGACGGCGCGGGGGCCTTGCGCGGCCTCTGCACGCTCAAGGACCTCGTCGCCTCGGACGGCTCGACGCCGCTCGGCAAGGTGATGCGCGAGACGCCGGCGGCCGTGAGTCTCGACGCGGACGTTCGCGACGTCGCGGACGTCGCCGCGAAGTACAACCTGGTCTCGGTGCCGGTGGTCGACGAGGCGGGCCGGCTGCGCGGAATGGTCACCGTGGACGACATCCTGCCCGAGGTGCTCCATGGAGGCTGAGGTGTCCCGCGGGGTGGCCACCGGCGAGAAGCCGGCCCCGCGGCGGACGATCTGGCGCAACATCGCGGTCTTCCTCGCCGTGATGGGGCCGGGGATCATCACCGCCAACGTCGACAACGACGCGGGCGGCATCACCACCTACTCCCTCGCCGGCGCGCAGTACGGCAACAAGCTGCTCTGGACGCTGATCCCGATCACCCTCGCGCTCGTCGTCGTGCAGGAGATCTGCGCCCGGATGGGCGTCGTGACCGGCAAGGGGCTCGCGGATCTCATCCGCGAGAACTACGGCGTCAAGGTCACCTTCTGGGTGATGGTCTCCTTGCTCATCGCCGACATCGGCAACACCATCGCCGAGTTCTCGGGCGTCGCCGCGAGCCTCGAGATCTTCGGCGTCCCGGCCTGGGTCTCGGTGCCGATCGCCGCGGCGGCCGTCTGGCTCCTCGTCGTCAAGGGGACCTACCGCGTCGTCGAGAAGATCTTCCTGGTGGCGAGCGCGTTCTACGTCGCCTACGTGATCAGCGGCGTCCTCGCCCACCCGCCGTGGGGCGAGGTGCTTCGCGCCACGGTGACCCCCACCTTCGAGGCGAACCCCGGCTACGTGGCCATGCTGATCGGCGTCGTGGGGACGACCATCGCGCCCTGGATGCAGTTCTACCTCCAGTCGGCGGTGGTCGAGAAAGGGGTGAAGGTCGACCAGTATCCCCACTCGCGGCTCGACGTCATCGTCGGCTGCATCGTCACCGACGTCGTCGCCTTCTTCATCATCGCGGCCTGCTCGGCGACGATCCACAAGGCCGGGATCCGGATCGAGACGGCGAAGGACGCGGCGCTGGCGCTCCGGCCGCTCGCGGGCCACTACGCGGCGGCGCTCTTCGCGTTCGGCCTCTTCAACGCCTCGCTCTTCGCTGCCTCGATCCTGCCGCTCGCGACGAGCTACTACGTCTGCGAGGGCTTCGGCTGGGAGTCGGGCGTGGACAAGAAGTACGGGGAGGCGAAGCAGTTCTACTGGCTCTACTCCGGGATCATCGCCCTCGGCGGTCTCGTGGTGCTCGTGCCCAGGCTGCCGCTCATCTCGATCATGCTCGTCTCGCAGATCGTCAACGGCATCCTCCTGCCGTTCATCCTCGTCTTCATGCTCCTCCTCGTGAACAAGGAGAAGCTGATGGGGCGCTGGCGAAACGGCCCCGTCTTCAACGCGATCGCCTGGGGGACGACGGTGGTCATGATCGCGCTGACGCTCTACCTCGTGGTCGCCGGCGTGCGCGACCTCGTCGGCTAGGAGAGCGCCCGGCCCGCCGCCGGATCGAAGAAGAAGCTCACCTCACCCTCGCTGCGGCGCACGAGCCGCGCCGGGGTCTCGCGCTCCTCGCCCGTCTCCGCGAGCGCGCGCGCGAGCGCGGCCTGCTTCTCGGCGCCGGTGGCGAGGACCAGCGTCCGGCGCGCGCGAATGAGCAGCGGCGGGGTCAAGGTCAACCTGGGGATCGGCGGCGGCACCGTGGTGGGCGGCGGCACGGCCACCACCCAGCGGCTGCGCTCCTCGAGCGCCGGCGAGCCCGGGAAGATCGAGGCCGTGTGGCCGTCGGGCCCGAGGCCGAGGAGGAGGAGATCCGGGGGATCGTCTCCGAGCTCCCCGCGCAGCCGCCCCTCGTAGTGGGCGGCGGCGTCCGGGGCGGCGCCGTCCATCGGAAGGTAGGCGGCGGGCGGCGCCGCGAGGGCTTCGAGCAGCGCGAGCCGCACCATCCGCTGGTTGCTCCGGGGATCGTCCGGCGGCACGCAGCGCTCGTCGCCGAAGAGCAGCGCCACCTTCGGCCAGTCGATCCGCTCGCGCCAGGGGGGCGAGGAGAGGAGGCGGTAGAGCGCCTCGGGCGTGTGTCCCCCCGCGAGCACGAGCCGGAAGCGACCGCGCGCGGCCACCGCGTCCGCGGCCGCGCGGGCGATCTCCTCGGCGGCCGCGATGGCGATCGCGGCGGCGTCCGGCAGCTCGCGCCGCTCGATGGTCACGGCTTTCGCCAGACGCGGCCGTCCCGGGCGAGGAGCTCGTCCGCCTCGTCCGGTCCCCAGCCCCCGGCCTCGTAGGGGGCGACGTGCGGGTGGTCGCGCCAGCCCTGGAGGATGGGGTCCATGAGCTTCCAGGAGGCCTCGACCTCGTCCTCGCGGGTGAAGAGCGTCGCGTCCCCGAGCATGCAGTCGAGCAGGAGCCGCTCGTAGGCCTCGGGCGGCTGCTCGCCGAACGACGCGCCGTAGCGGAAGTCGAAGGTGACCTCGCGCAGCTGCATCGCCTCGCCCGGCACCTTGGCGGCGAAGCGGATGGCGATCCCCTCGTCGGGCTGGATCCGGAGGATGAGCACGTTCGGCCGCTCGTCCTGGCCGCGGCCGAAGAGCGGGTGCGGGACGGCGCGAAAGTGGATCGCGATCTCGGTGAGCCGCCGCCCGAGCCGCTTGCCGGTCCGCAGGTAGAACGGGACCCCGGCCCAGCGCCAGCTCTCGACTCGCAGCGAGAGCGCGACGAAGGTCGAGGTCATCGAGTCGCGTGCGACCCCCTCCTCTTCGCGGTAGCCGGGGACCGGCTTGCCGCCGATCGTCCCCTCCCGGTACTGCCCGCGGACGGTCGAGCGTCCGACCTCGTCCGGCTCGATCGGGCAGACGGCGCGCAGGACCTTCACCTTCTCGTCCCGGACGGCGTCGGCCTCGAAGGCCACGGGCGGCTCCATCGCGGTCAGCGTGAGGAGCTGCATCATGTGGTTCTGCACCATGTCGCGCAGGACGCCCGCCTCCTCGTAGTAGGCCCCGCGCCCCTCGACGCCGAGCTCCTCGGCGACGGTGATCTGGACGTGGTCGACGAAGTGGCGGGAGAGCAGCGGCTCGAAGATCGAGTTCGCGAAGCGGAGCGCCAGGATGTTCTGGACCGTCTCCTTCCCGAGGTAGTGGTCGATGCGGTAGACCTGCCGCTCGTCGCACGCCCCGTGCACCACGCGGTTGAGCGACTGGGCGCTCGCGAGATCGTGGCCGAAGGGCTTCTCGACGACGACCCGCGTCCAGGGCGCGGAGGTCTTGGTCAAGAGCTTCGAGGCCGCGAGGTTCTCGAGGATCACCGGGAAGACGCTGGGCGGCGTCGCGAGGTAGAGGATCCGGTTTCCGCCCGTGCCCGTGGCCTTCTCGCTCGCCTCGAGGCAGCGGCGCAGCTGCTCGTAGGACTCCCGCTTCGAGAAGTCGCCCGCGCAGTACGAGACCGACTTCGCGAACCGGTCCCAGACCGCGCGGTCGAGGGGCCGCCGCCGCGAGTGCTCGGACACCGACTCGAGCAGCTCCGCCCGGAAGGCGTCGTCGGTGTACGGCGTGCGGGAGAAGCCGACGACTCCAAACGGCGAGGGGAGGGCGCCGTCGACCGCGAGGTTGTAGAGGGCCGGCACGAGCTTGCGGTGGGCGAGGTCGCCCGACGCGCCGAGGATCACGAGGGTGCACGGCTCGGCGCTGCGGGGCGGGCGGGTGGTGGGCGCGGGGATCGGTCCGCCGGGGATGCCCGGGATCAGGGGCCCGTTCACGAGCGCTTCCCCGGCGGCGACCGCTTCGGCTCTTCCTTCATCGCGTGGCCTCCGAACTGGTTTCGGAGCGCGGCGATGAGCTTCGCCGAGAACGACTCGTCCTGCCGGGAGGCGAGCCGCGCTTGCAGGGAGAGGGTGATCACGGGCGCCGGTACGTTCTCGTCGATCGCGGCCTGGACCGTCCAGCGTCCCTCCCCGGAGTCGTCGACGTAGGGCGCGATGGCGGCGAGGTCGCCTCCCTCCCGGGCGAAGGCGCGCTCGGCCAGCTCGAGCAGCCAGGAGCGGACGACGCTGCCCTGGTTCCAGAGGTGCGAGACGGCGCCGAGGTCCAGCGGGAACTCCGAGCGCTTGAGGATCTCGAAGCCCTCGGCGTAGGCCTGCAAGAGCCCGTACTCGATGCCGTTGTGGACCATCTTCGTGAAGTGGCCCGAGCCCGAGGGGCCGGTGTGCAGGTAGCCGTCCGGCGGCGCGAGCGTCCGGAAGACCGGCTCGGCGAGGGCGAAGGCCTCGCGCTCGCCGCCGACCATCAGGCAGTAGCCGACCTCGAGCCCCCAGACCCCGCCGCTCGTGCCGGCGTCGAGAAAGCGGACGCCGCGCTGGCGCAGCTTCTCCGCCCGTCGCTGGCTGTCGCGGAAGTTCGAGTTGCCGCCGTCCACGAGGACGTCTCCGGCCTCGAGCGCGGCGGCGGTCTCCTCGATCACCTTCTCGGTGACGGCGCCCGCCGGCACCATCACCCAGGCGAGCCGCGGCGCCCGGAGCTTCTGGCAGAGCTCCCGGATCGAGCCCGCGGGGATCACCTTCTCGGCGGCGAGCTCCTTGGCCTTCGCGGGATCCGCGTCGGTGGCGACGACCTCGTGGCCGCCCCGCGCGAGCCGCGTCGCCATGTTGAGCCCCATCTTGCCGAGGCCGATCAGTCCGATTTGCATGGTTGCCTCCGAATTTCGCCTGGTCCTAAAGTGCCCGATCGAGCGCTCGGCGGACCTCTTCCAGCGCGGCCGCGGGCTCCCCCGAGAGCCGGAGCCTCACGACCCGGTCGGTCCGCTGCCGCAGCGCGAGGAGGTCGCCGTCGGCCTGCGCGGCGATGAGCGCTCCGAAGTCGTAGGCGGCGCCCGGGATCGGCAGCTTCGGCCCGCCGTCGCTCGTGAGCTGGAGGAAGCTGCCGAGCTGGGGGCCGCCCTTGTGGAGCTGGCCGGTCGAGTGGAGGAAGCGCGGGCCCCAGCCGACCGTGGTCGCGCGCCGCGTCCGATCGCGCAGCAGCGTCCGGATCCGCTGCAGCTCGGCCCAGCTCTTCTCGTCCGGCGGCAGGTAGGCCTGCAGGGCGAAGTAGCCGTGCTCGGGCGCCCTCTGCGCGAAGGCGCGCAGCGCGGCGCCGAGGTCCGAGGCCGGCAGGCCGGAGGCGAAGAGCGCGACCTGCCCGGCGGAGAGGAGCGGCGCCTGGGCCGGCGTGCCGGAGGCCAGGATCCGGCCCGTGTTGTCCTTGCTCTCCTGGACGTTCGGCTCGTCGAAAGAGTCGATGCCGAAGAGCGCGCCCGCCACCGCCGTGGCGAACTCCCAGCGGTAGAACTCCGCGCCCAGGTCGAGGGTGGACGGCACCCGGAGCGTCACCGACGGGCCGGGGAGCTCGCCCGCGGGCTGCCCTCCGAGGGCCAGCCGCGCGAAGAGGCGGTCGTCGCCGTAGACCGAGGCGGGGCCGAGCGGCTCGCCGTCCACCGGCACGAGCCCCTTGCCCTCCTTGCCGGTGCTCTCGGCGA
This sequence comes from Myxococcales bacterium, assembly GCA_021783235.1. Classification (GTDB taxonomy): domain Bacteria; phylum Myxococcota; class Myxococcia; order Myxococcales; family JAKAPL01; genus JAJXUD01. Next base: position 55,070 of record JAJXUD010000018.1, on the reverse strand, counting down.
GGAGCTGCTCGGCCCAGACGCCGAACGAGGAGAGCTCGCGCGGCGCGACCAGGGTCACCGCGGCGCGGCCGGCCTGCGCGGCCTCGGCGAGGGCGGCGCCGAGCGCGAGCCCCGGGTTCGTCGCCGAGGGCTCGCGGCAGGCGCGCTGCATGGCGAGCGTCCGCTCGAGCAGCCCGTCCAGATCGACGCCGATCAGCGCGGCCGGCACGAGGCCGAAGAGGGAGAGCGCCGAGTAGCGGCCGCCGATGTCCGAGGGGTTCAGGAAGATCTCGCGGAAGCCCTCCTTGCGCGCGAGCGCCTCGAGCCCGGAGCCGGGATCGGTGATGGCCGCGAAGCGCTCGCCGGGCCGCTTCGAGAAGGCCGCCACCTTCTCGCGGAAGTAGCGGAAGAACGAGAGGGTCTCGAGCGTGCCGCCCGACTTGCTCGAGACGAGGAAGATCGACCTCTCGAGATCGATGGATCCCTCGAGGGCGCGGATCGCCCCCGGCGCGGTGGAGTCGAGGACGTGCAGCTCGGGGAAGCCGGCCTTCGAGCCGAACGTCTCGCGAAAGACCTCGGGCGCGAGGCTCGAGCCGCCCATGCCGCAGAGGACGGCGTGGCGGATGCCCTCCGCGCGCGCCGCCCCGACGAAGGCGCGCAGCCTCGGCAGCTCGGAGACCATCCGGTCGGCGACGTCGAGCCAGCCGAGGCGGTGGCGGATGACCTTCTCGTGAGCGGGATCGTTCTTCCAGAGGGTCGGGTCGCGGCCCCAGAGCCGCTGCACGAAGCCGTCGCCGGCGAGCCGCTGGGCGCGCTCGCGAAAGCGCGCTTCGATCTGGCCGAGCGCGGTCTCGGTGGGGCCGACGGGCGCCTGGGAGGGCGCCTCCCGGCGCAGCGCCTCCACCTTCTGGTCGATCGTCTTTCGCAGCGCCACGATCGAGGCGGTGAACTTCTTCACCCCATCGACCTGCAGCTCCTCGCAGGCCTCCGCGAGCGAGAGGCCGTTCTTCTGGAGCGCCGCGACCTGCGCACGGGCCTCGGCGAGCCCCTCCGTGAGCCGCGGCTTCGCCTCCCCGTGGTCGACGAAGGCGGCGAGAGTCTCGGGCGGCAGGGTGTCGATGGTGCCGGGCCCGGCGAGCGCCTCGACGTAGCGGACGTCGGGCAGCTTCGGGTCCTTCGTCGAGGTCGAGGCCCAGAGGACCCGCTGCGGCCGCGCCTTCTGAGCGAGCGCCTGCCAACGGGGGCTCTGGGTGAGCTCCTGGAACCTCGCGAAGGCGAGCTTCGAGTTGGCGATGCCGAGCTGGCTGCGCAGCGGGAGGAGCGCGCCGGCGCCCGGTGCCTTCCGGGCCACCGCCGCGTCGATCTTCGCGTCGAGGAGCGTGTCGACGCGACTGACGAAGAAGCTCGCCACCGAGGCCAGCCGATCGACGGGCAGCCGCTTCGCGAGGCGCGCCTCGAGGGCGTCCAGGTGGGCGAGCGCCACCGCCTCGTACTGCGAGACGGAGAAGAGGAGCGTGACGTTGACGTTGATCCCCTCGGTGAGCGCTTCGCGGATGGCCGGCACGCCCGCCGGGGTCCCGGGGATCTTGACGAGCAGGTTCGGGCGCTCGATCGCCGCCCAGTAGCGCCGCACCTGGGCGAGCGTCCCCTCGGTGTCGTTCGCGAGCTCGGGGGAGACCTCGATCGAGACGAAGCCGTCGGCGCCCGAGGTCCGCTCGTAGACCGGCCGCAGGATGTCGGCGGCGTGCTGGATGTCCGCGAAGGCGAGCCGCTCGAAGATGGCCTGCGCGTCGAGCGATCGGTCGGGGGCGAGCAGCCGCAGCGCCTCGTCGTAGTCGCTGCTGCCGGCGATCGCCTTCTCGAAGATGGTCGGGTTCGCCGTGAGGCCGGTGATGGCGTCGCTCTCGACGAGCCGCTCGAGCTCGCCCGAGAGCAGGCTTCGCTGGATGTAGTCGAGCCAGAGGCTCTGGCCGAGATCGGCGAGCGCTCGGGTGCGGGGGTGGCCAGCCATGCGGCACCTCACCTTTCGAAGAACGGCAGGGATAGTGGGGACGGGCACCGGTGAAGTCAAACGAGATCGTCCAAAGTTGCCCCGTGTCCGCCCGCGCGTTAGACAGTTCGACGTCCAAACTTTCAGGAGGTCGTCCCCGTGAAGCGCGCGCTCGTGGCCCTCATCCCCGTTCTCCTCGCCCTCCCCCCGGTCGCCTTCGCCCACGGCGACGACGAGGGTCCCGTCCAGACCATCGAGGGCGAGCTCGTCGACGTGGCCTGCTACGTCGACCACGGCGGCCGCGGGCCGAAGCACCAGGGCTGCGCCACGGCCTGCGCCCAGAACAACCTGCCGATCGGCATCCTCGACGCGAAGAACCAGCTCTTCCTCGTGGTCGACGACGACCACAAGCCGATGAACGACAAGCTCGCGAGCAAGATGGCGAGCCACGTCAAGGCGACGGGCCACGTCCACACCCGTGGCGGTGTGCGGCTCATCGAGGTCGAGAAGATCGAGTAGCGCCGAGGCGCGGCCCGGCGGGAGACGCGGCGCGGGCCGCCCTCCAGCCTCGCCACCTCGCCTTCAGCCCTTCGAAGCCGAGGTAGATCACCGGGGTCGTGTAGAGCGTGAGCAGCTGCGAGGCGAAGAGCCCTCCGACGATGGAGACGCCGAGGGGGCGGCGCAGCTCCGAGCCCATGCCGCCACCGAGGGCGAGCGGTAGGGCGCCGAAGAGGGCGGCGAGGGTGGTCATGAGGATCGGCCGGAAGCGGAGGAGGCAGGCCGTCCGGATGGCGGTCTCGGGGCCCTGGCCTCGCTGCCGCTCGGCGTCCAGGGCGAAGTCGACGAGCAAGATGGCGTTCTTCTTGACGATGCCGATGAGCAGCAGGATCCCGACCAGCCCGAGGACGTCGAGCTCCATGTGGAAGAGGAGCAGCGCGAGCAGCGCGCCGACGCCGGCCGAGGGCAGCGTCGAGAGGATCGTGAGCGGGTGGACGAGGCTCTCGTAGAGCACGCCCAGGACGACGTAGACGGCGCAGAGGGCCGCGAGGATGAGCCAGGGCTCGCTCCCGAGCGACGCCTGGAACGCCTGCGCGGTGCCCTGGAAGCTGCCCCTCACGGTGGGCGGTAGCCGCAGTCGATCCCGGGCGGCCTCGACGGCGGCGACCGCGGCGCCGAGCGACACCCCCGGCGCCAGGTTGAACGAGAGGGTCACGGCGGGCAGCTGCCCCTGGTGGCTCACGGTGATGGCCGTGGTCTCGGTGCGGTGGCTCGCGAGCTGGTCGAGCGGCACGAGCGCGCCGCCCTGCGCCCGAACGTACAGCTTCGAGAGCGCGGTCGGATCCGCCTGGAAGCGCGGGTCGACCTCGAGGACGACTCGGTACTGGCTCCGATCGGCGAAGAGCGTCGCGACCTCCCGCTGCCCGAAGGCGTCGTAGAGCGTCTGGTCGATCTGCTCGGGGAGCACCCCGCGGCTCGCCGCGAGCTCGCGGTCGATCGTCAGGTACTCCCGGAGCCCTCCGGTCTCCTGATCGCTCGCGACGTCCCTCAGCTCGGGCAGCGCCGCCAGCGCGGCCTCGACGCGCGGCGCCCAGCGCGACAGCTCGCCCAGCCGCTCGTCGCGCAGCGCGTACTGGTATTGGGTGGCGGTGAGTCGGCCGCCGACCCGGACGTCCTGGGCCGCCTGGAGGTAGTCGATGACGCCGGGGACCGAGGCGAGCTTTGGGCGCAGCCGCGCGACGATCGCATCGGCTCGCACCCCCCGCTCTCCGAGCGGCTTGAGCGAGGCGAACTGGGTGCCGGTGTTGCCCGCCACCCCTTGAAAGGCGCCGATGAAGGAGACGACGTGGTCCACGGCCGGATCCGCCCCGACGATCCGGTCGACCGCCTTCTGCAGCCGCGTCATCTCGGCGAAAGAGACGTCTGGACCGGCCTTCGAGAAGCCGATGACGAGGCCCGTGTCCTGCTGTGGGAAGAAGCCCTTCGGAACGAGGACGAAGAGCGCGATCGTCGCCCCGAAGGTCGCGAGCGCGACGAGCAGCGCCGCGCCGCGGTGGCGCAAGACGACGTCGAGCGTCCGTTCGTAGCCCGACAAGAGCCCCGCGAAGGCCCGTTCGAGCGCCCGGTGGAAGCGGTTCGGGTGGCCCTCGTTCGGGCCGCGCAGAAAGAGCGCCGCGAGGGACGGCGTGACCGTCAGAGAGACCAGCGCCGAGACCGACACCGCGACGCTGAGCGTGACGGCGAACTCTCGGAAGAGGCGGCCGACGAGCCCTCCCATGAAGAGGATCGGGACGAAGACCGCGACGAGCGAGACCGTGATCGAGACGATGGTGAAGCCGATCTCGCGGGAGGCCGCGAGCGCCGCCTCGAGCCGGCCGGCGCCGAGCTCGAGGTGGCGCTGGATGTTCTCGGTCATGACGATGGCGTCGTCGATGACGAAGCCCGTCGAGATGGTGAGCGCCATGAGCGAGAGGTTGTCCAGGCTGTAGCCCGCGAGGTACATCGCGCCGAAGGTGCCGAGGATCGAGAGCGGCATGGCGAGGCTCGGGATCGCGGTCGCCCAGCCGCTTCGCAAGAAGGCGTAGACCACGACGACGACGAGCAGCACGGTGAGGAGCAGGGTGAGCTTCACCTCGTCCACCGAGGCCCGGATGGTCCCCGAGCGGTCCGCGGAGAGCTGCACGCCGATGGCCGGCGAGATCGAGCTGGCGATCGACGGCAGGATCGCCTTCACGCGGGCGATGATGTCGAGGATGTTGGCGCCCGGCTGGCGCCGGACGATCACGAGGATGGACGGCCGGCCGTCGGTCCAGGCCGCGACGCGGCTGTTCTCGGTGCCCCAGGCCACGTCGGCGACGTCCGAGAGCCGGACCGCGAGGCCGCCCACCGAGGCGAGGACGAGGCGCCGATAGCCCTCGAGGTCGAAGAGCTGGTCGTTCGCCTCGAGCGGCGCGGCGCGCACGCGGTCCGAGAGGGTCCCCTCGGGCAGGTCGGAGGTCGCGGCGGCGAGGGCGACCCGCACGTCCTCGAGGCCGAGCCCAAGCCCCGAAAGCGCCTCGGGGCGGACCCGCACGCGGACCGCCGGCGTGCCGCCGCCGCCGACGAAGACCTGGCCGACGCCGGGAAGCTGGGAGATCCGCGGCCCCACCACCGTGCTCGCCGCGTCATAGACCTGCCCGATGGGGAGCGTCCCCGAGGTGAGGGAGAGCACCAGGATGGGCGCGTCGGCGGGGTTCACCTTCTGGTAGATGGGCCGCTGCGGCAGGTTCGGGGGCAGATCGCCGCCGGCGGCGTTGATCGCCGCCTGCACGTCGCGCGCGGCGGCGTCGATGTCGCGCGAGAGGTCGAGCTGCAGGGTCACGCTGGTCGATCCGAGCGTGCTCACGGAGGTCAGCTCGGCGAGCGAGGCGATGCGGCCGAAGCGGCGCTCGAGCGGGGTCGCCACCGACGAGCCCATGGTCTCGGGGCTGGCCCCCGGCAGCTGCCCCTGGACCATGATGGTCGGGAAGTCCACGCGGGGCAGCGGCGCCACCGGCAAGAGCCCGTAGGCGACCGCCCCCGCGGCGAGCACGCCGAGGGCGAGGAGCGAGGTGGCGACCGGGCGCCGGATGAACGGCTCGGAGAAGCTCATGGCTGCGGGACGGGCGTCTGTCCCACGCCGGGGACGGGCGCGGCGGCGCGGCCTCCGAGCCGCAGCCGCAGCCGCTCGAAGGCGAGGTAGACCACTGGCGTCGTGTAGAGCGTGAGGAGCTGGGAGACGAGGAGGCCGCCCACGATCGAGATGCCGAGCGGCCGCCGCAGCTCCGAGCCCACCCCGGCCCCGATCGCGAGCGGCAGCCCGCCGAGCAGCGCCGCGAGGGTGGTCATCATGATGGGGCGGAAGCGCAGGAGGCAGGCCCGGTAGATCGCCTCGTTTGGCGCCAGCCCCTGCCCGCGCTGGGCGTCCAGCGCGAAGTCGATCATGAGGATGGCGTTCTTCTTGACGATGCCGATGAGGAGCAGAAGGCCGATGAGCGCGATGACGCTGAAGTCCTCGCCGGTGAAGATGAGCGCGAGGAGCGCCCCGACCCCGGCGGACGGGAGGGTCGAGAGGATGGTGAGCGGGTGGACGTAGCTCTCGTAGAGGACGCCGAGCACGACGTAGACGGCGAAGAGCGCGGCGAGGACCAGCCAGATCTCGTTCTGAAGCGACTGCCCGAACTGCGCCGCCGTCCCCGAGAAGGCCGCGTGGAGGCCCACCGGCAGGGAGAGCTCCCGCTCGGCCCGCTCGATGGCGGCGACGGCCCTGCCGAGCGAGACGCCGCCCGCGAGATCGAAGGAGATGGTCGAGGCGGGGAACTGGGCGATCCGGTCGACGAGCGGCGCCGCCGCCCCCTCGCCGAAGCGCGCGAACGCGGAGAGAGGCACCGGCTGCCCGCCCGTGCCCTTGACGTAGAGCTTCGAGAGGACGTCGGGGTCCGCCTGCTCTCCGGGCGTCAGCTCGAGGATGACCCGGTACTGGTTCAGCTGGGTGAAGATCGTCGCGATCTGCCGCTGGCCAAACGCGTCGTAGAGAGTCGCGTCGATGGCCGCCGGGGAGACGCCGAAGAGCGAGGCCGACGCGCGGTCGATCCGGACGCTGCGCGTCGGCGCCGAGCCCGAGGGCGCCGCCGAGACCTCGCGGAGCTCGGGCAGCGACGCGAGCCGCCGGGTCAGCCGCCGCGTCCAGTCCGTGAGCTCGGTCGGATCGGCGTCGCCGAGCGTCAGCCGGTAGGGCGTCCGGCCGACCTGCGTCTCGACGGTGAGATCCTGAACGGGCTGGAGCGTGAGCGAGATGCCGCGGACCGTCGCCGCGGCCGCCCGCAGCGCGGCGAGCGCCTCGGGCAACGGGCGCCGCTCGGCTCGGGGCAGCAGAGCGATCGAGAGCCGGCCGTTCGCGGGAGTCGGGTTGACGCCGTCGCTGCCGATGAACGAGGCGACGGTGGCGACGTCGGGGTCGGCCTGGATGGCGCGCGCGAGCGCCTGCTGCCGCCGCGCCAGCTCGGTGAAAGAGACGTCCCGGGCGGCGTCGGAGAAGCCCAGGACGAGCCCCGTGTCCTGCACGGGAAAGAAGCCCTTGGGCACGACCCAGAAGAGGATCCCCGTCAGCGCGAGCGTCGCCCCGAAGACGGCGAGGGTCGCCGGCTGGTGGCGCAAGACGACCCGCAGCGTCCGGTCGTAGAGCCGCGCCATGCCGCCGATCGCGGCGTCGGTGAGGCGGTGAAAGAAGCCGCGCCGCTCGCCGGGCGTCTCGCGCCGGAGGATCCGGCCGCACATCATCGGCGTGAGCGTGAGCGAGATCAGGGCCGAGAGGGCGATGGCCACCGCCAGCGTCATGGCGAATTCCCGGAAGAGCCGGCCGATGAGCCCGCGCATGAAGAGCAGGGGGATGAGCACGGCGATGAGCGACACCGTGAGCGAGACGATGGTGAAGCCGATCTCGCGGGCGCCGACGAGGGCGGCCTCCTGCGGCTCGAGCCCCGCCTCGAGGTGGCGCGAGACGTTCTCGATCATGACGATGGCGTCGTCGACCACGAAGCCAGTCGAGATGGTGAGTGCCATCAGCGACAGGTTGTCCAGGCTGTAGCCGAGCAGGTACATCGCCCCGAAGGTGCCGACGATCGAGAGCGGCACGGCCACGCTCGGCACGAGGGTGGCCCGCAGGCTCCGCAGGAAGAAGAAGATCACGAGCACGACGAGCAGCACCGTGAAGGCGAGCGTCCACTCCACGTCGCGGACCGAGGCGCGGATGGTCTCGGTCCGATCGCCGAGCAGCTCGAGCCGGACCGAGGGCGGCACCGCGCGGGCGAGCGCCGGGAGGAGGGCTTTGACCCGGTCGGCCACCTGGATGATGTTGGCGCCGGGCTGCCGCTGGACGTTGAGCAGCACGGCCGGCCGGCCGTTCGCCCAGGCGGCGAGCTGGCTGTTCTCGACGCCGTCGACCAGCGTCGCGACATCGCCCAGCCGGACCGGGGCCGCGCCGCTCGTGGCGAGCACGAGCGGCCGGTAGGCGGCGGCCCGCTCGAGCTGGTCGTTCGCGTCGAGCGTGAAGGCCTGATGGGGCCCGTCGAGGCTTCCCTTCGGCTGGTCGAGGGTGGATTGGGTCACCACCGAGCGCACGTCCTCGAGGTCGAGCCCGGTCCCGGCGAGGGCGAGGGGGTCGATCTCGACGCGGACCGCCGGCTTCTGGCTCCCCGCGAGCGAGACGAGGCCGACGCCCGCGACCTGCGAGATCTTCTGGGCGAGGATCGAATCGGCGTAGTCGTCGACCTCGCGCAGCGGGAGCGCGTCCGAGGTGACGGCGAGCGTGAGGATCGGGGCGTCGGCGGGGTTGCTCTTCGAGTAGGTCGGCGGCGCCGGGAGGAGCGGCGGCAGGAGGTTCGAGGCCGCGTTGATGGCCGCCTGCACGTCCTGCTCGGCATCGTCGATGTTCCGGTCGAGCGCGAAGCGGACCGTGATCGAGGAGCTCTGGAAGCTGCTCTGCGAGCTCATCTGGTCGAGCGAGGGCATCTGGCCGAGCCAGCGCTCGAGCGGCGCCGTCACCGAGGAGGCCATGGTCTCGGCGCTGGCCCCCGGAAACTGGGTCGAGACCACGAGGGTCGGGTAGTCCACCTGCGGCAGGGCCGAGACGGGGAGGAGCCGCCAGGCGACGAGGCCCGCGCCGAGGACGGCGATCGCGAGCAGCGAGGTCGCGACGGGGCGCTGGATGAAGGGCTCGGAGAGGCTCACGGCCGCCGCCTAGGGATCCATGAGCCCGCCAGCCGCCTCGACGGGGTAGGGTCCCGACGCCTGGACCGTCACCCGGGAGCCCGGCTTCAGCCGAAGCTGCCCCTCGGTGACGACCTCCTCGCCCGGCGCGAGTCCCCGGCCGATCACCGTGCTGCCGCCCACGGCGGGGCCGGGCTCCACCCGGCGCATCTCGACGGTCTGATCCTGCCGGACCACGTAGACGAAGGCGCCCTCTGGCCCCCGCTGGAGGGCGCCCGAGGGGACGACGACCGCGCCGCGCAGGACGCCGAGCTCGACCTGGACCTTCACGAACTGGGCCGGCCAGAGCAGCCGGTCGGGGTTCGGAAAGATCGCCTTGAGGCGGAGCGTCCCGGTGGCCTGGTTCACCTGGTTGTCGAGCACCGCGACCCGCCCCTCCCCGTAGTCGATCCGGTCGTCCCGGCTGCGCGCGAGGACCCGCAGCGGCGCGCGGGCCCCCTGCGCGACGACCTCCGGCAGGACGTCCTCGGGGATGCTCACGTAGATGGCGGCGGGATCGACGCGCGCCACGACCACGATGCCCGAGGGATCCGAGGCGTGGACCACGTTGCCCGGGTCGATGAGCCGGACCCCGGTGACGCCGTCGATGGGCGAGCTGATGCGCGCGTAGACGAGGTTCAGCCGGGCGCTCGCGACGGCGGCCTCGTCGACGCGGATCTGCGCCTCGAACTCGTCCACCTGGGCTCGCAGGTCGGTGACGGTCTGCGTCGAGACGAGCCGGCGGCGCAGGAGCTCCCGGTTGCGCCGCCAGTTGAGGCGGCCGTTCCGCAGGGTCGCGCGATCCTTCGCGAGGGACGCTCGGGCCTGGGCGAGGGCGATCCGGAAGGGCCTCGGGTCGAGCTGGGCGAGGAAGTCCCCCTCCCGGACGAACTGCCCCTCCTCGAAGCCGACCCGCTCGAGCTCGCCGTCGACCCGGGAGTGGACGACCGCCGTGTCGTAGGCCGCGACGACCCCGAGGCCGTCGACGAGCCTCGGGACGTCGCGCCGCAAGGCTCGCGCGCTGAGCACCGGGACGGGATGGGCCGCCGCCGCGCGCCCGACCCGTTCGGGCGCCGGCCCCCCGCCGCACGACCCGAGCCAGCACCCCCAGAGCGCCGCGCCGAGCGGCGCGAAGCGGAGCCGACGACGCAAGCGCATCCTCCAGCCGCGGGCGGTGTGGCCCGGGAGCGCCTCGCTCCTCTCCCCGCCCTCCCCGCAAGATGGGCGCGGCTCGCCCGCCCGGACAGCCCCCGGGCCGCTCGACGGTGGGCGCACCCCGGGGAGGCCACCTCGTCCCTTCCCGGGACGTGGCCGTTTCTGTTACAGCTTCCGGCGACTTCCGCCATGGTCTGGCTCTCGAACGTCCTCTTCCTGGTCGCCGGCATCGGCCTCACCATCGTCATGGTGGAGCATCTGTCGGCCGTTCGTCACCTGCGAGAGCGGCCGCCGACGCCCAAAGGAACGCCGGGCATCTCCATCCTGAAGCCGCTCTGCGGCATCGACGACGACCTCGAGGCGAACCTCGCCTGCTTCGCCGAGCTCGACTACCCGAACTACGAGGTCCTCCTCGGGCTGAAGAGCGTCGACGACCCGGCCCACGCCGTCGCTCGCGCCGCGGCTGGCCGCTGGCCGAGGATCTTCCGCCTCGTGATGCAGCGCGGCGAGCCGGGGCTCAACGCCAAGGTGAATCAGCTCCTGACGCTCGAGCCCGAGGCGCGCCACGAGCTGCTGCTCATCAGCGACTCGAACGTCCGGGTGGGGGCTGGCTACCTGTCCGAGATCGCCGCCCTCTTCGAGCGGCCCGAGACCGGGCTCGTCACCCACCCGATCATCGGGGTGGGCGACGAGACGCTCGGTGCCCTCTTCGATCGGCTCCACCTCGCGAGCCTCGTGACCCCGGGGATGATCTCCGGCAAGCGGATCGCCGGGCAGGACTTCGTCGTGGGCAAGTCGATGGCGATGCGCCGGGGGGACCTCGCCGCCATGGGGGGCTTCGAGTCGGTCAAGGACGTGCTCGCCGAGGACTTCATCCTCGGCAGCCGCGTCGGGAAGCAGCTCGGCAAGCGGACGGAGGTCGGCCACCAGCCGGTCGTCAACGTGAGCCACCAGCTCGGGGTCGGCGACTTCTTCCTGCGCTACACGCGCTGGAACGTCATCCAGCGGCGGCTCATCGGCCGCTTCCTCTTCAGCTTCCAGCTCCTCCTGAACCCGGTGGCGCTCGGCCTCCTCGGGCTCTTCGCCTGCCCGACCCGCCACCGGCTGGTCGCGTTCCTCCTGCTCGCCCTCACGAAGATCCTCGCCGACGCCGGCTCGCGCACGGTGCAGGAGCGCTCGCCGATCCGGCTGCGCCACCTCGTCTTCACGCCGGTCAAGGACCTCCTGATCTTCGGCTCGTGGCTGCGCGCCATGGTGACGAACGAGGTCGTCTGGCGCGGCAACCGGCTGCGGGTCCTCGCCGGCACGCGCCTCGAGCCCATCCGCGACCCGAAGCCGGAGGTTCGGCCCGAGGGGCTGTAGCGTACCCGGCCTGGGTCGGCGGAACGATCGACCCGGCCGTCAGCTTCGCGCGAGCTATCGGGCGGCAGGCTTCGCGAGCCAATCGCGGGCCCGCGCGGCGACCTTCTCGGCGGTGAGGCCGAGCTGCTCGGCGAGCACCTTCGCCGGCGCCGAGGCGCCGAAGTCGTCGACGCCGAGGGCGAGGCCGTCCGGCCCCACCCAGCGGAGCCAGGGCTCGGTGCGCCCGGCCTCGAGCGAGAGCCGCCGCACGCCCGGGGGCAGGACCTGCGCCCGGTAGCCGGCGTCCTCGGCCTCGAACCGTTCGAGGCAGGGGAGCGAGACGAGCTGGCAGCGGCGCCCCTCCTTCTCGAGCAGCTCGGCGGCTCCGGCGACGACGTGGAGCTCGCTGCCCGTGGCCATGAGCACGAGGTCCGGCTTTCCGGCCGCGGGCTTGACGACGTAGCCGCCGCGCAGGGCGAGCTTCGGGTCGAAGGCCGCCGGGCGGGAGATGGGCGGGAGCTTCTGCCGCGTCAGCACGATGGCCGTGGGGCCGTCCTTGCGCGAGACCGCCGCCGTCCAGGCCGCGGCGACCTCGAGGGCGTCCGCCGGCCGGTGGACGTGGAGGTGGGGGATGAGCCGCAGGGCGCCGAGCTGCTCCACCGGCTGGTGGGTGGGGCCGTCCTCGCCGAGGAGCACGCTGTCGTGGGTGAAGACGTAGATGGTGTGGAGGTGGCCGAGCGCGGCGAGCCGGATGGAAGGCCGCATGTAGTCCGAGAAGACGAGGAAGGTGGAGCCGAACGGGATGAAGCCGCCGTACTGGGCGAGGCCGTTCAGGATGCCGCCCATGCCGTGCTCGCGCACGCCGAAGTGGACGTTCCGTCCGCTGAAGTCGCCCGGGGAGAGGAAGCCCGAGGACTTGATCGCGGTCTTGGTCGACGGGTCGAGGTCGGCCGAGCCGCCCACGAGCCCGGGCAGCCGCTCGGCGACGAGCTGCTCGATCTGGCCGGCGAGCGCCCGGGTGGCCTCGGCCGCCGGCGCCGGGAGCTTCTGGACGAGCTCGTCGAAGAGGTCCGCGGGGATCTTCGCCTCGAGCCGCTCCTCCCAGAGCCTCGCCCGCTCGGGGTTCTCGCGCTTCCAGTCGTCGCGCAGCCTCTCCCAGGCGGCCCGCTCCTCGCGCAGCGAGGAGACCCGGCTCGCAAAGAGCGCGCGAACCTCGTCCGGCACCCGGAAGGTCGGCTCCTCGGGCCAGCCGACCGCCTTCTTCGTGCGCGCGACCTCTTCGGCGCCGAGCGGCTCGCCGTGCGACTTGGGCGAGTCGTGGAGGGTCGGGGCGCCGTTCGCGATGTGGGTCCGCGCCACGATGATCGACGGCCGCTCCTTCTGGGCGAGCGCCGCGTCGAGCGCCCGCTCGATCTGGGCGTGGTCGTGCCCGTCGATCCGCTGCGCGAACCAGCCGTACGCCTCGAAGCGCGCCGCGGCGTCGTCGGTCAGCGTGATCTCGGTCTTGCCCTCGATGGAGATGTGGTTGTCGTCGTAGAAGTAGACGAGGTTCCCGAGGCCGAGGTGGCCCGCGATCGAGGCGGCCTCGTGCGAGATCCCCTCCATCAGGTCGCCGTCGCTGACGATGCCGAAGATCCGATGGTCGTAGAGCGCCCGCTCCTTCGAGTTGAACTGGGCGGCGGCCATCTTCTCGGCGATGGCCATGCCGACCCCGTTCGCGAAGCCCTGCCCGAGCGGCCCGGTGGTCACCTCGACGCCGGGCGTGTGCGAGGCCTCGGGGTGGCCCGGCGTCCGGCTGCCCCACTGGCGAAACTGCTTCAGATCGTCGAGCGAGAGGTCGTAGCCCGAGAGGTGGAGCAGCCCGTAGAGCAGCATCGAGCCGTGGCCCGCCGAGAGGATGAAGCGGTCTCGGTTGGGCCAGCGCGGCTCCTTCGGATCGAAGCGGAGGTAGCGCGACCAGAGGACGAAGGCGCAGTCGGCCATGCCCATCGGCATGCCGGGATGGCCCGAATTGGCCTTCTCGACGGCGTCGACCGCGAGCAGCTTGATCGTGTTTACGGCGAGCTGGGCGAGCTTCTCTGGGACGGGGGGCGCTTTCATGGGGGCTCCTCTGCGGGGGCGGTCGCTGGTCTAGCAGACGCCGCCCCCCCGAGGGAACCACCCCCAACGGGACTCTCTTTTCACTACTGGCAGCACATGCTCCCGACGACCCATTGATTCGTGCCCAAATTGATCGAGTTGCTGGCGAGGCAGTCCGGCTTGCTGCCGAAGCTCTCGATGCGGCTCACGTCGCCGTTCTGGATGCCGGTCGACCAGGTTGCGCCGCAGGCGACGTCGATCTCGGAGCTGAAGACGAAGAAGTACTGGTTGCTGTCGCCGTTCGCGCTCGTGCAGGTCGGACCGTTCGGGTCGCAGATGTCGTCGGCGTTCTGGAGGACGTCCGAGTTGCAGCCGGTGCAGGAGCCGATGGCGGCGCGGATGAACCGGGCCTGCTTCGAGAGCGTGCCGTTACGGCTCGCGTTCCACTCGTCCAAGTTGCAGACGTGCCAGCCCGGGGCGCACATCGCGTCGGCATCCCGCACCGGCACCCAACAGGTGTTCCCCATTCCGGCGCTCGGGGTGCAATCGCAGCCGACCATCTTGCTGTTCCACTGCTGGCCGATGACTCCGCTCGCGCAGCCGACGGGCATCGGGCCGGTGGGGCCCGTGGCGCCGGTCGCGCCGGGGAGGCCATTGGTGCCGTTGTTTCCCGTGGGGCCGGTCGCGCCGGTCGCTCCGGTCGCTCCCGCGCCGCCCGAGCTGCCGCCGCCCGGGCCGGTGGGGCCGGTGGCGCCGGTCGGCCCGGTCGCGCCGACCGAGCCGCTGCTCCCTCCGCCGGCGGGGCCGGTGGGGCCCGTCGGGCCGACGTCTCCCTTGCCCGTGGGGCCCGTGGGGCCAGTCAGCCCCTGGGGACCGCTCGCGCCGGGGCAGGCCACGAGACCGAGGACGATGACGGACGACAAGAGCGCGCGCTTCAAGGAGACCCTCCCGGGTAGAGTTGGAATCGAATTCGCGCGCCTCGTAACATCCCACCCACTGCTGGGGCAATTGGGGTTTACCTGACCCCATCGGCGGGACGGTCGGCCCCGCGGATCAGAACATCCCGTGGAAGACGTAGCCGATGGGCGCCCGGCTTCCGCGGTGGCGGAGCAGCGCCCCGATGCCGTCGAAGTGGCGCAGCCAGCCGTCCTCGAGCTGCTGGACCTCGCCTCCCTGCTGCAGCACCCGGCGGGTGAGCTCCTCGCCGAGGTCCGTGGTCGAGACGGTGCCGCCGCAATAGGGGCAGCCCGCCTGCGCCTTGATGCCGAAGGCGTCGCACGAGGGACAGTGCCAGCCCGGTTGCGAGAAGGTCCGGTCGAGCACGAGCCGGTGGACGCGACCCTCCTCGGCGGCGAGCGCCACGTCCTCCGGGCCGAGCACCGCGAGACCGCCGGCGAGCGCCTCGCCGACGAGCGCCTCCGCGTCGCCGGCCTCGGCCGCGCGCTCGTGATCCAAGAGGGCGCGCGTCACCTCCTCGAGGGTCGGACCGTGATCGACGCGCCGCTTCGCGTGGAGCGTGGTCACGATCCGCTCGCGGACCCGGTGCGGCAACAGCGCCGAGAGCTGCGCCACCTGATCCTCGGGGCCGGCGATCACGAGCGCGGTGCGAGGGTCCCGGTCGAAGAGCTGGGTCAGGAGCTGCGAGACCTCGACGTAGTGCTCCCGTACCTTCTCTCGCACGCCGCGCTGGTAGCGCCGCTGGTACCAGCCGTTCATGTGCTTGCGCGAGGGCGTGGGCCGTTCGATCGAGAGGCCGAACGTCAGCTCTCCCACCGCGGTCTCGTAGACCTCGGCGCCACGTTCGTCGACGACGGCGAGCAGCAGCGGCCGGTAGGCCTCGGAGAGGCGGGCCAGCGGGAGCAGTCGGGGCTCGGGGGCCACCGAAAACTGCGGCTCGAACGGCACCTTGAAGAGCAGCTGCCGGTCGAGACCGCGCCCCTCGGAGAGGAAAAAGGCCGCCCCCTTCGCGTCGGTCGGCTCGGCCACGAGCGCGTCGACGCGCGACTGCAGCCGTTCGAGGTCGCGGCCGAGCGCCGCGCCGATCGCGCCCCGGGGATCGTAGAGGGCCCGGGCGGCTCGGCTGCGCTCGCGCACGAAGACGCTGACCCGCCGGCGCTGCTGTTCGTCCGCCCAGCGGGTGTTCAGGTAGACGCTGACGACCGGCTTCTCTTCGGAAGGAACGATCTCAACGAGCTCGTGCAGCTCGCCGCCGATGTCCATGAGCCCTCCCCTCGCTGTTGGTTCCCGATGGAACAGTGGCCACCCGGCGCGAACGCCGCAGCGGGGGGCCGTTCGGCGGCGGAGGGGGACGGGCCTTCGGCTCCCAGCCAGCGAGGCGGGCTATGGGACGGTCTGGGGGACGATCCGATCGCCGCGATCGAGGGCCCGTAGCGCCTCTGCGAGGGTCACGCCGTCCGCGAGCCGCTCCCGCAGCGCGCGGCCGTTCTGGACCAGGAGCGTCCAGGAACGGTCGAAGAGCTCGTAGCGAGGCGAGTCGGCGCGGCCGAAGCCGAACGCGTACGGGAAGACGTCCCGCCGGTCCACCACGAGCGGCAGCGTGAGCCGCTCGTGGGTCGCCTGGGCCGCGAGCGCCTTCGCGTCCTGGGATCTCGACGGGGCGGCGACGAGGAGGGCCGCGGTGTGGCGCAGCCCATGGGCGAGCCGCTCGAAGCGTCGCGCCTCGGCGAGGTCTCCGGGCAGGTAGGGGTCGATCACGAGGAACGCGAGCGCGCGCCCCCGCAGCGGCTCGAACTCGAGGGGAGCCTCCCCGTAGCCCCCATCCAAGGGCGAGACGGCCTGCACCGCGTACCAGTTGAAGGGGCTGCCCGGGCGCATCCGAGAGACGCCCGGGAGCAGGTGCGCGAGCGCCGCGGCGGAGGCGAGGCAGGCGGCAAGCAGGGCGGCAGGCAGAAGGCGGCGCACGGGGCCACCCTCTATCACGCCTCTCGGCGAGGGACGCTACTGGACGGGCACGACCTCGTGCTGCCCGGGAGGCGGCGGGCCGACCGGCTCCACCTCGTGCTGCCCGGGCGGTGGGCCCACCGGCTCCACCGCGTGCTGCCCGGGCGGCGGGCCCACCGGCACCACGCCGTGGCCCTGGGGCGGTGGGCCGACGGGCGCCACGGGGTGCGCGTTCGGCGGCAGCGGCGGCGGCGGCGGCCGCTGCCCGAAGCAGCCCCAGCTGCGCGGGTGCGCCTCGAGGACCTGGCCTCCGTGCATCGCCACCATGAACCACTCGTCGCCGCAGGTGGGCCTGAGCAGCGGCAGCTCGATCCGCCAGGCCTGGCCCACCGCGAAGACGCGCTCCGCCCAGCCCGGGTTGAAGCCTTGACGGCGCGCGAACTGCTGGGCGATTGCGATCGCCTCGCCCTGCGGCACGAGCGGCACGATCGGTCGGACGATGGGCGGCGGCGGGGGCGGGGCCACGCAGGCCCAGCTGCGCGGGTGCGCCTCGATGACGTGGCCGTCGAAGCCGTCGACGCGCACCCACTCCTCCCCGCAGGTCGGGGGCAGGAGGTTCAGCTCGACCCGCCAGCTCCCCGCGACGACGAAGGCGCGCCGCACGCCACCCGGGTTCAGCCCCTGCGAGCGGGCGAAGTTGCGGGCGATGGCCACCGCCTGGGGCTCGCCCACGGAGAAGGCGGGGGTCGGCGCCACGTAGATGGCGGGCCCGCAGGCAACGGCGCCGAGGAGGAGGACGAGGGAGCTCAGTCTCATGCGAAACACGATGCCACGCTCGTTGGACGGGCGCCAGGTCGAAGGATCGCTTGCCGGCCGGGCCGGCGGCGGTTAATTCCCGAGGCTCGATCAGGAGGCGTCCCTTGGACCACCGCCAGCTCGGCCGCACCGGCCTTCGTGTCTCCCGTTTCTGCCTCGGCGCCATGACCTTCGGCGAGAGTCGCGGCTTCATGAAGGGCGCCACCTCGCCCGACGACGAGGCGCGGCGCGTCCTCGACGCCGCGCTCGAGGCCGGCGTCGACTTCGTCGACAGCGCGAACGTCTACAGCGAGGGCCGCTCGGAGGAGCTGCTCGGCGAGTGGTTGAAGGGGCGACGGAATCAGGTCGTCCTCGCGACCAAGTGCCGCTTCACGATGGGGAGCGGGCCCGGGAGGCCGGGGGCCGAACCAGGTCCGAACGACCGGGGGCTCTCGCGCCGCCACGTCCTCATGGCCTGCGAGGACTCGCTGCGGCGGCTCCAGACCGACTGGATCGACCTCTATCAGGTCCACATGCAGGACGGCGCGACGCCCGTCGAGGAGACGCTGCGCGCCCTGGACGATCTCGTGCGGCAGGGGAAGGTCCGCTACGCGGGCTGCTCGAACTACACGGGCTATCGGCTCGGGGAGGCCGACGGGACGGCGGCTCGGCTTGGCCTGCACCGCTACGAATCGATCCAGCTTCAATGGAGCCTCCTCGTCCGCGACGCCGAGCGCGAGCTCGTCTCGGCGGCGCGCGCCTTCGGCCTCGGCGTCCTCGTCTGGAGCCCGCTCGCCCGCGGCTTCCTCTCGGGCAAGTACCAGCGGGGCCAGGAGCCGCCCGCGGGCTCGCGGCTCGCGGTCTCGAAGAGCCGCCTCGCCGCCTTCGAGCGGGAGCGGAACTGGAAGGTGCTCGAGGCGGCGATCCGGGTCGGCAAGCGGCACGGCAAGGGGCCCGCGCCCGTCGCGCTCGCCTGGCTGCTCGCGAAGCCCGAGTGCACCTCGGTCATCGTCGGCGCTCGGACGGTGGCCCAGCTGCGCGAGAACCTCGAGGCGGCGGAGCTGACGCTCTCGCCCGAGGATCTGCGCGAGCTCGACGAGGCCACCGCGCCGGAGTGGGGCTACCCCTACGACTTCATCGCGAACAGCGAGCCCTGGTGACGAGGCGTCTCCGCTCCCTCGAGGCTCTCGCCTCGCTGACGAGCTGTTAGTATCCGCCAATGCCAGACCTCCACTCCCCCCGCCGGCTCGGAGCGAGCGGCCCAGAAGTCTTCCCCCTCGCCCTCGGCTGCATGGGGATGTCGGGCATGTACGGCCCCGCGGACGAGCGGGAGAGCGTCGCGACGATCCACGCCGCGCAGGAGCGGGGCGTCACCCTGTTCGACACGGGCGACTTCTACGGCATGGGGCACAACGAGCTGCTCCTCGGGCGCGCCCTCGCGGGCCACCGAGGGCGGGCGCTGCTCTCCGTGAAGTTCGGAGCGCTGCGCGATCCCGACGGCGGCTGGCTCGGCTTCGACGGCCGGCCCGCGGCGGTGAAGAGCTTCCTCGCGCACACGCTGACCCGGCTCGGGGTCGACCACGTCGACGTCTACCGGCCCGCCCGGCTCGACCCGGCCGTGCCCATCGAGGAGACCGTGGGCGCCATCGCGGAGCTCGTGAAGGCCGGCTACGTGCGCCACGTCGGGCTCTCGGAGGTCGGGGCCGAGACGGCGCGGCGCGCCCAGTCGGTCCAGCCGATCTGCGATCTGCAGATCGAGTACTCGCTCGTGAGCCGGGGTCCCGAGAAGAAGATCTTCCCAGCGCTGCGCGAGCTCGGGGTCGGCGTCACCGCCTACGGCGTCCTCTGCCGCGGCCTCCTGAGCGGCACGCGTCCCGGGGCGCAGGGGGATTCCCGCGCGCGCATGCCGCGCTTCTCGGCCGAGAACCTCGAGAAGAACCTCGCCGCCGCCCGGGCGCTCGGCGCGCTCGCGGCCGAGCGCGGCGTCACCGCGACCCAGCTGGCCATCGCCTGGGCGCTCTCGAAGGACGCCGCCGTCGTCCCCGTCGTGGGTGCGCGCACGAGGCGGCAGCTCGACGAGGCGCTGGGCGCGCTCGAACTCGAGCTCGGCCCGGACGAGATCGCGCGCCTCGAGGCCGCGCTGCCGCCCGATGCCTTCGCGGGCGAGCGCTACGATCCGAACCAGCTGCGCAGGCTCGACAGCGAGCGGTAGGAGGCGCGCCGGGCGCTCAGCGGGCGGCGCGCCCGCGGTCGGTCTTCTGCCTCGCCGCCCCGCCTTCGTGCTTCACCCAGAATTCGGAGAGCCGCGGCCAGAGCTGCTTGTGGGCGGCGCTCGAGACCAGCGCTCCGACGTGGCCCCCGGGGAGGTGCAGCCGCTCGCGCTCGGCCGCGCCCACGAGATCGAGCAGCGCGGCCGCGCTCTTCCAGGGGACGATGTTGTCGTGCTCGAAGGTCACCGCCAGCGTCGGGCAGCGGACCCTCGCGAGGTCCACCCGCTCGCCCGAGACCCGCAGCTCGCCCCTGGCGAGCGCGTCCTCGCGGTAGAGCCGCTCCAGGTATTCGTGGAAGGCGCGGCCGGGAAACGAGACGTTGTCGTTGCCCCAGCGCTCGAGGGCGAGAAAGCCGTCGACGAAGGTGGGATCCCCGGCGCGGTGCCAGAGGTGGACGGCCTTCGAGAGGGCCAGGGTGGGGCGAAGCAGCTGGAAGGCCGCCTGCATGAGGGGCCAGGGAGCGTTCCCGAACGCGGCCACGAAGGCCTGGCTGTCGAAGCCCGGCGAGCGCGTCCAGGCCGAGAGCAACCCCTCGTCGTGGAAGCGGACCGGCCCGGCCAGGGTGAGGAGGCTCTGGATTCGATCGGGGCGCAGCGCCGCGTGGATCGCGGCGAGCGTGCCGCCGAGGCAGTAGCCGAAGAGGTGGACTCGCTCGCTCCCGGCGAGGAGCGCGGTCCGCCTCACCGCTCGGCCCAGGTAGCGGTCGGCGAAGTCGTCGAAGCCGAGGAAGCGGTCCTCGTCGCCGGGCGTGCCCCAGTCGACCGTGAAGACGTCGTGGCCCCGCTCGACGAGGAAGGAGGTCAGGCTCTTGCCCCGGGTCAGGTCGAGGACGTAGTGCCGGTTGATGAGCGAGGGAACGAGCAGGACCGGCGTCTGGAAGGCGAGCCCCTCCGCGCGGGGCCGCGCCCGGAGGAGCCGCCACTTGTTCTCCGCGAAGACCGCGTCGCTGGGGGTCGAGCCGACCTCGGGGAGCGGCCTCGCGGCGCGGCGGCCGAGCGAGAGGATCTTCGCCATCATCGGTAGAGCGCCTCGAGCTCGTCCCGGAACGCCTCGATCACCTGGCGCCGGCGCAGCTTGAGCGTCGCGGTGAGAAAGCCCGCCTCGACGGTGAGCGGGCGGTCGAGGATCGCGAACCGCTTGATCGTCTCGTAGCTCGGTAGCTCCGCGTTCACCCGATCGACGCGGCTCTGGAGCAGCGCCCGCCGGGCATCGGCGCGCGCCGTGCCCGCGAGGCCGCGCCGGTCGAGCTCCGCCGCGATCGCCGGCTCGTTCGGCCAGAGTCCGGCCGTCAGGTAGCGCTTGCCGTCGCCGTAGACCAGGACTCGGGCGACGTAGGGGTCGTCCTCGAAGCGCTGCTCCAGGTTCGCCGGCGGCACGTTCTTGCCGCCCGCCGTCACGAGGATGTCCTTCTTGCGATCCACGATCTGCAGAAAGCCGTCCTCGGTGAAGCGGCCGACGTCGCCCGTCTTGAACCAGCCGTCCTCGGTGAAGGCGGCGCGCGTCGCCTCGGGATCCTTGTGGTAGCCCGTGAAGACCGAGGGGCCCTTGGCGAGGATCTCGCCGTCCTCCGCCAGCCGGAGCTGCACGGAGGGAAACGGCTTGCCGACGGTGTCGAAGCGGAACGCGTCGGGCCGGTTCATCGTGAGAGTCGGCGAGGTCTCGGTGAGGCCGTAGCCCTCGATGAGGAGCAGCCCGCTCGCGTGGAAGAGCTCCTTCACCTCGCGCCGGAGTCCCGCCCCGCCGGAGAGGCAGAAGCGGAGCCTGCCGCCGGTCAGCTCCCCGAGCCTTCGCCGCTGCCCCTCCGGGGAGGGCTCCCCTCGCGCCCGCTCGGCGATCTTCTCCCAGACCGACGGGACGCTCATGAAGACGGTCGGGCGCACCTCGGGGAGCTTCTCCATGACCTGGGCGGGCTCGCAGAGGAACGTCGTGAAGCCGAGCGTGTTCCCGAGGCAGGCCTCGCCGTAGCCGAAGATGTGGCTCATCGGGAGCCAGAGCAGGTCGACGGCGCCCTCGTCGATGAGCGGGGCGTTGCACTCGAGCCAGTCGAGGCCGTTGACGGCGACGTTGCGGTGGGTGAGCGGAACACCCTTCGGGGGGCCGGAGGTGCCGCTCGTGTAGAGCATGACGGCCGGCTGGTCCAGAGAGACCGCCCGCATCCGGCGATCGAAGGCCCCTGGAGCGCTCCGGTCGTGCGCTCGTCCGAGCTCCCTGGCGCGACTCCAGGGGACGGTCTTCTGCTCGACCTCCGCGAGCGAGACCCGCGAGCCCTTCGCGCGCGCGGCCTCGACCAGCGCCCCGAGGTCGAGGCCGTCGGAGAGGAGCACGATCCTCTCCACCCCCGCGAAGCTGCTCCAGGCGTCGAGGATCCGCGAGACCAGGGGTGCGCCGTCGGCGAAGACGAAGCGGGCGTCCGAGTGCGAGACGACGTACGAGAGCTGCTCCGCGGTGCTCGCGGGGTAGACCGGCACCATCGCGCCGGCCGCGGCCTGGATGGCGAGCGCGGCGCTCATCCACTCGACCCGGTTCGCCGAGTAGACGGCGGCCCGGTCGCCCTCGCGCAGCCGCGAGGCGGCGAGGAACGAGGCCAGCTCGCGGACCTCGTCCGCGAAGGCGCCCCAGGTGACGGAGCGCCAGCCGCCGCCGGGCGCCGGCAGCTGGAAGCGCGGCCGCTCCCGCCGCTCGGGGAGGGAGTCGAAGACGGCCAGCGGCGCGATCTTCAGCTCGCGATGGGGACCGATGTCCATGGTCAGCCCCTCCCCGGCGGCTCGAGCTCGGAGAGCCGCTCTTCGAGATCCATCAGGCGGCTCTGAAGTTGGTTCAGGGCGTGCAGCGACCGCTCCTGGTCGCGCTTGGTGGGCAGCCCGAGCATCCCCCAGAACGCCGCCGCCGAGCGGTCGGCCGCCGCCTTGGCCTGGGACGCCCGCGTGAGGAGGTGGCCCGCCGGCTCGAGCACGAGGGGGCTGCGCAGCCACTGCTCGAGGTACTGCGCGGTCGCGTTCTCCCAGGCGTCGAACCCCTTCTTCCAGGCGTCCCAAAGCATCGGTCATCTCCTCTCGAGGCTCAGGCGGCGCAGCTCCGCCGCGGTGGTGAAGTCGTCGTTCGTCTCGTTCGGCAGGCTGGTCGCGCGCGCCACCTCGCCGAAGCACTCGAACACGAAGGAGACCTCGCGCGTCGTCAGCGGTGCCCCCACGGCCGGCGTCGTCGTCAGCGTGATGTGGAGCGCCATCGCCTGGGTGAAGGTCAGATCCGGCAGCTCCAGGATGCCCTGGTCCTCGACCGCGAACTGGTAGCTGTCGATTCCGGCGTAGGGCAGCCCCTGGAGGGTCCCGTTCTGGACCTCGCCCGTGGCGCTCCAGTCGCTCCCCTTCTGGAGAGGGAACTCGTAGACCGGGACCGGGTTCGTGTAGGGGAGCAGCGTCTCGCCGCTCGTCGGGTTCGGCTGGCTCGAGGCGATGCCCCAGAGCCAGACGGCGGTCGAATCGGCGGAGTAGACGGCCTCGTTCTCGTCGGCGGGATCGAACGGCAAGACGAACTGGCCCTGGGGAAAGGAGGAGGCGTACCACTTGCCGGCGAGGGCGGAGGCCGAGAGGGTCGCGAGCTCGTCGTCGCCGTAGTCCACCGACCAGTCCCAGACGCGCTGGCCGCCATCGCTCTCGGCGCCCGCCACGTCGACGCTGCGGGTCGTGCCCTGGGGCGAGACGACGAAGCTCTCCGGGACCCCGAGCGCGATCGGCAGCTCGCTCGCGTCGATCCGTCCGTCCAGGTTTGGGACGCAGGCGAGCGGCGCGGGGGGCGCCGCCTGGTAGTCGGCGTGCAGCGCCTCCGGGGGAGGCGCCTCGCTGCTGCACGCCGCGGCGCAGGCGAAGAGGAGCAGGAGCGCGCGGTCAGAACACATAATCGAGCAGGAGCCTCCCAATCTGCGCCGGCTGGGCCGGGATGCCGAGCTGGGCGTTGGCGAGGCCGGCGAACGGAAAGAGCACGCCGTACTGGAGCTCGGCCTGAAACCCGTCGCTGCTCTCGTAGCGCAGGGTCGGATCCACCTCCAGGCCGAGCGCGTTCGCGCCGCCGGGGGTGGACGACGCGTAGAGGGCCCAGGAGGCGACCGCGAAGAGCTCCGCCGACAGGCGGGACTTACCGCTTCGGGCCAAGGTCACGCGGGCGTGCGGCTTGAGGTAGAAGGCGTCGGTCACCGTGCCGATGATGTTGCGAAAGAGGATCCGGTCGACGATGTAGTCCGGGCTGAACTGGAAGTTGTTGACCGTGTAGTCGTAGGGCGGGTTCGCCTGCGGGCCGTTCAGATCGCCCGGCCTGGGCGGCGGCGCGCCGGGGCGCGGGAAGGCCCCGAAGCCGGGCGCCGAATCGCCGCTCGCGATGCCGGCGTCGAAGCCGGCGCCCCAGCGGCGGCGAGGCGCCCCGATGTCGCTCTCGAAGGCACCTCCCCACTGGGTTCCGGTCACCGGGCGGGGCAGGAGAACTCCCGGGATCAGCGAGGGTTGCTCCACGATGCTCGAGAGGAAGGTAGCCTCCCCCTCGAGGCGCAGCTCGGGGGCGATGAGCCGCGCCCAGCCGTCGAAGACGTCGGCCTCGAAGCCGCGGGCCATCACCTGCGCCGGGGTGATCGGGACCGGCGAGGCGGTGGGCAGGTAGTCCACCGGGACGTCGTTCTGCTGCCAGCGGTGGGCGTAGAAGCCGCCGTAGTCGAAGGTCGTCAGGCCGGCGAGCCGACGCCGCTCGATCGCGTCGGCGTCGTGCCACCGGAGCAGCGCGAAGTCGAGCGTGTGGACCTCGGTCGACGGATCGAGCTCGACGAACGTCGCGCCCCCGGTCCGAGGCACGAGCGGCCCCGCGGCGGTGAAGTCGAAGGCCGCGGCCCAGATGAGCCCGAGGATCGGCGTCGTGAAGAGGATCCGGTCGGCGGACTGGTCGTAGTCGCAGTCGAGGCAGTCGCCGGCGTTCGCGGTGATCCCGAGGCCGAACTGGTTGCCCATCCGGCCGGTGGCGAGGAGCCCCACGGGGGTCAAGACCTCGGCGTAGACCCGGCGGACGAGGATGGCGTCGAGCGGCGTCTGGTACGAGCTGCTGCTCTGCGGCGCCCCCTGCGGCAGGCTGCCGAGCTGGAGGTTGTTGAAGGTGTCGAAGCGGGCCTTCACCGCGAGCCCGCCGCCCGGCGCGTAGATCGCGAAGTCGGTTCGCAGCCGCATGTCGGCATCGTCGAGCAGGTGCGAGGCGGGGTTCGAGAGCGGCAGCGGGCCGAGGAACTGGCCGGAGGGCGTCGGGCCCCGGCTCAGATCGAGGTCGTACAAGAGCTCGCCGCGGGTGCGGTAGTAGCCTTCGACGGCGAAGAGCGGGTGATCCCGATCTTCGAGGTCCTGCCCCACGTCGGTGAAGCCGTCCTGCACCAGCGCGGAGAGGGTCCAGGCGGTCGCGAGCGCGAGGGCGGGGGCGGGGATCATCGGCGGGCCTCCGCCGCGGCGAGGAAGTCGAGGAGCTCTCGGGTCGACGGCGCCGCCGCCTCGATCATCGGGAAGTGGCCGCACTGCGGGAAGACCACGAGGCGCGCGTGGGGGAGCTCTTTCGAGAGCCGCTCGCCGAAGGAGAGCGGCGAGACGCGATCCTCGCGCCCCCAGAGGATGAGCGCCGGCTGCTCGAGCTCCCGGTAGCGCGCCTGGAGCTCGACGAAGCGCTGGCCTCGCACCGCCGCGAGCGCCGCGGCCTTGGTGCCGGGCCGTTCGAGGGCCCGCTCGACGGCCTCGACCAGCTCCTCGGTCACGTAGCGCCGGTCGTAGAAGGCGAGCTCGAGCTTCTCGTCGGGCCGCTGGTCGTAGTAGAGCGCGAAGAGCAGCTCACCGATGCCGCTCGCGCGCGACCAGTGGAAGAACGTCGGGAGCTGCTCCTCGTAGACCCAGCCGTCGTAGAGCGCGATCCGCTCGACCCGCTCCGGCGCGGCGAGCGCCATCGCGAGCGCCACCGAGGCGCCCCAGGAGTGGCCCACCACGGCGGCGCGCCGGATGCCCCGCGCGTCCATGAGCGCGAAGACGAGCCGCGCCTGCGCCTCCGGCGAGTAGTCGCCCTCGGGTCGATCGGTCCAGCCGAAGCCCTTGAGGTCGAGCGCCAGCACCCGGTGATCGCGCTCGAGCGCGGGCAGCAACGGCAGCCAGGTCTCGATCGACGAGGCGAAGCCGTGCAGGAGCACCACGGCGGGGGCGTCGCGCGGGCCGGCGTCGACGTAGCGAACCCGCGCCCCCTCGACCTGGGCGAAGGTCGCGTCCCCGGGCTCTCCGGGCAAGGGTCCCTGGTGGAAGGCGAGACAGCCGCCGGCGATCGGGAAGACGAAGGACACGGCGAGGAGGCGGATCACGGCTCGGCGAGGCGTCGCAGCTCGGCGGCGTTCTGGAACTCGACCGCGGGCTCGTCCAGCTGCGAGACGACCGTCGCGACGGTTCCGAAGCAGGGGGTGACGAAGGCGTAGCTGCGCTGGGTCGTGACGAGGGCTCCGAACGTCCGGACGAGATCCGTCCGCACCCGGAGCACCGGGAAGCTCGTGCCGCTCGGGATGATCAGGGAGCCGATCTTGTCCACGGTGGACGAGTAGCTCTCGAGGTACGTCGTGTTCGGGAAGCCCTCGAACGTGCCGCTGACGGTCGAGTTGGTCTGCCAGGCGCCGCCGAGCGCGAGGGGGAAGGAGAGCACCGGGACCGCGGGCGAGTAGCCGACCTCGGTCTCGCCCGAGCCCTGGCTCGGAGAGGCCAGGCCGACGAGTTCGATGGCGCTGGCGTTCGCGGCGAAGACGCCGAGATCCGGGGAGAGGTCGGAGAGGGTGACCGCGTAGCTGGCCGACGGGTACTGGGCGCTGAACCACTCGCCCGCGAGCGGCAGGGTCTGCACGGGGACGGCGTGATCGCTCGGGAAGGGGCCGGCGAGGCTCCAGAGGAAGCCGCCGTCGCCGAGCGGCTGTCCGGTCGTGTCGAAGCCGGCGTCCTCGGCCACCTCGAAGGTCGCCTGGAGCCCGGGCCCCACCGGTACCTGCGCGCGCGAGATCGTCCCGTCGAAGGTGAAATCGCAGGCCGGACCGCCGCCCGCGTCGAAGCCGCCCGCGCCTCCGTCCCCCGCGAGGCCGCCGTCCGATCCGCCGGCGCCGCCGTCCGTGGGGAGCCCACCGGAGCTGCCGCCGCTGGACGACCCTCCGGAGCCGCCCGTCGAGCCGCCGCCGCCGGAGGTCGAGGAGCCGGAGGTCGAGCCGCCGCTGCCGCCGTCGGTCGGCGCGCAGCGGCCGTCGGCGAGGCACTCGCCCGAGACGCAGTCGGAGCCCACGAGGCACTGGCGCGCCGGCGAGGCGCAGGCCGTCGCGAGCGCGAGGAGAGCCGGCCAGAGGGGCCGCCAGCGATTTGTTGCGGTGCACAAGGCGGGGGTAGAATATCCGCGATCGCTCGGCTGTCAAGCCCCCGGCGAATTGACCGCGTCCAGCCGTTCACGTACACACGCCCGCCATGCTCGTCGTCAAAAAGTACGGGAATCGCCGCCTTTACGACACCGGCGAGAGCCGCTACATCACGCTCGACGAGCTGGCGCTGAAGGTCCGCCGCGGCGAGGAGCTGCGCGTCCTCGACGCTCGAACCGAAAAGGATCTCACGCAGTCCACGCTCGCGCAGATCATCCTCGAGTCGCGGGGGGCCTCGAAGCTGCTCCCGGTCCCGCTGCTCGTCCAGCTCGTGCGGCTCGAGGACGAGGGGCTCGCGGAGTTCTTCGGCCGCTTCCTCTCGGCGGCGCTCGAGGCGTGGCTCCAGGCCCGACAGGGCGCGCAGCAGCTCGCCTCCTACAATCCTTTCGCGGCGCTGCCCTTCAACGCCGCCAGCGCGTTCGCGAGCCTCTTCGGTGGCCAGGGCCGCGCTCCTCCGCAGAAGCCTCCCGCGGAGAGCGAGGTCGCGGCGCTGCGTCGCGAGCTCGCCGAGCTGCGCGACTCGCTCCGCCCGCCCCGCCGCCGCCGGCGGTGATGGTGCGCCGCACAAATTCCGATTGACAGCGCCGGGCGGCTGCTTATCTTGCGCTGGCCAGCGAACGAGTGCGCTGGCGCGGGTGTCCAGACCAACGAGGGAGCAATCCAATGGCGCAGGCGAGTTCGCAGGTGCAGCAAGCCGCCGGGACGTTCGACGGCTGGAAGAAGATGGCGGAGGAGCAGGTGGCGCGGCTCGGCGCGACGTTCGAGGAGGCCGGCAAGCTGGAGGCGGCCGCGCTCGAGCAGGCGCAGGCCACGGTGCGCGAGCTCGCGCGGATGACGCACGAGTCGATCGCTTACGGCGGCCGGCTCGCCGCCGAGTGGCGCAAGCTGGCGCTCGAGTCGGCCCGCGCGACCGCGGAGCTCTGGAAGGCGAAGGGCTGAGCGGCCTTGGGGATCGAGAATGCCCTCTCCCCGTCCCGGGGGGAGGGCGTCACCCCGAGGGACGCGCTGTACACGGACGGCTCCGCCGAGCTGCTGCGCTTCCGCCCGGCCGGCGGCGCTCCGGCCGCGCCGCGGCTCCCCGTCCTGCTCGTGCCCTCGATCATCAACCGTTGGTACGTGCTCGACCTGCGGCCCGCCGCGACGCTCGCGGGCGAGCTCGTCCGGGCCGGCCATCGAGTCTACCTGCTCGATTGGGGCGTCCCGCGCGACGAGGACCGCCTCCTCGGCTGGGACGATCTCGTCGCGCGGATCGGCAGGGCGGCGAGGGCCACCCTGCGCGACAGCGGCGCGACGCGGCTCGGGCTCCTCGGCTACTGCATGGGGGCCACGCTCGCGGGCATCTGGACGGCGCTGAACCCCGAGCGCGTCGCCGGCTTCGTGAACCTCGCGGGCCCCTTCGACTTCGCCCAGGCGGGGATGCTCGGGACCTTGACCGACCGGCGCTGGTTCGATCCCGCCGCGGCGGCCGCTGCCGGCAACATCGCCCCCTGGCTGATGCAGTCGGGCTTCGTCGCGCTCCGGCCGACGCAGCAGCTCGGGAAGTGGGTTTCGTTCCTGGACCGCGCCTGGGATCCGGCGGCGCGGGAGGCCTTCTGGGCGCTCGAAGGCTGGGCGGGCGACAACGTCGCGTTCCCGGCCGCCGCCTACGAGCGCTACGTCCGCGAGCTCTACCAGGAGAACCAGCTCGTCCTCGGGCGGCACCACGTCGCGGGCGCGCGGG
The DNA here is from genome assembly GCA_021783235.1 of Myxococcales bacterium. GTDB lineage: Bacteria > Myxococcota > Myxococcia > Myxococcales > JAKAPL01 > JAJXUD01. The sequence continues at coordinate 26,640 of JAJXUD010000018.1, read as the reverse complement.
TCGACCTGTCGCGCATCGACGCGCCGCTCTTCACCATCACGGCGGATCGCGACGGCATCTGCCCTCCGCCCGCGGCCCTCGCGCTCGCGGCGCTCGTCTCGTCCCGCGACCGCGAGGCGCTCGAGCTCTCGGGCGGTCACGTCGGCGCGGTGGTGGGCGCCAAGGCCACGCGGACGCTCTACCCGCGGCTCGCGAGCTGGCTGCGAGAGCGGCTCTCGTGATCGGACGGGCCGGCGCGCGCCCTCACGGTCGCCGGCGCCGGAGCGACGCGAGGCCGAGGGCGACGAGCAGCGCGAAGGAGGGCAGCCCGTCCGGCGTCTCGGTGCAGCCGCAGCCGCCGCCGTGGGCGATGGCGTGGGTCTCGCCCACGCCCCCGCCGTCGCCGATCGTTCCGCCGTCGGCGATCTCGCCGCCGTCGGACGAGACTGCGCCGGCGTCGCTCGCCCCTCCCGCGTCGGTCGCCGCCGGCCCGGCGTCTCCCGGGGCGCCCGCGTCGGCTGGCGTGCCGGCGTCGGGCGGGAACGGCGGCACGTCGACGATGTAGAGCGCCGGGCCCGTGCCCTGCACGACGTACGGCCGCAAGGGCCAGGGGGGCCCCATGGCGTAGGCGTCGACCTGGGCGACGGGCGTCTTGACGATGGCGTTCCAGTCGAAGTGCCAGGCCGTCATCGAGGCGGGATCCTGGACGTGGCGCAGCGTCTGGCCGTCGACGAGGTAGACCGCCCCGCTGCCGTCGTTCGGCGTGACGAGCGACGGGGAGGCCGGGGTGTCGGCGCCTTGCGGCAGGGCGTCGATCTTCGCGGCCGGCAGCCGGTCGAAGTCGGTGAGCGGGTCGTAGTTCCAGGCCGCGTAGACCGTGGGGTCCGCGATGTGCCGCTTGATCGCGGGGTCGAAGGGCAGCGGCGGCGGCGGGCAGCTGAGGCTCTTCGGCGCGCCCGAGAGGAGCGGGTTGTCGCCGTTGCCCGACGGATCGATGCCGTAGACGTAGATGGCGTGGGCGGCGCCGTCCATCTCGCCCATCGGCGTCGGCATGGAGTAGCCGTGGTCGCAGCTGCCGATGGCGCTGCAGAGATCCTGGCGCGGGTTGCCGGCCGTCAGCCGGACCCCGGTGGCGCCGGAGCCGGCGGGGCCGCCGAAGTAGACGTCGGCGAAGATGGCCGTGCTCGGGCTGTCGGGGTCGTAGGTCCAGCCGGCGATCTGCGTGCAGTCGACGCTGTCGAGCCAGCCCTGGGGCGGTTGGTCCGACTTCGCGAAGGCGTCGAGCGCCGCGAGGTTGCCGTTGAACTGGTCGAGATCGACCTTGCCGGCGATGCCGGGAACGCTGCCGACGTCCGAGTACTGCCAGAAGGTCCAGCCGGTCCAGGGCGAGGGGACGTCCGGGCACGAGACGCCCCAGTTCGCCTCCCAGAAGGGGTCGCCGCCGAACTGCCCCGGCGAGCCGAAGCCCGCGTAGATGCCGGGGCTCGTGTAGATGATCGTCGGCAGGCCGGTCTTCGCCTTGATCTCGGCGATGAAGTCGGCGACGACCTGGGCGAGCTGGCCGTTCGAGACGCTGCCGGCGTTGCCGCAGCTCGTGGAGTTGCACTCCCAGTCGATGGTGGGCGGCAGGTCGCCCGGGCCGAAGCCGCCGACGGTGGCGAGGTAGTAGTCGGCCTGGGCCGCCCCGCCGACGGTGCCGTCGATCCAGTGGTAGGCGCCGCGCACGAGCCCGTTCGCCTTCATCCCCGCCCAGTTCGCGCCGAAGCTGCTCGACCGGAAGTAATCTCCCTGGCTCGCCTTCGCGAAGGCGAACTTGCGCCCCGAGGCCGCGACCTGCGCCCAGTTGACGCTCCCCTGCCAGTCGGAGACGTCGATGCCCTCCACCGTCCCGCCGGTCGCGCAGACGGTCCCCGCCTGCTCGAGCGTGCCGACCTGCGGGCCGGCCGCGACGCCGGGGTGGGAGGAGTCGAGGCCGCCGCACGCCGAGAGCAGCGCGAGGCCCGCGAGCGCGGGTCGTCGAAGCGTTCGAAGGGTCATGGCGAATGCTCGAAGCAGGCGTCGTGCCAGCGGAAACCCCAGTGAGTCTGGGCCGTCGCCGAGAGCCGCTGCGTCCAGAGTGCCGCCGACCGTGGAGCGTCGAGGTCGCTCTGTCAAAGCAGTTGTCAACAGCGAGAGCGGCGGGAGAGGGGAGCACCAGCCCTCGCCGTTGGTCGGGGGCGGCGAGGAGCTGGGTCCCCGGCCGGCCTCAACGAACGGCTCTTTCGGCTGTCGAGGGGCCCTTTCGCTCCTCGGTTGGGCTGCCCCGAGCTATGCGGCCTTCTTGAGGAGCTTGCGCTCGAGGTCCTCGCGGGCGTCCAGCGACGCGACCATCTCGCCGCCGACGTTGGACAGCCGCGCGAGATCGGGCCGCGGGATGTCCTTCTGGTCGGCGAAGACGAGCAGCGAATCGAACGGCACCTTCTCCACGACGAAGTGCTGCAAGACGATGGTGGTCAGCCGGGCCTTGTCCCGACTGGGGATGCCGAAGAGGAAGAGCGGGTCGCCCTTCGATTCGATCTTGAAGTCGGCCTTGTAGTTCTCGGCGTCCTGGATCGGCAGGAGGAAGTCCTTCGTGACCTTTCCGGGGACGATCTCCTCGAGGGTTCGCTCGAGGTCCTCGTAGAACGTCGACTCGACCCGGGAGCGCTTCAGAAACGAGAGGTCGTGGATTCGGGTGAGGGTCTGGCCGAGGCGAAAGACCGCACCGGGGATCTCGTCGGGCGTCACGTCGACGAAGAACGCGCCATCGTCCTCGGAGACCCGCGCCTCAGAGAGGATCCGGTCGAGCAGTCGAGCTCGCGTCCCATTGCGGAGCTTGTCGATGTCCTCCTCGTAGCTCAGGTGCATGAGGGTCTGTCCCAGGTCGGTGACGCGGACGCCGCCCGGCTGCCCCTCGAGGAAGAGCGAGAACCGGTCGCCGTCCGGGAACGAGAACGGGGTCTCGACGAGCAGCCGGTCGTCCTCGCGGGCGTGAACCCGGACATCGGCGCAGAGCGCCTTGCAGAGGAGCGCTTGGATCTGGGCGTGGTCGAGGGTCAAAGGAGATCCGCCTGAATCAGGATCCTTGGAAGAGAATCGAGCGCGCACTCTCTTGCGAGATGATGGGCCGCCTGCACCACCGTGGCATAGGGAAACCTGGGTTGTTCGGCGTAGGCATCGGACTTCAGGCCGCGTTCCAGGTAGCGCCCAAGTGCGCGATGGACGTGGAATTCCAGCGTGAGGAGCGGTTCGCCAAGTGCATTGCCATGGGAGTGACTACGGCCATTGAAGCGGATGAGAATCGTCTCCTCGCCGCCCGGCGACAGCCAGCGCAGGCCACAAGAGAAATCCTCTGAAAGTCTGAGGTTCTTTCGAGCGAAGAAATGAAACCTTTCATCGTTCTCTCCTCGGTATTCGCAGCCAATCTGCTCATGGCCCGGCTTGCGCGCCCATTTCCCGGGATCGCTCATCAGTCGCTTTGGCATCCCAAGCAGATGCGCGATCCGTTCGTCGGTGAGGACTTCATCGGTCAACCGAACCTACCTCCAGACCGGATCGTAGCATGCGGGTCAAGAAAGCCGTCTCGGGCCTGCATCGGTCTACTGAAGCTGTGACGGGAAACGGACTCGGAACGGATCGCCTGTGGCGCTGACGAAATCCTGCGAATAGAGCGGGTGCGAAAGCACCGCGTACCATTTCCCATCGGCGCCAGAGCGCCGGTCCTGCTCGTTCCGGTCGTTGGGGGCATAGAGTTTCATTGGCTCTCGGCCATGCAAGCGAGACAGCAGAAGGCCCTTGAGGCGGCTCGTGCTCTCGGCGTGAACGTCCGGTCCAAGAACCGTGTGCAGCACCAATCGGGGCGACTCGTTGCTCTGGATGGCGTCCAGGATCTTCTCGCGAGCGTCGGAGTCTGAGGGAGGGAAGCGATAGCCGACGAAGATGATCGCCTCGGCCTGGCGGATCGCCTTCATGGCCTCGTCCCACAGAGGCTGCAGGTAGCTGGAGACCTCCCGCTTGCCGGGACCAGGCGTACCGATGCAGATCCTGGCGTGATCGAGATTCAAGCCGCCCCATTCCTGACGGGTGAGCTGGCAGCCCTTTCCTCCGTTCTGAACCCTGACCCAATCCGTGGACCCATGGAGTTTGTAGAGCCGCGCCTTTCCATCCGGCGAGGCGGCCGGTTGGAGGGCCACGCCCAGGTTGCCTCCCGCAGCCCGCTCCGCCGCGCAATCGTAGTTGAAGGTGATCACCGTGCTATTGGGGCCGAGCGAGGCGCCCCACTTCTTGAACGGCGCCCAGCGCTCCGTCTCGTCGCTCGACTCGTACATGAAGGCGGAGCACTGGGCGGCCATCATCCGACGGGCTTCCTGGTTCATTTTTTTGATGAGGAGGATGACGTCGTGGGGCGTAGATGGGACTCGAGTCGCCCTGTCTCCAAGTGTAGCTTGTACCTCTGGCTTCTCTAAGAACCGGAACAAGATCCGGGCGAGCCGGCGCCTTGCGACCCCAGGGAGCTGAGCCGCCCTATCGCCCTGAACCCAATCGGAGGGGACCAAGGACCCCAAAGGGCTCGAAGCGGCGAGGTCCAAGTGATCGAGAAAGTCCTCCGCGTCGTCCCAAAGAGCCTCGCCACGTTCGATGTTGCCGTCGCTTGGCCAGTAATGCCCTGAACGGAACTCCGTCCCATAGCCGAAGCTCCACAAAGCAGCCTCGAGAGCCAAACGCTCAGGCCCTTCGGCCCAAGGCGATCGATAGATCTCCGTCGGAAACCGGCTGCGCATCTCTTCTATCGAGTTCGGGCCTAATAGGTCCCGGAGCAAGGGGCCCCCCAGTGGCTTACTGAATCCCGCCCCGAGAACCCAGACGATATTCCCCTGCGTCATTACACACTCCATCACTAATCACATTGTCGGATCAGGCTCTGACGCCTGGGAGCATCGGTCGACATGCCTCACGCCGCACGCCTTGCCGTCAGGCGCCACTGGCGGCCGTCTTGGGTGTCGTAGGCGACGGCGAGGCCGAGGGCGGCGAGGGAGTCCAGGGCGAGGTCGATGTCCTTGCGGGGGGCGCGCTTGAAGATGGCGGCGATGGTGAGGAGGTCCTGGCCGCGGCTGGCCGGCGGCGCTCCGTTCGGGGAGGCTCTTGGGCCAGGGGAGGGGCTCGCCGGCGGTGGGGCGTGGGGCGGGGAGGGCAAGCATCTCGGCCTGGCTGGGCTCTGGGGCCTTGCCCTTCGACGGGAAGTCGGGGCGGAGCCAGCGGACGAGGCCGCGCTGCTCCTCGTCCGCGCGCTCGCGGTTCAGGGCGACGAGCCGCTCCAGGATCTGCTCGTCCGTGAGGTCGTGCGGCCAGCCGTCGGCGTCGAAGACGGCGGCCTCGAGGTCGTCGTGGATCTGGCGCAGGACGGAGACGAGGCCGGGCTCGTGGATCGCCCTCTCCTTGCCGGTGGCCGGCTCGGGGCGCGGGACCTCGAGGACGTCGCACAGCTCGGCGAAGAAGAGATCCTTGTTGGCCCGCTCGGAGGCGCCCGAGGCGGACCAGCGGGCGATGAAGTCGGCGACGGTCATGCTCGCTGGCGAGCATACCGCGGGGGGCCGACGGCGGAATGGGCGGGCGGTCGTCGGTCCCGGTAGCCTGACGAGGGCAGGGGGCCCTGGCCATCGCTCGGAGGGCCGATGCCGCCCGACGGCAGCCCGGGGGCACGGTGGTTGCCCGCACCCCACTGCGCCGCGTAGATCGAGCCCATGGAATCCTCGGGGAAGGTCTACTACCTCGTCGAGCAGGGGCTGGTCGACCGCTGGACGGTCGTGCGCGTTCCCCTCGCCACGGTCGCGTTCTTCACCACGCTCCAGGCCCGCCCGAGCGCGTCGCAGAGGGCGCAGAAGGTCTTGCCGGGCGTGAATTCCAGCCGGCCGCCGCGCTGCAGGCTCTCCACGGCCGAGGTGGGCCGCCGCAGGACGTGGCCGCATTCGAGGCGCAGGAGCCAGGAGCGCGGCCGCCCTGCGGTGCGCCGCTCGCCGGCGACGATGGCGCGTTGGCCGAGGTCCTTGGGCACTCGGATGGACATCGCGGGGAAGCTTGGCACGCGGGCGAGGAAGCCTGCGAGCCGCTCGATGCTCGATAGATCGGGGGTCTCGGGATCTGCCGGGGAGTCGACCGGACGTGCCGCGGGCCGCGCAGAGCGAACTCGGTAGGCGGCAGATTGCGTCGCGCGCGAAGCGCGTTCGGATCGGGGCCGAGTGCGTTCTGTTGCGGGCCGAGCGCGCTTCCCTCCGGCTGGAGTGCATTCGGATTCGAGCTGCCGGCGTCGTGCGCCGGTCGCAGCACGTTCTCCTCGGGCTCGGGCAGAATGCGCTTCGACCGGTGGGAAATGGGCTTCGGCCCAAGCGCGGTCGGTCGAGCCCGACGCAGAATCCGTCTCGGCCGAGGTGCAATCGGCTGGAATCAAAGCGGAGTCTACTTTGGTGGCAGCAGAATCGGCCGAGGCCTCGGTGGATTCTGCCGTGGCTCGAGCACCAGCGGGCGAGCGCGAAACGGATTCTTCATCGGGCGAAGCACAACCGGTCGAGGCCAAAGCAGAATCTCATTCGGCCGAAACAGATTCTCATTCGGCCGAAACAGATGCTGCTTTGGCCGAAACAGATGCTGCTTTGGCCGAAACAGATGCTGCTTTGGCCGAAGCACATTCTATTTCGATCGAAGCAGATTCTGCGTTGCGCAAAGCAGAATCTGCTCAGCGCGAATGTGGTTCTGCTTTGGCCGAAACAGATTCTGCTTTGGCTGGATCTGATTCTGCTTCGGTCGAAGCAGAATGTGCTTCGGCCGAATGCCATTCTGTTGCGCTCGAATTGTATTCTGTTTCGGCCGAATGCCATTCTGTTTCGCTCGAATTGTATTCTGTTTCGGCCGAATGCCATTCTGTTTCGCTCGAATTGGATTCTGCTTCGGCCGAATGCCATTCTGTTGCGCTCGAATTGTATTCTGCTTCGGCCGAATGCCATTCTGTTCCGCTCGAATGTGATTCGTGCTTCGGCCGAATGCCATTCTGCTTCGGCCGAATGTGATTCTGCTTCGGCCGAAGCAGAATCTGTTTCAGACGAATGCCATTCTGTTTCGCTCGAATGTGATTCTACTTCGGCCGGAATGCCATTCTACTTCGGACGAATGTGATTCTACTTCGGCCGAATGCCATTCTACTTCGTCCGAATGTGATTCTGCTTCGGCCGAAGCAGAATCTGCTTCGAGCGTTTGGTTGTTCATGGAGAACCTCGCAACCTCTGTCGACGCCTCGGCAATTTCTGCGAGGAGCCTCGCAGGGGCTCCGAAGGCTTGCGGTGGCTTTGCCGGGGCGCGTTCGTCCTGCTCGGGCGCTGGCGGGAGGAGCGCTCGGTCACCGTGGAGCCGTTGCCGTACCTGGCGCAGCGGCTGATGCAGAGGCCACTCGGGCAGGCGATCACGCCCCGAACAGCAAGACGACCCCGACGTTCCCCATCAGCCGTGGCCAGAACCGGTTCCTGAAGAACAGGACGTCCATGCCGACCACGACGGCCACCAGCGTACGGCCACCAGCGCGAGCACGTCCAGCGCGACGGTCAGCTGTCTTCCCATCCCTCCGCCCCTCTCCGCTTTCGGACGCAGGAGAGGTAAGGATCTACCCATGCGGCGTCGCCGTCCGATCCTCCTCGTCGTCATCCTGGCACTGCTGGCGCTCTCCGCGCTGGAGGTGGTCTCGACCGCCCGGAGCCTCGCCTCGGTCGTTCACTCGAGCGCGCTGGCCTTCTTTCTCTCCCGCGTGCTGCCGCTGGTGGCGATCGCCTCCCTGATGGCCCCGCTCATCCACCTCCCCCGGCAGCACGCGCACCGCGCCAGCCTCCTCCCCGAGTGGCTGCTGTACGGCTACATCGCGCCAGCCTACCTGTTCCTCCTCGCCTGCTCGAGCTACGCCCTCTTCGGCGCGCTCTTCGATGGCGGGCGCTGGCTGCTCGGCCTCGGGCTGCCCTCCAGCTCGATGCGGCTCTTCGGCCTCTCGCTGCCGTTCGTGATGGCGCTCTACGGCGGCGGCCTCGGGCAGCTCTGGACGCGCGTCGAGCGTGGTCTCTTGGAGCTCCCCGGCATGGGCGCGGAGCTCTCCGGGCTGCGCGTCGTCCAGCTCTCCGACCTACACGCCGGCGGCATGGTGGGGGCGCGCCGGCTCAACCGCATCGCGAGGCAGGTGGCTCGCCTCGAGCCGGATCTGGTGGTGGTCACCGGGGACATCGTCAACGCGGCGCCCCCAGGAGGCGGAGCTGGTGGCGCCGATCCTGGCCGCGCTGCCCGCGAAGCTCGGCGTCTGGGCGTGCTTGGGCAACCACGATCACTTCGTCGATGGCGACGCGGTGGCCGCGGTCCTCGAGCGTGCCGGCGTCCACGTCCTGCGCAATCGGGGCGAGGTCATCCAGCGCGGCGGGAGCGCCTTCTGGCTCGGGGGGGTCGACGACAGCTGGACCCGGCAGGCCGATCTCGACGCCGCGCTGGCGGCGAAGCCCGAGGGGCTGCCCGTGCTCCTCCTCGCGCACGATCCCAGCGTCTGGCCCGCGGCGGTCGCGCGTCGAGTCGCCGTCACCCTCAGCGGCCACACGCACGGAGGGCAGTTCGGTCTGGTGAGGCTGCACCCAGCGCTCTCGCTCGCGCGGTTGATGACGCCCTTCACCGCGGGTCGCTTCCAGAGGGAGGGCTCCGTCCTCCATGTCTCGCGGGGCACGGCGAACACCCTGCCGATCCGCCTCGGCGCGCCCACCGAGGTCGGGCTCTTCGAGCTGGTCGATCGGGCCCCGTCACCCCGAGGAGTTGCGGCTCCCGAGCTCTAGCCACGGCCGATGAGCGGCGAAGATCCCCACGGCCGGTCGATTCACTGTACTTTCATTCGTGTTCTACAACGACCATACCCCGCCCCATTTCCATGCGCGGTATGGCGCCCACAAGGCGATCGTTTCCATCGACGATCAGCGAGTCATCGAGGGGAGCCTTCCGCCTCGCGCGCTCGGTCTCGTGGTGGAATGGGCGGCCATTCATCGCTCTGAACTCTTGGAAGACTGGAAGCTCGCCCGAGACATGGCGCCACTTCGGCCCGTTCCGCCCCTGGAGTGACCCATGCTTCACGACATCGTCTTCGTCGAGCCACTGCCCAAGCGCATCCTGCGACTTCGGTTCGATGACGGCGTCGAGGGGCTCGTGGACATCGGGGCGTTGCTGCCGTTCACTGGGATCTTCGCGCCGCTGAAAGAGGAATCCGTCTTCCGCGCGGTCCGCGTCGACTCCGAGTTGGGAACCATCGTCTGGCCCAACGGGGCGGATCTGGACCCCCAGGTCCTCTACCTCAAAGTCGCGGGCCTTCGCGCGAGCTCCGGCCCGCTCGAGTCCCCGGGCTGACCCCGAGTTTGGCTTCGCGGTTCTTCGTCCCGAGGCCCATTGCGTCGAGGCTTCCCAGCGGCGACGGAAGCCGTGGCCACCGCGAAAGCTCGAGCGTCAGGTCGGTTCGAGCGCTCGAACGGCCTCGAAGAGCGCCTGCTCCTCGCGCAAAAAGGCGACGCCCAGGCCGCCCGGACGGGCGGCCCCGTGCGCCTCACGGCACCAGCGGATCACGGCCGGGGCGTCGTGGAGCGACCGGCTCCCCTTGAACCGGACGGTGAGGAAGGTGCCGGCGGGGAGCCGCTCCTCGGTGACGAGGAAGGCGCCGACCGGGGAGATGTCGCGGGCGAGGGTCTCGAGGACCCGCTCGCCGCTCGCGCAGAGGAGGTGGACCTCGCACGGGAGCCGCAGGTGGGCCCGCAGGACCGGGCGGCGCATCACCTCGCGCGCCTCCCCCGCGAGCGCGCGGGCGACGGCGCGAACCTTCTCGCCCTCGGTCTGGAAGCTCACCGCGAAGCCGCGCGGCGCGCCCTCCCGCTGGGAGACGACGACGCCCGTGATCCGGTAGAGGCGGGGCGGCACGTCGAAGAGGAGCTGGACCTCTTCGCCGCGCGCCGGGGAGCTCTCGCACTCGACGAAGGCGCCGCTGGCCGAGAGGTTGTGGGCTCGGCCGGCGAAGAAGCGCTCGCCGTGCAGCCCCTGGACCTCGATGAGGCAGGCGTGGCGGTGGTGCTCTCGCCGCTCCTGGGCCGCAGGCTCGATGGCGGTGGGCATCGGGCCGCAGTCTACCGCTTCGGGCGGCCGTTTTGAACGGACCGGCGCCGCCGGGCGAGGAAGCCGAGGCCGAGGAGCCAGAGGGCGAGCAGGGAGGGCGGGCCGCTGCCCGCGGTGCTCTCGGCGAAGTCGCAGGTCGGCCCGACGGCGACGCGCACGGGCGCCGAGGGAGGCGAGAGGTTTCCGGCCCAGTCGCGGGCCTGCGCGACGTAGCTGCCGCTCAGCCCCGAGAGCCCCATGGGGACGGCGAGCAGCAGGCCACCGTCCGGCAGGCCGACGGGGACGAGCTCCTCGTACGTCCGCTCGAAGCCGCCGTCGGGCAGGGCGACCGAGAGCTCGTAGCGGATCTCGGAGGCGGGCGTCTGGTCGTCGGTCGACGGCTCGAGCGGAAAGAGCTCGAGCCGGTCGGAGATGCAGCCGTAGACGGGATTCATTCCGTCGCCGGGGACCGCGCCGAGGAGCGCGGGCGCGCTCGGCGCCAGCGTGTCGGGGCCCGCGCCGGTGGTGAAGCTGCCGGTGGTGGGGCCTCCGCCGGGCGCGAACGGAAGCAGGTAGGTCGTGCCCGGCTGGAGCGGCGAGCTCGGCGAGCGGTAGCGGGCGTCGTCGTCCCAGGGGGCGCCGGCCTGCAGCAGCGGCACGGTGCCGCCCGACTCCGACTGGAGCCCCGTCGCGTTGAAGTCGTAGAGCAGGGCGTTCGTCGGCACGCCCGTCGCGCCCGGCGAGGGGGAGGGCGGCTCGAGGCAGGCGAGACCGGCCTGCCGGTGCGAGAGCAGCAGCGCGACGGCGAGCGGCAGGAGGCTAGGGGCCGGCATAGGCGACCACCCCCGCGCCGGTGGTGACGACGACGCGGCGGGGGGAGTGGGAGGTGTCGACGGTGACGTCGACGACGTCGTCCGAGGGCAGCCCGCTCGGTGGCCCGCTCGGCCCCGCCGGCGACGACGCCCGGTAGCTCGTCCAGGCGCCAGAGCTCGGATCGAGTCGGGCGAGGCCGCTGTCGCCGGTGGCGACCCAGACCGTGCCGTCGGGATCGAGCGCGAGCGACTGGACGGCGAGCGAGGGGAGCCCCGAGGCGACGCCGTAGGTGGTGACGGCGAAGGCCTGTGGGTCGAGCCGGGCGACGCCCCGCACGAGGCTTCCCACCCAGACGCCGCCCGCCGCGTCGACCGCCGCCGCGGAGAGATCCTGCTCGTTCTCCGGAAACGGCTGGAGGATGGGATCGAACGTCGCGTCGAAGTCGGCGGCCGGGCCGGCGTTGAGCCGCGAGAGCTGGAACTGGTCGGCGTCCCAGACGTCCCCCGAGGGGGTGATCGCGACCCCGAGCGTGAGCCCGTGGGGGTGGACCGGGTGGCGGTGCTCGATGGCGTCGCCCGCGGCGTCGTAGAGCGCGACGCCCTCGTTCGTGCCGATCCAGTACTGGTTGCGCTTGGAGTCGTAGGCGGCGTGGTTCGCCTGGACGATCTCGCCGGTGAGCGCGAAGGTCTTGGGGCTGCCGACGACCTTTCCGCCCGAGAGCTGCAAGAACTCGATCTGCGGGCTGGTCTTCGTCAGGTCGGCCGGCGGGGGGAAGCCGACGAGCGCCGTGCCCGGGAGGCCGCCGGTGGCGCAGGCGACTGCGGATTGGACCAGGCCGTCGGCGGTGCCGTACGAGAGCGTGCCGCCGTCCGCGAGAACCACCTTCACGCCGCCGGTCGTGGCGATCCAGACGTTGCCCCCCTGGTCGGTCGAGGCCTCGCGCGCGTCGCTGCCGGCGTAGAGGGCGGTCGAGGAGAACGGCGAGGGGCCCGCGGGGGGGCTTCCCGAGGCCGCCGTCCGCGTGACCGAGTGCGGGTAGCCGCAGCCGGCGGCGAGCGCCATGGCGAGAAGGCCGTCTCGCAGGCTCATCCGCCGCTCGGCATCGGCATCAGGTCCATCTCGATGGGGTAGATGCCGATGGCCTGCGAGCAGACGACCGCGTGCGTCGTCAGATCGAGCGTCACGAACTGCCCCGGGTGGACGTGATCGCCCTCGCAGAGGACGTAGCCCGTCTTCTCGTCGGCCGACAGGACGATCTGGTGCGGGTTCTGGCAGTCGCTCGCGGGCATCGTCAGGTCGGTCACGAGCGCGGCGCTCTGGCCGTTCCACGAGTAGACGGCGACCCCGTCGGGCTGCTGGTGGGCGTTGTAGGCGGTCTTGCCGTCGGCGGTGAAGGTCGTGAAGACCGGCAGGGCGCCGCCGGGCGTCTGAACCGTCTGGACGAACTGCAGCTTCGTCGCGTCCATGATCCGGAGGTCCTTCGAGCCCCAGTTGCTCACCCAGACCGAGCCGTCGAGGGGCGACGTCTGCAGGGCGTAGGGCGAGAGGCTCGCGCTCGAGGGCAGCTCCTCGCCGCCCGGAAGCTCCTGGACGTTCTGCAGCTTCACCGGCGCCCGCTCGTTCGAGACGTCGATCACCGAGACCTCGTCGTCGAGGCAGGTGACGTAGAGCCGCTTGCCGTCCGGCGAGAGCTCGATCACGTGGGCCTCGGGGCAGGTCGGGACCTTCGCGAGGACGGCCATCGAGGCGGTGTCGATGGCGTAGAGGTCCGCGTACATCTTCGTGGGGTCGGTGACGCCGGCGGTCTCGGCGGCGATGACCGCGGGCTGATTGAAGTGGGAGACGTAGGCGACCGTGCCGTCGGGCGACAGCGCGTTGTCGCCCGGATCCGGCTCCACCTGGACCTTGCCCAGGAGCGAGCCGTCCTTCGCCGAGAGCTTGAGCAGGTAGCCCGGGATCGTCGAGTTCATCATGGCGATCTCGCTGGCGCCCTGGGCGAGGGCCGCGCGGTCGCTCGCGGGCATCTCCATGTAGCAGATGACGAAGAACTGGCCGTTCGGGTCCATGGAGATCTCGTGCGGCATCTCCATGTTCTGCTCGACGATGACCGGTGTGAGGATGGGGCCGTCGAACTTGCAGCCGGTCGGCTCGACGACGCTCAGCGTACCGTCGGCCTGGTTCGTCGTGACGAACTTGCCGCCGAGCGGGCCGGCCGAGGGGATCCCGCCGGTCGTCCCGCTGCCGCCGTCGGCGCCGCTCTTGCCGGGGGAGCAGCAGGCGGTGGCGAGGGCAAGGGTGACGGCCAGCGGGGCGACGGCGAGGGAGCGGGGCATTGGGGGGGAGCCTCCAGGAGGGGCACTTTAGCGGTCACTCCGAGCGGGTGACAAGCGCGACCCCGACCCGGTTTGCCGCGCTTCAGCGGTTCGAAAGCGACTCGAGGTAGAAGGCGAGGTCCCAGGCTCTGTCCGGCGCCAGGGAGTCGAAATAGGAGGGCATCGGCGTCCCGTCGAGCCCGGTCATGAAGAGCCGGTAGAGATCCCGCGGCCGACTGCCGCGCTCGAAATGGCCGGTCGTCAGGTCGGTCGGCTGGATCGGCTGGCCCCAGTCGTTCACGAGGCCGGGCCATCTGGCCGAGGGCCCGTCGCCCCGGCCGCCCGGGCCGTGGCAGCTCGCGCAGCCCATCGCCTCGTAGACCTGCCGGCCTCGCTCGACGGCGGCCGCGCCGCCCTCGGGCGGAGGCGGAATGGCGATGGGGACCCCGCGCGGCTCGCTGTCGAACCGCGGCGAGAAGTGCTCGACGTAGGCGACGAGCTCGTCGATCTGAGGGTCGGTGAGCGCGCTCCAGCGCGGCATCTGCGTGCCGTAGAGCCCCCTGCGGATGGTCCGGAAGAGATCGCCGTCGACCGGGAGCGATCCGGAGGGGGTCGAGCGCCACTCGTAGATGCCCTGCGTGAAGTCGCGCGGCCGGGGATCCATCCGCGAGGCGGACTCGCCGCGCCCGTCCCCGCGCTCGCCGTGGCAGGCGAGGCAGTAGCGCTGGTAGTTCGCGAGGCCGCGCGCGACGAGGCGCGGATCGGGCGGCTGGGGCTTCGGCTCGTCCGCGCGACCGGCCGAGGTCGCGACCGCGCAAGCGAGCGCGAACAGCGCGCCGAGGGCGCCGCCGAGCCGCCGCTCAGAACGCAAAGTCCACCCCCCCGAAGCAGAGGTACGCGTCGAGATCGGTGCCGCCGAAGCCGGCGCCGACGACGTGCTGGTAGGAGACCTCCCCGTGCAGCGTGACCGCCGCGCGCGGGATGAACGAGAGGGTGTAGCGGACCGCCCCGGTGAGCTGGTCGGTGTCGAGGAGGTTCTGGGGCTGCGTCGGATCGGCCTGCTGGAGGTTGCGGATGGCGTCCCAGCGCGCGACGAAGGTCAGGTCGAGCCGCGGCGTCCAGTCCGCCTCGACGAAGCCGCCCTGGAAGAGCGCCTCCCGCTCCCCGTTCGCGATGAAGGCCGGATCCTCCTGACCGTAGACGTAGGCGATCTCGAGGTTGAGCGGCAGCGCGAGGCTGCCGAGGTAGATGCTGAGGTCGGCCCCCTCCCGGTAGTACTCGCGGAGGTCGAACGCGGTCCCCGGCGCGATGGAGGCGAACGAGCCGTTCGGGTTCACGAGCGGGCCGGCGTTCGGCGTTCCGGGCGCGCCGCCCGAGTAGAGGGCCATGGTCGGGTAGGAGCCCGCGAGGCCGAAGAGCCCCGCCCGGATCTCCGGCACGGCGTCGGGCCAGGGGTAGAACGAATGCTGCAGGTGGCCGTAGAAGCCCGGCGACGAGAGCGCGAGCGCGCCGCCCGGGTCGTTCTGGGTCTGGATGAGGCCGACGGCGTAGCGGGTCCTGCTGCCCGAGTCGTGCCCCTCGAGCGTGGCCTGGAACTGGCTCGCCGCCATGGCGAACGGCATGAAGTTGGCGCCGCCGCCGGGGTGGTAGTCGTAGACGCTGTACGGCGTGAAGACCGTGAGGCTCCGCTGCGCGTCGAAGGGGAGGTCGAGCGCGCCGAGCCCCACCTTGAAGTTGATCCAGCTCGTCTCGAGGAGGTCGTCGAGGCGGACCCAGAGCGACTCGAGCAGGCTGTTCGGAGTCGGGGTCGGGTAGGCGGGGCTGAAGCCGGCGTTCGACGGGAGCGGATCGAGCACCGCGAGGAACGAGACGTCGTGGGCCAGGGTCCCCGCCATGAGGAGCTCGCCGCTGGTGTAGCCGAGCCGACCCGATTGGATGGTCGTCGGTCCCTGGTTCGTCTGCTGGTTGCCGAGCGACGTCCACTGGTAGCCGACGGTCGAGCGGAAGGAGAGGGGCCAGTAGGCGGGGTCGACCCGGATGGGCGAGTCCTTCCCTGTGCCCCACTGGTAGCCGTTGTCCCGGAAGGCGATCCCCTGGTCGTTCAGCTTCGGCCACGCCTCGTGGCAGGCGGTGCAGCTCATGCCGTACTTGCGCGCGAAGGCCGGGATGGCGCGGGCGCGGAGCGGCGCCAGCGCGACCCAGGCGGCGCAGGCGAACCCTCCCCATCGTGCCCACGTCGAGCGGCGCATGGGGTTCACTCGGTGTAGAGTTCGGCGCTCGCGAGCGTGTTGTTGGCCGAGTTCCGCCCGCCCGCGACGAGCACCTTGCCGTCGGGCAGCAGCGCCGCCGCCTGCAGGGCGCGCGGCGTCTGGAGCGAGCCGGTCGGGCTGAAGCTCTTCGCCACGGGGTCGTACAGCTCCGAGCTCGAGAGGGAGCCGGGGAGGCGGCCGCTGCTGCCGTCGCCGTCGGGGTCCTGGTACGGAGTCGAGTTCGGGTTCGAGGCGGCGTCGTTGATGCCGCCGGCGACGAGGACCTTGCCCGAGGGCAGGAGCGTCGCGGTCGCGTACTCGCGCGGCGTGGTGAGCGAGCCCGTCGCGCCGAAGCTGCCGCTCGTCGGATCGTACAGCTCCGCGCTCCCGAGGAAGTTGGCGTTGGATTCGTCCCCCCCGCCCGCCACGAGCAGCTCGCCCGAGGTGAGGAGGGTGGCCGTGTGGCTCGCGCGGGCCACGGCCAGCGAGCCCGTGGCGCCGAAGCTCCCGGTCGCGGGATCGTAGAGCTCCGCGCTCGCGAGGAGGCCGGCGGCGTCGTAACCGCCCACGACGAGCACCTTGCCCGTGGAGAGGAGGGTGGCCGAGTGGCCGGCGCGCGGCGTCTGGAGCGGCCCCGTGGCGCCAAAGCTCCCGGTCGCGGGATCGTACAGCTCCGCGCTCGCGAGGATGGCCGAGGGTCCGATGCCGCCCACGACGAGCACCTTGCCGTCCGGCAGGAGGGTGGCGGTGGGGCCCTGGCGCGGGGTGGCGAGCGAGCCCGTGGCGGCGAAGGTGCCGCTCGCGGGATCGTAGAGCTCCGCGCTCGCGAGGATGCTCGTTCCGCCGGAGCCATTCCCTCCGACGACGAGGACCCTGCCGTCCGCGAGGAGCGCGGTCGCGTGGGAGAAGCGCGCCGTCTGGAGCGAGCCCGTGGCGGCAAAGGTGCCGCTCGCCGGATCGTACAGCTCCGCGCTCGCGAGGTAGGTGGGATAGTCGTAGCCCCCCACGACGAGCAGCTTGGCGGTCGGGCAGCTCGCGCCCGGCTGGCAGAGCAGGGTGGCCGTGGCGTAGGCGCGCGCGGTGGCGAGCGGGCCCGTCTTGCTCCACGAGCCGCCGAGCGAGCCCTTGTCGCCGGCAGAGGGGCAGCCGCTCGCGAGCGCCATGGCGGCCGCGAGCGGGAGCCACGCGCGGCTGAATCGGAAGAGAGACGACATGGAAGCCCACCTCGCGCTGGCCATCGACGGGGCAACGGGCGGTAGGGGCATGCGAGAAGTGCGCCAGCGTTTCGAGGGAGGGCCGGACCAACGGGGCGCCGGCCTTGATCCGACAGGCAGTTTTCAGCTTTGATGGATCGTTTCCGGACTGCTCGCGAGCCGCTCGATCGGCGGTCGGGCGCGCAGCTTCTGCGTCGGCTCGTCCGATGGATTCGGGCTTCGCGCATAATTCGCGCGGGCGTCGCCCGGGCCGCTGGAGCGCTGCGCGGCCTGCTTGACATCCCCCTGCTCCGAGGCTAGCACCGGCCCATGGGCTCTTGCCGCGCGCTCGCGCTGGGGGGGGCGCTCGCCCTCCTCGTGTCGCCGGGCGGCGCGGGGCTCGGGCGCCTCTTCGCCAGCGCGGACGCCTGCGGCTGCCACCTGGGGGCGGCCTGCCCGAGGTGCCAGGCGCGGCGCGCGCACGAGGGCGGTCGCAAGCCCTGCCCGTGCGGCCTCGAGCAGCAGCGCGCGCCGTCGTCGCCCGCGCCGCTCTCGGAGGCGTCGATCGATCCGATGTGCCTCGGACCGGCGCTGGCGATCGAGGTCGTCCCCCGGGCGCCCGCCTTCGGCACGCCCCATGCGATCGTGGCGGTCTGGTCGCCCGCGGTGCCGCGGCGACCGCCGCGGGCGTAAGAGCGCCGCCCCTCGTTGCGTGATCCCAGCGCCCCGACTCCTCTGCCGGCCATTGCCGGAAGGGGGGATCGGTCGAATCTCTTCCCTCGCCTCGAGAAAGGAATCCCCATGCGCAAGCCTCTTGCCGCTGCCGCTGCCGTCATCGCCGTCGCCCTCCTCTCCGCCTGCCCCCAGCAACCCGCCGAGTCCGATGGCGGCGCGGTCGCTGGCGGCGGCCCCGTCGCGGGACCGGTCGACAACCACTGCTTCCTGCTCTCGGACGGCGGCTTCCCGGGCGGGCCGCTCCAGCCGCAGCCCACGGACCCGGCCGCCTGCCACCCGGACGCGGGGAGCGTCGCCGACGCGGGCGCGCCGAGCGGTCCCCAGTTCGGCCCCACGAACTACAACGCCGAGGCGAACGACGACGACTGCAAGTACCAGGTCGGCTTCTCCTCGACGCCGCTGGTCCACGGAGAGGACGCCACCCTCACGGTGAGCGCCATCCACACGACCGACGGCACGCCGGCGACGGGCGCGAACACGCTGGTCGAGGCGTTCCTCTCGGACACCCACCCGGGCGACACGGCGCGCGCCCAGACGAGCGAGGTCTCGCCGGGCGTCTACACCGTCGGTCCGATCGGCTTCGACCAGCCGGGGCAGTGGACGGTCCGCTTCCACTTCAACGAGCAGTGCGCCGATCTCCTGCCGACCTCGCCCCACGGCCACGCGGCCTTCTACGTGGAGGTCAAGTGACGGCGCGCCTCGCCTCGCTCCTCGCGCTCGGCCTCCTCCTCTCCGCCTGCTGCGGCACCCCCGAAAACTCGGCGCCGCTCGTCAAGCAGAAGAGCGATCAGGGGAAGCTCGAGCTCACCCTGGTGACGACTCCCCAGCCGCCGACGCGCGGGCTCGATTCGGCGGTGCTGACGGTGACCGACCCCTCCGGCAAGCCGGTGGCCGGGCTCACCGTGGGCCTGACGCCCTACATGCCCGCCATGGGCCACGGCGGCTCGGTCCAGCCGACGGTCACGGACAAGGGGAACGGGGTCTACGACATCACGAACCTCTACCTCTACATGCCCGGCGAGTGGCAGCTCATCTTCCAGTTCTCGGGGCCCGTGACCGACAGTGCGACGCTCGCCATCACGGTGGACTGATGCACTCGCGCTCGCGCTGCTGCTCCTCCCCGGCGCCGTCGCCCGGGCGCAGGCCTGCTGCGCGGGCGCGAGCCTCCTGACGCCGGCTCGGCTCGAGCGATCCGAGAACGCGGCGGTGGGGATCCAGGCGCGGGCGGGGGCGATGACGGGACAGCTCGACCCGACGGGCAGCTACATCGAGAACCCCGCCGGGGCGGGCGAGGGCGACTTCGAGGAGGACCTCGTCGGCACCATCCGCTTCCTCGAGAAGGGGCAGCTCTCGCTGCTCCTGCCGATCGTCGAGACCCTCCGGGCGGCCCCGGGCCTCCCCTCCGAGTTCGGCGGCGGCGTCGGCGACGTGAACGTCGGGGCCCGCTGGGACTTTCGCCTCGCCTCCGAGCAGAGAGGAGTCCCCGGCGTCGCGCTGCTCCTCGGCCTCACGGCGCCGACCGGAGTCCCCCCCGAGCAGGCGAAGACGCCGCTCGCCGTCGACGCGACCGGCATCGGCGCCTTTCAGGGGAACGTCGGGCTCGCGCTCGAGGAGCTCGTCGGCCGCCACCTCCTCGTCGACGCGAGCGGCCTCGTGAGCCAGCGCTCGACGCGCAGCTCGCTCGGGGTCACCTCGACGCTCGGCACGCAGCTCTACGGCCTGCTCGGCGCGGGCTGGATCTTCGACGGCGGTGAGGGGCTGGCGCTCCTCGGCACCTTCACCGGCGAGCGGAACGCCACCATGGATGGCGAGATGGTGCCGGACAGCGGCCGGTCGGAGACGACCCTGAGCGTCGTCGCCGGCACGCCGCTCGGCGGCGACTGGCGCCTCCAGGGGAGCGTCTACGACGTCCTGCAGGTCGGGGGGCTCGGCCGCAACGAGCCGGTGGGCCCCGGCGCCACCCTGGTCCTCATCCGGAGCTTCCTATGACCCGCTCTCCGATCTGGCTCCTCGCCCTCGCCTGCTGCTGCGGCGGCCCCGGCGGGCCCGACGCCAGCGTCGACCCCTGCGGCGCCACGGGCGGCGAGCCGCACGATCTCCCGCAGAGCTGCCCGAGCCCCGAGCCGAGCTTCTCGAAGGACGTGCAGCCGATCCTCCAGTCGAACTGCGACCTCTGCCACCTGCCGGGCGATCCCAGCTACCCGGGCTTCCCGTACGACAGCTACGCGGACGACAAGAAGTACGCCTCGGAGATGCTGAACTTCGTGAGCTCCTGCCTGATGCCGAAGCCGCCGGGGACGCCGCTCACCGAGGCCCAGCGGCAGGCGATCATGGGCTGGGTGGTCTGCGGGGCGCCGGACAACTGAGCGTCCGGGCGAGCGGCCGTCCCCGCCCCCTTGTCGAGGGGGCGGCCGCCGAACGAAGATGCGTAGCCCTCGGACGCCCGGAGCCACGATGCCCTTCGCCGCCCTCGCCCTCGCCCTCGCCGCCCTGCCCGTCCACGCGACTCGCTCCGAGGTCGCGCCCGCGATGCTGGGGCCGGTGCTCGAGGATTCCGCCCCCGCCCACCTCGCGATCGTCTTGCGGGGGCGCGATCCCGCGGCGGTCCGCGCGCTCGAGCTCGCCCAGCAGAATCCGGCCTCGCCCGACTTCCACCGCTGGCTCTCGCCCGCCGAGTTCGGCGCCCGCTTCGGCTCGCCCGACTTCGAGCGCGTCGCCGCCTGGCTCGAACGGGCGGGCTTTCGGCTGGAGCGCTCGCCGAACCGGCTCTACCTCGGCGGCACTGGCACCGTGGCGGAGGTCCGCGCGCTGCTCGGCGTCCAGCTCGTCCGCGCCACGGGGGAGGGCGGGACGAGCTTTCGCACCTTCGTCGGCAGCCCGTCGGCGCCGGCGCCCATCGCCCAGGCGATCGTCACGATCCAGGGGCTCGACACCCGGCCCCGCTTCCACCACCGGCTGAACCTCGGCCAGAGCTTCCAGTCGTTCGGGCCGCAGGATCTTCGCCGCTTCTACGAGATCCAGCCGCTGCTCGATCGGGGCTACACCGGCCGTGGCCTCGCGCTCGCGGTCCTCGGCGCGGCGGCGCCGGCGGGCGAGCTGCCGGACCCGCGGGACGTCGCCTGGTTCTACGGGAACGTCTCCGACAGCGCCGCCGAGCTCGTGGTGCGGACGCTCCCGAACCCGAACCAGGACACCGATCCCGAGCCGGGCGTGCGGCAGGAGCTCGAGATGGACGCCGAGATGCAGTCGGTCGCCGCGCCGGGCGCGGCGACGATCACCATCGATCTGCCGCCGGCGAGCGAGATCTTCTCGACCGGGGTGAACGACATCGCGACGAGCCTCGTGGGCGCGGTGGCGGTGAGCACCTCCTTTGGCGCCTGCGAGCCCGCCAGCGGCCTCGCGGCCAGCGACGCGCAGGCGGCGGAGGAGCTCCTCCAGCAGGGAACGCTCGCCGGCCAGAGCTGGTTCTCGGCCTCGGGCGACAACGGCGCCGACGACTGCCGCGACGGCAGCGGCCCGACGGTGGACTTCCCCTCCGACATCCCCGAGATGGTGGCGGTCGGCGGCACGCAGGCGACGAACGAGCCGTGGGACTCGGCCGGCGCCGCGACCGCCTACTTCCCGGAGCAGGTCTGGAACGAGGGGGCGCAGGGCGGCGCGGGGGGCGGCGGGCAGAGCGCGCTCTTCTCGAAGCCGCCCTGGCAGGTGACGGCGACCCCCGTGGACGGCGACCGCGATCTCCCGGACGTCGCGCTCCTCTCGGCGCCGAACCCCGGGGTCGTCTGCGACAACACGCGGCCCGGCGAGCTGTCGCCGAACGGCGGGACGAGCGACGCCGCCCCGATGGCGGCGGGCATGTTCGCGCTGCTCGCCGACCGGCTGGGCGGTCGGCTCGGCGGCGTCAACCCGACGCTCTACGCCATCGGCGCCGCCCAGGCGGACGGCGGGGCGATGGCGTTCCACGACGTGACGGTGGGGAACAACAGCTTCAACGGCGTCACCGGCTTCTCGGCGGGGCCCGGCTACGACCTCGCGACGGGTTGGGGATCGCTCGACGTCACCGCGCTGGCCGCGGCCTGGCCCATGGCGGCCGCCCCGGACGGCGGCGCGCTGGACGGCGGGTCGACCGCGACCGACGGCGGCGCGGACGCGGGGCCGGTCCTCGGTGCGGATGCCGGCCCGGGCGACGGCGGCTCCGACGCGGGCCCCTCGGACGGCGGCTCGGCCGCCGACGCCGCGGGCTGGTTCGAGCCCGGCGACGACGCCGGCGCGCTCGTCCCCTACGCGCCCTGCGCCGAGATCGCCTGCGACGGCGGCTCGGTCTGCGAGACGATCCCCGAGGGGCCCTCGGCCTGCGACTTCTTCTGCGACCCCAGCGCGGCGGGCGGCTGTCCGAACGGCGAGATCTGCGGCGGGAGCCTCGGCGACGCGGGCGTCTGCGTGCCCGGCTGCCTCGTCGACTCCGACTGCCCCACGGGCGACGTCTGCTTCGCCTGCGAGCGGACCTGCTTCCCGAAGGGAAACCCGTCGGCCCCCGTGGGCGCCTCCTGCCAGACGTCGGCCGACTGCCCGGGCGGCGCCTGGTGCATCCCCCCCGTCCTCCAGGGACAGCAGACCGGCTTCACCGGCGGCTACTGCGCGTTCCCCTGCGATCCGTCGGCCTGCCCCTGCCCGTCGGGCTCGAGCTGCGAGCCGATCGACAACCAGGGCGACTACCTCTGCTTCGCCGCCTGCGACGCCGCGGGGGCGGACGCTGGCTGCCGCTCGGCCTACTCCTGCCAGCCGCAGGCGAGCGGCCCCGCCGTCTGCCTGCCGGCGTGTCAGAGCGACCAGGACTGCCAGAACGGCGGGCCGCCCGGCTCGATCTGCGACACGCAGACGGGCGTCTGCGTGATGCCCGCGGCCGACGGCGGCGCCGACGCCGGACCCGTCGACGCCGGTCCGGTCGACGCGGACGCCGGGGCGCGGGACGCGGGCGCGCCCGACGCGGGGGCGGGCGGCGCGCACCGGAAGAGCGGCGGCTGCGGCTGCGGGTCGGCCGGCGGCCCGGACCTCGCGGCGCTCGGGATGGGCCTCTGGGCCTTCGGCGCCCTCTTCTCGCGGCGCCGGCGGCGATGCTGAGCCGACGGCGGGCGGCCGCGATCCGCGGGACCGCGCTCGTCTCGGCGTTCTTTGCCTGCGCGCCCCTGCCTCGCGGGCGCCCGGGGAGCGACGGCGGCGCGGGCGGCCAGCTGGTCGACGCCGGCGCCTGCCCCGCCGCGACGATCGCGACGGTGGCGGTGACGAGCGCGAACCACGTCCAGGTGGGCACGACGGTGCAGTACGATTCGAACCCGCCCGCGGGCGGCGATCACTACCCCATCTGGGCGACCTGGGGCGTCCACGCCGACGCGGTGCCGGCGGAGTACTTCGTCCACAACGAGGAGCACGGGGGGGTCGTCCTCCTCTACGACTGCCCCTCCGGCTGCCCCGACGTCGTCGCCGCCCTGACCCGGATCGTCGACTCGCAGCCGATCGACCCGCTCTGCGAGGCGCAGGGCGGCGGGGTCTCCAGCCGGATGCTGCTCGTCCCCGACCCGTCGCTCGACGTCCCGGTGGCGGCGGCGGCCTGGGGCTTCACCTACGAGGAGCCGGCCCCCTGCGTCGACCCGGGCTCGATCCAGGCGTTCATCGACGCGCACTACGGAAACGGCCCCGAACAGCTCTGCCTCCAGGGGGGCTACCAGTAGGAGGGGGTCAGTTCGGGACGCAGCCGGCCCAGTCGTCGTTCTGAGGGTCGATCGAGTCCTGGCAGCTCGTCCCGTGCGGGCAGTCGTCGTCGCCGCGGCACGCCTCGCGGCAGACGCCGTAGTCCAGGTCGTCCACCGTCACCTCGCTCGTCTTGTCGCAGACGGTGCCGTGTCCCTGCGCGCCGTCGCCGCAGTCGACGGCCATCGAGCAGAGCGCGGGTCCGCCGGGCGCCGCGGCGGGCGGACCGGCCGGGGCCACGACCGGGCTGAAGACCGGCGCGAAGACCGGCGTCGCCACGGGCAGGTAGTAGACCACTCCTGCGACGACGACCCGCCGCCGCGCCGGGATGCCGGCCGGGGAGAGGGCGCCCCGGCCTCCGGCGCCGGCGGTCCCCACGGCGCCGCCGCGCCGCGCGGCGCCGCCGTTCGCGGGCACGACCGGGTGGTAGCCGCCGGTGGGGCGGGGCCGCTTCTTTCCGTCGGCCAGGGCGGGGAGCGCGACGAGGAGGGAGAGGGCGAGGGGAAGGAGGGCGCGGGGGCTCATGGAGGGGCCCATTCTAGCGGAAGGCGTCGCCCCGGCCGGGCGTTCCTCCCGCCGCTTTGACGCGGGGGGGCACTGGACATTCAATTCGGGCCGTGCTACCCACCCCGGCGCTCGCCTCCGAGAGCTTTCGGAATGCGGGCGACATTTTTCGAGTTACTCGAAAAGTGGGCGCGGTCGGCCCGCTTTTTTCTTTTTCGGAAGGCCGTCGCCATTGGTGAACCCGGTCCAACAGAGCGTCGTCGAGCGGGTCGCGGCCCTGGCCGAGCCGCTCGCCGTCTCGCTCGGCTACGAGCTCGTGGACGTCGAGTACGCGCGCGAAGGGAGCCGCTGGGTGCTCCGGCTGTTCATCGACAAGCCGGGCGGCGTCTCCCTGGAAGACTGCACGGCCTTCTCGCACGCCATCGGCCCGCAGCTCGACGTCGAGGACGTCGGCGAGGTGGGCTACGCGCTCGAGGTCAGCTCGCCGGGGCTGGACCGGCCCCTGCGCAAGCCGCGCGACTTCGAGCGCTTCGCCGGCCAGAAGGCCAGGGTCCGCACCTTCGCGCCGCTGCGCGCGGCCGAGGCGCTCGGGGAGCGCAAGAGCTTCTCCGGCACCCTGCTCGGCTTCTCGAACGGCCGGATCGAGCTCGAGGTCGAAGGGACGCGCTGCGAGATCCCGATCGAGCGGGTCGCCAAGGCGAACCTCATCTACGACTTTCAGTCCAACTGAAGCGAAGCCTCGGAAGGAGCCCGCCATGCAGTCCCAGACGCCGAACGTCAACCTCAACATGATCCTCGACCAGGTGGCCAAGGACAAGGGCATCGAGCGCTCGGTGCTCGTGGAGACGCTCCAGCAGGCGATCGAACAGGCCGCGCTCAAGACCTTCGGGATGGAGCGGCACATCGAGGCGACCTACAACCCCGAGAAGGGCGTCGTCGAGCTCTTCCAGGCGATCCAGATCGTCCCCGAGGTCCAGGACCCCTTCAACCAGATCTCGGTCGACGAGGCGAAGCAGCGCGGGATCGAGGCCGAGGCCGGCGACGAGCTCCTCTTCCAGATCTTCTACCGGGACGAGGACGCCGAGGAGGCCCGCGTCCAGGACGAGCGCTACGGCGACATCCTGAAGCTGAAGACCTATCGGCGCGGCTTCGGCCGCATCGCCGCCCAGACGGCGAAGCAGGTGATCCTCTCGCGCGTCCGCGACGCCGAGCGCGAGATCGTCTTCAACGAGTACAAGGACCGCAAGGGCGAGATCGTCACGGGCATCGCGCGCCGGTTCGAGCGCGGCAACACCATCGTCGACCTGGGGCGCGCCGAGGCGGTGTTGCCGGTGCGCGAGCAGGTGCCGCGCGAGAGCTACCGCGCCGGCGACCGCGTGCAGGCCTACGTCCTCGACGTCCTGCGAGAGAGCAAGGGGCCGCAGATCATCCTCTCGCGCGCCTCGGTCAGCCTCCTCACGAAGCTCTTCGAGATGGAGGTGCCCGAGATCGCCGAGGGCATCGTCGTGATCGAGGCGGCGGCCCGCGAGCCGGGCGGCCGCGCCAAGATCGCCGTGGCGAGCCGCGACAGCGACGTCGACCCGGTCGGCGCCTGCGTCGGCATGAAGGGCTCCCGCGTCCAGGCCGTCGTGCAGGAGCTGCGCGGCGAGAAGATCGACATCGTCCCCTGGGACGAGGATTCCGCCCGCTTCGTCTGCTCGGCGCTCCAGCCGGCCGAGGTCAGCCGGGTCGTCATCGACGAGGCGAACCACGCCATGGAGATCATCGTCCCCGACGACCAGCTCTCGCTCGCCATCGGGCGGCGCGGCCAGAACGTGCGGCTCGCGGCGCAGCTCACCGGCTGGAAGCTCGACATCAACAGCGAGACCCGCGTCAAGGAGCTGCGCGAGTTCGCGAACCGGAGCCTCGGCGCCCTGCCGGGCATGAGCGACGCGCTCATCGAGCTGCTCTACTCGCACGGCTTCCGGCAGTCGAAGGACATCCTCGAGGCGAACTCCGAGATGCTGACCCAGATCGAAGGGGTCACCCCCGAGAAGGTCGCGGCCTGGCAGAAGACCGCCGAGACGCAGTCGGTCATCGACGCCGCGGAGCTCTCGAAGCTCGACGCCGAGCGCGAGGCCGCCCGCCTCGCCGAGGCGCGCCGCCACCCGGACGAGCTCTCCCAGCAGGAGCGGTTCGCGCGCGTTCGCGGCGTCGGCGAGAAGAGCATCGAGCAGCTCGGCGCCGGCGGCTACCACACGGTCGAGGACGTCGTCGCCGAGCAGGACATCATGAAGCTCGCCGACTCGACGAACCTCGGCATCAAGAAGGCCCGCCAGATCAAGCACTCGGCGGCGCTCTACCTCGAGGAGGAGGCGAAGCTCCGCAAGGAGCTCGACGCCGAGCGGGCCGCGACCAGGCCGCCGACCGCGGGGGCCCCGGCCGGGGCCCAGTAGCCGCAACAGCATTGGGTTGACCGGCAAGCGGGGCGGGACTACTAGTGGCCGCCCCGGAGAGGCGGGCCCTGCCCGCCGACGGGCGAGGCCCCCGACGGCCGAAGCAGTTGAAGTGAATGGAGGGGGCGGCCCCTTTGTTTTTCAGGGTCCATCAGAACGACCAGGCGGTGAAGACGGCAATGGCGAAGAAGCGCGTATACGAGCTGGCAAAAGAGCTGGGGATGACGAACACCGAGCTCGTCGACTGGCTCAAGGCCCACGGCTATGACGAGGTGAAGAGCCACTCGTCCTCCCTCGAGGACGGGCAGGCCCAGGCCGTGGCCGACAAGGTGATGGCCGACCGGCGCCCCAAGACACCGGCCCCCGCGCCGACCACGCCGGGCTTCGTCGTCCGTCGTCGTCCGGTCGTCGCGCCCGCGCCTCCGGCGCCGGTCGCCGCCGCGCCAGCCGCCGAGGCGGCCGCTCCCGCATCCGAGCCGGCCCTCGAGCCCGAGGCGTCCCTCCCCGCGGCCGCGGC
>JAJXUD010000084.1 GCA_021783235.1 Myxococcales bacterium | reverse complement strand
CGCCGCTGCGCCCCCGCCGCGGAGCGCTCCCATCGTCGCCGCGCCGGCCGCCCCACCCCTCTCTCCGCCCCCTCGGACCCCGGCCGAGGCTCCCAAGGCAGCCCCGCCCCGCCCCGCTCCTCCGGCGGACCCGGAGCAGATCTACAGCTCGGCCCTCGCCGCTGGCGAATCGAAGTACCGCCGCGGAGCCATCAAGGCGGCCATCGGCGAGTTCCGCAAGGCCGTCGCTGCGAGGCCGAGCAGCGCCGTGGCGCTCGCGGCCCTCGGCAACGCGCTCTACGAGGCCGGCGAACCCGAGAAGGCGCTCAAGCTGCTCGCCCGGGCGCTCGTGGTCGATCCGCACAACGCGCGCGCCTGCCTGACGCTCGGGACGCTCTACCAGACCCAGGGCGAGGCGCAGCAGGCTCGGACCTACTACCAGCGCTATCTCCTCATCGAGCCGAACGGCGAGTTCTCGGGCGACGTACGCACGATCCTGAAGAGCCTCAAGTGAGAGTCCTCGGCCTCGAAACGAGCTGTGACGAGACCGCGGCGGCGGTCGTCGTGGACGGACGCCGCCCGCTCTCGGACGTCATCGCCTCGCAGATCGACGTCCATCGGCGCTGGGGCGGCGTCGTTCCCGAGCTCGCCTCCCGAAATCACCTGGTCCAGCTGCTGCCGGTCGTGGACGAGGCGCTCTCGCGCGCGGGCGTGACGCTCGACCAGATCGACGGCATCGCGGTGACCGCGGGCCCCGGCCTCGCGGGCGCGCTGCTCGTCGGAGTGCAGGCGGCCAAGGCGCTTGCCTGGAGCGCCCAGAAGCCGCTCGTCGCGGTGCATCACCTCGCGGGTCACCTCCACGCCATCCGGCTCGCGCCCGATCCACCGGAGTTCCCCTTCCTCGGCCTCGTCGTCTCCGGCGGCCACACGAGTCTCTACGCCGTGACCCTGGCCGACGGCCTCCCCCGCTACGAGCTGCTCGGCTGCACGCTGGACGACGCCGCCGGCGAGGCCTTCGACAAGGTGGCGAAGCTGCTCGGTCTCCCCTACCCGGGTGGCATCCAGATCGATCGACTCGCGAAGGGCGGAGACCCAGCCGCCTGGCGCTTCCCCCGGGCGCTGGCACACGAGGGGAACCTCGACTTCAGCTTCTCGGGGCTGAAGACGGCGCTCAGGCTGCACCTCGAGCGGCATGGCCGCCCCGAGGGCCAGGCATTGAACGACCTCTGCGCCTCGTTCCAGGAGGCGATCGTCGACGTGCTCGCGCAGAAAGCCCTCGCGGCTGCCCGTCGCGAGGGCATCGCGCGGATCGTCCTCTGCGGCGGCGTCGCCGCGAACAGCCGGCTGCGGGCCGTGCTCACCGAGCGCGCGGGCGCGGCCGGGATGGCGGTCTTCCTGCCGGCGCCCAAGCTCTGCACCGACAACGGCGCGATGATCGCCGCGGCCGGGACGTTCCTACTCGAGCGCGGCGAGCGAGCGGGCCTCGACCTGAACGCCGACCCCGCGCTCAGGCTGTAGGTTCTCGAATGGACGCCCCGGGCGCAATCCTGCGCCGGCGCTCCCTGCGCCCGAAGAAGAGCTGGGGACAGAACTTCCTCGGCGACCCGGCGATCCTCGATCGCATCGCGCGCAGCGTCGGCGGGGGGCCGGGCGACGTGGTGATCGAGCTCGGCGCCGGCCTCGGACACCTGACCGATCGCCTCGCCGCCACGGGGGCACGCGTCGTGGCCGTCGAGCGCGATCGCGAGCTCGCCGCCGTGCTCCGGGAGCTCTTCGCCGAGCGGCCGATCGAGATCGTCGAGGCGAACGCCGCCCGGCTGTCGATCCGGGAGCTCGCGGGGGGACCCGCGTTCGTCGCGGGAAACCTGCCCTATCACCTCTCGAGTGAGATCCTCTTCCACTGCCTGGATCAGCGGGCCGACGTGCGCCGGATGATCTTCACGCTCCAGTCGGAGTTCGTCGACCGACTGGTGGCGGGGCCCGGGACTCGCAGCTACGGCGTGCTCTCGGTCCAGGCGCAGCTGCTCGCCGACGTCGAACGTCTCTTCGAGATCCCGCGCGGCGCCTTTCTCCCGCCGCCCCACGTGGACTCGGCGGTGGTCGCGCTCACGCCCCTGGCCGCGCCGCGGGTCGCGGGCGGGGGCAGCCCTCACTTCACGAGGGTCGTGCGCGGCGCCTTCGGCCAGCGGCGAAAGACGCTCCTGAACGCGCTGCGCGGCGCCGGCTTCGAGGGGGCGGCGGCGGCGCTGGCCCGCGCGGGGATCGAGCCCGGCCGTCGCGCCGAGACGCTCGAACTCGCGGAACTCGGCGCGCTCGCGGCGGCGCTCGCCGAGGGGGATTCGCTGGCCCCGACGGGCTAGTGTACCCCGTCACAATCAGCGGAACGATCGATCCGGCCGCCGGAGGCGGCCCGGCCGGGAGTCCGGCCGTGGCAGGGAGGGAATGCCAGGCTGCGCCAGCGGCCTGGCAGGGAGGGCGGCACGCCCTCCGTCGAAGGGCTAGTGTGCCCCGAACGCCGAAACGTGCCGCTTATTCTGGCGGGGCACACTAGCGAGGCTTCCGGCCGGCCGCCTGCACGAGCGAGAAGTTGCGAAGCAGGTAGCCCTGAAACTCGGCGCGGTCGACCGGAAGGCCGTCGAGGGCCTTGGCGCAGAGCCTCTCGATCCCGCCTGCCCCGGACCTGCGAAGCTCCATCGCGACCTTGAGAAGCGCGGCCGCATAGGCCGGCGTCAGCTCCCCTTCGCTCGGCTCGGCCTCGAGCACCGCCGTCCGAGCCACCGCAGCCCTGCGTCGCTCCTGTGCCATGGGCTCCTCCCTCCTCAGGTGGGCAAAACGTATGCGAGGGGTCTGACGCGCGGCCAGCTCGAAAACCGGAAACGACCGCTCACCGAATGGGAGGCGCGGGGACCTCGGACGAGGCCGCTCCCCCATTCGTTGCCCGGACGACGGGAACATGATTGGATCGCTGACCCAACCGGGTCCCCCCAGTCGAGGAGCTCGTGAGCGCGCGATACATAGTGGTCGAAGGTCCCATCGGCGTCGGCAAGACCACCCTCTGCCACGCGCTCGCGAAACGGATGGGCGCGCGGGCGGTCCTCGAGATCGTCGAGGAGAACCCCTTCCTCGCGAGCTTCTACACCGATCGCGGCAAGTACGCCTTCCAGACCCAGCTCTTCTTTTTGCTCTCGCGCTTTCGGCAGCAGCACGACCTCTCGCAGCCGGACCTCTTCCAGGCCGCCACGGTCAGCGACTATCTCTTCGCGAAGGATCGGCTCTTCGCGCAGCTCACGCTGGATCCTCAGGAGCTGCTCCTGTATGAGCGCGTCTACGAGCTGATGGGTCCCCGCGTGCTCAAGCCCGACCTCGTCATCTACCTGCAGGCGCGGCTCGACGTCCTGCTCGGGCGCATCAAGAAGCGGGGGCGGGAGTTCGAGCGGCGATTCGACCAGGCCTACCTCTCGGATCTCGCCTCGGCGTACAATGAATTCTTCTTCCGCTACGACGAGACGCCGCTCCTCGTCGTGAACACCTCCGACATCGACTTCGTTCAGAGCGAGGAGGATCTCGAAGGGCTGATCAAGGCGATCGGCCGGATGCACAAGGGAACGCAGCACTACCACCCGATCGGCAGCGCCGCGCGCTGATCGCGGTCCACTCCGGCCCACGGGCCGCTCCCGGGGACGCAGCCGACGGCGCGTCACCCAAATGGAGCGACCGCAAGGGCCGCCCGCGGCGACGACAGGAGGTAAACCATGAAGAAGGTTACCATCCAGACGCTCCGGAAGATGCGCGAGGCGGGCGAGCGAATCGCCATGCTCACCTGCTACGACGCCACCTTCGCGAAGCTCTTCGATCAGGCCGGGCTCGACGTGCTCCTCGTGGGCGACAGCCTCGGCATGGTGGTCCAGGGCCACGAGACCACCCTGCCCGTGACGCTCGACGAGATGATCTACCACTGCCGGGCCGTCGCGCGAGCGACGCGGCGGGCCCACGTCGTGGGCGACCTGCCGTTCGGCAGCTACCAGGTGTCCGCGGAGGACGCCGTGCGCTCGGCCGTCCGGCTGGTGGCCGAAGGAGGCGCCGAGTCGGTCAAGCTCGAGGGGGGGCGCGACTTCGTGGACGTCGTGCGCGCCATCGTCCGCGCGAGCGTCCCGGTCATGGGCCACCTCGGGCTCACGCCGCAGTCGTTCCACAAGCTCGGCGGCTACGTCGTGCAGGGGCGAGGCCCCGAGCAGGCGCGGCGGCTCGTCGAGGACGCACTGGCGCTTCAGGAGGCCGGTTGCTACGCCATCGTCCTCGAGGCCATCCCGGCGGAGCTCGCCGGGGAGATCACCGGAAAGCTCTCCGTGCCGACCATCGGCATCGGCGCCGGCGCCGGCTGCTCGGGGCAGGTGCTCGTCTGCTACGACATGCTCGGCCTCGACCCGTCGTTCCAGCCGCGCTTCGTCAAGCGGTTCGCCGAGCTCGGGGAGAGCACTCGCGCGGCCGCGTCGAGCTACGTCGCCGAGGTTCGCGGCGGGGCCTTTCCCACCGCCGCGCAGAGCTTCGAGTCGCAGGAGATCCGGCTCGTCGAGGGCGCGGGGAAGAGCGAATAGCGTGCCCTCCGCCCCCGTGACCGCCCTTCCCCGGCTCGTCCGCACGCAGGCGGAGCTTCGCGCCGCGCTCGCCGTCTGGCGCCACGAGGGGCACCGGATCGGCCTCGTCCCCACGATGGGCGCGCTCCACGAGGGACACCTCTCCCTCATCCGGCGGGCGGGCGAGGAGGCCGACCGGGTGGCGGTCTCGATCTTCGTGAACCCGCTCCAGTTCGGCCCGAAGGAGGACCTCTCGCGCTACCCGCGAGACCTCGAGGGCGACCTCGCGAAGTGCGGCCTTGCGGGGGCCGACCTCGTCTTCCAGCCGGAGCCCGCCGAGATCTACCCCGAGGGCTTCCAGACTCACGTCGAGGTCGAACGGCTCTCGCAGGGGCTCTGTGGGGCGAGCCGGCCGGGCCACTTCCGCGGCGTCGCCACCGTCGTCACGAAGCTGCTCTGCCTCTTCGGCGCGGAGGTCGCCGTCTTCGGGCAGAAGGACTTCCAGCAGCTCCGCGTCATCGAGCGGCTGGCCCAGGATCTCTCGATCCCGACCCGCATCGTCGGCGCGCCGATCGTCCGCGAACCCGACGGCCTCGCGATGAGCAGCCGCAACGCCTATCTCTCCTCGGACGAGCGGCGGCGCGCCCTCTCGCTCTCGCAGGGGATCGCCGCGGCGCGCACGCTCTTCCAGGGCGGCGAGACGCGGCCCGATCCCCTACGAACCGCGGTGCTCGATCGACTCGCCTCCTCCGGCGTTCGGCCGGACTACGTCGAGCTGCGCGACCCGGCGACGCTCGAACCGCTCGCCGCGGCGGGGCCCGACGCGCGGCTGCTCGTGGCGGCGTTCGTGGGGACGACGCGGCTCCTCGACAACGCATCGCTCGGCGAGGGCCGCCCTTGAGCCCGCCCAAGCAGGCTCCGGGCCGGAAGATCGTCGCCTCGAACCGTCGGGCTCGCTTCCACTACACGGTCGAGGACACGCTCGAGGCCGGGCTCGCCCTCACCGGCAGCGAGGTCAAGTCGCTCCGCGCCGGCAACGCGAACCTGGCCGACTCCTACGCGATGCCGAAGCGCGAGGAGCTCTTCCTCGTCAATTGCCGCATCGGTCCCTACGACCCGGCCTCCCAGCTCGGCCACGAGCCGACACGGGCGCGCAAGCTCCTGCTCCATCGGCATGAGCTCGAGAAGCTGCTCGGCAAGGTGCAGGAGCGCGGCTACACCCTCGTCCCGCTCGAGCTCTACTTCAAGAACGGCTTCGCAAAGGTCGAGCTCGGCCTCTGCCGTGGCAAGACGCACGAGGATCGGCGCGAGGACCTCAAAGAACGGGAGACCCGCCGCGAGGTCGACCGGGCCATGAAGAAGCGGCGCTGAGCTCCCGTCGAGGCGGAGCGGAGGGGCTTGCGGCCCGGAGGCTCTGCGCTAGAGTCGGTCTCGATGCCCCCCCAGCCGATCGGCAAACGGCAGATCATCGAGCGGCTGCTCGGCCAGGGCATGGTGCTCGTCCACCTCGACGCCCGCGTCCCCGGGACGCGCGTCCCCGAGAAGCTGGGCTCCGATCCGCAGCTCCGCCTGAACCTCTCCTACCGCTTCTCGAGCCGCGACCTCGAGGTCGGAGAGGAGTGGATCTCCTGCACCCTGAGCTTCTCGGGGATGCCGTTCCGCTGCGTTCTTCCCCTGCGCTCGGTCTACGCGGCGACGAGCCACGTCACGGGCGAATCGGTGGTCTGGCCCGACGACGTTCCAGAAGAGGTGGCCACCGCGGCCGCCGAGCCGCCCGCGCCCGATCCCGAGGGCCCGAAGACGCCTCCCGGAGGAGCGCCGGGCCAGGCGCCGGACGGGGAGCAGGCGCGGCCGAAGAAGAGCCGCGGTCACCTGCGTCTGGTGAAGTAACCCCGCCGCGGGGCAAATCGAGCCCCGCTCAGGTCGAGGAGGCCGCCGGCTCGGGGGCACCGATCGCCCGCAGGGTCGGCCAGGAGTAGATGCCGGTGGTGTGGCCGTCGCTCCAGAGAAACGAGACCGCGTAGTTGCCGACCGGCTCGACCTTGAGGGGCCGGACCCCCTCCGGTACGGTCGCGGGATCGAGCATTCGCTTGCCGCTCCACTCCTCGATGCAGCCGGCGCAGGGGCACTCGAGCCGAAGCGTTCGGAACGGCGTTTCGGTGACGGCGCCGTCGTCCCAGGCGACCTTGAGCGATCGCTCGGTCGTCTCGACGGAGAGCGGCGACGGCGGGCGCCGCGCCGGCTTGACGTGATCCCAGAGACCCATGGGGTGCTCTTAACGCGAGCCGCCCGGGATTTCTACTGCCAGGCGGCTTCGCCGGCGGGGTCCGAGCGGACGAAGGCGATGAGCTCCTCGGGATCGGCCGGCTTGACGAAGATGCGATCGGCGAGCCCAGGGGCCTTCTCGATGACGCCTTCCGCCGAGAAGCCGGTCACGAGCGCGAGCCGCGTCTGCGGCGCGCGGCGGCGAATCTCGCGAGCGACGTCCTCCCCGTCCATGTCGGGCAGCGAGAGGTCGATGAAGGCGACGGAGAAGCTCTGACGAGCGACCAGGGCGAGCGCCTCGACACCCGTGCGGGCCCATTCCACTTCGAGGCCGTCGTCCCGGAGGAACTCGAGGAGAACTTCGCCGCTGTCGGGGTCGTCCTCGACGACCAGCACGGGAAATGCCATGAGGCGAAGGTGAGACGACACCACGGAAAAGGAAAGCCCCAGGCCGGGCTACTTCTTACCCTGCGATTTGAAGATCGAAGAGAGCGAGGCCTCGACCGAGTCCCGTCCGGTCGGGCTCGCCTGGCGGGCGGGCGCCGTCTCGGCCGCAAGGATCTCGAAGGCGTCGACGTCGCCGTAGTAGAAGCGCCGAATCGCCGCCTCGATCGCGCGCTGGAGCGCGACGAGCAAGACGATGTTGTCCACCCCGGAGACGATCTTGAGGTCTGCCACGAAGGCGGCGTTCCCCGGATCGGCCGCCGCGATGAGGAGCGTCTGGGTCGCCGGATCGAACTTCAAGGGGATGGCAATCTGGGTCTCGGCAAACCGCACCGGGACCCGATCGAGGACGTCCTGCTCGACCTTGGCGGCCCGCAGCTTTTCGAGCGTGACGAAGCGCGTGCCCGCCCGGAGGGCGAGCACCCGAAGGACCGCCTTCTCGTCGAGGCCGCCCTCGAGCACGAGGGCGTCGGTGATCCGGCCCCCGCCCTTCGCCGAGAGCCCTCTCGCGATCCGGGCGATCGTCTCGTGGGAGCAGAGCCCCGCCGCCACCAGGTCTTCCGAGAGCTCAGGCATGAATCACTCGGTCCGTTTCAGGAGGAGGAGCCCAAGCGGCGACTCGATCGGACCGGCGACCTCGCCGACCTTCAGACGGGCGACCGTCTCGCGGATGAGCGGCAGGACGCCCGACCGATCGTCGAAGAGCCCCAGGTCGCCTCCCCGGCCCGCGGTCGCGAGGTCGTCCGATCGATCGAACGCCTCCTGGGCGAACGACGCGCCGCCCTTCAGCTCGGCCAGGATCTTCTGGGCGATGGCGAGCGCCTCGGCGTGGCTCCTCGGGGCATGCCGCCATCCGGCCCCCTCGTGCGTCACCAGAATCTCGCTCGCCCGCATGGCGGGCAGCCGCTCGAGCACGTGGAAGCCGAAGCGGCTCTCGATCGGGTCGCTGACCTGTCCGACCTTCAGCTCGAAGGGCACCGTCTCCAAAGCCGGAACGAGGCCGGCCGTGCCCTTCGTGAGGATGCCGAGCCGTCCGCCGTACGACGGGCTCATCTTCTGCGAGGCGAACGGCCAATCGCTGAACCGGGCGGCGAGCGCCAGGAAGTCCTCGCCCGACCGCGCCTTCCGGGCCAGCTCCTCGGCGAGATCCCGCGCCTCCCGGCGCGAGCGCTTCGCGGCGGCCCCCTTGGCGGCCCAGGGACCGGCCGAACCCTTGTACGACACGACGATCTGCGCGAGCTCGACCTCAGGCGGGAGCGGAGGAAGCTTCTCGACCTTGCGCGACCAGGGCGGCGCCGGAGGAGGCTGGGGCCGCGCCGGCGAGGGGGCCGGGGCGGCGACCTTGGGAGCCGGGGCGGCCGTCCTCGATGGCGTGGTCGGGTGGCAACCGCGGCAGGCGGGCTGGAGTGCCGCGAGCGCGGCGAGCCACCATGGAATGCGTCGCATCGCCCAAGACCATACCACGACCCGGGCGCGAGGCTCCTCGTGAATGGGCTGCTTTCGCAAACGCGGCTCCCCCTCCGAATCGTCACCGCCATTCTGCCCTGTTGCGGAGCGACCGGACGCCCTTCTAGACTGGGGCCGTGTCCGAGACGACCACCGAGGGGATTCACATCACGGTCGAGAGCTTCTACCTGCCCGACCAGTCGTCGCCTCGACAGGGGCGGTTCGCCTTCGCCTACAAGGTTCGGATTGCGAACGAGGGCGAGGCCCCCGCGCAGCTCCGCAGCCGTCACTGGGTCATCATGGACGGCAACGGCGAGCGGCAGGAGGTCCGCGGCGAAGGGGTCGTGGGCGAGCAGCCGCTGCTCCAACCGGGCGAGAAGTTCGAGTACACGAGCGGCTGCCTCATCAAGACGCCCCACGGCGCGATGCAGGGCAGCTATCGGATGCTGCGCGAGGACGGCACCGCCTTCGACGCGAAGATCGCGCCCTTCTCGCTGACGCAGCCGAACGCCCTGAACTGAGAGTCCGCGGGCGGAAGTCCGGTCGGCCTCAGCCGTTGCCGACCATGCGCTCGGGCCGGACCCACTCGTCGAACTGCGGACCCGAGCAGAGCCCGAGCTCGACCGCCGTCTCGCGCAGGCTCTTGCCGGTCTTGTGAGCGGTCTTCGCGATCTTCGCCGCGTTGTCGTAGCCGATGTGCGGATTGAGCGCCGTCACGAGCATGAGGGTGTCGCGCAGGTACTGCGCGATCCGAGGCCGGTTCGGCTCGATGCCGGCGGCGCAGTGCTCGCGGAAGCTGTCGACGCCGTCGGCGATGAGGCGGGCGCTGTGGAGGAAGTTGCGGGCGATGAGCGGCTTGAACACGTTGAGCTCGAAGTTTCCCATGGCGCCGCCGAGGTTGATGGCGACGTCGTTGCCCATCACCTGGCAGCAGAGCATCGTGACCGCCTCGCTCTGCGTCGGGTTCACCTTCCCCGGCATGATGGAGCTGCCGGGCTCGTTCTCGGGGATCGTGATCTCGCCGAGGCCGCAGCGCGGGCCGCTCGCGAGCCAGCGGACGTCGTTCGCGATCTTCATCAGCGAGGCGGCGACGGTCTTGAGCGCGCCGTGGGCATGGACGATGGCGTCGTGGGCCGCGAGCGACTCGAACTTGTTCGGGGCGGTGACGAACGGCAGCCCCGTCCGCTTGGCCAGCTCCTCGGCGACCCGAACCGCGAACTGCGGGTGGGCGTTGAGGCCGGTCCCCACCGCGGTGCCGCCGAGCGCCAGCTCGGCGAGGTGGGGCAGCGCCGCCTCGAGGTGGCGGATGCCATGGTCGAGCTGCGCGACCCAGCCGGAGATCTCCTGGCCGAGGGTGATCGGCGTCGCGTCCTGCAGGTGCGTCCGCCCCACCTTCACGAGGTCCATGAACTCCTTGGACTTCGCGGCGAGCGTCTCGCGCAGCTGCCGCAGGGAGGGGATCACGCGCCGCACGACGGCCTCGACGGCCGCGACGCTCATCGCGGTCGGGAAGACGTCGTTCGACGACTGGCCCTTGTTGACGTCGTCGTTCGGGTGGACCTTGCGCTTCTCGCCGCGCTCGCCCCCGAGGAGTTCACTCGCACGGTTCGCGAGCACCTCGTTCATGTTCATGTTGCTCTGGGTGCCCGAGCCGGTCTGCCAGACGACCAGCGGAAACTCCGCCTCGTGCCGGCCGGCGACGACCTCGTCGGCCGCCTCTAGGATCGCCTTGCCCTTCGCCGGATCGAGCACGCCCAGGTCGAGATTCACCTGCGCGGCGGCCCGCTTGACGATGGCGAGCGCGCGGATGAGCTCGACGGGCATCCGGTCGCCCGCGATCGCGAAGTTCTGGAGCGAGCGCTGCGTCTGGGCGCCCCAGAGAGCGCCGGCCGGGACCTCGATGGGACCGAAGGTGTCGCGTTCGATGCGTACGTCGGGCATTGGCGCCTCCAGGGGATGGACTGGCCGGTCTTTTGGATCCGGCGGCCGTCCCTGTCAACGCCCGCGCGTTCAGCTCTTGCGGCCCTTCTCCACGACCTCGAGGTAGCTGCGCGAGACCCTGATGGGATCGAGCTTCAGCTCACGCGCCAGCGAGCTGAGGAATCCACGCAGGTAGACCGGCGCGGGGAGGGCCGCGAAGCGCTCCTTCTCGATGGCATCGAAGTGCCAGTGCCCGATCTTGGTCCGCTGCTCGAGGTCCTTGAGCGTGAGCCCGAGCGCCTCGCGCACGCGCCGCAACGCCTCGCCGGTCACGGGGCCCTCCGCCGGCAGCTCGGCCTCGGTCTTGCGGACCGGCCGGACCTCGGGATCGACGGGCGCCCCGGGAACGGGCGTCGGCCTGACGGACCGGGGCTCCATGGGCGGGCTCACGACCTCGGGGGGCGGTGGCGAGCTCTCGTTCGCGGGCATCGGGGGATCGAGGACGGTCGGGGCCCGGATCGGGGCCAGGGCCGGGCTCGGCGGCTCGGCCGCGGTCGGAGCGCTGGTCGCCATTGCGTTCGAGGCCTCGGGCCGGACGGCCGGCGGCGGGATCGCGGGCTCGACCGGCTTCTCCTCCGCCGAGGGCAGCCCGAGCTCCCGGTCGTAGGCCTTCCGCTTCTCGCCGTCGCCGAGAACGGCCCAGGCGAGCTCGATCCGCCGGAGCTGCTCCGCCCGCTCCTCGGGCCCGATCAGGGCGTACGTCGCGAGGGCGTCCGGCGCGAGCTGCGCCTTGACCCGCGCGTAGGCGGCCTGGACCTCCTGCGGCGTGCAGCCGGGGGCCAGATCGAGCAGCTCGTAGTGACTCGGCTCGGCCATCCAGACCTCAGTTCTCTTCCCGGAGCAGGGATGAATCGATCTCGAGCAGCCGCCCGACGATCCCGGAAATCGCCTGGGCTGTCCTTCCCTCCGGCTGCTCGAGGAGGAGCGCGCGACGCGATCGGACGCAGCGCCAGACCTCGTCGTCGTAGCCGATGCAGCCGAGGTAGTCCATGTCGAGCCCGAAGTACTTTCGCCAGGCCGACACCACCGCCGCGCCGACTCCCTGGTCGCCCTCGGTCCGCGCCATGTTGACGACGAGCCGCGGGCGGAACTTCTTCATCTCCCGCTCGAGCAGATCCCCGGTGGCCACGTCCCGCTCGCGCACCTGCGCGAGCAGGGTGCGCGGGCCCGTGACCGTGCCCGCCGGGGCCCGACCGATCTCGGAGAGCAGATCGCCCAGTCCGTAGACCGTCTCGACGGCGCGGAGCCGCCGGTAGAACGCGGCCTTGAGAAACCGGTAGGCGTTCTCCACCGAGGTCGGCTCGGGCACGAGCGTCAAAATCCCGTGGTCGGCGAGCAGGAAGAAGTCGAGCA
Organism: Myxococcales bacterium; assembly: GCA_021783235.1. Lineage (GTDB taxonomy): Bacteria > Myxococcota > Myxococcia > Myxococcales > JAKAPL01 > JAJXUD01. The sequence continues at coordinate 4,822 of JAJXUD010000084.1, read as the reverse complement.
CGTTGAAGTTCGTGCCGCCGCCGATGTCGAGCACGGCGAAGTCGACGTCGAGCGCCTGGATGCCGCGGAAGAGCCGCATCTTCTGCTGGTGCTTCGGGTTTGCGACATCGAGCGGATCGTGCGCCCCCGAGAGCAGCGAGAGATTCGGCACGCCCGTCGGGACGAGGGCCTCGTCGAGCCGCTCGACTCGCCGTTCGAGGAAGTCGCCGAGCCCGGCGCTCGGAAGATCGACGCCGAGACAGGTGTGGAGGTTCGCGCCGCCGAGGTCGGCGTCCACCACGACCACCCGCTTGCCCCGGCGCGCCAGCTCGATGGCCACCGAGGCGGAGACGAGGCTCTTGCCGATGCCGCCCTTGCCCCCGCCGACGCCCACGATCCGCAGGCTGGACTCCACCGCCTTGGCGGGGCTCCGCCTGGATGCGCGCCGCGGCGCGGGATCTGCCTCGGGAATGGGATCGACCGCGCCCATCTAGTCCTGGATCAGCTCGGCGTTCCAGTAGCTCGCGTCCTCGAGGTTCAGAAACGGCGCCCACTCGCGGTAGGGCGGCCGCTTGGTGCCGAGCCGATGGAACGGGCTCCACTGCGGCCGGACGGGCCGGCGCCGCAGGGCCATCCCGGCCTCCTCGGGCGTCCTGCCTCCCTTTCGGAGGTTGCACTGGATGCACGAGCAGACGACGTTCGCCCAGGTCGTGGTCCCGCCCCGCGAGCGCGGGACGACGTGGTCGAGGTTCAGCTCGGAGCGGCTGAACCGCCCCCCGCAGTACTGGCACTGGTTCCCGTCGCGGGCGTAGATGTTGAAGCGCGAGAAGCGGACCCGCGCCCTCGGCAGCCGCTCGCAGGCCACGAGGACGATGACGCGCGGGATCCGGATGACCCGGTTGACGGTGCGGAGCACGTCGCCGCGCTCGGCGGAGAGCTGGGCCCAGCTCTCGAAGTCGAAGAGCCGGTACTCGCGATCGATGGCCCGCGCGATGCCCTGGTAGAGCAGCGCGAAGGCCCGCTTCACCGAGGTGACGTGGATCGGCTGGTAGAGCCGGTTCAGGACGAGGACGCTCGAGTCAGGCATGCAGCGCCCCCTCCCGAGCCGAGGGCGGACGCGCCGCCGAGCGAGGCCCGTCCCAGGCCGCCGAGACCGCCGCCGCGAGCGGCTCGACCTCTTCGTCCCCGATCGCCCGCACGTCGAGGAGAAGCTGCTCGCGGACGACGCGGCCGACCACGGCCGGCTCACCCGACCGCAGCCGCGCCGCGAAGGGCTCGGCGCCGCCCTGGGGCGAGAGCGCCACCGCGAAGGACGGCGGCTCGGCGAGCGCCAGGGCGCCGCCGCCCACGCGCGACTCGGCCTCGACGACCTCGCCGACGACGCCCCGGGAGCCCAGCGCGTCGCGCAGCGCCTCGGCGCGCCGCTCGACCGACGAGAGCGGCTCGGCGAGCATGGCGACCGCCGGGATCTCCCGCTCGCGGCCGTCGCGGTAGAGCCGGAGGGTCGCCTCGAGGGCCGCGGCGGTGAGCTTGTCGATCCGAAGCGCGCGGTGCAGGGGGTGGCGGCGCAGCTTCTCCACGAGCTCCCGGCGGCCCACCACGAGGCCCGCCTGCGGCCCCCCGAGCAGCTTGTCGCCCGAGAAGGTGACGATCCCCGCGCCGTCGCGCACCGCCTCCGCGACGGTTCGCTCGCGGGGCAGGCCGAAGGAGGCCGTGTCGACGAGGCAGCCGGAGCCGAGATCGTCGAAGAGCGGGACGCCGCGGCCGGCGCCCAGCGCCGCCAGCTCCGCCGCGGGCGCCTCCTCGGTGAAGCCGACCAGCGCGAAGTTCGAACGGTGGACCTTCACGAGGAGCGCCGTCTCCGGGCCGAGCGCGGCCTCGTAGTCCGAGAGGCGGGTCTTGTTGGTCGTGCCGACCTCGACGAGCCGGACGCCGCTCTGCCGCATGACGTCCGGCACGCGGAAGCCGCCGCCGATCTCGACGAGCTCTCCCCGGCTGACCAGCGCCTCGCGCCCCGCCGCCAGCGCCGACAGGGTGAGCAGCACCGCGCCGGCGTTGTTGTTCACGGCGAGCGCCGCCTCGGCGCCGGTCAGCTCGCGGAGGAGCGGCTCGATCGACGCATGGCGCGAGCCGCGCTCGCCGCTCTCGAGGTCGAGCTCGAGGTTCGAGTAGCCGAGCGAGATCTCCGAGAGCCGGTCGGCGACCGCGCGCGCGAGCGGTGCCCGGCCGAGGTTCGTGTGCAAGACGACGCCGGTGGCGTTCAGCACCCGCCGCAGCCCCGGCCGCGCCTCGGCCTCGAGCGCCCGCGCCAGATCCTCGGACTCGATCTCCGCTTGCCCGCGGGCCCCGGAGAGCAGCCCCTCCCTCGCCTCGGCGATCACCCGGCGCGCGGCCCGCAGCGCGAGCGAGCGCCCGTGCCTCGCCGAGAGCTCCCGCCCGGCCTCGCCGGCGAGCAGCTCGTCGACGGAGGGGAGCTGCCTCAGCCGCCGGTTTTTCTCTGCGTCCTCCATGGGTTGACCGAATATAGCACGGAGGGATCGAGTGCCCTAGCGGGGGCGGCGCGGCGACTTTCGAGGGCTTGCAAGCCCGCTCGCGATCCGGTTCAATCGCCGACATGCGCGCCCAGCTCTCGCTCTTCTTCGCGGTCGCCCTCTCCGGCTGCGTGACCGCCGAGTTCGTCCGGACCGTCGGCGTCGATCCGCCGGCGCGTTCGCCCGACGACGTCCAGATGACCCGCCTCACCCCCTCGCGCCCCACGACCGAGATCGGCTGGATCCGGGTGACCGCCCCGGATGTCCTGGGCTCGGGCTACGACGAGGCGCTCACGAAGCTGCGCCGGAGCGCCGGGCGCCACGGCTGCGACGCGGTCTCGAACATCCAGGAGAACTCCCAGTTCGACGGTCAGACCAGCTGGGTGGTGGTGACGGGTTCTTGTCTCCTCTACCGGGACGGCGGCCGGGGCGCGGCCAGCTCGCTTCCGCCGCCGGGCGGTGGACGGGCCGTCGCGCCGGCCGAGGGCGAGCAGTGGCAGGCGACCAACCCGAACCGCTAGAACGCCGCTAGCAGGCTCTCGCCGAAGCGGGAGATCCGGCCGTCCCCTTCCCCGTAGAGGTAGCGGTAGGTGGCATAGGTCTCGAGGACGCGCTTCACGTAGCCGCGCGTCTCGGAGATGGGGATCTCCTCCACGAAGGCGTCGAGCGAATCGCCGGCGCGCGCGCCGAGCCAGCGGTCCACCGCGCCCTCCCCCGCGTTGTAGGCGGCCAGCGCCAGCGCCGGGTTGTCGTTGAAGCGGCGGAGGAGCTGCGAGACGTAGGCGCAGCCGAGGCGGATGTTGAGGCTCGGATCCTCGAGCAGCCCGGCGCTCACCCGGCCGAGCCCGAGCCGATGCGCGATCTTGGAGGCGGTCGACGGCATGAGCTGCGTGAGCCCCACCGCGCCCGCCGCCGAGATCACCAGCGGATCGAGGGCGCTCTCCTCCCGCATCAGCGCCTGCATCAGATCGGCCGGCACCGAGACGGCCTGGGACCAGCGCACGATCTCCGGCCGGTAGGCGAGCGGGTAGGCGATCCGCCAGACGAAGGAGCCGGCCCCCCCGGGCGCGCCCGACGCCTCGGCGCCGAAGAGCGAGGCCTTCGCGATGGCGTGGGCGGCCTGGTGGTCGCCGGCGCGATCGAGCGACAGGGCCAGGAGCAGCAGCGGCTCGGCGCGACCGGTCGGCCCGGTGAGGCCGCGGCGATCGACGGCCCCGAGCTCGCGGGTCGCGGCGTCGGGAAAGCCGAGCCGCAACAGCTCGACCCCGGCGCGAAAGCTCGGGTCGGAGACGAGCGTGCCGGCGTGCAGCGCCGGGGGAAGCGGCGCGGGCGGCGCCGCCGACGGGGCCAGCTCGCCCGCGGGGAGCCGGCCGAGCGCCAGCGCCCCGTAGTAGGTGAACGGAGCCTCGCGGGAGAGCGCCCGCAGCTCGGCGAGGCCGGCGGCGCGCTCGGCGGGCGAACTCGAGGCCGCCCGGGTCGTGGCCCGCCAGTAACGAGCCCGCAAGAGCGGCTCGGAGAGCGGCATCGCCGAGAGCTGGGAGACGATCCGATCGAGGGCCGGAAGGCCCTGCTCCGGCTGCCCGGCCGAGCGGGCGAGCCAGAAGAGCCGGAAGAGCGCCTCGACGGCGAAGTCGCCCTTGGGATAGCGGCGGGCCAGCCGCTCGAGCGTCGCTCGGGCGCGCGCGGGATCATTCTGCCGCGCGAAGAGGTCGCCCTCGTAAAAGAGGGCGTCGTCGGCGAGCGAGCTGTCCGGGTACTCGTCGGCGAGCTGCTCGTACACCTGAACGCCGAGCGGCGCGGCCACGATGGAGGCGCTCGAGCCGAGCACGTAGAGCGCCCGCTCGCGCAGCTCGCCCTCGCCGGCCGCGCGGCAGCGCTGAACGACCGGCCGAAGCTCGGCGATGGCCTCGGTGTGGCGCCGGAGCATCCGCAGCGCCTTGCCGAGTCCGAAGTGGACGCGGCAGGCGAGCGCCGATGGCTCCTTCGAGGCCGGGCTCCCGCCGAGCGGGAGCCTCTGGGCGAGCGCCGCGAAGGCCGCGCGCGCCTCCTCGAGCCGGTGGGCCGCGAGCAGGAGCCCCGCCCGGTCGGCGAGCTCCTTCGGCGTCGCGTCGAGCTCCGCGGCCCGGTGGGCGCGCTCGGAGAGCGCCTCCGCCTCGGCGCGGCTGGTCGAGGCGAGCCGGCAGGCGGGGTGGCGCAGCCAGATCGCCTCGTCGTCGCGGAGCGCGGCCGTGAGCTGGCCCCGCCGCGCTTCGAGCGACGCCGAGGCCGCGAGCGCCTCGGCGCCGAGGTCCCGGCCCGAGCCCGACGCCGGA